>NZ_BPPA01000005.1 GCF_019972815.1 Lactobacillus huangpiensis
AAAACAGCTTTTTTATTTTCCCAGATTCAGTCCCTTTTGTCAAGCACTTTTTTCTGGGATCTTTTTGCCGTCTTCCCTGACAGCGTTTATTATCTTACTAAAACAGCTCGTTTTTGTCAACTGCTTTTGCTCGATTTATGTTGAACTTGTTATTTGTCGTAACTCGCTCAGACACATGTAATACCTTACTCTTTTTGTATTCATTCGTCAAATTAATCATTTTGTTCGTTATTTAAGTAAAATTGATTTCAAATTAGTTTTCACTAATACCTGTCAGACCAGTTTTTTTACTTTTTAGACTAGACCAATTAACCAATTATTCGTAATTTAGTCATTTTAGACACTTTTATTAACAAAAATTTGGGCAAAAAAATTTCGCAAGTTTATTCAACCTGCGAAATCATAACGAAGTACTACTTATTAAATCAAAGTTTCTTCCTTAGTAATCTTTGTCATTCCATTCATATAAGGAACCAAAACTTCTGGTACGGTAACTGTTCCATCTTCATTTTGATAGTTTTCTAAAATTGCGGCCACAGTTCTACCAACAGCTAATCCGGAGCCGTTAAGAGTATGTGCCAAATGCAGTTTGCCATCATCATCACGGTAGCGAATTTGCGCACGACGAGCTTGAAAGTCAGTACAGTTAGAGCAACTTGATATTTCACGGTATTTGTCTTGAGCTGGCATCCAAACTTCCAAGTCATATGTTTTGGCACTGGTAAAACTGGCATCCCCAGTAGACAAAGCTACAACGTGGTATGGTAAATCAAGTTTTTGCAACAAGTGCTCAGCATTATGAGTTAGTTTCTCTAATTCATCCCAAGAATCTTCCTGCTTGCAAATTTTAACCATTTCAACTTTTCTAAATTCATGCATTCTAATCAGCCCGCGAGTATCACGTCCAGCTGAACCAGCTTCACTTCTAAATGCTGGAGACAATGCAGTTACATTGATTGGCAGCTTCTCACCATGAATAATTTCGTCACGGAAATAGTTAACAAGCGGAACTTCAGCAGTTGGAATCAAAGTTAAATCACGTGGCTTGTCAGGGTTGTCGTTATCAACAATGGTGTACACATCTTCACGGAATTTAGGAAATTGTCCAGTGCCCTGCATTGATTCATCGTTAACCAAATATGGCGGAATTATTTCGGTATAGCCTTCTTTAGTGTTTTCATCTAAGAAGAAGTTAAAAACAGCCCGCTCAAGTAAAGCACCAGCACCTTTATAATAGACAAAACGAGCACCAGAAACTTTAGCTCCTCTGTCCCAATCCAAAATATCAAGATCAGTACCAATATCCCAATGTGCCTTAGGCTTAAAGGCTAACTTAGTCGGTTCATGCCACTTGCGAACTTCTTCATTATAACTTTCATCAGGTCCAATTGGATCAGAATCGTCCGGGAAATTAGGCAGTCTTAACAAGATGTAATCTTGCTTTTCAGTCAATTCAGCAACTTTATCATCAAGTTCCTTAATTTCCTGTCCTACTTCACGCATTTTTTTAACTGCAGCAGAAGCATCTTCTTTGTTTCTTTTAATTTCCGCAATTTTCTTTGAAACTGTATTGCGTTCAGCTTTTAATTGTTCACTGCGGTTCAATTCTTCACGCCGATCGGCATCAATTTTAACCAGTTCATCAAGCTCTTCCGGCTTAACGCCACGTCTGCCAAGCTTATCCTTGGCCCAGTCAAGATTCTCGCGAATCACCTTTATATCCAGCATCTTTTTACCTCCACAAAAAAAGCCAACTCATCCCACAAGATTGGGACGAATTGGCTCATACATGGCTTCGCGGTACCACCCAGTTTCAGCTAAATATTTAGCTGCACTTCATTAAATCGGCGATAACGATGCCGCGTGCCGTGTAATTATTAATTACCCACATTAATGGAATCTGGAAACGACATCTATTCGCTTGCACCAAGATGCGAACTCTCTGAATCAGTCTGAGGATTCCGTGTTTGGATATTATTTTAAGCTATTATGCTTTTTTTAGCAAACAATATTTAATGTTTTTATAATTATTTTTAAAAAATATTTTCTCAAATTTAAATCACTTTTCTCTTTTAAGCCAGTCTGCCTTTTTCAGCAAAAAATAATCTTCCTGATATCGAAATAGTGTACTTACCATACTCATATCAACTGAATAAATATATTTAAAGCCAAGTCGAGTAAGTAAACTTTGTGAGCGAAAATTATTTTTAAAAGTTCCAGCCCAAATTTCAGATTGATTGAGCTTTTTAAACGCATAATTTAAAAGTAAATTTAAGGCTTCAGTCATATAACCTTGACCAGAAAATTTTTTATCAAGTAAAAAACCAATTTCCTTGGTATGTAATAATTCTTCTTCGCTTGTCCCTCTATTATATAGTTCAGCTAAGCCAATTAATTGCTGGGTATTTCTAAGACAAATTGCATAACTATACTTTCTTGCGGCATACTTTCCTGCAGCAACCTCAGCTTCCGCCAGATTGTGATAATGTTCAAAACCAGCTAAACGTCGATAATATTGATCTTGTCCCCATTTCAGCAAAGTAGGTGCATCTGATAGTTTAAAAGGACGCAAATAAATTCGGCTGTCCATTAATGACCAGTCAATCTAAGCAGCCAGTCCATGCCAAATTCCAGCGCAAAACTGTATGCTGCAATAGTCCAGGGTTTGCCCAATATGATAATCCAAAAATAGGTCCAAAATTTCATATCAGTTAAACCTGCCAAAAGACATAAAACATCATCTGGTGCCATTGGAGCCACAATGCAGATTGCAAAAAACCAGTTGAATTTCCGCTGGTTTTTAGTCCACTTCATATATTTATCAAGAGTTTTTTCAGAGACAATATGAAGAATAAAAGGTCTGCCGTAAAAACGTGCTAAAAAGAAGTCAATAATTGATCCAATACAAATTCCCACGTAGTTGTAAATAAAACCAGCTACAGGTCCAAAGAAAATAACTCCACCCAAAAGTGAAACGCCACCAGGAATAATAGGAATAACAACCTGAATTATCTGAATCAAAACAAAAATAATCGGTCCGATTATTTTCTTGTCAGCCAAATATGCTTTCATTTTGGCTTGACTGGTAAATATTCCCAATCTATACCAATATATACATAACAAAATGATAATAATCCCGCTGACAACGGTCAAGATATTAATCAGTCTTCGACTAGCTTTAGCAGACAGATGCATAGCTTACCTCCAATGTTAAGCCTAATTTTACCAAAAAATAAGCATAGTGATTACTTTTTAAGTCATTAAATAATAATAATTAAAATTTTTTAATTATTTTTTCTTAAAGTAAAAACAAATTGGGTTTTTAGCAAAAACCGACCTTTAATTACATTATAATAGATATTAAAAATACAATTTTTGGGAGGAAAATCGGATGGCAGAAATTATCAATGATGTCACTTATGATGAACAAAGAAAACTTAAGGCAGATATTTATAAGCCGGACAAAGTCGGTTTTGGTGACAAAATATTGCTGTTTTGGCATGGTGGTGGCTGGTTTCGGGGAGATAAAAACAGTATTAAAGACTTATGTCAAAAAATTTCTGATAAAGGTTTTACTGTTTTTGCACCTAACTATTCTCTTGCTCCACAGCATACTTTTCCAGCCGCACACCAAGACAGTATTAACTTTGTTAAATGGCTAATGCAAAGCGATTATGTAATTAATAAAAAAGTTGACATTACTCAAATTGGTGCCAGCAGTGGTGGCACCATGGCACTAAATATTGCAGGCAAGTATGGTTTCCCAACAGTGACATGGTCTGCTCCTGTCAGTTATTCTGCTTGGATGAAAGACCACCAGAACGTCACGCCTGCAGTTGATGGTCATAAAGAACTAGGCTTGAGCAACCAACATGATATTAACAACGCTTTTTATAAATATTTTACTTTAGCATATGCAGGCTCTGAAGATGAAATGGCGTTAAAAAGGATTGACGCAGATTCATATGATTACAGCAATCTACAACAATTATTAATGATCAATTCTGCAGACGAGTTGGCACCTATTAGATATTTACTTAATTTTATTGACTTTTTGGCTCAAAATAATCACGCTATAGACCTTAAACTAATAGCGGGTAATCGGCATGCAATGACTTATGCTGCTCAGTATTTAGAGGAATCATTAACTTATCTTTTAAATGCAATAAAATAAATCTTTATTTTTACTTACTAATTATTAGTAAAATATTCTATATGTGCTATAATGATTAATGAAAACGTTTTATATTGATTTTGAGAAAAATCTATCCTGATTAAAATTTAAGGAGATAATATTATGGCTAAATATCAATCTATTAATCCATATACTAATGAAACTTTTGCCAGCTATGACAATCCTACAGCTGAACAAATTGAAGACGCTTTAAACTTGACCGATGCACTTTACAACAAGTGGCGTAATGAAGGCCCTGAAACCCGAACAGCAACATTACACAAAGTAGCAGACGGTTTACGCAAGCATAAAAAAGAAATGGCAGAAATCATGACTCGTGAGATGGGCAAAATGATTGGAGAATCTGAAGGTGAAGTTGATCTTTGTGTATCTATTTGCGATTACTTTGCCGACAAAGGTCCTGAATTGTTAAAACCAGAACCAATTGATTCCAAATTAGGCGATGCATATTACCTAAAGCAGGCAACTGGCGTGATCATGGCCTGTGAGCCATGGAATTTCCCTCTTTATCAAGTAATCAGGGTATTTGCTCCAAACTTTATTGTTGGTAATCCTATTATTTTGAAGCATGCCCACAATGTTCCAGGCTCTGCAGCTTTGATTGCTAAAATTATTAAACAGGCAGGTGCTCCTGAGGGAAGTTTGATTAATATGTATCCAAGCTACGACCAACTTGATCAAATGATTGCTGATCCTAGAATTCAGGGCGTAGCGTTGACTGGTTCGGAACGGGGTGGTTCTTCAGTTGCTGAAAATGCTGGTAAAAATCTGAAGAAATCTACTATGGAGCTTGGAGGTAATGATGCCTTCATTATCCTTGATGACGCTGATCCTGAAGTTTTAAAGCAGGCGCTTAGTTCAGCCAGAACTTATAACGACGGACAGGTATGTACTTCTTCCAAACGCATTATTGTTGTTAAGTCTCGCTACGAAGAAACATTGCATGAATTAAAAGAGGTCTTTTCTAGTTTGAAGCCTGGAGATCCACTTGACCCAAGTACTACCTTGCCGCCAATGAATTCGCAGAACGCAAAGGAAAAACTAACTAAACAATTAGATAGTGCCCTTGCGGGAGGAGCAAAAATTTTCTACCAATATCCTGAAATTGATTCAGATGGTGCATTCTTCCGTCCAACTATTCTAACCAATGTTGATCGTGATAATCCGGCATTTGACCAGGAGTTCTTTGGTCCGGTTGCTACTGTTTACGAAGTCGAAGATGAAGACGCCGCTATTGCTTTAGCAAACGATTCTAGTTATGGTTTGGGCTCTTCTGTTATCAGTTCCAACATTAAGCGTGCTCAAAATGTAGCTGCACAAATTGAAACTGGTATGAGCGTAATCAACGGCACATGGATTAGTTCCGGTGAATTACCATTTGGTGGTGTTAAGAAGTCTGGCTATGGTCGTGAACTTAGTGATTTAGGTTTGATGGCATTCGTAAACCAGCACTTAGTAATATCAATGCCAACCAAATAACTCATCACTAAGACATAAATTAAAAAGCTGATAAACTGCGTTACTATATAAGAACGTTGATTTATCAGCTTTTTATTATTGCTTTTGACGGTGACGAAATAAATTATACCCTGTCAGTCCAGTCGTCATCACGCTAGCTAAAATTAAGAAATAAGTTGAAGCGCCAATTGAAACTGCGTATAAAAGCAGTTGACTGGTAATGCTGTGTAAAATACCATGATTAGACAGTGTACTATTAGACATTCTATAAATGATGTAAATTAGAAAAATAGTTTCAATCAAAGAAAGTAAAAATGCGATCAACCTGCTCTTTTTAGAATCTTTCAACGTGTGATAAATGATAAATAGCGGAATCAAAACAATTATTAACCATATTACACAAAGTAAGACACCTGAAAACAGTGTGGCATTTGAAGAAAAAAGTCTGCCAGCAAGTCCAAAGACAACCCTGGTAATTGACATTTTTTGACCGTAAGTCATGTCTAAAACAGATGCACCAGATCCAGTAAATAAAACTATCAGGTTTATTACTGCCACCAAAACAATTAGAAGCTGCACATACGTAAAGTGCTTCTTTACCTGAACATTTTCTTTATATTTCATACCCTTCTGAGCTAATCTGCTTTTCGATTTAACTTTTTCTTTCGATTCAGCCACATCATTGAACATGTTGGAACCCAATTGATTGATTTTTTGTGTTAAGCGCTCATCCACGGTATAACGATCAATTTTTTCTTGACGACTGCAAACAATGTAAAGCCAGACAAGCAATGCAAAAAAGCAAATCCAACCAAAGCTGCGGGAGAAACTCATGAGAATTAGTAAAGCAATTCCCAATAGAAAAACAATCATGCTGTTAACATGAATCCATTGCAACATTCGCTCGATAACCGAATTTTGCTTTTTCGGATAAAATTCTTGCCGGTATACCTTGCGACTGGCTATTTTTTTACCGGCTTCTTCATCTTCATAGTTTGCCTTCTGATGTTGGTCAGTGAAAAAAGTCTCACGGTATTTTTGTAAATCAAAATGGCAGTTAGGACAGGTAACATCCGCATCATTAATGGGACGGCCACAGTTTGGACAAGTAGTCATAAGAAACTTCCTTTAATCAATAATTATTAATAGCTTAATCATAAAACAAAAATAGCGATAAGGAAAACTCTTTATCACTATTTTAATACAGCTTTTTATTGTAAATTTTGAATTTGTTCCTTAACCCGTTTTATTTCAGAAATTGAAGTCTGGGAGTCAAGCATTAATTGATCAAGCTTGAATTTGAGCAATTCTAATTCATTATCATTGCTTTTTCTAGACCTTTTCCTTTGGGATGCGGAAGTTATTAAGCATCTGTCCTTAATTTGCCATTTTACAGCTTCAAGTTGCTTGATAAATGCCTGATCGTGCGAGACGAGAATCATGGCAAAGGGATAAGCAGTGACAAATTCGGCTAAGGCATTAACCGATGGAATATCTAAAAAGTTAGTCGGTTCATCCAGCAGCAATAAATTATATTGACCTGTAAGTATCTTAGCTAAGTTGAAACACACCAGCTGCCCACCGCTAAGATCACTTATTTTATGCTGTCCGTATTGACGTAAATGTAGATCACCTAAAACCTGCATAGTTGAACTATCATCAAATATACTGGTAGCAAAAAGAGAATCTAGCAGGGTTTTATCAGTTTGACTAGTAACAATATTCTGGTTAAAATAACCTATTTTCAATTTAGAATTATAAAAACCGGTTAACTGTCTATTCTTGATTTTTTTCAAAAAAACAGTCTTGCCAATCCCGTTTTGCCCAGTTAAAACTACTTTTGAGCTATAAGTAAGATTTGCTTCCTGAGTAATGCTAAACAGCTTTTGACCATATGCATTAACTGGCTGTTTCTCCAGCCGTAATGCCTTGCTTTTAGGTGAAATTGATAAATCAGTTATTGCATTGTTGCCATTTTTTAAGGTAATCGCATAATGATAATGCATTTGCGGCTTCTTTATTTCTGCTTTTTCCTTATTGATGCGGTTGGCGAGATTCTTACCCGCTCTTATAACATTATTTACAGTTTTTTGTTTTCCCATTGACTTTGACCGCCAATCAGATGAGGAAAGTCCCTTTTTGTTGTGAGAGAAAGTTCTGGCCTTATTAAAATGCAGATTATAACTTCTCTTTAACTGCTCAAGGTGCTTTTTATTTTGCTCATAAGTCGTTTCTGCCCGTTTTCGCTGACCTTCGCTAAAGCTGCGAAACTCTTCATAAGTCCCTGAAAAATTGTGTACTTCTTTATTTTGAATATACCAGATTGAATCACAAACTTTGTTCAAAAAATTCTGGTCATGACTGATAATTAAACAGGCAATTTTGCTTTTACTTATTAACTTTATTAACCATTGTTGCTGCGTAATATCCAAATTAGAAGTGGGTTCGTCCAAAAGCAGCAAACCGTTAGGCATATTTTTTAATTGGTTGACGGCCTTATTGAGAGCCAATTTTTCCCTTTGTCCACCGCTCTTATCCCCAGCATCAAGCAATTGTGAAACATAAGCAAAATTACAATTGCTGGAAACCCTACCTTTAAAAGTAAATGAATCTGTTAATTTTTCTTGAGCAAGTATTCGCATTAAAGTTGTTTTACCGGCACCATTGTTGCCAATTAAACCAATTTTTTGCCCAGAATTGATGCTCAAATTTGAGACAGTCAGCAGTTTAGAAGCTGCCACGCCAATTTGTAAATAATCTATTTTAATTAATTCCACTTATAAAACCTCAACGTGCACACATAATACACTAAATAGACTGCAGTTCATTGAATTGCAAAAATTACTCTATCTGCTAAAGTGATTCGCTCTACGTTAGGTTCAAAATTAAAAAAGTGATTAATTATTTAAAACTTTAACGAGAGCTTACTGATTATTTACTTGTCTTGACATTCCAGTATTCCTTACTTTCTGCTTAAAATTTAATTAAAAATATTATACTATAATAAATCAACTTTTGTAAACCTGTCAGAAAACATATTTCACTAACAGAAAAAGCTGAAACTCTCTGAATGAGAATTTCAACCTTTTAATTAAGTTCAATTAATTTTTAGCACGCTTATTCTTATGCCAATGAACACCTTCATAGGTCAACTTGACAGCAGCAGACAAAGTGATCGGCATAATAAAGACCAAGATTATCAGTCCGATAATCACTGCCAAGGCCACTTCAATCAGAGTTGGAATCCCTGAAGGGATTAGCGCAGCAAAAGTACCACCTAAAATGATAGCAGCTGAAACTACAACTGTGCCGATAATGCCACAGGCCTTGAGCATTCTTTGACTTGGCTTACCGTCTTCAAGTTCACGATAGCGAGTCATTAAGAAAATACTGTAGTCAACGCCCAGGGCAATTAACATGATGAAGCCAAAGAACGGTGTGTTCCAGGTCAGCATGGATTTGCCTAATGCAGCTTTAACTACCCATTCCGTAATTGATAATGAACAGAAGTAGGCAATCAAAAGAGTACCCAAGATATAAACTGGTTGCAAAAGTGAACGAGTTACAAAAATGAGGGCAATTCCAATACCAATCAACATTATGGCGGCAGTTCTAATAAAGTCTCTGTTGGCAATATCTTTGATGTCAGCAATGTTAGAACTCTCTCCGCCCATTGCTACTGTAGCCTTTTTGAGTCTGGTTCCTGCTAAAGACTTCTTAGCCATTAAACTCAAATCTTGCGCCTTCTTGGTTGCTTTAAGACTACTTGGATTTGACTTAAAGACAATCATAAGCATTGCTGACTTCTTATCAGGACTCAGGTAATTTTTAATTGAGGTTTGGAAAGTATCGTTTTTAATAAATTCCTTCGGGATATAGAAAGTATCTGCGGCTGAGGAACTAGCTAAACCATTAAGATAAGCTGCACCTTGACCAAGTCCGCTATTAACTTCATCTACTCCGCTGGTAATCTTGGGTGTACTTGAAGCCAATTTCCCTGCACCAGTATTTAGTTGACCAACACTGGAATTCAATTGGCCTATGCCTGAGCTTAATTGACCAGTACTGGAATTAACTTGACCAATACCTGAGCTTAATTGACCTGCACTGGAATTAAGTTGACCAATGCCGCCAGTTAGAGTAGAAGCACCGCTATTTAATTGACCAGAAGCAGTAGTCAATCTGCCGACACCAGATTGAAGCTGACCCATTTGGCCAGATACATCTGGCATTGAAGCAGAAGCTTCTGCCCATGATTTTTCTAAAGCAGCACCAGCAGCTTGCATGGCAGCCATCTTCTGTTGCTGAGTTAAACCGGGTATACTATTAATACTCTTTGATAGGTTAGCTTTATAGCTCTTTTCTAAAGCAGCCTTAGTATTTTTCTGCGCATTTGCGATACCAGCACTGCCACTTGCCAATTGAGAATTCAACTGGTTAAGGCCACTGGTCATTTGCTGGGTTCCGCTCTGCAGACGACTTGCGCCACCTTGCAGTTGACCAGTACCATTTTGCAAACGGCTGGCACCATTTTGCAGCTTACCCGTACCAGCTTGCAATTTGCTTGCGCCATCTTGGAGTTGACTAGTACCATTTTGCAACTGGCTTGTTCCATCAGCCAACTGACTTGCACCCGCAGTAACTTTTTTGCTTGCCTTACTCAATTTACCTAAACCTGCACGTGCTTGATCAACACCTTGGTTGACAGTATTTAACTGGTTATTGACGTAAAGCTGATCAATGCTTTCACCATAAGGCTGAGTTACAGAAGTGACAAAAGCTACATCTCCAGATGCCTGGAGTTGTCTGGTTAATTGATCAATTAACCGCAAATCTGCTTCATTATCAAGTTTATGGTTACTCTTAATATAAAGTGTTGAAGGTTCAGCCATCCCTTTTGAAAAGTGATCTTCGACAACTAGCATCCCTGCTTTAGCTGAAGCACTATTATCAATCTCATCAGTGTCATCATAATTCAAGTGACCAGTATACATAAGACCAAAAGGAAGCACAACCACAGCTAATACAATTAAGTAAATAATTGGGTGAGCAAGTGTCGCTTTGGAAATACCATGCCATAATTTATCTTCATGCTCACCGGTAAACTTCTTCACTGGCCAGAACATTTTTTCTCCCAAAACAGCCATGAAGAAAGGATTGAGTGTCAGCAGCACTATTAATAAAACAGCTACGCCGACTGCAACACCAACTGCTGAGCGATAAATTGAAAAGTTAGCTAAACTTAGTGCCGAAAATCCAATTAATATTGAAGAACCTGAATACAGAATGGTTTTACCAGCGACTTTTAAAGCACTATTCATCGCCTCATAGCGATTCATTCCTTTACCGAGGTCTTCTTTGAACTTGTCATACAAGAGGATGTTATAGTCTGTTCCGATACCAAACAACACGATAATCATAAAGACTTGTGTAAAGTTAGAAAACGGGAAGTTCTGGTATTTAACTAAGTTAGTAACAATCGCAAACGATGTAATAAAGGAAACCCCAACAGTCAGCAATGAAATCAGGGGCACAATTGGTGACCTGAAGACAATCACTAACACGATGAAAATAAAGATGACGGTAATTACTTCTGTTTTCTTAATTCCCTCTTGAATAGCATTTGAGAAGGCATTTTGTAAAACATCAGCACCAGTAACGTAAGTTCTGATGCCGGCAGTTTTGACTGCTTTATTCAACTCAGACTCAACATCATTAACCGGTCCGTGCTTTTTAGCCACATTCAACTGCATTATCCAGGTTGTATTATCCTTTGACTGCAGCTTTTTCTTAGTAGCAATATTATCATCTGGGCCTAAAATCATTTTAATGCCGTATTGATCCTGATCATTTTTCAATCTGTCAATAGTTTCATTAATGGCATTCTTATCATCGGAAGTCAGTTTGCCTTTTTGCTTATTAAAGACCACTGCAATCTGATAGGTATTTTTTTGTTTAGGGCCCCAATCATTTTGGATTGATTTTGCAACTTCACTTTGAACGTCAGACGGTAAGGAAATATTTGAGTGCTCACGGGTTAACCCTGTAACGTCCGGCAAAGCCACAACAGAAATGATTAAAATTAAAATCCATGCAATTAACGAGAAAATATGATTTTTTACTAGTTTATGCACTCTGATTTTCCTTTCTATTTTTTTGCAATAATTTCTTAGGCTGAACCAATTGAATAATTAATTCATGATAACCTTGGTCAGCCTCTTCACTAGTTTCTTCTTTAAAAGAATCAGATACATCTAAAAAAACGTATCCTAGTACTGCCCCAATTAAGGAATGGAGCGAAACCGTGCTGTCACTTTTCAAATTTAGTTTATCAGCCAAAGCTATTATCTTTAAAATTTCCTGAGTAATAGCATCGTCTTTTTGGTATTCGTTCAGATGGTAGAGAATACTAATTAATGCAGGATCGTCCAAAATAAAGTTACGGACAATATCCGCAAATTTAAGTAAAGCCTCTTCACCCGAAATTCCGATCAAATTATCAACTAATTTTTTACCTAAAATTTTAATTCTGCTTGCACCGACAAGCGACAACAATTGCTTTCGACCTGAAACATAATGGTAAAGTGACTGTGAACGAACGCCTAACTCTTTGGCTAGGTTCGGCAGAGTGGTCGCGGAAAGTCCCTTTCGTCCAATCAGCTCCGTCGCCTTCGCAATCACCTTATCCAAATCAAGGTTTCTTTTTCTAACCAATTTCACCCCTCCTTCTGACAGCATACTGAATAATATAGCACTACAACATGAAGAATACAATCTACATGCTGTAAATTATTTTATATTAATAAAAAAGCCCTAAAACATGGATTTTATTAGGGCAAAAAATTTAAGATTTGGTAAAGTATACGTCAAAAATGTTATTTAAAAAAGCTGTTGACTGCCTTTTCCAGTTTAACAAATTCATGGTCATTATTGCTCCAAACGCTGACGCAATAAGCATTACCATTAGACTGGACAAGTGCAACATTGGCTTTACTATCCCCAATAGCATAAATTAAACCCTTATTATTACGGATAATCTTAGGCTTAGTTTTGTTAGCATTCAGTGCTCCTAAAACTTGATTGGAATATTGTCTGCTTAAAATCTGATCATGGTATAGACTCACCATAATTTTATTCAAATCATTTGCAGTAGTATAACCTGCTGGTTTAGCTGAAAATTTTCCTTTAATGGCGGTTTCTTCAGCGCCAGTTCTTCTGATAATTGAGTTGACTTTTGCAGGCTTAACTACGCGCAACAAAGCGTTGGCCGCAGTTTTGTCACCTTGCATCATTAATTGCTTCAAATAAGTTGCATTATATGCAATTCCTTTTTGAAGGACCTTTTCACCTTTAACGTGATCTGCTTTTTTAATTTTGACAGCTTTATTTATATTTAACTTCCCTTGTTGTTCTTCATAAGTTAAAGCAACAAGCAAAAATAAGCGACTAATAGTATTTACACCATGTCTTTGGCTAGTGTTAGAAACACGGACAAATTTATTATTATTGAGATCTTGAACACAAACTTGATAGCTCTGATCCTTTCCCATCACCTGTACAATTTTTTCTGCCCATTTTTTCTCACTGCCGGAAGCAATTTTAATGTGATTTGGATACTCCATAGTCGCAACTTTTGGTTCACGGGCAGAGTTTTTTCCTTTTTTATTTTTGACAACTTGTTCCTGTCCTTGACCCACAATTTTCAGGCTGCTGTTCTCTACTTTTTTAAGATTGACAGAATAGAGCATAAAAGCAATAAGTGCTGTGATTAATGAGCCTATCAAAACTTTATTTTTCATTTATTTGCCTCAGTTTAAAAGAAGTGATGTCGTTTCATTAGCACAATCAACCATACCATCAAAAAGATCGTTATTACAGTAATAGCAATCCAGTCAGACGAGCTGTGTCCAACCGGGAGGCTGACGTTCATACCATAAAAGCCGGTTAAAATTGTGGGAATGGTTAAGACCAAAGACCAGACTGTAAGGAACTTCATCGTATCATTTAGATTATTGTTCATCATGTTATTAGAAGTTGCAGACAAAGTTTGGGTTACCTGTTGCGAAATTTTTACCATTTCTGCAGATTGATTTGATTCAATTAAAACATCATCTAATCGTTCACGTCCAGACTTGGTGAAGTTCAACTGAGACATTTTTAAACTGTGCAGCATCATTAGGTTAGTCTGAATTGAGCTAGACAAATACACCAGACTTTTCTCAATATTGGACAGCTCTACCAAGTCCTTGTTATTAATGTCACCAGAAAGTTTTTGATCTAAACTATTGCGTTCCGCATCAAGCTGAGTAACAGCTCGCTGGAAATACTGCGATGAATATAGTAAAAACTTCATTAAAAGTTCAGTAACATCTTGTGCCATTGATAGCTCTCTTCTCGTAGCAGCATCATTAAACTCATCAAACACATAGCTGGTCGATTGAGTATGAAAGGTAAAGATGTTTTGCCCAGATATTAAAAAAGTTACTGGATGGGCTGTAAAATGCTTGATGGTTTTAGTTGGCCAAATAGGTACATCATAAACCAGCAAATTGATATGCGTATGCGTATCATAATCATAGTGGGGTCGTTCATGTCGGTCTGAAATATAGGTAATCATGTCAGGAGTAAAATGAAAATCTATTTGCAGCTTATTACTGTCTTCTTCACTCAAATTGCTGATATCATACCATTTATAATTAGTTTCTACTGGAAACTTTTGTTCTTTGATCACGTTTTCACCCCTGGCCACTGTATTTAGCTGGCGTAGCTACCAGCTTTTATATGCCAATATTATCTTACCATTGAAGAGAAAAACGACAAATAAAAAAACAGGTCAAGACCTGTTTTTTAATTTTTATCACATTTCTATTGTTTCCAAGCGGCATCAAATTTATTTTTACCTGTTGTAATGGCTTTTTCAACATTACGGTTCTTTTGTGCGGCAGATAAGATTGACTGCATAATTGGGGTTAATTGACTAAATGTAGCACTAGAGTCCTTAATTACAGGAACACTGTATAGCGAGTTGGCATTAAGAATGTCTTCCAATTTGGCCGGCAGTTTAAAGTCTTTATTCGACTTATATTCATCAGACTTTGTGGCACTGTCACTAACTGGAATATAGCCGGTTTCTTTAGCCCACTTAATTTGACTATCTTTAGAAGAAAGATATTTCATAAATTTGAAAGCAGCAGCTTTCTGCATCGCGCTGGCGTGGCTGAACATATAAATGTCGGTACCTTGTGACATTGTATATTTGCTTGGCCGAGCTGCAACTTCATAATTGAAGCCTTTCTTAGCTGCCTGTTTGATCCATGTTTCAGTTGATGAAGATGTAACAAACATTGCCAATTTTTTGTTAGTAAATGGAATGTACAAGTATTTATCAGAACCTGGCATTCTAAAGTAGCCTGCTTTTTCCCCGTCGATAAAGTAATTGAGCAACTTTTTGGATTTAGCACCAGTAAAGTCAATTTTACTGGAGAAATTTTCACCTTGGTTCTTCATACCCAAAACGTAGTAGTTGTCAAGATCATCAAAGCCTGCACCAACTACTTGATGGTTGCTCTTTTGGTAAATAGTCTGTGCAGCCTTCTTAACCTCAGCCATTGTTGCAGGAACTTTGGTAATGCCATACTCCTTAAACATCTTTGGGTTATAAATTAAAACTTCAATTGACTTGTTAAAAGGAATACCATACTGGGTGCCCTTAATTTGCGCACCATTTAGCATGTCTTCCTTAATACCAGATGCTGAGGTACTGCCCCAGCCTACATTTTTATCATTAATGTATGGTTTAAGGTCAACCAACATCTTATTCTTAGCGGCACTTTCAAGCCAACCTGGATAAGCCTGAGTGATTGTTGGTAAATTTTTAGGTGATTGCAGAGTCGAAGTGATTTTTGACTGCAAGTTATCGTAATCACCTTGTTGTTCAAGCTTGATTTTTATTTTAGGATTTTTATTTTCAAAGTCCTGAGCTAAACTTTTCAGTGTTTTTTCCTGAGAGCCCTGCATCCCATGCCAAAAAACAACTGTAGTTTTTTGAGTTACCTTTGGTATTTTAGAACTTGAGGATGATGAACTGTTGCTTTTTGAACAAGCTGCAGTTCCAATTAATGCCAAGCCGGCTGCCGCAACAGCTGCCAGCTTTTTACCGAAATTCATGATATCTTTTTTCCTCCAAAATTTTTTAAGTGCTCAATAGTGATAGTTTGAGCATTAATACTCATTTATTGTATAGCAAATAATGCAAGATTACAATAAATTTAGACACAAAAATTCGGCTTTATTTGTATATTTTACTTTATTTGTAATTATAGTTAGCTATATTCCGAACATTTTTTCGATGACCTTTATTTTGTTCCATTTTGGGCATAAAAAAGAACTTGCCTATTATGGCAAGCTCTTTAATAAAAATTGCTATTTAGTTTTTATTGCTTCCAAGCAGCATCAAATTTTGTTTTGCCCGATTTAATAGCGTCATCAACATTTTGCTTCTTTTGAGCAGCAGCTAAAATATTTTGCATAACTGGATTCAAATTACCGTATGCAGCTCCAGCATTTTTGATAATTGGCACACTGTATAAGTTTGCCATTGCATCTTCAAGTTTAGCTGGCAATTTAAGCTTTTTAGTATCCTTGTATTCAGCTGAATCAGCAGCACTCTGGTTAACAGGAATGTAACCAGTAGCATTTGCCCATTCAAGTTGACTTGCTTTTGAGGTCAAGAACTTAATGTAAGTAAATGCTGCAGACTTTTGGTCAGCTGAAGCATGCTTGAACATGTAAATATCAGTACCTTGTGACATAGTGTATTTACCTGGACGAGGTGCAACATCGTAAGTGAACTTGTTGCCTACACCTTGTTTAACAAAGCCTTCACCAGCAGAAGTACCAATGTACATTGCTACCTTTTGGTTAGCAAATGGTCCAGACAGATAGTGTTCTGAACCAGCTACTCTGAAGTAGCCATCTTTGATTCCATCTGCATAAAAATTAATAACCTTCTTTGAAGTATCGCCGGCAAAGTCAATTTTACTTGAGAAGTCAACGCCTTCGTTCTTCATGCCTAAAGTGTAGTAGTTTGATAATGAGTCAAAACCGGCTCCAACAACTTTATGATTACTCTTTTTATAAATAATTTGTGAATCTTTCTTCAGTTCATCCATTGTTGCAGGAGCTTTTTTAATACCGTATTTCTTTAACAAGTCTGCGTTATAAGTCAAAACTTCAATTGATTTGTTAAAAGGAATACCGTATTGTTTGCCATTAATCTTAGCGCCATCAAGAAGTTCAGACTTGATGTCAGAAGCTTTACTGCTTCCCCAGCCAACTTCTTTATTGTTAATGTATGGCTTTAAATCAACCAGCATGTTTTTGCTAGCAGCATTAAAGAGCCAGTCAGGATATGCCTGAGTAATGGTTGGCAAGTTATTAGGCGATTGCAAAGTTGAATTAATTTTGGCTTGTAAGTCATTATAAGCACCTTGATTCTCCAACTTGACC
Organism: Lactobacillus huangpiensis; assembly: GCF_019972815.1. Taxonomy (GTDB): domain Bacteria; phylum Bacillota; class Bacilli; order Lactobacillales; family Lactobacillaceae; genus Lactobacillus; species Lactobacillus huangpiensis. Next base: position 17,162 of record NZ_BPPA01000005.1, read on the forward strand.
TTGATTTTAGGATTTTTGCTTTCAAATTCCTGTGTCAATTTTTTCAAAGTCGATTGTTGCACACCTGTCATACCATGCCAAAAAACAATATTGGTTGTCTTTTTGACTTTGGCAATTTTTTCTGAACTTGAAGATGAGGAAGAATTAGAATTGCTTCCGCCATTTGAACAAGCTGCAGTACCAACAAGAGTTAAACCAACAGCAAACGCAGCGGCTAACTTTTTACTAAACTTCATTTGGTTAAACCTCCCAAATATAAAAACTAAACAACATTTTTTTGATTAATCAAAACGCAATTGTTTGGTTACGTTTTGGTAAAATCCTGTTACCATAAGGGTTTTCCACCAGCTCCGGATGCAATGTGTGCACAGGAATAAGTGTTGGTGGTTGAACCCAAGCAATAATTTGTTTTAGTTCTTGCTCGTCAGCGTGACCAGAACAACGCAACGTCTGAACTTCAATATTTTGCTCAGCGAGATTTTGCAAAAAAGGCTTGTATGCTGGGTCAAAATCTCCTAATGGCTCTGCATTAGAGTGAATATACAAACCACCTTTTTGCAAGTGGTCGAAATCAGCAACTGCTTGCCAGAGGAATTCGTGATCATCATTTAGCAGATCATCGTAATGAACAGCTAGTTCCGGTTTCAGATCAACGAATTTCTGCTCCCCTGGCAAGTAATAATAAGGAAAATCTTGATTTAAACTTTCCTTGAGCAAATGAGCTCTTGCGGCATGCAAAACAACTTTACGCGGTGAATCAGAAATAATGCGCAATAGCCGCTCAACGTTGGTAGGATAAGTATTAAAAGTAATTTGCCGCTTAGGGTTGTCATTTTGCAATTGTACAAATTTGGCAGTCAGTTCATCCTCATTTTTAGGACCAGTAAATTCTTCGCTATTTTCTTCATGCTTTTCTTCTGGCCAAGAAAACCCGGTTGCTTCAGTAATTAAAACATCACAGTCTTTAGCTGCTGCCAAAAATTTTTTAACCCAGTCAGGATGATAACCATGAAGACGAATGTCGCCAGTATAGGCAATTGCCAAGTCTGGTGTTCTCACTATCAGACCAGTTGCACCATAAGCATCGTGGTCACTTGGCCACACCGTCATCGTTATATCGCCGATTTCTATTGGCTTTTGATACTCGGCTGCAAAAATTGGGCGTGTATAATTCGCCTCATGTCCGGCAGCAGGCAGTAAAAAGTCTCCTTTTTCATTTAAAGCAGGCAACATCTTAGCTGTTATTGACCCTGCATACAAAGGTATTTCTGGAGCCAAGAAATTCATGGCCTTGCTGTGATCAAGGTGCAGGTGGGACATATAAGCTGCCGCATATTCCCAACGTCCATGATCAATTGCTTTACCAGTTAGTTGGGGATCATAAAAGTTCGGTACATCACCAATCAGCTCATTTTGCACTAAAGTCTGATAATTTTCGTCAGGCAAATTGAGCTCAGGTCGGTAGACTTCACCCAAATCAAACAAAATGTGCGATTTGTGATATGCCACCTCCATCATTGGGCCGCCAATAGTATTTAAACCATTGTAAAACGTAATGGTGGTTCTATCCTTTAAGATCATTACGAACCACCCCCTTAATAATCTGTTTTCTAAAGATTAGGTACAAGACTAAAATTGGTAAAACAGTCAGGGTAGCAGCAGCCAGTTGCAATTGCGTTTCACTACCGGCATCGGATGCAAAGGCAGATAAACCATTATTTAGCAAACGCATGGTATCTTCATTTGTAACCAGTAACGGCCAGAGAAATGAATTCCAGCCAGAGATGAAGCTTAAAAGACCAACTGTAAACAAGCCGCCTTTTGACATCGGTACTAAAATTTTCCAAATGTAATCCCAATCACTGGCGCCATCAATCATAGCTGCTTTATAAATCGTATCTGAGATTGAACCAAAATAGCTCTGCAAGTAATACATGTAGAAAATCGAAGTTAGGAATGGCAAGACCAGTCCTACATAGGTATTAAGCAAACCCATATGTGCAATCGTATTGTAATTAGTAAAAATAATTGCTTCACCAGGTACCATCAATAGTGACAAAAGCACCATTTGGATTAGACCCTTGCCCTTAAAGCGCAGGTTAACCATGGCAAAAGCGCCAAGCAATGAATTAAACAAACTGACAAGCGTGGTGATACTGGCTGTTAAAACCGTATTGAAGAAGTAGCGACCAAAAGGTGCACGGGCAAATACTTTTGCGTAGTTAGACCACTCAAAATGATGCGGGATTAATGTTGGCGGAATAGAAGTTGTTTCCTGAAAACTCATCAAACCACCTAAAATCATATAAATGAATGGAAAAACAGTAATGATGGCAAAGATAAATAAAATAATGTAACTGAATAAAACTCCTAGCCGAATTCGTTTCATTTAATTCTCTCCTATCTTCTTCATCATTTTCCGTTGCAAGAACGTCGCAAACAGAATTATCAGGAACAAAATTACCGTTGCCGCCATCGCAACTCCCGGAGTGCCGACAATTTGGAACTTATTGTAAATATAGAACACGGCAGTTGTTCCCGAATTACCCACTCCGGCTTGCCCGTTAAAGAGTGCGTAAACAGAAGTATAGATTTTAAAGGCTCCAATCACATTCATTGTTAGCAGAAAAGCAATAGTAGGAACCAGCTCCGGCATAGTAATGCGCCAAAACTTATCGCGCCCGCTAGCACCGTACATGTCAGCAATTGTATAAAAATTCGGGTCAATATTACGCAGTGCTCCCATTAATATGACAATGTTAAAAGCCAGTGACGACCAAATACCAAAGATAATAATGGTAGTTAAAGACATTGCTGGATCATCAATCCAGTCAGGAGCAGGCAGATGCAAACATCTAAGCAAAAAGTTCAACATCCCGTAATCACCATTAAAGATGTAACGGAAAACAATCCCTATGGCAATTGTTGAAGTAACATATGGCATAAAAAACGTTGTTTCAAAGAATGACTTATGCTTCACCTTGTCAAAAATTATCCACGCCAGCATAATTGAAATTATTAAGCCGATAGGTACTGAAATAATTGCATATAGCACCGTATTCTTGATAGCCAGCCAAAATTCCGGGTCGTTGAAAATATACTGATAATTACTAAAACCATTCCAGTGTAAATCAATTAATGAACCACTTTGAAAGCTCATACCAAAAGCACGTAAAATGGGATAAATACTAAACAAAGTGACAAAGATAATAGTTGGTGCTAAAAAAAGCCAAGCCTTCTTTTGATTTGTCTTCATTAGTAAACTCGCTCTCCTTCAGGTGTAAAAAGAAATACCCGATTTAATCGCATTTTAAGTTTAACTTGATCGCCTCTCTTAATTGGAGTTTCAAGGTTAATTAGTGAACGAACCTGTTCATTATCAAATGTAAATTTCAGTATACGTTCACGTCCAATTAATTCAATATCATCCACCGTGGTCTCGAAAAGACCCTCAGGATCTGGAATAATATTCTCAGGTCGAACAGACAAGATATACTCACCATCTGGCAATTCCCGTTTAAAACGAGACTGTTCCAGATCAGCAAGATCTATCGTAAATTGGCTTGACTTTAATTCATTTGCAGTTTTAGTTATTTTAAAATTATCAATTACTGGATTGCCGACAAAATTGGCTACAAAATAATTATTAGGCTCCAAATAAAAGTTTTGGCCTAAATCGTCTTGTTGTATAACACCATCATTAAAGAGGATGATTTTATCACCAATAGACAATGCTTCTTCTTGGTCATGAGTGACAAAAAGCGTGGTAATGCCAACAGATTTGACTAATGAACGAATTTCTTCACGAATCTTTAAACGCAGTCTGGCATCCAAATTGCTCAAAGGTTCATCCATGAGCAGAATTTGAGGTTCTTGTACCAAAGCACGAGCAATTGCCACTCTTTGTTGCTGACCACCGGATAAATTGCCAGGCTTTTGATCAGCCAACTCGGTAATCTGCGTTAATTCCATGTACTTAGTAGCAATCTTTTTGGCTTCTTCTTTAGGTTTTTTATTAGCCCCTACAATAAGTGGAAACATTACGTTTTGCAAAACAGTCATATGAGGATACAATGCATAGTTTTGAAAAACGTAGCCAATATGGCGATCTTTAGGTGCAACCTTTACCACCGACTTGCCATTAAATAAGATGTCTCCTTCTGTGGGATTAAGCAGACCAGCCAGTATATTTAAAATAGTTGTTTTTCCACAACCGGATGGCCCTAATAAACACACCAAATCTCCTTTTTTAACGGAAAAGCTGACGTTTTTTATAGCTTCATGACCATTGTCATAAACTTTTTGCAGGTTTTTCACTTCAACAAATTTATTGTTATCCATTAAATCGCACCACTATAATCTTTATTTTTCATTTTTACTCTCTTAATTTTATGATAAAAAAAGTCAGAACACAACCTAATTTGCTTAATTAAAATTCGTAATTATCTTATCATAATCAAGCTTTTAAGTTAATTATTCGTATTTGTTGTTTAAATTGTTAATTATTATCCGGAAATTGCTTTTATTGTTCTCTTTTTAAAGTTTTGCCTTAAGAAAAAAGCGACAGTAAATGTTACTACCACTCTTTTTAATCTCTGTATATATTAACTATTATTTTATCCGAACATTTGGTTATTCTTTAAAGCTGATTTTGCCAGCAACTACTGGTTAGTAATTATCTTTCACAAAAATCTCATGATTTACTTTGGCTCGTCCATTGTTATAGTTAAAAGAGTAACCAGGCTGAACGTTAAACAGATAAACATTAAAATCAAGTTCTCCGTCAGTTGAGACTGCCTGCAAGTTAATACCACGTGCCATTAATTCGTCTCCTCGAAAAATCGGCGTAGCTTGATAAATCACTTTTTTATTTTGCCTTAAAGCAACACGAATACGGCTTTCAAACATTGTTTGAATTCTTTGATTGGAAAAAGCAGACTGTGTGAACAAATTTTTAGGGTTATTTTGATCACCTGAATGATTGCGGGGATTGAAGTTGCCTTCAAAGTCAATACCGGCAGAAACTGAATACGCAATGAGGTGTCCACGATTATAAATTTGTGTGCCGTTGCGCCGGTTATAATGCCAACCAGTTGGTTCAACGAATTGGCGAACCCTCAAACTATCGTTAGCAACATTGCGCTTTTGTAAAAAGGCTGTATTCGAATGAGATGTACGATTTAAACTATCCAAATCAGAATAAATAACCCGATTAACGCGCCAGGCATTTTTGATTAACGTGGAATGATCATTATTAACAGTAATATAAGAAGAACTTCCACTTTTAAAGTTTAAATTAGCCAGTTTTTGGTAGTCTTCATGCGACAAGCCACCGTATACTTTAGCAGCAGGCTTGGCCTTATCAATTTGATTGCGTTTCTGGCGGTCACTGCGCGTGATCCTGTTCATTGTCTGGTGTCCACTTGGGTCTGAGCCACCCTTAGTAGAAACAAACCACAACAAGAACAAGATAATAATGACTATTGCCCAAAAATCTCCGTTAGTTGTTTTAGTTTTTCGTCTGCTCCTCCTGCGTGCCATTCACATTGCTCCTTTTTAATAATAATTAAGTATAGCTAATCGAACTGTTGTTTGCAACAGGAACAATAAAAAAGCAAGGTCAATGATCCCTTGCCTCTAATTTTAACTTCTGGCCCATTCATCCAGCATATTCAAAAAATAGCTTTCAGACAAGCGCTTAATCTTGCTGCCTGCATGATTAAATTCTTTTGCCTTCAATGCTTCTGGATTATTTTTACTGAAAAAGCCGTCATCACTCATAATTAAATAATCTGTATCAGCTTTGACACCAGTTTGGGCTATGCCATTCATATTATTAACCATTTGAGCAGCTTCAGTGCCGTTTATTTCTACCTCAGGAGCAAAAGCAATCTTTTTATTATTAACCGGATTACGAAATCCTAATTCCCAGACTTCCAGTTCTTCCTCCAGCAAATCAATGTTTTTCAGTTTGCCTTGTGCTTTTTGCAATAGTTCTGGCGTAAAATGCTGGCGAAAATCATCATAAACTTTTTTAGTATCAAGGGAATCTTCCAGACCATGATGCTGTTCTACTTGTGCAATACCTGCGCGCTGAATGCAGTCAAGCAAGCGATTGTGCTGCTGCGGATAATATACTCGAGCTAAACGCAACACATCGACATAATCGTTACTAAGCTCCGGCAAATGAAATTTTCGTGCTAAATCATACAAAAAATTGAGATCGAAATTGACGTTATAGCCAATGATAATATCGTCACCAATAAACTTGCGAAAAGCCGTCATTGCCTCTTTTACCGGCTTTCCTTCTTTAAGAAGCAGTTCTTCAGTAATACCATTTAACTTAGTGATAAAACTCGGCACATGATTTGACCGTGGATAAACAACCAGTTGACTAAACTCATCTACCACTTTGTTAGCACGCACTTTAACTGCACCAAGTTCAGTTACATGATCACGATATGGGTTTAAGCCCGTAGTTTCAATATCGAGCATAGTGTAGTCGGAAATGAAGTCAGGCCATTCCTGACCCTTGCCGCGGATCTTATCTTGAACCCCAGAAACATGCAGTACGCCATTTTTTACGTAAATACTCATTGAAATCAGCTACTCCATCACCAAATTATTGATTAAACTTGCTGCATCCGCGTTTGTACCAGCGCTGCGTTCTTGAATTTCCGGTAATAAATTTTCCTGCTTGAAGTCAGCAGCCACATAGGACCATTGCGGAAATTCTGCTACCAAATGTTCAATTGGTTCCCGTAATTGCGGGCTCGTTTCGTCAACTCCTAATTCCAAAAAAACAGTGTTTTTATCTTCATTACCGGTTAAAAACCAGCGGAAACGAGTGTTAGCTTCAGTATCTGGATAAAAATGCTCATTAAGTGGCATATGTATTTCCAGTGGCTGACCACATACATCACATTTTGGTACCAATTCTTCTATGTTGGTATCGGGCTTTTTCCCAGCAATCTTTTGAACGACAGACTGACAATTCTTAAGTCCATGATTGATGCCGCTGGAACACTGCGCTTTAGTCCAGTCGCCAAACACATTAAAAATGCGGTTTTCATTAAAGCCGGCAGTTTCAAAAAAGTGACCAAATGCAGAGGTAGCAATAAAATACTGCTTGTCATCAATTAATTGCTTCAGTTTTTGCAATGTTTTACTAGGATGATAATCAAGTGAATACCTTTGAATAAGGTTTGACCATAACTGCCATTTCTCAGCCCATGAAAGCTTGTGCTCATCAAGAGCATATCCTACTGAATGAACATCATATTTTTGAACAATAGTGGGAAAATCACGTTCAAAATCTTCCTGACCCAAAAGGTCAAGTCCTTCAGTTTTAGCTAAGCCATTACCGGCAACCACTATTACAGTATCAGCATTTTGCACTAACTGTCGTGCCTTATTCAAATTTTCCATTTAATTACCTTTTCTATTTTTGATTATAACCAGTAAATGAAACTTGGCCATCTTCAAATTCTCCTAAGAAAATATCACCAGTATCATCATAGCCAGCTTGTTTGACCTGCTCTTTTAGCCAGTCTTCATCCTTATTAATAGATTCAAGCACATCTTGGTTGATTTGACCATCATTAATTAACGGAAAACGTACATTCTTCTCATCTTTTTTAATTACCGTTAATTGACCGTTCTTTTCAAAAATACAGTTTTTCACTTTATCAACAGAATAAATTCCTTGACTGCGCAATTTAAACATTAATTCATTAGCTGAAAGTCCAGCAGATAAACAATTTCGAGGCAAAACTTGACCATTTTTAATTATTTGAATTGGTTTGCCATCAATTAGGCTGCGAATAAAGTTGCTGTGCTCTCTGGCAAATTTTAGGATAAAGACCACTAAAGTCCAGACAATCAAAACCAGCAAAAACTGTAATACGGAAATATTGGCATTATAAATAACGCCTCCTATAATACCACCCAAAACATAGTTTTGCAGTTGATCCAGAGCCGTTGTGGGAGCAATATTGCTCTTGCCAAACACATTTATTTGAAAAATTAAAGTTAACACACCTAATACGAATTTAATAAAAAGCTGCGTATAATTCATTATTATTTTCCTCCTAATTCTTTACGTCGACCGTGTGGTTAATCACGTGGGCCTGCTTTAAAGAATATGAATTGTTATCGTCATTTAGTTCCAGTTGATAGTCAATGTCTTTGGAATCAACTCTGACAATTAGACCGTTTTGCAAAGTTGTAGAACTAACCATGACGTCCGAAACCGGAACCTTATGATCTTTAGCAACTGATTTAATAAAAGGCGCAATCTGCTCGGATTGGGATTTTACCACATTGGTTTGCACGTATTTTTCGTATTGTGTTCCCATAAATAAAAGCAAAAACAAAAGTGCAATAATGCCCAGGTCTCGGTAGCGCGTATCGAATCTATGCCTGAGATAAAGAACTGTAAAAGCAATCATCGTTAAAGCCGCAACCGCAATCAGTACATAGAGAATGGTTTTACTTGTATTTTGATTTTGCTCAATATATTTAAGTGTGTAAAAAGTCATGACATAATTACCTCTATAAAAAACAATTTATTCTATTTTACTGTAGTCAATACTTTTTAAGAAATTTCATATTAACTACCTTAATTATTACCAAATATAGCTAAAACATTTAATTCCTCCCAGAAGCTTACTTCAACTGTGTTTATAAGCTCATCTATTATCAGTATAACAAAAAAGTAGTTAGAAGCTGTCTAACTACTGCTTATTAATATTCAATTTATTTCTAGTTTTGAGAAGCACCCGTTGCTGCATCAGACTCAGTTTCTGCTTCAGCCTCTTCTTTTGCCGCTTCAGCTTTAGTTGACGCACCTGTCTTAGCATCAGGATCTGAATTGCGTCTATATGTCGCACCGGTTGTCACATCCGGATCAACGACCAACTTTTGTCCTGTAGTTTCACAGAAATATTTTACTAATGGATAAAGATCTTGTACCCATTCATAAATACCGGCATAATTGCCCTCATCATCTTCAACGCGTTTATAATAATGCAAAACCAGTTCCTTAAGATTTCCAGTAGGTACTGGCATATATACAGTATCATGCCCACTCTCTTTAGTGCGCAGTGCATGAACAACTTTTTTAGCTTCCGGAATTACTTCACGCACATCCGGATGAACTTCGCCCATTGTGTTCCCTACTTGCGCAGGAACTCTTTTGGCCTTCATCTTCACATTAGGATCAACCGGACGATTGTACCATAAGAACTGGTTATTATCATCCACAAAGGTTAGTTCTCCAATCGTGTTGCGTAGCATCCAGTTTATTTGGTTAACTGTTAACAGCCCACTATCAAGCTTAACATAATCATCTCCTGTAGCGGCGTGAGTTTTTTCTGCTGCTTTGTCAAGCCAATCTGGGTCTTTCTTATCAAGCCCTTCTACTGTATAGCGACTTTTGCCTTTTGCATCAAAATCTTCTTTTAAATACTCGCTAGCATCCATGTCTTTTAACCATTTGGGTTCAGCCATTTTCGTTCTCCTTAATCTTCATCTAACATACTAAACTAATTGTAACATGTAATCGCTTAATTTTAGGCATTACCTTAAATTACTTTTCATTTTTGGGATTTGTTTTTCTTTCTATTATAATGAGCTAAAATAGAGACTAGTTGATAACGATTAAAGGAGAGAAATATGAAAACAGGTACCAAAATTATTACGCTGGATAATGGCTATCATTTATGGACAAACACTCAGGGTCAAGGCAAAATTCATTTACTGGCTCTACATGGAGGCCCCGGAGGAAACCATGAATATTGGGAAGATACTGCCGATCAATTAAAAAAGCAGGGCTTGGATGTGCAAGTAACGATGTATGATCAGCTTGGTTCCCTTTATTCCGATCAACCCGATTATTCTGATCCGGAAATTGCTAAAAAGTATCTAACATATGAATACTTCCTGGATGAAGTTGACGAGGTACGTGAAAAACTGGGTTTAGACAATTTTTATTTGATTGGTCAAAGCTGGGGCGGACTTCTGGTACAAGAATATGCCGTTAAATATGGTCAGCACCTGAAAGGAGCAATTATTTCCTCAATGGTGGACGATATTGATGATTATGTTAAAGCCGTGAACCGACGTCGCCAAGAAGTTTTGCCCCAAACTGAAATTGACTTCATGCATGAATGCGAAAACAATAACGATTATGGCAATGACCGCTATCAAGAAGATGTCAACATTCTCAACATTAACTTTGTTGACCGCAAACAGCCGTCTAAGTTATATCATTTAAAGGATATTGGTGGTTCTGCTGTATACGAAGCCTTTCAGGGTGACAATGAATTTGTGATTACTGGCAAACTAAAAGACTGGCACTTTAGAGACCAACTTAAAAATATTAAAGTACCAACTTTGTTAACCTTTGGTGAAAATGAAACAATGCCAATCGCTACGGCTAAAATTATGCAAAAAGAAATTCCGAATTCCCGCTTAGTTACAACTCCTGATGGTGGCCATCATCATATGGTTGATAACCCTGATGTTTATTACAAGCACTTAGCAGACTTTATCTGTCAAGTTGAAGCAGGGACTTTTAAAGGAGAATAACAAGTCCGAATATTTTTATGTAAGTAAAAGTACCCGAAAAACAAGCACGCAGCTGCTTGTTTTTTTGTTCACTTAAAAAAAGCTTTCTTACTAATTACTTTTTGCAAATATAATTATTTTTTACTATATTTTAATCATGTATAAAATAACAGTTTACAATGATATGCCTTTTTTAAAAAATAATAATAAAATATTTTTCTTCACTCATGAATTTACAACAATAAAAAAACTATATTAAAAATAATCCAGTATACTTTTCACTTATTTAAATTTTAAGTTTTCCGTGATTAAAGCAATGTCTATAAGGGTATATATTTTTTATTAAAGTTTAAACTTATAAATTTTAAAAGAATATATTTTTAGTCTAGACCAATTTATGTTATTATAAAGTTAACATATATTTAGAATACGGAATAAATAACTTGGAGAAAATAAAATGAACTTATTAATAGTCATCATTTTAATTTTAGGTGGCTGTTCGTACATTTTTGATTTAATTTGGACTCTTTATCTGACATTTAGCAATAATGTAAAGCAAGATAATTACGGCGAGCGCTGTCGAGATTTCGATACTATGTTCTTGTTAATCCCAGCAATGAATGAATTTCAATCCTTACGAAAAAACATTCCTTATTTAATGGAATTACAAAAACAATGTGAGAGTTTTATCAAACTCAAGCTGGTCTTTATTGATGATGATTCTAGTGATGGTACCACTACTTTATTACAAAAATATGCTTATCATCCTAATGTCATAGTTGTACACCGCGTAAAACCTAATGCTCAACAAGGTAAGGGGCCAGCATTACAGGATACAGCCAAACGCATTGCCAAAATGAATTTTCCTGAAGAAAAAACTATTATTGGCGTCATAGATGCTGATAGCCACTTAGATGCAAATTACTTAAGGCAAGTCGTATATGCTTTTAATCATTCTAATTGTGATTTGCTTCAAACAAGAGTAAATATTTATAATCTGGAGCATAATATCGCAGCAATGCAAAATTTTGAATTCACTATTTATAATTCTCTTCTACAAATGGCAAGAACTGATTGGGGTTCATCTTTAGCTTCCGGCAATGGTCAATTCATGACCTTAAAAATGACCAATAACGTTGGCTGGTCATCATCATTATTGGAAGATTGCGAATTCTCCTTAAAAGGCTTATTAAAGGGTTACCGTGGTACATTCTTAAATACCGTTAGCATTGGACAAGAGGGAGTTACAAAATATAAAAAGCTGATCAAGCAACGTACTCGCTGGTGCCAAGGCGGTTTTCAATGTTTAGGCAAATATAGCAAAAAGATTGTTAAATCTAAATCTATTCCTTCAATGGTTAAAACTTTTGTACTGCTCTTTCTGCTTATTCCAGTATTTTCAATGGTCACAACCCCAGCATCCGCAATTTCATTTATAGTTTTACTGCTTTATATGAAAACGAATGCCTGGATTAGCATTTCAATTATTGCAATTTTGCTAATAATAGAATATTTGACAAATACATTGTTAATTCTAAAGCAATGGCGTGAAGCTAAGTTTGATGAACCGCTAAAATTTTCATATTTGCTAAAAATATTGTTTTTGATTGATTTTTACAGATGGTCGTTAGCCATAGTTCCATATAAAGCTTTGGCACGAATTTTAGTTGGCAATCAGTCCTGGTCAAAAACTTCTCATACTTAACAAGGCAGAAAAAGGAATTAACTTCTATTTTTAAATATTTACATTCAAAAAGACTAATAAATTTGTGTATTGATAACCCAATCTATTAGTCTTTTTCTTTCTGCAAATTTTATATAATTAGACACAGTTAATTGTCTTACTGTTCTCTATTTTCAATGACTCTTCTAAATTGCAGCCAGCTCTCACTAAAATTTGAAGTCAGCGAACCAGCTATCTTGTCGGGTGGGCAATCAGGATGCTTTTCAAGTAAATCCGTCATCCTTTCTTTTAATGCGGGAACTTTTTTCCAGTCACTGCTTTTAGCTGACCATGCTATATGTTCAAACGGGCTCATATGCTTTTCAGCAAGCAATCTTTTACCCAAATTTGAGCCATTTCTATTTTTCATTTTAGAGCGATCATGATACGAAATTCTGGCACATTCTGAAGCCGATTGCAGAAGCACTGGCTCAAGCCTTTCCCATGATAACAGATCATTTTCTTCAACCTCGATAAAGGGAACATGAAATATTCTCTTTTTCAATGTTCCATACTTGGGACTTGCTTTAAGAACAGCTTTAATCAAAATTGCAATAGTTTCCATTTCCGGCTGGACGCCAGCAGCAATTCGCAAATCCAGAAAATTTTGCCAATAAGTTGACGTTACCAGAGTTTCATGCCACATCCATGGTTCAATCAATCTGTTGCAGTCTTGTTTATGAGCATCATTCCATGAAGCTGGAACTGCATCATTTTTATATGCTTCATCATACTTGTCAGCAAATTTTTCCCAGTCACTAGCTTCAGCATCGTAAGGGACTTCTTCTTCATTCATTAGCTGTCGAAACATACCCAGAACTGCTTCATCTCGGGAGTGCAACCAATTTGCAGTAGATCTTTTTGCCCTTTCTGAATCAGCAAATGGCCCTGTCATGCCCTTGTGATTAATAGTCCAAAGTGGAATCACAGGTTGCTCCATTACTGGCTTGACGGTAGTCTTTATGCTTCTGGCTCTTGAAGAGGCACTGTTTCTGCTGAAAACCCGGTGAGTATTCCACTCGGGAAGAATAAATCTGGGAAACCTGACAATCATAGTTGTGACTCTGTCTGGTGTAATTAAGTTTTCATTCTCAGTAAACTCTCTGTTGATTGAATCTTTTACAATTACAGCAGAATAGCCTCTAAGAACTGGATCCTTATACCTTGCGCAAATGGTCTTGGCACTATTTTGGGACCAGGGCATTTGCTCTTCTTCCACAATCACTGAAGACCAATCTGGTTTAGCTTCACGACTATTATTATGCAGTGTAGTCATTTATATATCTCCTCATTAATTTATTAAGTCACAGACTATAATCATTATTAATCTATCTGTTACTTTAAACAAATTACCTGCATATATAAACAAAAAAAGAATTTATAGTTTCCCAACCTGCCTATAAATTCTTGCTTTTTACTATTTTTGCCCAAATTTTTGATGCTAAGACTCGTTATCATGCTTTATTTCAGATGACAGTAAAAAAATACTAATTGCTGTAACTAGCAAAAGTTCAATGGCTGAAACTCCAATGCCTGATCTTGAGCCTATTTTTTTAGCAACAAGACCGCCTAAAAGATAGCCCAAAGAGTTTACTCCAATTAGCACTGTTTTATAGATACTCGTAACCCGCCCAAGATATTTTTGTTCAACTTGCTGTTGCCTATTCGTGATGATACTAATATTAATAATTGATTCAATTATAGAAACAAATGCAATGGCCAGAACCATTATTGGTACATTTTGGTACAGCGCAAAAAGGGCACGAAAAAGAGCACCTGCAAAAATCAGCAATACAAACAATAGATTAAACTTAATGTGCCTATTCAACCAATTGACCACAAAAGTACCAATTAAGGCACTGACAGCTGCAATCGCTGAAATTATTCCAATATTTTGAGAGGAAAGTTTTAATTGCGTACGTAATATTATGAGGCTGTCATTATCAAAATTAGCTGACACAATATTAACTAGTGCAGCTAATATTAACGGATACAAAACAGAACGAAGATTAAGTGTATATTGCAGACCCTCCTTTATATCTGTTTTTACCGTTTTAAGTGCAGATTTGAGAGCTGTATAGCCGGTAAAAGCAGTAGATTTAGTTTTCAGGCTGATCTTTTTTTCCAGTAAAAGGCTAATTAGGTAGAAAACTGCACAAATAACAATTAAAAGACTATGCGAAATATATTGATATAATATTCCACCTACAATAGGCAATGCAAAATTAGCTGCATATTGTATGCCATAAACCAGACTGTTTAATTCTGAAAAATCCTTCTTTTCTACTAAAAAAGAAACAAAAGTAATTTCTGACACGGTATTAATTGTGTTTGTCACGCTGACGACAAGTGATACCGCATAAATAATTAAAATCATGCAATTCACTGTTAACTGGAATGCAAATGATGCGGAAAGAATCAAGTAGCTGATTAATCTAATCAAATCACTAAAAATGAGAATCTTTTTAACATCTAATTTATCCGTTAGAGCTCCTGCCGGAAGACCTAAAACCAAAATAGGCAATGTTTCAATAATAGAAATTATTGATAAGTGAATACCATTTTTAGTGATATCAAGTACCATCAACGGCAACGCAAATGACATTAAAGAGCTACCCAAGTTATCTGTGATCACTGACAAAAGGTATAGTTTGTTGTTGTTACTTTTTAGTATGTTTTTCATGTGAACAAATAGTAGCCTTTCTTTAATTAGTGTCAATTTCTTAAAATATTAAAGTATAATTTATATTTATTAAAATTAAATCTACATCAATTTTAAAAGCTTCAAAATCTTTGACTGGTGTATGCTATTAAAAATTACCACGATACTTAACAATGTGGTATATTATCAAAAATATTTTCTCCAGCAATCTTAAGCGCCATTTTCTACGCTTGAGCCGCCTTCTGGTAGTCCTAAAACCACGCCGATCTGCAGCAGTATGCCCTTCATCAAATAAATGTGAGCCAATTGCTGTTTTTCCTCTTAGTTTTAATAAGTTATTTTTTTATCAGTTACGGCCCAGCCGCAAGAGTTGGTCCCGATATCAAGACCTAAAATATAATCTTCATTAATCTTGCTCATGATTTTTCCCCTTCTAAGTATTCATTACTATAAGAATACCCCTTATAACAATAGAATTCACTATCTTTTTCATATAATAAAAAAATGATGATCTTTGTGACCACCATTTTTACTAAATAACTAAATAAACTAGAACTATTTGTTTGCTTTTTCTTTAATTGTTTCTGCAGATGCCTGTAATTTCTTTTCTTCTTCATCTGTCAGTGTCAATTCAACGGTTTGAACAATACCATCGCGACCAACAATTGCCGGGTAAGATAAGTAGGTACCATATTTTTCCTGGTAATTTGAAACTGGCATTTCAGTGTGAGCATCGCTTTGAATGGTTTCTACCAAACGAGTTACAGCAGCTGAAATACCGTAGTTGGTATATTGTTTGCCTTTATAAACTGTTTGACCACCAAATTTAATTTCATCGTTTAAGTCTTCAAGCTTAAGATGTTTTGCTTCAGCTACTTCAGTAATTGGTTTTTCCAAAACTTTAACAGTTGACCAAGCAGTAAATTGTGAATTACCGTGCTCACCCAAGTTAAAACCTTCAACTGAACGAGGATCTACATTCATCCGTTCACCAACAGCACGCTTCATACGAGCCGTATCTAATAGAGTACCGGTACCAATGACATGTTTGCGCGGTAAACCAGTTAGTTCCTGGTACATATTAGTAATTGCGTCAACTGGATTGGTAATGGCAACCAAAATACCATTGAAGCCACTCTTCTTGATTGACTCCGCAATGTCTCCAATTCGCTCACGGTTATAATTCAATTCTGCAAAACGCTCACCGCCTGCTTCCAACTCAATATTTCCAAAAGCACTAATGACAATGTCTGCATCCTTGAGGGCGGAATAATCATTGATCGTAATAGTAGTGTGATGCTTCAAATTTGCCATCGCGTCTTGAAAATCAAGCTGATCTGCTCTAACCTTTGCTTCATTAACATCAATCATAACGAGGTCATCTACTAAACCCGTTAATATTAACTGCTGCGCTACCGTACTGCCAACGTGACCGTCACCGATAACTCCTATTTTATTACTCATAATTTTCCCTCCTACTTGTTTTTTCAAAATTATGTAATATCTATTATATACAAAATAATGATAAAAATAAAATTATTTTTAAAAAAATATTAGGTTTTTTGCAATTATTGCTAAATATAAATTAAAACTCCCTGTTTTTAAATTTTTGCCTCTAAGAAAGCGTATACTAAAGAAAGGAGGTACATTATGAGAAAAATTAAAATTGGCAACACCAACTTTTCTGGTTCAGCCATTGCACTCGGAATTATGCGCATGAATAAACTGACTGTTGATGAAGCTGTCAAGGCATTAGAAACTGCCCATGAAACTGGTATTAACTATATTGATTCAGCTGATGTTTATGGTCATGGTAAATCTGAAGAAATTTTCGGAGAAGCATTACAAAAATCAACCTTAAAACGCGACGATTTTTACATTCAATCAAAGACTGGAATTTATGAAAATCCTGAGTTAGATTATAAAACTACCAGGTATGATTTTTCTAAGAAATATCTGATTAATGCTGTGGATGGCATTCTTTCTCGCATGAGAATTGATTACTTAGACAGTTTGCTGTTGCACAGACCGGATGCTCTGATGGATCCTGCAGAAATCGCTGCTGCCTTTGATGAATTACAAAGAGACGGCAAAGTGCGTCACTTTGGCGTTTCCAACTTCAACCCGATGCAAGTCGATTTACTGCAGAGTGGAGTTAGTCAAAAACTGTTAATTAATCAACTGCAATTAAGTGTCATGCATACTGGTCCAATTGACTTCAATATTCACACTAATATGACGGATGAGCGGAGTATTGATCATGACCGTGGCGTTTTAGATTACTCACGCTTGCACAATATGACCGTTCAGGCATGGTCACCTTTCCAATACGGTCAAATTGAAGGCAATTTCATTGGAAATCCTAAGTTTCCGGAGGTTAATGATGCCTTGCAAAAAGTAGCTGAGCAAAAAGGTGTTTCTAAAAATGCTGTTGCTGCTGCATGGATTTTAAGGCATCCGGCAAATACACAAGTTATTATCGGTACGATGACACCAGCTCATATCATCGACAGTGCCAAGGGAGCAGATATTTCACTTACTGCTCAGGAATGGTATGATATTTATCTTGCTGCAGGTAATGATTTGCCTTAAGAATTAGCTGATAACACAAAAATCCTAGCGCAATTTTACGTTAGGATTTTTTTTGCCAATATTAATCAATTGACTTGGATTTTCTGCTGTAACTATTAGGTATATTGAGCTTTTTACGGTATTTAGCAATTACTCGTCGACTTAAAGTCACATCATGCGCTGCAAAAATTTCTAC
Organism: Lactobacillus huangpiensis; assembly: GCF_019972815.1. Taxonomy (GTDB): domain Bacteria; phylum Bacillota; class Bacilli; order Lactobacillales; family Lactobacillaceae; genus Lactobacillus; species Lactobacillus huangpiensis. The sequence goes on from NZ_BPPA01000005.1 coordinate 34,883, forward strand.
TAATTGCTGATCACTTAAGGGAGCACGGACATCTTCTTTCATGGCATTTATTAAATCATGAGTACTATAAGAAAGACTGGTTAAATTCTGCTTTAATTTTAGTGACAAAAAAAGCTGTGTCACTAACTGCTCTTTTGGCTTTAATACCATTTTTTGCAATCGTGTCATCGGCTTTTCCTCCTCTTACTTAAGAATGACTGTCAATTTAATTATACTACACCTATCAGTCCTAAAAAGATTGACAATTGAGTTAAATTATTTGACGTTAAATATCATTAATTTCATTTGCTAACTTGGGACTGATAGCAAAACTAGTTTCAGAAATTAGCGGAATATCTTTCATCAACAATAAAATTAAATTAAGCCTTGACTTTAATTTCTTATTTTTTTATAATTCGGTTATTGAAGTTGGAGGTAAGGGTAATGATTCAATTTAGTCAAAAAGAAAATCAACTAAATAATCGTTATTATCTTAGCTACTATAGATAAGAGTTTGGGTTCATCTAGGTGGATTCAAACTAAACACAAGTTTGAATTTATCTATGATGGCTAAGACTCTTTTAGTTTGGTTAGCCACATAGCTTTCTAAGTGGCTGACCACATTCAATCGTTTTTGGCAATAAAAATTTTTGTGTACCCGCTTAGAAATAAGTGGGTATTTTTTATGGAGGCAGAAAATGCATTTCAAGAAATTGATCACAGGAATTAGTATTGTCGGATTAATGGCACTGGGAGGGTGCAGCAGCAAAAAAGCCAGCAAGGCGCCTGAGGTTAAACATGTTGGTGTTTTACAAGTAGTGCAGCACCCTTCTTTAGATAAGGCATACAAAGGTTTTAAAAAGGGACTAAAAGAAAGTGGTTTTGTTGAAGGTAAAAATCTTAAAATTGACTACCAGAATGCGCAAAACAATCAAGACAATCTGAAAAGTATGAGTGAAAAACTGGTTAATGAAAAATCAGATTTGATTTTGGGTATTGCCACTCCGGCTGCACAGAGCGTTGCTAATGCGACCCAAAAAATACCAACTGTTGTTACTGCTGTAACTGACTTGAAAGCAGCCAAGTTAGTTGATTCAGATGCTAAACCTGGCAGAAACATTACGGGAACAACAGACATGGTTTCAATTAAAAGACAAATTAAATTATTGCTATCAATCGTACCCAAGGCAAAAACTGTAGGCATTATGTACAATGCCGGTGAATCAAACTCTAAAATACAAGCCGATTTAGCTACGGCTGCACTGAAAAAAGCAGGAGTGAAAGTTTTGATTAAAACTGCAAATACAACTAATGATGTCCAGCAAGTAACTGAAACGCTTGCGTCTAAAGTTGACGGTATTTTCGTTCCTACCGATAATACTTTCGATTCAGCTGCTTCTGTAGTTGGAAAAGTAGTTAAAGAAAAGAAAGTTCCCCTGGTAGCAAGTTCCGTCGATCAAGTTAGAACAGGTGGTTTGGCCTCAATCGGAATTGATTACGAATTATTAGGAGAACAAACTGGCAAAATGGCTGCTAAAATCTTATCTGGAAAAGCAAAGCCAGCTAACATGCCGGTTGAAAGAGCACATGATATGAAATTAGTTGTTAACAAGAGTATGGCTAAAGCACTGGGAATTGATCCTAAATCAATTAAAGCACCCAAATAATTTTAAGTTGATATAAAAAGGCCACTGAACAGTGAAATAAAAAGCAAAAGTGAAAAGCTTTGTTGCTTATTTCAAATGGGTGACCTTTTTACTTAGCCTTTGCTTTAAGTGATCATAATTATTATTATTTTTACAAGCTAAATTTATTATTTCTTGACTTTTTCTTCTTTATTTTTTATAATCTTCTCATTAAGGTTGGAGGTAAAGTTTTATGAAATATAATTTAATACGAGTCTCACAACTGAATAACCGTTATTACTTTAGCTATTTTAGATAAGGTTTGGGTTCATCTAGATGAATTCAAACCAGACTCAAGTTTTGAATTTATCTATGATGGCTAAAGTCCTTTAATTGCGGTTAGCCACATAACTTTCTAAGTGGCTAATCACAAATGATTATTACTAATAATTCTTGTATATCCACTTAGAAATAAGTGGATATTTTTTTACAGTCAGCAGTATTACGGAGGAACGAAAATGCGAATCAAGAAAATTATTATGGGAATGGCTTTAACTAGTCTGTTGCTGCTTAGTGGCTGCAGCAACAAGAAATCAGGAAGTACAGCAACTGTTAAGCATGTGGGTATATTGCAAGTAGTACAGCATCCCTCGTTAGATGAGGCTAACAAAGGTTTCAAAGAGGGCTTGAAAGAGAATGGCTACGTTGAAGGCAAGAATCTAAAAATTGATTATCAAAATGCCCAAAATAGCCAAGACAATCTGAAAAGTATGAGTGAAAAACTAGTCAATGAAAAATCAGATTTAATTTTGGGAATTGCTACGCCGGCAGCGCAAAGCGTAGCAAATGCTACTGAAGATATTCCTATTGTAGTAACTGCAGTGACTGATCTAAAAGCTGCTAAATTAGTAAATTCAGATGCAAAACCTGGCAGAAATGTTACTGGAACTACTGACATGGTTTCAATTGATAAACAAATAAAATTGTTATTATCAATAGTGCCTAAAGCTAAAGCAATTGGCATCATGTACAATGCCGGTGAGGCCAATTCTAAAATTCAAGCGGATCTAGCTGTCAAAGCACTTAAAAAAGCCGGCGTTAAAGTTTTAATTAAGACAGCTAACACTACTAATGATGTCCAGCAAGTCACTGAAACTTTAGCTGGAAAAGTACAAGGAATTTACGTACCAACAGACAACACATTTGCTTCTGCTTCCTCAATTATTGGTAAAGTTGTTAAGGAAAAGAAAATCCCACTGGTAGCCGGTTCAACTGACCAGGTTAAAACTGGTGGCTTGGCTTCTATTGGAATAGATTACGAGGCGCTTGGTAAACAAACCGGTAAAATGGCTGCTAAAATTTTAGACGGTAAAGCTAAACCTAAAGATATGCCTGTTGAAAGGGCAACTGATTTGAAATTGGTGGTTAACAAGAAAATGGCAAAGGCACTTGGAATTGATCCTGCTTCAATTAAAGCACCTAAGTAAATTAAAGAAAGGCAGCGTGAATCAATAGTTATGTTGAATACATTTTGGGAGTTATTACTTTCATCTACTTCTCAAGGATTACTTTGGTCATTAATGGCAATCGGTGTTTACTTAACTTTTCGGATATTAGATCTAGCCGACATGACAGCTGAAGGCAGCTTTCCATTAGGGGGAGCCGTTGCAACGATGTGCATTATTAAGGGAATTAATCCTATTTTGGCAACTGTTGCCGCATTTGTTGGCGGTTTGATTGCTGGCTTAGTTACTGGTATTTTGAACACTAAATTGCGTATTCCTTCCTTACTAGCAGGAATTATTACAATGACTGGCTTGTACTCCATTACTTCCAGAGTAATGCAAAACGCTGCTAATGTTTCATTGCTGGGCAAAGATACAGTTTTTACAATTGCGCAAAATTGGGGATTAAGTCGTAACAATGCAGTAATTGCGATGGGATTGATAATTGCACTTTTGGTTATACTATTATTAGTTGTTTTTTTCAAAACTGAAATTGGCCTGGCTATGAGAGCTACAGGCGACAATCCTCAAATGAGTGCCGCAAATGGTATCAAAACTCAAGGAATGAAAATTTTAGGCTATATGATTTCTAACGGGTGCATTGCCCTGTCAGGTGGACTTTTAGCACAAAATAACGGCTTTGCCGATCTTAACTCTGGTGTTGGTACTCTGGTTATTGGATTAGCTTCAATTATTATTGCAGAAGTACTTATCAGGAATCTGCCAATTGGCGGTCGTTTACTTACTTTAGTTGTAGGTGCCATCATTTATAGGCTGATTTTAGCCCTAGTGTTCCAGATGAATGTAGAACCATCTGATGCAAAATTAGCTTCAGCTTTAGTTTTAGTTGTGTGCTTAACTTTGCCGAATTTCCACTTGCCACGCAATCTTAAAGGAGGAAAGCAAAATGCCAGAAGTACTAAAAATTAAAAATTTGCATCAAACTTTTGAGCAAGGAACTGTCAATGAAAACCGTGTTTTACGTGGTATTGACCTTAATTTAGAAGCCGGGGATTTTGTGACTATCATTGGTAGTAACGGAGCCGGTAAGTCTACCCTGCTCAATAGTATTGCTGGAACGCTGCCTATTCAAGAGGGTCAGATTATTTTAAAAGGTACCGATATTACAAAAATGCCTGTTACTAAGCGAGCAAAAAATATTAGTCGTGTATTTCAAGATCCTAAAATGGGAACAGCGGTCAGATTAACAGTTGAAGAAAATTTGGCTTTAGCCATGAAACGAGGCCAACGACGCGGTTTTCGCCCTGGAGTTAAAAAACAAGATAGAAAATTTTTCAAAAAACAGTTGGCACAACTTAACTTAAATCTGGAAAATCGTCTGGAAACTGAAATTGGACTTCTTTCCGGTGGTCAAAGACAAGCCATTACTCTTTTAATGGCGACTTTGCAGAGACCAGACTTGATTTTACTGGATGAACATACTGCGGCTCTTGATCCGCAAACCTCGATTACAGTCATGCAATTAACTGAAAAGTTAATATCCGAACAGCATTTAACAGCTTTTATGGTTACTCACAACATGGAAGATGCTATACGATACGGTAATCGATTGATTATGTTGCATCAAGGTCGTGTGGCAATTGATTTGGCCGGTGAAGATAAACAAAACTTGACGGTGCCTAAACTGATGGAACTATTCCAAAAGCATGTTGGTTTGGGGCTTGAAGATGATGCTATTTTACTGGCATAGCATCTAATTTAAAAAACATTAAATGAGTCCCGAAGGTGATCTAACCTTTCGAGACTCATTTCTTATATTATTTCGAATTTTTTAGTTACACTTGAACCTTCAAAGTGACACTGCCATGATCATTTTTCTTTGCCATCAAATTCTTTGGAGTGCTCCAATTCATCAAACTTTTGTTCATCATCACTTTCGATTGCTGCTAATTCTTCTACCCTTCTTTCATGACGACCGCCAATATATTTGGCTTCTAACCAATTTTTGACGATCATCTTGGCTAACTCTGGACCAACTACGCGAGAGCCGAAGGCTAATACATTTGTATTGTTATGCATTCGCGAGAGTTTAGCTGAATAGCAGTCACTGCATACACAAGCTCGAATGCCTTTTACCTTGTTTGCTGCTAAGGAAATGCCTACACCAGTGCCACAAATTACGATTCCCAGATCATAGTCTCCGCTAGCCACGGCTTTACCAACCTTTTGCCCGTAAATAGGATAATCAGTTTTCTCATTACTCTTAGTCCCAAAATCATAAACTTCATAGCCCAAACTTTTAACATATTCCATAATTGTTGGCTTCAATTCCAAGCCGACATGATCTGATCCAAAAGCTATTTTTATTTTCTTTGCAACCATTTTTACTGATTTTCCTTTCTGATTTGAGCAATTGTTTCCTGATAAGAAACTGGCTTGTTAAATAGTGCCGAAGTTCCGAGAATAAAATTATCAACACCTTTTCTATGCAGTTGATTAATTCTTTCTCGTGTAACTGCTCCGTCAATTCCTAAGACAAACTCATACTTTTCTTTTGCTGTGATAAACTGATCCAGCTTTGGCATTACAAAATCTTGAAATGGCTGTCCAGCAAATCCTGGATGAACAGTCATTACTAAAACATAGTCTGCGTTAGGTAAAAGTTCTTGAACTGTAGTGAAAGACGTTCCCGTATCTACTGCAATTCCAGCTTTTTTACCCAAAGCGTGAATATCATCAATCGTCCTTGCAGGTTGCTTTTCAGCATCTGGGCAAAAATAAATAATGTCTGCTCCCAAATCACTAAAGAATTTAATGTAAGAACGAGGATTTTCAATCATCAAATGAGCATCCATAGGCTTCTTCGTCAAGGAACGGATTGTTTGATAATCTTCTGGTCCTAATGCAAAATTCGGAACATATCTACCATCCATTACATCCATGTGATACATATCGACTCCAGCGTTATTCAGCTTTTCAACTTCTTGTTTTAAATTACTAAAATCTGCGCACATCATTGACGGGCTTAGTATTAAAGACATTTTCTCCTCCTTTTTGAGTAATCGTTTACTCAAATTAACATACTGCTATTATTGCACTTAATTTTTTATTTGTAAACGTTTTTCTAAATAATAAGTTATAAAATAGAGCAATCGTTTAACCACAAAAAGAACTTAAATTTTTATTTTAATGATATAATTAGGCAATAAATGAAGGAGTAGGTAATGAAGCAATATTCAATTAAAGACATTGCAAAATTATGTAATGTTTCAACTGCAACAGTTTCACGGGTAATTAATAATAATGGCAGGTTCTCTGAAAAAACCAGACAAAAGGTTTTAGATGTTATTGAACAAACTGGCTATAAAATCGATAACAATGCCCGTAGTTTGCGTACGAATATTACATTCACTATCGGAATCCTTGTTCCAGACATTAAAAATCCCTTTTTTGCCGATTTGGTTCAAAAAATTGAAGAGTTGCTTTTTACCAAAAATTATTCCACCATTATTTGTAATACTGATAAAAATGAGCAAAAAGAAAAAGCATACTTACGTATGCTTGAAAACAAAAAGGTTGATGGCATTATTGTAATTTCCGGATCTTATCAACATGGTTTTAAATTTCAAAGTTCTCTAAAAGAAATTCCCTACATTTGTATTGATCGTGAACCAGAAAATTTTCATAATACAGTTTTTATTTCTTCTAATCACTATCAAGGTGCCCTAGATGCAACTAATTACTTATTTCAAAAAGGAGCAAAATCTCCAGTTGTCGTGGTCAAAAAGGTTGGCACCTCAATTATATCTAGAATTGACGGTTTTAAAGAAAGTTTGAAAAATCATTCTCTTAAATTCCTCAAGTCGCGCCATGAACTTAAATTGCAAAGTCAATCTTCATTCGCCAAATTTTTGCAAAAAAATCCCAATACTGATAGTTTATTTGCCGTCGATGACGGAATTGCAATGGAATTACTCAAATATCTTAAAAATCTTGGTTACCAAGTTCCACAACAAATTCAAGTTATAGGTTTCGACGATGTACCTGCAGCTAACATAGTTACACCAAAGTTAACAACCATCCAGCAAAATACCAGAAAAATTGCACAAACAGCTGTTACCAGCATGATGCATGCCATCAATAAACAAAATGAAAAAGGAAGTCAATTTCTAATTCCAACTAAATTAATAATCAGAGAAACCACAAAATAGCCAAGTAAAAACTTAGCTATTTTGTTTAAAGATGCTGTTTCATTTCATTGTTATAACGACCATTTGCGGCTAAAATATTTTCACTAACTATTTACAAGTTAACTACGCTATTTACTTCTCCTCCGGAAATAATTGTTTTGGCATCGTTCAAAGCAATTTCAATACTGTTTTTAACAGCTAGTTTCGTGAAGAAAGCAATATGCGGGGTGATTAATACCTGTGGCATTGCTTTTAGTTCTTTATAATCTTCCGGAAGGGAATTCAGCATATTCTTTTTATCATAAAAATCTGTTTCATCGGCTAAAGTATCCAAGGCTGCAGCAGAAATTTGTCCATTTTTAAGAGCCGCAATTAAAGCTTGTGTGTCAACCAAGCCTCCACGAGCTACGTTAATCAAAATAGGCTTTTTCTTCATTTTATCAAAAGCAGTTTTGTCAATCATGTTTTTAGTACTTGCTAATAACGGCGTATGCAAAGAAATAATATCGGATTCAGCAAGAATCGTATCAAAGTCGGTATAAGTGAGGTAAGGTTCCAGAGATGCGTCATAAACCGGATCACAAGCCAAAACTTTAGCGCCCAATGCGCTGTATAGGTGTGCACTGGCTCCACCAATATGACCAGCGCCAACTATACCGACAGTGCAATTAAAAATTTCAGTACTAATTGTACTTTTATCATAAGTAAAATCACCATGATCCATTCTGTCTTGATATATCCCAATTTTGCGCAGTAAGTACATTGCATCGGTTACACCGAGTTCGGCAATGGCTCTTGGTGAATAAGCTGCAACGTTTGTAATTTTAATACCATTCTTTTTTGCGGCTGCTACATCTTGATTATCAACTCCAACCTGCCGCACGGATAATTGCTTAATACCATATTGCTTAAATTTTTCGTAGACACTGGCACCGACTGGAAGATTTCCTTCAGAACTCACTCCGTCAAAACCTTGTGCTAAATCAGCATTATCTGCAGACAAGTCATCGTGGACGATCTTTATTTCAACTTGGTTTTTTTGAGCCCAGTTTTCAATAATGCTTTCTTCCATCTTAATTACACCATAACAAATAATTTTCACTTTTTATCTCTCCTATTCTTGCTTATAAAAATTGATAATCTTTGTTTTTAAGTTTGACATATCCTATTAAGCCTAATTTACGGTATCTCTAATGCCAGAAGACGTATCTTTATCATATTCAAGACCGCAAATGCAGGCTAGAGGCATATTGACACCCCGTTGTCCCATTACTAATCCCGTAGCTGCTACTAGCAAGTCACAAACTTTAGAAATTACGGGTACGCCACGCAAGCTACTAATTGTAGTCATAGGTTCTCCCCACTTATTAAATTAATTAAAAAACATAGTATCTTAATTATAAAGGTTTAGTTATACAGTGAGAAAGTAAATTTTTAAAATTGCCAACAAAAAAATGTACTGTTATCCAAAATAACAATACATTTTTATATTACTGATTAATTATTCAACTTTTACAATTTCATTTACAAATTCATCATACGTTTTACTGGCAGTTAACTTAGAAACTTTATTATCATTAATGATAACCTCAGATAGTTCATCAAAAACTTTACGGAATTTCTTCTCATCCTTCTTGCTCGAAGCCAACGTAATAATTAAATAAACTAACTGATTTCCCCATTTTATTCCCTTAGGGTTAATATAAATAAACCACTGGCTCTTCTCGGCATCATAATCAATAGGGTGCGGAATTGCAACTGATCCAAAAGCTGTACTAGAAAGCTTTTCTCTTTCTAAAATCTTTTTTTCAAAATCCTGACCAACAATTTTTTCTTTAATAAATTGCGTAGAAATGCAGTGAATAATTTCTGAAGCACTCCGACTGCCACTTTCTCTGACAAAATTATTTTTAGATGTAAATTTTGCCAGACCACGTTTTAATTCTTGAGATAAATTTGCATCCTTAATCTGCTTAATTGCTTTTTGAATTTTATTAATGTCATTAGGTAACAGAAAACTAGAGATTTGCACAAAATTATGATTTTTTATAATTTGTTTTGAGTCTGCCACAATTACCAGTTGCGTTTCATCTAAAATATCAGATTCATCGGTAATAGTATTAAGTAAAGCCATATCATTATTAAATTTTTGATCAATAATGTCTACAGTGTCTTTAGCATTACCATGATATTCCGGCATAAACAACTGACCGATAACTTTATTTTCATTCCTAATTTGCTCGGTAACGATATTACCTACATGCAAAGCAATAAAAGCAATTTCTTCTTCACTAACTGAAATACCTAACACATTATTTATTTCATATGCTATTAAAGTAGCACATTCATATATTGTAGGTGAAGAGTTTTTTATATTTTTTGCCAAGGGATTATGAATTGTATCATTATTTTTAAAACGATCTATTAAACGTAATAAATGTGGCAAAAATCTTTTCTTAAATAATTCTTCGTCGAGATCTAAGTCATAGGTTTTTCTCACAAACAACACGATTCTCTTAAATAACTTATTAATTTGTGACTTTTTGGGTACTTCAATCTTATGATTACCTATTAATAATTCCGACATATTTACCAGTTGCTTAACATCATATGCGGATAAGCAATAGTCAGTTTTATTATTAATCTCTTCAACAAGTCGATGTACTAAAACATTATCAATTTTATTAACATCCGGCTTTTCTATTGTTTCATCAGAACGATCAATCATAATCACCAGGTGTAATAAGAAATTGCTAAAATTAAAAGAATCTAATTTTGTCTTAGTTTCAGAAATACTTTGACTTAAAATTTTGCTGATTAAATGAACTTTAACATCAGGAAAATATTCTTGAATTGCTTTTTCATTTAACAGAGTCCCGTTCAATTCATGATATATGATTGATGACAATATTTTCCTTTTATTTTCTTCTTTTCCTTCAACATGATAAAAATCACCAGAACGAACTAATTTCAGATCAAAATTGGAAAACTCATTGCTTAAATTTTTTATTTCTTTTCTCAGCTCCACATCATTAATGTAAAGTTGACCAGACAAATCATAAATATTGATTGGTTCTTCCGCCATAATCAATTTTCGTATCAGCCAAGAGCTTCTTTGATTGACGGTTATAGGTAAGCTGCTATTTTTTACCTGGGTTTCATTACTACCTTTAAATTTATAACCTTTTGGTCCACTTTCAATTTCAATATTGTTTTGACGTAGCTGAGCTATTCTATTTTTCACCGTTCTTTCCGAAATTGCCAGTTTCATTGCAAGAGTTTTCGCAGTGATCCAAGATTCATTATTTTGTCGTAAAAAATCTAATAAATCTCTGTTGCCACCCATCATTTATCTCCTCACCTATTCAAGATTAGAGTGTACTGAACGTAATTGACTTGCTGTAACCAAATTAGTATGAAGAGCTCTTAATACCAAACTGTCAAACAATAGTAAAGAAGATTGTTCATACAAACTTCCCATAGGCTGAATTGAAGAGCCAGCTGTATCCTTGTCTTGGGCCTCAATTAATACAGTCACATCACTTTTTTGATTAAGCGGTGCCTTTTTATTAGCTGTAAAAACTATAATTTTTGCTTTTGCTTTTTTAGCACTTTCTTCTTGCGAAATTAGAGTTGATGATTTACCACTAGCAGAATTAAAAATTAATAAATCATCTTTGCCAATCGCCGGTGCTGTTATCTCAGTGACTAGATGTACTCTAAGGCCAAACTGCGTTAACCGATTTGCAAGAGCATTTATCATTAAGCCACTTCTGCCTTCACCCGAAAGAAAAATACTTTTGGCATTCAAAAACATTCTTAAAATTTGGTCAGCTTTTTCATTTGTGAGATCACAATTTATATTGCTAAGTTCACTAATAATTTGATCAAATTCGTCAATCATTTCTGACATCCTTTGCTAGTCGCTGTCCCACTTTACCAGAAGGATGATTTAATAAAAAGGCTTTTTTGGTAAAATTTTCATCTTTCATTAGTATTGTTGCTATAACATCAAATAGAGAAATGACAGCCAAAGTACTGGTAGTAGCCAGCATATTAAACTCATCCAGTTCTTTTTCAACTTTAACTTTTACAACCAAATCTGCATTTTTTGCCAAAATCGAATCAACATTTTCAGTTACAGTGACAATTTTTGCCTGTTTTTCTTTAACATTTTGGTCAAAACTAGTTAATTCTTTAGTAGAACCACCTTTTGATATAAAGATGACAGTATCGCCTTTTTTCACTTGTCCTAAGCCGCCATGAACAGCATCTGACGGATTAAGATAAAAAGCTGAGATACCTACAACATTTAATGTGTGGGTTGCTTTGCGAGCTGCCATTGCTGAAGTACCACAACCAGTGAGAAAAACATTATTAGTATTTTTTTCTATGGTTTTTAGTAAATGAGTAAAATCTTCTTCACTAATGCTTTGGCCAAGCTTAATAATTTCTTCGCCTTCAGCTTGGAAAAGTGCGGAATAATTATTCATCTGTTTCACCTAGAATTATGATTTCAATTTTTCTTTTTCTTGCTCTAGTTTGATCAAAATCTGCAAAAAAGATCTGACCAACTGAACCTAAAAGTAGCCTATGCTGCTTAACTCCCAAGGTAACGCTTGACCCAAGGAAATCTGATCTCAAATGACCATCTGTATTTAACATCGTCCATTTAACCGCCGGATAATTAGGATCAGTCTTTTTCATTCCATAAGCAATATGCTCTGGACCAGGACTAAGATAGGGATAATTTTCTGACTGCTGACGAGGAACTATCTTGTCTAATACATTAGTTAGATCAACTTGCAGGAAATCATCATCATAGTAATTTTTGTCATGCATATACTCGTCAAAATAGACAGAACATGTTGTATGCGTAGTTTGCACTAAACAAATGCCATTAGCAATATTACTTTTGTTAACAGCGTCCTTTACTTGCTCCGTAATCATATGATAAGAAGGTCTGCCTTGAACTGTTTCTAGCTCTAATTCATCAAAATAGAAACTCATGATTCAATAGCTGCCTTTACTTTGTCCCATACTTGATCTGTACCAATACCTGTCAAAAGAGCTACACCATTAATTACCTTGTCTTTAATTTCATCAGGAACTATCGTAGTTGAAATAACAATATCATAATTGCCATTTTGAATGTTCTCAACTTCTTGACTAACAGCAGATTGCTTAATTTCAACGTCATTTTCAAAGCCATTCTCTTTTAGCCAGTCATTAACTTTTGCGTGGACAATGGTTGAAGTAGCATGTCCAGCACCACACATAATTAACATTTTTTTCATGATTATTCACCTTCCTCTGCACTTGGACCAGCATTAAATTTCTTAATTACATTTAAGTAGTATAGAAGGCCAAGTAAAACAACTATCAAAACACCCAAACCAATAACACCGAAGTTTTGCGTCATCCAAACGAAAATTGAATTTGTCCATAATCCAGACAGTTCGAACGAAAACGCACCTTTCGTATTAATACTGTAATTGGCCAACTTGAAACTCTTCATTACTAATGGTGAAAGCCAAGTAGACAAATACAGCATTGGTACCGAATAGATGACTGCTCCTATTAAACTTCTGATAATATTGCCTTTAAAAGCACCAACTAATAGAGTAAATACATAAACATAAAGTGTTAAATCTCCTAGAGGCAAAACTTTATTACCAGGTAAAATTGTGGCTAAGAACAGTGAGATTGGAATCATTAAAACACTAGTAGCGATCACAGCTGGATGACCAACAGTTAAAGCAGCATCCATACCAATGTTTACTTTTTTGCCGTGTAAATGCTTCTTAGTAAACTCTTGGGTTGCTGAAGAAATTGGAGTTAAACTTTCCATGAACATTGAAATCATTTTTGGCATGATTTTCAAAGTTGCACCCATTTCAACTCCAAGTTGCAAAATACCAGAAACATCAAAGCCAGCTAGTAGTCCGATACCAACTCCTACAATAAAGCCAATAACTAATGGATCACCTAAAACGCCAAACCGTTTTTGAATTTTTTCTGGACTTGCGTCTAATTTGTTAAATCCTGGAATTTTATCAAATAACCAGTTTAACGGTACAGCTAAAATTGTGGCTGAAAGAGCCATTGTATGAGTTACAGCAATACCAGGCAAGTTGAAAAACTTTTCCGTAATTGGCTGCATCAAGTCTGCTAAAAACAATTCCAGTAGAAAGCCACCAGCTAAAGCAATTATGCCGTATACATAATTACCTGAAACTGCCCATACCAGCAAACCAATAAATGTTGGTTGCCATAAATTCCAAATATCAACATTCAGTGTTCTCGTTAAACCAATCCACACTAAAACCAGATTTATTAAAATAGTTAGTGGAATTGCCAAAACACCTAAAGAACTTGAAAAGGCAAGTGGACCTCCGACTCCACAACCAACATCCATAATACTTAACGACAAATGATATCTTGCAACCATCAATTTAATTGCAGGTTGCAAGTTAGTAGCCATCATGTTAACTACCATGTTCATTCCAATAAAACCAGCACTTAAGGTCAAGCCAGAAATCAGTGCTTTAGATGGTTTTAAACCGACAATTAGACCCAAAATAATGATAATAATTGGTATACCAACTGTTGAGCCTAAGTTTAAGAACCAATGTATGGCCTGTACAAACATTTTTTACCACTCCTTTAATTCAATCCGTATTTCTTCAATATTTGATCTGCTTGATCAATTTCAGATGCTGACATCAACTCTTTAATAGCCGTTTTATTTTGGCAGAAAGTCATTAAATTGCTTAATAACTGCGCCTGTTCATGCGGCTTGCTCATTGCAATCATAAAGACAATGTTAACTTTGACATTGACAGATTTATTTACCATGCTTTTAAAATGAACGGGGTTTTTTAAAGTTGCTAGAGCTATCTGTGAAGTATTGACATATGCCGAATCTGTGTGAGGGATTGCCACTCCAAATCCCTCTTCAAGTTCTAACCCAGTTGGAAAGTCGGTTTCCCGTTTTAAAACATGTTCCAAATAACTATCTTTAATTACATCCCTTTCTTTCAGTGCTTTAGCCATTTTGGTAATTATTTCTGTGCTATTTCTTGCATCAACATCTAGCTTGATTATTCTTTTATCGAAGAACATTCCTTCATCCGCCTTTCTTTATGTCACAATATTAAGCGCTTTATTTATTAAAGGAAAAAGCAATTTTGCACCGCAAGGTGAAAATAAAAGGAGCATAACTTTCACTCTTACTGGGCAAAAATTATTTTGCAATAAAAGAGCGTGTTGGCTATAAGTTATATTAAGGAGGAGATAAAATGGTCGAAGTAGCCGTATCTTTACATAGTGGTCCTAAAATCAATCTAGCAAAAACACTAACTTTATTAGAAAAAGGAGGAGCTGATTATTTTCATATTGACGTAATGGATGGTACTTTTGTTTCTGAAATTGATTTCGGCGAAAATCTGGTTAAGGAAATTAGTGATTACTCTTCAGTCCCACTTGATATTCATATGATGGTAAATAATCCAGAGAAATTAATTAACCACTACTGTTGCAAAACTACGAAAGTAATTGGCATACATGTAGAATCAACACAGCATATTCATCGTGCTCTATCATTAATTAAACATGCAGGCAAAAAAAGCGAAGTTATTATTAATCCTGGTACCCCTGTCAATGCCATAACTCCTGTTCTCGATTTCGTTGATCAAGTTATGGTCATGTCAGTTGATCCTGGAACAAGTGGTGCCAAATTTATCCCTAATACTATTAACAAAGTTAAAGAACTGGATGATCTGAGACAAATTAATCATTATCATTATCAAATTGAAGCCGATGGCAGCATTAGCAACCAAAATATTAGTGAACTAAAAAAAGCAGGACTTGATATTGCAGTTTCAGGTTCTTACATCTTTAAAGGCGATTTTAAAAAACAAATTCAAACATTAAAAAATATATAAAAAAGCTATTTCCTTAATGGAAATGGTCTTTTTATCCCTTTTGAAAGCCAATTTTAAATACAATTTAATTTTGCATATCGAAAAAGGTCGTTTCAAGTAAAAGAAATGACCTTTTGTGTTACTTTTGGTGCCAGCAAAATTTCTACATGTTACGCTTCTCATTATACAAAACGAAAGCGTGGCAAAATTGGACAATAATAACTTTCTCAGCCGTAATCAAATATTATTACCTTTAATCAATTTTTTGACGAATTTTAGCAGCATCTTGGTTGGAATTGGCGGTTCACTAATTATCCGTGAATATTCAGATAATATCGTTATTAACGGCTTGATCTCAAGTATCAGTTCATTAGCACTTATTGTGAGTGTTTTATTTATCGGTTCCAAGCTTGATAACACTGACAAGAGGCGCATGCTTATCTGGATGTATATTTTACTGAGTTTATTTTTATTACTACCTTTTACTTTTCCACAAAAATACTTTGTACCTTTATACATTATGGTTGACCTTTGTATAACAATGTTTAGCTTAGTAGAAGGGTTATCTTTCACTGGGAATTTAAAGTCACTTCTTTCAGAAAATGTCCTGGAGCGAACTATTAACCTTAATTCCATTGCCGGACTTATTGGTAATATTGCCAGTGTGGCAGCGATGGCAGTTTTAATTTTTACTACTCGCAACTATTTGTCTTTTCTCTTAGTAGCAAGCGGCGGCTTTTTTATAAACATCTTTCTCTCTATTGCTTTACACCAAAGGCACTTTACTAAAAACCAAAATAGTTTTAAAACCTTACCTCATCTTGTGACAGTTTGGCACAACATAACTGCTAGCAAAGGCTTACGCGCCTCAATTATCGTTGCCATTTTTACCAGTGCTCTCCAATCAGTATTTAACGGGTTGATGATCTATTTCTGGAAAGCGATTGATCCTAACTATAGTCACGTTTACTGGCTACTAGTTGCCGTAGTCAGTGGTCTTTTCTTAGGTGCTGTTCTTATACGCTTTGATAATACATTTTGGCTACTTAGTGCTTTAGTATTTATTACCACCCTGGCTTTAGGAATTTTCTTTTTAAACCAAACAATCGTTACTATGAGCGTTATTACTGTACTGATATATGGCGAAACTTTACCAATCGCTAATTGGTGCAATAAAACCAGAATTAAAAGAACCGGTAAAGAGGTGCAGTCTTCGCAATCAAGTTTCTTGCAGCTGGGGAGTTCTCTATTGAATATCTTTTTTACTGTCGGAGTATCTGCAATTGCCAATGCTTGCCACCAACCAGCTCTTACTTTACTTGCTGCTGGAATTGCCCTTTTACTTGTTTTTATACTTCTAGGCAATAATGTGCAGCGGTACCGCTTAGAAGAGATTAATTAAAAGCATTGAAGTGAAGGTATAAAAAACCACCTCTATTTCTAGAGATGGCTTTTTTCGTTATTAGTGGCGCCCAATAGCGATGATGCACTTAATTAAATTATAATTGCTTTATTTGCTCTTCTATATTTAAAACTTCTAAGACATCTGTAGCACATTCTGCACCTTTGTTGCCAGATTTGCCGCCGGCACGATCAGTTGCTTGTGCCACTGTATCAGTCATTAACACGCCAAACATCACTGGCACTTTGCCATTTGCTGATGCAGCCGCTAATTGTGAAGTAGTGCCTTCACAAACATAGGTAAAGTGAGCAGTTTCGCCCCGAATTACTGCGCCTAGAGCAATAATGCCATCGACTTTGCCACTCTTTGCCAAGCAGTTGACTGTGCGGGCAATTTCAAAGGCACCGGGTACTCTAACAATCACAATATTTTCATCTTTCACGCCCGATTTTTTTAATTGTGACACTGCTCCAGAAAGTAGTCGGTCTGTGACCACACCATTAAACTGAGCAACAACAATCCCAATCTTTTTATCTTGTCCTTGAGCAATGTTTCCGTTAATTTCTTTCATTCTAATCCACCTCATTTAAAATATGATTCATTTCATGTTTTTTAGTAGCCAAGTATTTCTTATTCTCTGCCGTCATGCCCACTTCAACTGGAATGCGTTCAGTAACTTTTATACCGTAATTTTCTAATTGCGCTACCTTATCAGGGTTATTAGTCATTAATTTAACTTCACTAACGCCCTTTTGTCTTAAGATTTCGGCTGCGACATTGTAGCGGCGAGCATCAACTGGCAAGCCTAGATGCTGGTTAGCTTCTACCGTATTCATACCCTCATCTTGCAGCTTATAAGCACGCAATTTATTCTCAAGGCCAATTCCCCGACCTTCTTGACGTAAGTATAAAACCGCTCCTGAACCATTTTGCTCAATTTTAGTTAGTGCTTCTGCAAGTTGAGCGCCACAATCACAACGCTTAGAACCAAACACATCCCCTGTCAAACATTCACTGTGAAGCCGCAACAAAAGTGGTTCACCTTTTTTAATTTCGCCTTTGCTAATTAACAAAGTCGGTTGCTTTGCGGGATGCTTTGTATCTCTAAAACCTTCAAGTTGGAAGTGACCGTATTTTGTGGGAAAATCAACCTTAGTAAAAGATTCAATCCCCAAATCTTTGTTTTCCTGATTTTTACGGTATTCAATTAACTCTTCAATAGTCAAATAAGGAATGCCTAGTCCTTCCGCTAAAGCTTTCAAGTCTTTGCGTCTGGCCATTGTTCCGTCTTTTTTAATGCATTCGCAGATAAAGCCAACTGGAGCAACTCCGGCCAATCTGGCTAAGTCTAAGGCTGCTTCGGTGTGACCAGTACGTTCCAGTACGCCACCTTCTTTAGCTACTAACGGAAAAACATGACCAGGATGGTAAAAATCAGCCCATTGGCTATTAGGATCTGCCAATTTTTTAATAGTCTTTGCCCGGTCAAAAGCTGAAATTCCCGTCGTAGTTTCAGTGGAATCAACACTAAGAGTGAAAGCCGTGCCAAAAGTATCGTTCGAACCCGTTTCAATTGGCTTCAACTGCAAACGGTCGGCATAGGCTTTGCTCATTGGTACGCACAATAATCCACGAGCCTTAGTGATCATCATATTAACAGCTTGTGGCGTGACTTTTTCTGCTAAACCAATCATATCCCCTTCAGACTCACGTTGTGGTGAATCAGCCACAATTACCAATCCACCATTTAGCATGTGCTGTAATACTTTTTGTATTTTTTCATTCAATTGTTCTGTCATTTTTTTCTCCATCAAAATTCTTTTTTCCAAGCCTGAATCTGCTTAACTGCGTAGCGACCAATCATATCCACTTCAATATTTGCTCTATCGCCTATCTGGTAGTGAGCAAGCGTAGTATTTTGGATGGTATAAGGTATTAAGCTTACTCCAAAATGATCATTCTCTGCCATCGTGACTGTTAGACTAATACCATCAATAGCAATTGATCCTTTTTCAACAATAAAGGGATCATACTTATGTGGTACTTGAAATTCCAATTCAATAGAATTTTCGTTTTCAACTCGTTTTACCAGCTCGGCTGTTGTATCAATGTGTCCTGCAACAATATGTCCATCAAGTTTGCCGTTTAGCGCCAGTGAAGGTTCCAAATTTACCAGGCTACCTTTTTGCAACTTGCCTAGATTAGTTCTTTTCATTGTTTCTGGCATTACATCAACTGCAAAGTCTTCTTCGCTCCAGTCAGTAATGGTTAAACAAATGCCGTTCACGGCAATACTTGCTCCCAAAGGCAAATCTTTTTGTATCAGTTCAGGTGCACAAATACCTAGTCTTGCATGTTGCGCACTAATTTCCAAGCGGGTAATCGTACCCGTTGTTTGAATTATTCCTGTAAACATTCTTTTCTCCTCACGCGAATTCTTACGTCTTGACTTAAACTTTTAACATCCAATAGTTGGTAGTGACTTATTTCTGTTAAAGCCTGTCCGTACACAGCAGGCAGTGCTGTGCCACCCAACACCAGAGGGGCAATATATGTTACTATTTCATCCACCAAATCAGTTGCTATAAACTGGGCCTGTACATTGCTTCCACCTTCAACTAACAACGATTGAATTTCATGTTCAGCCAAAAGCTGGATTACCTTTTGGGGTGTCCATTTGCTAGCAGTATAACAGCACACATTTTCTCCAACATTTTGAGTTAAGTTTGTTTCACTCAGTAACCAAATTTGACCGCGAGTCTTAAATATTCGACTGGTAAAGTCTAACCGATTGGCATCCTTAGTTAAAACAATCCTAATAGGTGGATGTGGTAAGTTTTTTATTCTGACAGTTAAAAGCGGATTGTCGATGCGTAATGTGTTTGCACCAATTAAAATGGCTTGATTTTGCAACCGCAATTTTTGTACATCAAGTTGAGCCGCGTCCCCAGTCAAAAGTGTTCTTCTTTTGCCCGCGGCATTAATTTTGCCATCAATAGACATTGCATATTTAAGTGTCACAAATGGTCTTTCTTGCTGATAAAAAAAGTTATACGCAACATTTAAATTCTCAGTGCCACCAATGACTTCAGTTTGAACCCCATGACTTTTAAGATATTTAATGCCTTTACCTGCCACAATTTGATGAGGATCGACCTGACCGATAACAACTTTTTTTATTCCGGCCTCGGCTACTTTTTTGCAACAAGGTGGCTGTTTACCATAATGACTGCAAGGCTCCAATGTTACATACAAAGTTGCTCCCCGAGCTTGTTTGGGATCTGCTAAGTGCGACAGTGTATTTACTTCCGCATGTTCTTTGCCAAATTGATGGTGGTAGCCAGTTGCTAAAACCTGATCATCTTTAACCAAAACTGCACCAACTAATGGGTTTGTCCAAGTCATTCCCTGGGCTTTTAAAGCTTCTTGGACTGCCATTTGCATATAATCTCTATCCTGCACTATTTCACTTCCTAAGCATTAAAAAAACCTCGTTGATAAAATCAACGAGGCTTATTTTTTATTCATCAAATAAGATTTCAGCGAAGTTTAATAACGACGCGAGTTTTCTGTCTAATCTTGTTTGTTCTTCTCCCATCCAGACTTTAACTGTCGGTACTAGACTTACACTAGTTCCACCGCAAAACGCGGGTCACGGACTTCAATCATTAATTGTCACCGTCGGTAAGGAATTACACCCTGCCCCGAAGAAACCGTATTCAACTGTTTTTAGTATAATATAGTTATGCTCTATCGGCAATAGTAAATTTATTGTTTTATATAAAATATATATATATAATAAGATCAAACTTGAATAAAATTATTTCTTAAAGCTTCCAATCAGACAAATGGAGGGGAATATTATTGTTTTTACCAAAATATTTTTTAAAGGCAATGAAAAATGACAAATGATCTTTAAGATGATTGCGATAAGCGTCTCTGATACTCAAAATTGCTGTCACTGCCAAATTAGTAGTCACAATTATCAGTATGCCAATAAATATATATAAAAGATATAACATTTAGCCCTCCTATTTTCTGTATTACTTTTCTAATACACTACTATCTAATGGTAACATTGTCAATACTTTTTGGAAAAAATAAATAGACTAACAATCAAATTGATTACTAGTCTATTTTAATTTAATATGTAAAACTTACGTTTTATTAATACATATATTTCTTTATAGCTGCTTTTGGATCCATTCCCGCACGTATTTTCAGTTCCAGTTCAATTGCTACGTCAGCCAAGATCACCTGTGGATCGATAACATTATAAGGATGATCTGGAGCTTTTTCCTGAGCCAGCGACAATTCAGTACAGCCAAGTAAAATCACATTGCACCCATATTGATCATGCATTGTTTGCAATATGTGGTGGTAAAGTTCGCCATTAACCACACCTTTTTCCTTGATATTTGAATAAATCAGTTCAGTAACCATTGGCTGAATCTCAGATCCTCCAAGTTCAACCTCGCGCCCTACTTCTTTAATCTCATCTTCATACAAATGATCGTAAATTGATCCTTCGGTGGCAATTAAACCAATTTTTTTCTCTTGTGGATAATCGGTTATAAACTTGTGAACAGCAATACGCATCATATGCAAAAAAGGTATGTCTGTCAGTTTTGCCAAGTCATCATAACAATAATGAGCCGTATTACATGGCATTACAAAAAAATCAGGCTTTAGTTGTGCTTGCTGGAGCACATCCTCACGCAAAGCAGTGAAGAAATTAGGCTTGCTGGGATCTTTGATATATGCTGTACGATCAGGAACTTGTGCATCATTAACTAAAATATAATTTAAATAATCCTGATCTTTAGTAATTTTGATACGATGATTAATCATCCGGACATAACTTTCAGTCGCAATAGTGCCCATACCGCCAATAATACTAAAAAAATGTTTCATTATACCTGCTTTTCTAACTTCTAAAGTGTTCTTTTTTGCCTTCAAGCTCATCAATTACCTGTTGAGCAACCATAATATCAGATGGATATGGTGTATCTACACCACGAATTTTTTGAAAACCGTCTGCACCTTTACCGCAAATCAGGACAATATCACCTTTTTTCGATAAATTAATGGCATCATATATGGCCTTCTTACGATCTAGTTCTATTGTTACATCAACTTTAGAATGATCAATTCCTGCATCAATTTCCTGTGCAATTTCTTTTGGATCTTCAAATCCTGGGTCATCAGTAGTTAAAAAAGCCTTATCCGCATATGCATTTAAACTGTGACTAAAACCGGGACGGCGAGAGACACCCTTATCACCTGGAGCACCTACAACAACAATGATTTTTGGATTATTAAATTCACGTTGCATAAAGCCCATAAGTGCCATCATGGAAGCTTCGTTATGTGCATAATCTACAACCACTACACCATGGTCTTTGGTCACTTCTGTCTGCATCCGTCCAGGAACTGTTACTTGACTAATTCCTTTAGCAGCATCGTCATGGTTCATTCCGGCCAGTCCGGCTCCAATTACTGCAGCCGTACCGTTTGATTCATTAAAGTCACCCAGCATCTTTAACTGGTAATCACCAGCTATTTTAAGCTGCTTTGCTTTGTCACTGACACATAATACCTGGAATTTAGTCTGAGCCATATCAAGTTTTTCGGTTGCAAAGCGAAAATCAATTGTCTGTTTTAGGTTCGGATTGGTAAATTTTTCGTCAGCAAACAAGTAGATACTGTCTGGATCAGTAGTAGTCGTGGCAGCAGCATAAACTTCGTCAAAATGGTCAGTCTGAGCGTTAATAATACACTTGCGCGCATTAACCAATAATTGCAGTTTACAGTGCAGATAATCAGCAAAGTTAGGATGCTCATTAGGTCCAATATGATCGGGTGAAATGTTTAAGAAAAAGCCTAAATCATAAGTTAGTCCAAACACCCTGTTTTTCTTATAAGCCTGACTGGAAACTTCCATAACCATGTGCGTCATACCATTGTCCACAGCCGTTCGCATATCACGAAACAAATCAAGTGATTCAGGAGTGGTTAAGCTGGATTTAAAAGTATCATCTTTTCCCTGACCCACAACTGTGTTGACAGAAGAAATCAGTGCTGTTTTGCCACCATTGACTTGATCCAGCATTCCTTTTAGAAAATAAGCAGTAGTGGTTTTACCTTTAGTACCAGTAATAGCAATTAAATATAAATCATCTTGAGGAAAGCGGAAAAAGGCTGCAGATAATAGAGCCATTGCCTTAGAAACATTGCGCACAATCAGTGCATGCATTCCCTTGCCTTCTGGATATGGTTGCTCTGCTACATAACAGTTGGCACCATTTGCTTTTGCCATTGACAAAAAGGTAGGACGAAAGCCAGCACCTTTACAAAAGAACAGTGTATTGGTTTGAACATCCCGTGAATCATATGACACATATTCCATTTTAGATGGGACGGTGTCCTGAACAGCACTCGATTTAAGCAGATGGTGCTCTTTTAAAATTAAAATACAGGTATTTAAAGAAATACTCATGCTATACTCCTCTATTTAATATCTCAGTCAAAATTATACCACAGCTATGCTGGAGTTTTTTCACTCTTTAGGTTCAAAGGCAGACAAATAATGAAACGTGTCCAATCTTTATCAGATTCACAACGAATTTTGCCGTGATGAAGATCAACAATGCTTTTGGTAATTGATAGACCCAGTCCTGTACCACCTGTTTTAGTATTCCGAGATCCTTCTACTCTATAGAACCGTTCAAATATTTTTTTTAACGACTCTTCAGGAATTTGGGCACCATTGTTTTCTACCCGTAATTCCACTTCATTGTTGTTGACCAAATTAGCAATCAAATTAATTTGTGTTGCCCCTGTACCATATTTCAAAGCGTTAGTGATGAGATTATTGTAAACACGTACTAACTTTTCTGCATCGGCTTCAATCGTTAAATTCTTAGGTCTTGCTTCAATATTAAATACTATCCCTTTTTCTTGACCTTCAAATTCAAATCCCGCTGCCACCTGTTCCAGCATAGAAAAAATATGTAAAGAAGACAGATTTAGTTTGGTACTTGTTGATTTTAACGTTGTATACTCAAGCAGATCATGAGCCAGAGACTTCATTTGTTCAGCTTTCATATACGCGATATTAAGATATTTTTGCTGATCTGCTGGATCTGACACCCCCGATTTAAGTAATCCTAAATATCCAATGATAGAAGTTAAGGGCGTTCTGATATCATGAGAAACATTACTGATCAGTTCATCTTTAGATTTTTCAATCGCCTTTTCTTCATTGATTGCGTTGACTGTACTATCAACTAATGAATTAATCGAATCAATTACTTTTTGTAAGTCTGTTTTGACTTTAAAAGAAATTGTATGATCAAAATGTCCCTTTGCAATATAATGCAGTTCAGAAATAACGTGTCTTAACTGCATTTGATGATAACGCCGAATTAAGCGCCAGTAGAGCACGATTAAATCGCCAATACCCATAAAAATAATAAAGGTATTTTGCCAAGACCATAAATGGCGTCCACCAGCAAAAGTAATGGTCTTTTTTAAAAAATAAATACCGTTAACCAGGTTTTTATTTTGTAAAATTGTCAAGTTGATTAAAATAATCACCGATAGGTTTAACAATAACAGCAAAATAACCGTTATAACGCCTTCAGCAAACAACTCGCTTTTTTCAGCAGCTGTCAGCTTGACCCTTTCTTTTTTCATCTAGCTAAGCCTCAACTTTATAGCCTACACCCCAAACAGTCTGAATAATATCTTCGCCGCCTGTGGCCGTTTGAATCTTGTCACGCAAGTGCGAAACATGCACCATAACGGTTTTAGCAGAAACTATCGATTCCTGTTGCCAAACCCGTTCAAAAATTTCATCAGCAGAAAATACACGATTAGGGTGACTGGCAAGAAGATACAGAATACCGAATTCCAAAGCAGTTAACTGAATATCTTTGCCATCAATTGTTTTAACTTCATGTGAATCACGGTTAATAATAAGCGGTCCAACTTCAAGAATGTCAGGTTCATCATCTTTGACCTGTTTTTGACTGCGACGTAAAAGCGAACGAACTCGCGCCATAACCTCTAATGGATTAAATGGCTTTGACACATAGTCATCCGCACCCGTAATCAAACCCTGGATTTTATCCATGTCCCCCGTCTTAGCAGACACAATGATAATAGGAATGTCAGAATCTTTACGAACTTCCTTGATAACATCAATCCCACTCATATTAGGCATCATGACATCTAAGATCATCAAAGCAATATCCGGAGTGGTAGTTAATTTCGTAATTGCTTCCTTGCCACTATATGCAACAACCGGGGTATAACCTTCATTTTTGAGATAAATACTTAACAGTTCGACGATTTCTTTATCGTCGTCAACAACTAAAATTTTCATAGGGCTAATTTCCCTTCTTTTTACTTATTGATTATATTCGTTTTGTTTTTCTATTCTACTAAATATAGTGTAGCAGAATCTATGTCTAATATTTTAGACAATTTTGTAACAAACTACTAATATTCAAGCATAACTTTATTATTTTATTAAAAAAGCTGGATTTTTCCAGCTTGCTTTCTTAGTTTAAATTACTAATACCATTTAAATACTCCACTATCCACTGCCGATCAATATATCCTAAAAGTTCCTTATTTTGATTTTGCACTGCCACTGCTTCATGATCGCACAACAGCTGCAACAACCTGGCGATAGTTTCTTCTTCACTAATTACCATCATATCAGGTAGTGACTTTAAAGCATCTTTTTTATATTTATTAAATAAAGCCGCCTGCCTCAAAGGCGTTTCGTATAAGTTATTGCCCAAACTGCCTTTAAAAAAGTCTCTTACAAAGTCATTTGCAGGATGTCTTAAAATCTCTTCTGGTTTGTCCACCTGCAATAATTGCCCATCTTTCATAATACCAATCCTGTCCGCTAAAAGCAGCGCCTCATTCATATCATGAGTGACAAATATAATGGTGTTATGAAGCTGTTGATGCAAGTCAACAACCAGTTTTTGCAAATTTGCCCTTGAAAGAGGATCAAGGGCACTAAACGGTTCATCCATTAAGACAATTGGCGGCTTAGAAGCAATTGCCCGCAGTATTCCAATCCTCTGCTGCTCCCCACCAGATAATTCACGCGGATATCTTGAGGCATATTCTTGCGGATTCAGCCCCACTTTTTCTAATAGCCTTGCAGCTGTTTCATCAAGGTTTTTGCTCTTACCCTGGATCGCTGGAATCAGAGTAATGTTTTGAGCAACTGTCATATTGGGAAAAAGTGCAATTTGCTGCAAAACATAGCCAATTTGCCAGCGCAGTTTTTGCACATCATATTCTGTAGTAGGCCGTTCATTAACTAAAACCAGGCCAGAATTTGGGTCTTCCAAACGGTTAATCATTTTAACAGATGTAGTTTTCCCACTACCGGAGTTGCCAACTAAAACAAACAATTCACCTTGCTGAACATCGAGATTAAGGTTATTTACTACTACTTTATCAGCAAACGATTTTTTTACATGATCAAATTTTATCGCTGAAGTCATCTTACTTCTCCTTAAGCAAATGCTGTTTTACTAAAAAATTATGTGCAACTTGTCCCGGATCCATATTTTTAACGTTTACTTCATAGTTCATTTCCTGCATTTGCTTTTCAGTAATTCTGCCTGCTAATTTATTTAAACTATGCACAATTTGGGGATGCTTATTTGCAAAGTCATTACTCATTAAGGGAGCACCTTGATAAATAGGGAAGTTATGTTTGTCATCCTTTAAAATACTTAGATGATACTGTCGCAACTCACTGTCAGTTGAATATGCATCGACTACGTTAACTTTGTTCTGGTTTATTGCTTGATAGCGCAGGGCCGGCTCCATCGATTTAACCGGAAAATCAATTTTGTATAATTTCTTGATCCCTTTAAAACCATCCCCACGGTCAATGAACTCTAAAGTCATGCCACCTTTTAACTGATTAGTAATATTAGCCAAATCACTGATTTTCTTTAAATGATTTTTATTTTTAAAAGAGGTTTTGACAGCTAAAGCATAAGTATTATCATACGCCATAGGTTTAAGCAAAGTTAGTTTATCTTGCTTATACATTAATTTTTTAGCTTTTTCATAAGTCTCTTTTTCGCTTAGACCTGCCGTTTTGACTGGAGATTTGGCAAAAGTTTCCAAAACGGTCCCTGTAAATTCAGGATAAATATCAATCTTGCCATTTTTCAAAGCACTGTATAAAAAGGTCGTTTTACCAAAATTGGGTTTCAGAGTCACCTGCACATGTGAATCGTCTTGCTCAATTAAATCTTTATACATATTGATCAAAATCTCTGGTTCAGAACCCAACTTGCCAGCAATAGTAACAGTTTCTTTTTGACTGGTAACCGCTTGGTAAATACCACTTCCGGCCAAAAATATGATGCTGACACTTAAAATTCCTAAAGCAGTTTTAACCGATGCATGCTCCAGCCACTTAATCAAAGCACTTAACGTGATCGCTAAAATCCCTGAACATACTGCTCCTATAACAATTAACGCGGTATTATTACGGTCAATTCCCAATAGAATAAAACTACCAAGACCACCTGCACCAATTAAAGCCGCCATAGTGGCAGTTCCAATAATTAAAACCAGTGCTGTCCTGATACCCGAAATAATTGTTGGCATAGCTAAAGGCAATTCTACTTTAAGCAACTTTTGCAAACGAGACATGCCGAATGCGTCTGCAGCTTCTTCAAGAGCAGGATCAATTTCAGTTAAGCCCAGATAAGTATTTTGAAAAATTGGTAATAAGGCGTATACAACTAGAGCAATAACAGCAGGTATTGTCCCTATTCCAACAAGGGGAATTAGCAAACCCAACAGTGCCAATGAAGGGATTGTCTGCAATATACTAGCAATTTGTAATAAAAATTCTGCAGCCCCGGTGTGTTTTACTGCCCAGAAAGCCAGAGGCATTGCAATTATCATTGCAATCAGTAACGAAACTAACGATATTTGCAGGTGTTGCAATAAGGCAACGCCCAAATCTCCCCTGCGTTCGCTTAAAATTTGGATAATTTGATTCATCGCTTAATTCCTTTACTACTGCTTTCTATCATTAAATTTACTAAACAGATTATATTAATAGCATTAAAATGATCAATTTCTTTTGCTTTACCATAACACAAACTGGTATTTTAAAAGCAATTATTGCTTAGAGATATTACTTAAAAAAATATTCCCAGCCAATAAGGCTGGGAATATTTTTAAAAGCTCTATTCAATTTCTTTTTTACCAGTATACAACTCGTAGTAGTAACCCTTTTTCTTTAGGAGCTGTTCATGGTTACCTGCTTCAATAATATGGCCATGATCAAGTACCAGGATTAAGTCAGAGTTAACAGTTGTAGACAAGCGGTGCGCTATGACAAAGCTGGTACGTCCGGCTAGTAAATTATCCATGCCTGCTTGCACAAGTTTTTCTGTTTGCGTATCAATGCTTGATGTTGCTTCATCTAAAATCATTACCGGTTCATCCGCAATCATTGCGCGGGCAATGCTAAGCAGTTGCATTTGTCCTTGAGACAAATCGCCTCCATTGCCATCGATAATCGTCTTATATCCTTCATCTAAGCGATGAATAAACTCATCGGCATGTGATAAATGTGCTGCTTGATAAACATCATCATCGCTTGCTTCAGTATTACCAAAACGAATGTTATCCATCACGGTGCCAGTAAACATATGAGTATCCTGTAAAACGATTGATAAGGAATGGCGCAAATCATCTTTCTTTATTCTGTTGATAGGAATACCGTCATAAGTAATTGTACCCGAATTGATTTCATAAAAGCGATTAATCATGTTGGAAATGGTCGTCTTACCGGCACCGGTTTCACCAACCAAGGCAACTTTCATACCAGGTTTAGCATCAATAGAAATATTGTACAAAATTTGTTTATTTGGCTCATAGCCAAAATTAACGTGATCAAACACAATATGTCCCTTAACGGTAACTTTCTTTACTGAACCATCCTTTTGTGGGACGTTCCAATGCCAAGCACCCTTAACATTTTCATCCTTGGTAATAGTAACATCACCATCATCAACTTCAACAGGCTGATCTTCTAACTTGAAAATTCTGTCCGCACCAGCTAAAGCCATTACAATAGAATTTAACTGTTGTGAAATTTGAGCTATCGGCATTGCAAACTGCTTAGATAACTGTAAAAACGCACCGATGACACCCAGTGAAAGTGGTGCAATTTTATTAATTGCCACGGCTCCGCCTAAAACAGCAATTAAGACGTAAAGCAGGTTACCCATGTTACCCATGATAGGGAATAAAATAGTAGCGTAAGTGTGGGCTTTGCCTGATGCTACTTTCAGCGATTCGTTATAAGCATCAAAGTCTTGTTCAACTTCAGGTTCGTGGCTAAATACTTTAATTACCTTGAGTCCATTCAGCATTTCTTCATTGTAGCCGTTGACTTCACCCAATTCCTTTTGTTGCAGTTGAAAGTAGTGAGAAGAGCGAACTGTCAAAAAGCGCACAATTATAATCGAAAGTGCAAAAACCACCAAAGTAAAAATAGTCAATTGCCAACTCAAAACCAGCATCGCACCTAAAACGAAAATAAGGTTTAACGCTGAATTCATAAACTGCGGAATTGACTGCGAAATCATTTGTTGCAACGTATCAATATCATTAGTATAGCAACTCATAATATCGCCGTAGTCATTTTCATCAAAATACAAAATCGGAAGCATTTCCATGTGCTCAAACATTTCCATCCGCACTCTGAATTGTACTTTTTGAGCTAAAACTGCCATCAGCATTGCAAAAAGGTAATTAGAAATAAAACCTATAGCATAACACCCAAACATAACGGCAATTGCATGTAGAAGAGGACCAAAATTTGGCTGTGCTTCCTTAGTTAACGGAATAATATAAACATTAATCAGACGTTCAATAAATAGTGATCCTAAAACATTGGCTGCGGCTGTTAAAATTATGGCAATCGTCGAAGCAACGAGCATCCAGGGACTAGTACTGGCAACTAATTTAAGCAGGCGCCATAAGATTGTGGAACGCTTATCAATATTTTGGCTATTTTTGTTTTCTACTGCTTTATCCAAATTAATCACCTACTTCTTCTGTTCTTCTTGAAACTTAGCGATTGAGCTGTACAGATCATTGCGTTTCATCAACTCTTCATGAGTTCCAATGTCTTGAATCTTGCCTTCATCCATTACAATTATACGGTCAGCATCCTTAATTGACACAATTCTCTGTGAAATAATAATCTTAGTAGTATCAGGCATATTCTGTGCTAAAGCTTCCCGAATTTGACGTTCAGTCTGCGTATCTACTGCAGAAGTAGAATCATCTAAAATCAAGATTTTTGGCTTTTTCAAAAGAGCACGTGCAATAGTAATTCTCTGTTTTTGACCACCAGAAACATTATTACCGCCTTGTTCAACCACAGTATCATATTGATCAGGCATTTCACGAATAAAATCGTCAGCATGAGCAATTTTAGCAGCTGCTATAATCTCATCATCAGTTGCATTTTCATTGCCCCATTTAAGATTTTCTTTGATAGTTCCAGAAAACAGGACATTATTTTGTAAAACCATGGCAACATTATCACGCAGCGTCTTTAAATCATAAGACTTAACGTTATGTCCTGATACGCGCACAGCTCCTGAATCGGTATCATAAAGCCGCGGGATCATAGATACCAATGTCGATTTAGAAGCCCCAGTACGACCAATTACACCTACTGTTTCACCAGGTCTGATATTTAAATTGATGTTGCTTAAAGCTAAATCCTTATCATCAGGATCATATTTAAAGTTTACGTGATCAAAAATCACTTCACCATTATTAATATGTTTTAGTGGTTTTCGTGGATTTTCAATTGATGGCTTTTCATTAATAACAGCGGCAACTCTGTTACCACTAGCTCCAGAAACTACCAACTGTGTGATGATCATAGCTAACATATTTAAACTGCCCAGAACTGAGTTTGAATAGGAAAACATTGAAATTAATTGACCAGTTTGTAAACTTCCGCCAACTATTTCCTTAGCGCCAAACCAACAAAAAGCTAAATTAGAAATATTTAAAACAGCCATAACAATCATAGAATTGAGAGACATAATTTTTTGAGCTGTAGCAAAAAGTTTATAAATAAAACCAGCTGCTTTTTTGAATTTAACGGTTTGTGCTTCTTCTTGCACATAGGTCTTAACTTCACGAATACCACGAACATTTTCCCTGACAACTTGGTTCATGCGGTCATAA
The DNA here is from genome assembly GCF_019972815.1 of Lactobacillus huangpiensis. Lineage (GTDB taxonomy): Bacteria > Bacillota > Bacilli > Lactobacillales > Lactobacillaceae > Lactobacillus > Lactobacillus huangpiensis. The sequence continues at coordinate 65,756 of NZ_BPPA01000005.1, forward strand.
CCACGAAAGATTTTGGGAAAATACTTGCTGGCACTTTTAATGACCAGACCTAAAAGAATAACAAAAATAGGTGCTATCACGACAAACACAAGTGATAGACGAGGGCTGACAATTATCGACATAATAATTGAAACCAATAGCATCATTGGTGCTCTGACCGCAATTCTAATCAGCATTTGGTAAGACATCTGAATGTTATTAACGTCAGTAGTCATTCTCGTCACCAGACTGGCACTGGAAAATTTATCAATATTTTCAAATGAATAGTCTTGCACATGATAGAACATATCTTTACGCAGGTTTGATGCAAAACCAGCAGCAGCATGAGCAGAGGCGTAGCTGGCACTGGCACCCAAGATAAGAGAAACGACCGTTAATACAAGTAAAATCACACCTGTTTTAGTAATATATGACATGTTCCCTTTCATAATGCCATTATCTATTAAAATACCTACTAAATACGGTATTAACATTTCAATGATAACTTCACCAGTAACAAATAATGGCGACAGCAAAGACAATTTTTTATACTGCCTAATCGATTTACTCAGCGTGTTAATCATTAAATACCTCTTTCTAATTTATTAATGCGTTATTTTTAAACGTGTATTCAGTTTAAAAAGGATAAATAGATTCATAATAAATCTATTTATCCTTTAAAACATATAGTTATCTAAGTATAGCTCTTTTCTTGACAAAAATCACCTATTTACTCCTATCAGCTGGTGAAAATGCAGAGCCGATAATTTGATAATGTCGACGGAAAAGCCAGCGAATACCATATACCACCGCAGCAATTATTAAATTATATATTCCAGGTAAAACTGGATTTATAATTTGTAACACTCTCAGAGATAAAACGCCAAAGCAGATAAAGAGCAGTGCCATCATTGAAATAAAACCCCAAATTAATTTTGACCAGGGGATCTTGCGATTTTTACTGCCATTAGGTAAAACCCATTCATTATACTTCGTCATAAAAACGCCCAGTGCAGCACCAACAATCAACAAAGTTAAGGCACCCATCTCTGAATTATATTTGTTGTTCTTTTGGAATAAACCAATTAAGCCAAAAAGACCAAATAGCAAAGCTACATAAAACAGGGCATTATCCGTGGCATATTGCCAAAACGGAATATCTGAAGCTTTCTTCTTTTTGGGTTTTAATATGTCAGCAGCTTTTAATTTAGGTGACATGCCGTAATATGTACTGGCCGGTTGACCATGACGCTGTGCAATTATTAAATCATTCAAGAGCGCATCTACTCTTTTTTGAGCCTCTTCACGACTCATTTTACCTTGTGCTTCAAGTTCTTTTTGCAAGCGAAAAACATAATCAGAATTTTTATTGCTAAGTTGTTTACGCAACTCGGCAGGCTGCATTTGTTTGACTTCATCATCTATATTTTGATTGATTACTTTTTCCTTTAATTTTTCCTGCTTGTTAGTATCTATTTTAGCTTGTGCTTCAGTTTTCTTTTCTGCCATTATTATTTCCTAAACGTTAAATCTAAATTCAATAATGTCGCCATCTTGAACTTCATAGTCTTTCCCTTCAAGACGCAACCTACCAGCTTCTTTAACTTTCTGCATGGTTTCATATTTGTCTAAATCAGTGTATGAAACTACCTCTGCGCGAATAAATCCACGTTCAAAATCAGAATGGATAACTCCAGCAACTTGTGGTGCTTTCATCCCCTTATGAAAAGTCCAAGCACGAGTCTCAGGACCACCAGCTGTGAAGAAAGTTCTTAGTCCTAAAATATGGTAAGCTGCTCGGATTAAACGGTCAAGACCTGACTCAGTTACCCCTTCAGCTTCTAAAAACTCGGCTTTTTCATCATCATCTAAACCAGCAATTTCTTCTTCAGTAGCTGCAGAAATTCCTAGACACTCAGCATTTTCACTTTCTGCATGTTTTTTAACAATTTGATAATATTGATCTTTTTCGGGATCGGCCATTGAATTTTCAGCAATATTAGCTACATAAATAACTGGTTTATCAGTTAGCAAGAACAAGCCCTTAACAATTTTTTGTTCATCTTCATTGAATTTGATTGAGCGAACGGCGCGACCCTCTTCCAAAACCGGTTTAATCTTTTGCAAAACGTTATATTCAGCTTTAGCTTCCTTGTCATTTTGCTGGGCAATCTTTTTCACCTTGCTAATCCGACGATTAACGGCATCTAAGTCAGCGATTGCTAATTCCAGATTAATAGTATTGATATCTTCTTCCGGATCTACTTTACCAGTAACTGAAGTGATATTGTCGTCTTCAAAAGCACGCACAACATGAATGATCGCGTCAGTTTGGCGAATATTTTCCAGGAATTTATTACCCAAACCTTCTCCTTTTGAAGCTCCCTTAACCAAGCCGGCAATATCAGTAAATTCAAAAGTGGTATGAACTATTTTTTTAGCGGGAATCAATTCCTGAATTCTAGCAAGTCTCTTGTCTGGAACCTCAACCATACCAACATTCGGTTCAATCGTAGCAAACGGATAGTTGGCCATTTCCGCTCCCGCTTTAGTAATTGCGTTAAACAAAGTCGACTTACCAACATTAGGCAGCCCAACAATCCCAGCAGTTAGTGACATTTTTTATCCTCTTTCTAAAACAAAATCAGTTATTATCTTGATTAAAGTGCGGTTGTGCTATTTCATTTTTAGGCACATAAAGCTCATTTTTAGTGTTGACCGGATCATTCGCCTTAGTTAAAACTTTTTTAAAATTATGCGTAAATTTTGAACGCGGCATCATTACGATGTGGCCGCAGCCCATACATTTTAACCTGATATCTGCTCCTAAGCGTAGAATCTCCCAGTCATTAGTTTTACAGGCATGAGGTTTTTTCATCAGTACCGTGTCCGCTAAACTATAGGAAATTTCTTTATTCATCAAGATCGACTCCCAACACGTCAAGTATTCTGTTTAATTCGGCAATTGAAGAAAAGCCAATAGATAAATGACCACTGCCCTTTTTACTTTCAGAAATATTGACAGTTGAACCCAACTTATTAGCCAGCTGATGTTCAGTAGCACGAATAAAAGGTGACTTCTGCACTGTCTTTTTGCGTGGCTTTTTAGCATTAAGATTGGCGACCAGTGCCTCAACTTTGCGCACTGGCATTCCTTCTTTAACCACTTGTTTTGCTACTTCATCAATCTTGTCTTTGTTTTTTAAACCTAAAAGCGTTCTGGCCTGACCCATTGAAAGATCACCATGCTGAAGCAAATGCTTTGTCTTGCTTGGTAAAGTAAGCAAACGCAAGTAATTTGCAATATAAGGACGGGATTTGCCCATTCTTTTTGAAACTTCTTCTTGAGTTAAGCCTAAGTTTTTTTGCAGCATTTCATATGCCTGGGCTTCTTCAAGCGGTGTTAAATCCTCACGTTGCAAGTTTTCCAGAACCGCAACTTCCATCATTTGGCTTTCACTAAAGTCACGCACAATGGCAGGTATTGTAGTCTTTTTGGCTAGTTTTGAGGCACGAAACCTGCGTTCACCAGCGATAATTTCATAGCCCTTAACTGACTGACGAACGATTATCGGTTGAAAAACCCCGTTTTCTTTAATTGAATCAGCCAGCTCTTTAAGAGACTTATCATCAAAATTTTTGCGTGGCTGATATGGGTTAGGTCTGATATCGCCTAAGTTTAAATCCTGAATTTCTTCCTCATTGTCTTCAATCTGCGGCTCATCTTCAAACAAGGCTTCAATTCCGCGACCCAGGCCACCATGTTTTTTTGTATCTTTACTTCTTGAGTTTCTTGCCATGATTCTTCAACACCTCCTTAGCTAAATCATCATAAACTTCGGCACCACGAGAATTTGGCGCATACTCAGTAATTGCTTCCCCATAACTAGGTGCCTCCGCCAATTTGGTAATTCTCGGGATAATAGTTTTATAAACTTTATCAGAAAAATAGGAACGTACTTCTTTAACAACTTCAGCGCCCAGATTAGTCCGGGCATCCAGCATAGTCAGTAAAACTCCCTCAACTCCAAGGTCTTTGTTAAAGTGTTTTTGTACTAAACGAATCGTATTAAGCAACTGACTCAGACCTTCCATTGCATAATACTCACTTTGAACCGGAATTAAAATTGAATCCGATGCTGTAAATGCATTTATCGACAATTGCCCTAAAGAAGGTGGACAATCAATAAAGATAAAATCATAATTGCCACTAATTGAATCTAAAGCAGATTTTAAGCGAGTTTCACGTGCCATCATACTAATCAATTCTGTTTCAGCACCTGATAAATTAATAGTTGCCGGAACTAAATCCAAGCGATTAGTCGAGGTATGGAAAATCGTATCTTTAAGCGGAACATCATTAATCAAAACACTATAAATATCTTGATCAATCTCGGATTTTTCTATTCCCAAGCCAGAGGTTGCATTACCTTGCGGATCAATGTCCACAATTAAGACTTGATATCCGCGTTCCGCAATCGAAGCCGCTAAATTAATAGTTGTGGTCGTCTTGCCAACGCCACCTTTTTGGTTAGCAACCGAAATTACACTCACCATATTTTCCATGCCTTCCTACTTTCTTTTTAATTCTATAGTAATCATATAATCATCAGGATCGTTATTTTCCTTAAACTTAACCTTAATACCTGACTGCTGTGCAAGCTTTATTGCCTTTTTAATCGTATTAATCTGCACTTTTAGGTCTTTGGGAATTCGATTGGCTGCTCGTCTTGTTCTTTCAGCCTGCTCTTTTTCTTTATCCATAGCACTTTTACCGGCAAAATATTGTTCTACATTTTTAACTATTTTTTCGGTGTCGCTCACATTAAGGTTATGAGCCAAAATTTCATCGAGAACGCGGCTTTGATCTTTTTCACTAAGTCCGACTAGACAGCGTCCATGACGAGGAGAAATTTCTCCACTGGCTAAATAGCTCTGCACCTTAGGCGTTAACTTTAAAAGGCGCAACTTGTTCGCTACATAAGATTGCGACTTGCCAATATTTTGAGCCAAAGTTGTTTGAGTTAAATTATTTAACTTCATGAGGTTATTATAGGCTTGTGCTTCATCAATCGGATTTAAATCTTCTCTTTGCAGGTTTTCTATTAAAGCTAATGAAGCAGCTTGACTATCATCCATATTGTTTACGATAGCCGGAATTTTTTCCCAAGCTAGATGTTTTGCGGCCCGCAATCTGCGTTCACCAGCAACAATTTCATATTCATCGCCCTTTTCACGCACAATAATAGGCTGAAGCAAGCCATCTTTATCTAAAGTCGTTGCTAATTCACGAATTGATTCTTCAGAAAACTCATGCCGTGGCTGATATGAATTAGGTTTAATTTTACTTAGTTCAATATCTTGAACTTGTTTATTTTTAGGTATTTCTTCATGATGACGCAAAGAAGAAAATAATGACATTTTGAGTCCCCCTGTTTATTGAATTGGTTTACGGTGTGGTGTGCCCGCCTGCCGCGGGTACTTTTTAGGTGTGGCCTGCACTTTTTTCACCAAAATCAGCGTGCGGTCTTCACTGCTATGAGGCAATTGCAATTCTTTTACAGCAGTTGTCTTGCCACCTAAAGTTTTTAAGGCTTTTTGACTGGAATTTAATTCATCTTCGGCTTTTGGTCCTTTAAGAGCGATAAAATTGCCATTTTTCTTAACTAGTGGCAAACAATATTCACTCAACACAGCCATATTGGCAACAGCACGGGCAGTTACAATATCAAACTGCTCACGATACTGCTTATTTTGTCCAACATCTTCTGCGCGTCCATGAACTAAAGCAACATTCTTCAAGTCCAGTTGAGTGACTAATTCCTGCAAAAAGTTCAGTCTTTTGCCAAGAGAATCAACTATTGTTACTCGTAATTCAGGCACCATAATTTTTAAAGGAATTGAAGGAAAGCCTGCTCCTGCACCAACATCACACAAAGTCTGAGATTTCGTAAATATTTCGCCAAACGTAAAAAGAGGAGTAATACTGTCAAAAAAATGTTTTAAGTAAACATCATCTTTTTCTGTTATTCGTGTTAGATTAACTTTTTTATTAGTCTCAATCAGACTGGTAAAGTATTGGTTAAATTGGTTGATTTGATTTTCATTTAATTTAAAATTACGTTTTGATAATTCTTGGACAAACTGTTCAGGATTCATTTTTCACCCGTGAAACCTTGTTTCACACCCTTTAAATTTAACGCTAAAAATGGCTTATTGTAAAGTCAATGCATCCCTTTAATTATGGAATATTTTTTGACTATCGTCAAAGTCTAAACGCATAAATTAAGCTATAATATCGTCAAAGGAGATTAATATGATTATTACTTTAATTGTTCTGGCTTATTTGGCACTAAAAACTTATAAAGGATTTCAAACAGGCTTTACCAGACTAATCATCAATTTGGTTTTTTCTGCCATTGTATTCATTGCAGCAATACTTTTTCAAAATCCTGTCGGCAATTGGCTTTATAGTCAGATCACGGGACAAAATATTCAAACCACATTAACTCCCGGAACCAATTTGATGCTTTTCCGTTTTTTAGCCTTTTTCGTTATTGTCTTTATCGGCAAAATGGTGGTTAAGATTTTTAAGGGATGGATGCCAAATAAAAATCCTCATGCAACTAATTTTGGTAATTTACTAGATAGCGTATTAGGTGCTGTCGCGTCTTTTTTTGCCAGTTATTTTTTCGTTTATATTATTTTGTCTATGTTAAATGCCTTGCAAAACCCGTGGTTTATCCAGCAGACTCTTGATTCATCATTTATCCGTTTCATTATTTACAATACGCCAGGTTTATCCAATGGTCTGTTTAACAGCATTTTTAGTATTAGTCGAACTGCAGCTTAAAATAATTAAGATCAGAACTCAGCTTTTGCCTGTTGGTTAAAAGCTGTTTTTGTTTTTATAAAATTAAAAATGACTTCTTTATCGTTATCTTTTAAGATAAAAACATAATGTAACAAAAAAAGTGCCTTCCTTTGGGCACCTTTTTATTTACTACTTTTGAAAATTATCATACTCAACGTGCTCATCATTATATACAAAAACAGCTCCGATGCGATCAGGATCATCATGCCAACCGGCAATGGGCTTTCCTGCAAAAAACAGCCTTTTGCATTCAATTTCTGCTTCAACTGAGTACCTGGTAAAAGTAGTGACTCCAGCTAAATTTGTTTCAACAGGATAGCCGGTCCTAGGGTCAATTAAGTGGTGGTATTTATGACCGTCAACTTCTAGATATCGTTCATAGGTACCACTAGTAACAGCTGAACATTGTGGCACCATTACCGAAGCTATATTATTGCCACGAGGTTCTTTAGGATCCTGCACTCCTACTGACCACTGACCACTAGTCCGTTTAGGAGAGTCACCAACAAGTAAAATATTTCCGCCAAGGTTGATAATTCCGGCATGAACGCCATAGGCCATCCAGAAATCTTTGATACGATCCGCAATCCAGCCTTTAGCAATACCGCCAAGATCTAATTCCATTCCTGACTTTTTCAAAAAGACGGTTTGATCAGCATCATTTAAGTCAACGCTAAACGGGTCAATCAGTTTCATCCTTTCTTTAATCTGAACATCAGTTGGAACATGGGCATCCTTAAAACCAATCGCCCATAGTTTAACGACTGGACCAATTAAAGCATTAAAGCCAAAATTTTTTCGGCTCTCTTCTACTGCCAATTTGATCAAATCATAGGTACCACTGGAAACTTGCACGGGATGTTTACCAGCCGCATGGTTTACATCCATAACTTCAGATTCATCACGATTAACTGTTAACAGATCTTCATAATGATCAATCAAAGTAAAAGAATCATTAATGACGCTTTTATCCAGTGCTCCAAAGATTTGTAAAGTTATTGATGTGCCTAAAGCATGATGTTGTCCCACTTGTTGTTCTAAAGCTAAATTTTTTATCATTGATTTTATCCCTACTTCTCCAAATAGTTTTCTCTTATTTTTTCCTGCATCTGTTCATCAATTCCTAATTGTTTATAAATATAAGAATCAATATCGCCATAGTTTTCATTGATTGTAATCAAGCTCGTATCAATATACGCATTTGCTACTGAACCTAAAATACGCATGTTAGCACGAAACTTATCATTTTCTCCGGCTTTTTTAAATTGTTCATCACGAACTTTGCGGTAATCGTTGAGCATCAAATTCGAATAAAGATAATCCTGTCGAATCGTCTCTAAATCTACTCCTAAAATGTAAAGCAATATTACAGTTACTAATCCTGTTCTGTCTTTACCTTCCGAACAATGGTATAAAACAGAACCCTCTGTCGTAGCAGCAATCAAATTAATGATTTGACGAATACTATTCTGAGAAAATTTATTGCTGACATGGTCATGATATCTCTGACACATAGTATAGAAGCCAGCATATTGATCATGGCGATAATGCTCAAAATCTATACTCATGTCTAGTCCGTTGCCACCAGTATTGTCATCGACTGACAATGGAAATTCGTAATGGTCAACACCTGGTATTTTTTGGTCGGGACTAGCCTTGCACTCAGCTGGAGAACGCAAATCGATAATTCTAGTCAGACCATAATCAAGCAAAAATTTTTCATCTTTTGGAATTATTTTACTTATGTTGCCCGTACGCAATAAGCGATGACTTTTAATTTTGTGGCCGTCTAAGCCAATATAGCCACCCAAGTCACGGGGATTTCGCACAGATTTTACAGGTAAAACAACAGGTTCAGTCATGCCAACTTCCTTTCACATTAAAAATAACCGGATAGGATGCTCCTATCCGGTTATTTTACTCTCTGCCAGTTAAACTGGCAAAAGTTTATTTATGTGCTTGCTCAACAAACTTGAAGAAGTTATCCATCATGCCATCTAACTGCTTAATAGTTGCTTCATCAGTCAACTCACCAGTTTCTTTGTTAAACTTATCTGGAGCTTGACCAATCAAAACTTCGTTTCCTGGCAAAACATTTGCACTCATATCAGGTGAAAGCAAAATTTCACGCATATCTTCTTGAGCACGACCAGTACCTTGTGAACCATAAGATGCACCGGCAACAGCAACTGGCTTCATCTTCATAACATTAGGACCTGCATGTGAACCTAACCATTCAAGACTGCTCTTTAAAACAGCAGGAATAGTATGATCATATTCAGGAGTAGTGATTACTATACCATCAGCACTCTTAACGTCTTCAATCCAGGCCTTAATCGTGTCATCAGCCATTTCTGTTCTGCAGAAAGGCGTCAATTTATCGACTTCTTTTACTTCAATATCTGCTTTATCACTATAACGCTTAGCAATAAATTGTGCTAAAAAACGATTATATGAAAAAGATGCATTTGTACCAACAATTGCTAATATTTTCATTCTCGGCCCTCCTACTTAGTTACTTGTGCGTACCAACTATCAACTTCATCGAAAAATTGACCTAAGAATTTAACGGTTGACTCATCTTTTAAGTCACCATTATCATCAAATTGTGTTGGTGCAACACCCATCATGAATTCATCACCGTTAAAGACTTTAGCGCCAAAGCCTGGCGCAGTCAACAAACTCTTCAAACGACTTTGTGAACGAGATGCACCTTGTGGCATTGGTGAGGTTGAAACAATAGCAACTGGCTTGCCCTTAAATGGGTGAGTTACACAGGATAACCACTCAAGTGCACTACTTAACGCACTGGTAACAGAGTGTTGTTGCTCAGGGGAACCGATTAAAACTAAATCAGCGTCTTCAATTTCTTTACTCAAGGTTTGGATTGCTTCAGGAGCATCTTCACCCTCTTTAAACATTGGCAACCCTTTAACAGTTGCAAACTTAAAATCATACTTGTCGGCAAAATGCTTAGAAATAAATTTAAGCAATGCCTCATTAAATGAATTATTGGCATTTGAGCCAGATAATGCAAGGATTTTCATAAAAACCACCTTTCAGGAAACTAATTTCTGTACTAATTATAGCATATCCGTACCTTTTTAACATGTTTCTGCTTTCAGGTAGTTTTAATAATTTAATACCTGCTTGCTACCAATAAATCCTTTAATAATAATGGATTAGGTTTATTTTTTGCTTTTGACTTCATTAGTATCAAATAATGAAATCTTATTTGTTTTGCTTAGCCAATCATTTAAGATTGCGTCGTTAATCTGGGCTGTTAAAACATTTATAATTTGTGTTTGCGAAAATGTTGCAATTTTATTAACTATTAATGAGGCAATACCACTGGTAGTAATCCAGTTAGCAATAACGACACTTCTAATTCTATCTTCGGAATAATTACTATCTGGATATTGCTCCTTAAATTTTTCAATACCAAAATTAATTAATGTATCGGCTATAATTTTACTACCAAATTTACCGTCAACAAACATCGCCCTGAAAAGATTTTCTTCTTCCTTAGCAAAATCAATATACGATAAATCCATATCAATCAATGGCTTACCAGTGTAACTTTTTTGTAAAATATTATTCTTTAAGTTGTCCGCAATTTTACGCAAAACCTCTTTGCGTAAATCTTCCATACTATTAAACTCAAGATACAACGGTTGAGTAGAAAAATGACCAGCCTTAGCAATATTGCGAGCAGTTAAACTCCCAATACCATCTTTAACAACCATTTTGTAGGCAATACTTAATATCTTATTTTTTCCTATTTCTTTTTTTCTAGCCATTTTGGTTTTTCCTTGATTAACTTTAAACGTACTATTTATAAACCAGTTTTCTAGAGACAGTATTACTACTATCAAAACTTCATTTAGACAAATATTTGAAATGAGTCAATTAATCTCCATAATTTAAAAACTCATCATAATAAGTCGAAACCATGCCATTCACTTCTTCTTTGCTTAAGCCTTGCGCAGCACAATAGGAAAAGAAAGCAGCGGAAAGAATATAGCCTCGCTCAGAGTCGTCTGTTAAATTGTCTGAGAAAGTCATATTAATACTATGGTTTTGGTAATCGGTTGATAACTTAATCGATTTATCTTCGGGGATATCATTCATTGCTTTACCTCTACATGAATAGCTTTACTCAGTTATATAGTATACTCGTACCGATAATAAATAAAATAAAAATTATACCAAACTGAAGCATATACTCAAAAATACCTTTTTGTTATTTTAGCAAAGAAATCATTATTTCCTAGTAATTTACTCAAGCAGTTAAAAAACAATTTAATAATTCTACTTTTAATTACATTTGTAATCTTACTATAAAAAATAACATCATCTTTTCACTAATAAGAATAGTAAATTTAAAAGTACTTTGTCAAGGGCAAAGTACTTTTTTCTAACACAAAAGAATTAAGGATTTTCTGTAAAATTTAAACTTTTTAAAAATAATTTTAATTAATAACATTATTAATATTAAACTAAAATTATTACAAATAATAAAATTACTACCAGCTTAAAAGATTAATTGATTTCTCGCTTTTAATCAAAATGATTTTCATGGTTATTTTTTATATTGTTATTTTTATTTGTTAAATTTAATAACTAAATTTCTTGCTTTATTTTTCCATCCATCATCTCATAAATATGGTCTGCATATTGCTTTAATCTTGGATCATGCGTTACCAACAAAACCGCCTTATTATAATTTTTCGCCAGTTTTTTAAACAATTGCCCTACTTCTGCCACATTTTCACTGTCAAGTGAAGCAGTAGGCTCATCAGCCAGCAAAATTTGAGGATTAGCATAAAGTGCACGAGCAATTGCTGCCCGTTGCTGCTGACCGCCCGATAATTCACTCGGATATTTATCAAGTAAAGAGCTGATACCAAGCTGCTTTAATAATTCCTGTAATTTTTCTTGACTGATATTGCCTTTTTTCTTTACCTTATTAACCAGTTCGAACTGCTCTCTAATTTTTAAAAAAGGAACTAAATTATAAGCCTGCAATACAAAACCCAGCTGCGTTAGTCGTAAATGATCACTTGCTTTTGCTGAAATACGTGCAATATTCTGACCATTGACAATAACTTCTCCTGTAGTTGGTTTTTGCAAAGAACCAGCTATTGTTAAAAAGGTGCTTTTACCTGCTCCTGAAGGGCCCATAATTAAAACCACTTCACCTAAGTTAGCTTTAAAATTGATATTTTTAAGAGCAACAACTTGTGCAGCTTCAGTACCATAAACTTTTTGAACATTTTTTAATTCGATAATTGCCATATTATTCACCTATTGCCTGTGCCGGATCTACTTTTAAAATTGATCTGATTGGAATTAAGCTGCCGATAATTGCCGTTAACAACAAACCTACTGTACTGGTCAGAATGATTCTTGGCGTGAAGCTGATGGGAACTGCGGCCGGTAAAACCTTAACTGTCACAAACATTGCTGCCAAGCCAATGACTAATCCAGCAAGGACCAATATAATTGCCTGGCTAACGGTTGCTTTTACTAAAGTGCTGCTGGGAATCCCCTGAGCACGCATGACCGCATAGTTATGCATTTTTTGCATTGTTAAAATGTATAGGAAAACTGCGATTATAATTAATGAAATAATGTATAAAAATCCGATCATCAATTCAAAAGTCATATTTTGTGCTGTATATCCTGGGAGCTTTTTAATAAATTGGTCAATGGGATACGTTTTGCTATCTTTATAATTATACTTGTAGTTATGATTACGAGAAATTAGAGCTGAAACCTCTAAAGTTGGCATCCCTTGCCGCAATTTTTTCCAAGACTGCAATGTCCCGTAAATAATTGGAGCAATATTAATTTTCGCATTTTTAACAAAACCTACAATCTTGTACTTTCTGCTTGAGCCGTTAAGTGCAAGCTTGTCGCCCAATTTGTACCCTTTGGTTTCAAACGCCTGGTCAACAGCCACCTCATAATTCTTTTTTGCTTTTCTACCCGCAATAAGTTCCTGATCATGATAAATAAACTGTTTCTTTTTAACTCCAATAAATTGTGCTGAAATTTGAGGACGTCCGGCTTTCTTAACTACCACTGGAATTTGACCCAATAAAGCTTCATCTTTAGACAGTGTTGCTTTTTTTAAATCATTTTTTGTTAGAAATGACTGACTCATGCTTACGTTAGCATTTTTATTTAAGACTACTTTTTGAGCATCCCAAGATTCAAGTGCCTGCGTATTTTCACTGGCCAAGCCAGTTGCTAGTGCCGATAAGACAAATATGAGATAACTAATCAAAAAAATCATTAAGATTATTAACCCATAACGTAGTTTCTCTCTTTTTATTTCTTTAATTGCTAAAAACATTAATTCTTTCCTTTGTTTAACAGTTCCAAGCTCGCTTTAAAACGAGTCATAATTGCCTTTTTTTGAACTGGATTTGTTAATACTAAGCGAATGGTGGCATGACTGAGCACCATTGCACTCCAATTCTGCGGATCTAATCCAGCTAGTATTTTTGGTGTAAAAGGATGACCAGGTGAACTTTCGTTATACAAGATATGCATTTTTATTAATCCCGCATATGTACTTGCCTGCATTTCTTCAATAAAATGCACAACATTGTCATAATATTGTTGTGCATCAAACTGTGTTTTTATTTTTATGGGCAAATGAATACTTTTTAGAGCTAATTCATACATATAATGGTATGCATCTTCTAAATCAACAAAATATTTGTAAAAAGCCCCGCGTGCGATGCCTGTTTCTTTCACTATTCGCGCTACTTGTGCTTTTGCCAAAGGATAGCTGCTGAATTCTTTTAACAATGCACTTTCAATTTTTTTCTTTTTACCAGCAGGCAAGTTAATAAAAGTCGACTTAGCCATTTTCCTAATCATCTCCTTTTGTAGTAAGTGACACAGTGTCACTTTATAAAAATAATAGTTCATTTATTTTTAGTGGTCAATTATAATGCTCGAATAATTGTTTTCATAAAAAAAAGCCTCTTCAATGAGGCTTAGTACGCTATTCAAAAGTTAAAATACGGTTATAATAATTTACCCGGGGAATACCATTAAGATAGGAAACTTTTGCTAAAGCACAATTATCCATGGTTTCAAAATACTTCATGTCACCATGCGTAAAATAGTGGGCAAACATCATTCTAATTAAAGTACCATGGCAAAATACAAGCACTTTTTTAGTCAAATAATTCTTTTTCATATCATCTAAAAAACTGCCGCACCTTCTATCCAATGCTGCAAAAGATTCGCCACTTGGTGCATATTTAATATAGTCAGCTGCAGCCTTGCCCCAAGGATCAATGGCATCAGGATATTTTTGCCCCAGCTCTGAAAGAAAATGACCATCCCATTCGCCAAAATTAATTTCCGTTAGCCTTTTATCAATTTTTATTTCTTTTTGTCCTTTAGTAAAAATTTCAGCGGTTGTCAAAGATCTCTTTAAAGGACTTGAAAAAACTACATCAAATCCCGCAGGATCGAAATTCGCAGCAGCTTTTTCAGCACATGCACGACCAGTCTCATCTAAATCATGATCAAAAACCGAACCTTGAATACGACCGGTTTTATTTAAATCTGTCTGACCGTGGCGAACAAAAACAATTTGCATAATAACCTCACATTTCTATATCTTAAATTTTAGCGCCGTTTAAAATCGAACTTTGTCCTGAAAACATAAGTGTCATCAGTACTAACTTTCGGCTCAAACACAAAACCAAAATCATGAAAGTCCTGCAGTTGCTCCGGTTCAGTTAATTGGTTTTCAGCAATATAGCGCACCATTTCTCCGCGAGCCATCTTGGCATGCACCCCAACTGTTTTCCACTGACCATTTTTCCTTTCTTGAAAATCAACAGTAATCATCTGTCTGCCATTCTTAACGTATGGAGTAACATTGCGCGAATATTCTTTAGAAGCCAAATTAATGAGTATCTGATCTTCATCAAAAAGATTGTCCGCAATTGTCGTGCCCCAAAATCGGTATAAATTAGGCTGTTTAAACCCCTTTACCTTGTTTTTCATTTCCAATCTGTATGGCCACACGCCATCAAAAGGTCGCAAAACACCGTACAGACCTGATAATATACGGACATTCTCTTGCAAATAAGACAGGGCGGGTTTAGTGAACAGGTCGGGAGCCATATATTGATACTGAATGCCAGAATAGGAAATAATCGCAGGAGTTAAGCCAGCTTTTTGACTCAAGTTTAGAGTTTGAATTTGTCTTTGACCTTCTTTAGTTGTACGATCACTAGATTGCCAAATTTTTTGTAATTCGTTAAAACTGCATTTTTTTAGAAAAGCAGCTAATTCTTGAGCTTGAGCTAAAAATTGTGGGTGTGTCCTTGCAGAAAAAGAGTCATTATCAACTGTCATTTTCATTGCAGGTGAAATAATAATTTTCATCTTTACCACCTTTTGGGTTAAACTTATTAATAATATCTACTGAAGGAGAGAAATCAATGAATCCTGATTTTGCCATCGTATTAAATTTTAAACTAAAAAGCGCAAAAGATGTAGACGCTGATTTTTTAGTTAAAACTGCTCGCAATATTGGAGCCCGGGCTGTCAGCGTTGACGCTTATCAAACCGACTTTGAAAAAGCTTGTGCAAAATATACTATTGCTTTGGTCGATGCAGAAACTATCCAAGAAAGTTGTGATTTAGTCCCAGCAGATGCAGTTGCAAAGCTTGTAGCCAATCGTAAAGATGGGCAAAATACGATAATTAATATTCCGGTCACAGATAATGGTAAGTTGTCTTCTGAAACTGAAGAAATGCTTAAGCAAATCAACAACTGGATGCATCTTTTTGGCCATGCTTTTAATGAAAGCGAACCCTGCGCGCTTAAAATAAGTGGGGTTGTTGAAAATAATGCTTTTGTATTACAAAACAGACACGTGCACTATCAAAAGTATCTTTTCATCAAGGCTCCCCTGCCAGAAGCAATTAAAGTCCAGGGTTTAGTAAATAAGCCTAATCGCATTGAAATGATTGAGAATAGGATTGAGCTGGATTTCACTTTTGCTGATGACGAATTGAGCATAAACTTAGATGGTGTGCCTAAAAGTGATTTTACATGGCAGCTAATTCGGATTCAAGAGCACCGGCCAGAAGACGATATTAAAGAAACTAAATATTAGTGATCTATAACAGTTTCAACTTAAAAACTGATAAATCTTGTTAAATTTATGTCACTTGAATAAAAATTCAGGTTATATCATGAAACAAAGATTTATCAGTTTTTTAATGATTTAATACTATGATAAAAACTGTAAAGTTATGAGACATCTTGGTCAAAAAGGAAGATTAAATCAGAGTAGCAAAGGCTGTAAAGATGATTAATTCTGATAATAATAAAGCAGAATTGTTTTACAAAGTTGCAGCTGGAAGAGGAGATTTCATCAAAGTCTCAGAAATTAAATATTTAGCTAGACCAAAGCTACCGGTACTCAATAATTAGTTTTGAAAATTCGCGAACAAATAATATAAGTCCAAGAAAAATTAGACATGAAAAAGGCACTGATTAATATACTCAATGTCTTTTTGTTAACCTCAAAGACTGGCTTTTCCTGATCCTTTATTACATTGAAACAGATATTTTTTATTTAAGATATTCCAGCAGTTGCTCAACATCTGTTTCTTTTTTATCCTGCGTAATATCTTCATCATTTAAAATTTCAATTGCACGTTGCACTATTGAATAAATCTGTTTATCGTCATTACTATCAATCACCAAATAACTTATTTTAAAGTAAGATTCTAAATTTGACGTATCTTTTTCGTCTAGTGCTTTTCTAATTAAAAATCTAAAAATTGCCTTCATATTGCGTGTCTTTTTACGTTTTTCCTGCTTTTTATCATAAACAGGTAAAAATAAAGCAACACATACAGCAGCAATTTCTGCAGCTGCAGTAACCCACTCTGACAAAGGTCCTATACTCATAATCTTCTCCCCTTGGTTATTACACAAGTATTACTTAAATGAAAATCAAGATTTTGTTTCCAAACATTTTTCCACTTTAATATATATGATTTTTATTATATACATTTATATAAAAACTTGCACTTTTTATTTCTATATGCGATATGATTATATTAAGGAACTAATTATTTTATTTGGGAGGTAAAATATGCAGAATAAAAAACCTTTTTATAAAAAAATATGGTTTTGCTTTGTAGTGATTTTTATAACTTTTTTCACTAATTTTGTTTCTGGCAGCACAGGTATAAAAGATGCACAACAAACGGTTATTGCAAAGTCAACAAAAGTAGTAAAAAGTAATGCAAAAAAAGTAGTTACTGAAAAAGTAACTGTTAAAAGAAGAAAAGCTACTCGCAAAAGAAAGTTAGCTGCAAAAAGAAAGCAAAAAAAGCGTAAAAGTGCCGCCAAACGTAATGTACGTAAAGTCTATATAGCTCCTAATTCGGGGAGAAGATATCATTTTAATCCGAGTTGCCGTGGTCTTCGAAGAGCACATGGAAACATAACCAAAATATCATTAAAAAGGGCTATTAATCAGGGTTACACCTTATGTAAATGGGAAGATTAAGGAGAAGAATAAATAATGATTAAAATTGGTTTTAGAAAGCCTAGTTTAAGAAGGTCTATCTCTGCCAGAACAAAGGGAAGAGCAACAAGGGCTATAAAAAGAGCTATTATTCCCAACTATGGCAAGCGTGGTATGGGTTGGGCTCATCCAAAAAGAAAATTATATAATACAATTTACCATAAGACTACCTTTGATACTCGTAAATTATTTATTCATGACAGTTCTAGAAAAAATAAATAAATATTTGGAGAGCCAATTAATCCCAAAAAAGTTAACAACAGTTTCTCTGAAGTGAATAAAAAAGACTAGGAAAATACTTATTACGCATTAGCTAAGATTGTTATAAACAAAAAGACTGATAAATCAGCGTTTCACAAACGAAATTTGTCAGTCTTTTTTTAATATTAAAGTTTCTAAATCCACTATTGCATCTTGTTCATCATTGCTTTTCATCAGGAGATGCTGTCTCTTCTAACGCAGCGAATAATCATGAAATAATGGTATCAAAGTTAATCAGTTAGCTTTAACTATAAATTCAGATCCATAATACTTGAGCATCTTAATAATTTCCAGGTCAACTTGAGTCGTGGTTTCTCTCACTGGTTTACGGGCCGGACCCACATTTGCAATATTGGCTAATTCTACGGATCACTTTAAAACTGCAGGTACTGTCCTTTAAAAAATATAATCTTACTTCTGCGCTAATTGATAACCGAGTACCCAACCTAAGGTCATGGCCATGCCAAGAGTCAAGCCTTGCATTGGGGTAGAATATTCGATTGCGAATCTTTCACCGGCATTGTTACCACAAGCGTATAAATTGTCGATTGGATTCCAGTTAGAGTCAACTACTCGTTGCTCAGAATCTGTGTTAACTCCGTTTAAGGTAACTATTCCAGTCATTGGCTTATCTTCAACAAAGTACATGCCAAAGAATGGACCTTTATTAACCGGCAATAGGAGTTTCGGATCCCTACCGAAGTCTGTATCCTCACCTTGTTCACAGAAATGATTATATTTAGCAATTTCTGCTTTAATATTTTCTTTTTGTTCTTCATTCAAATGCATATATGTAAGCAAAGTGTCCAAATCTTGGGCGCCCCAGCATGAAACTGTTTCGCCTGGATTGGTCTTTGCACCTTTAGCGCCCCGATCAAGCCATGATTGGAATTCTTGATACAAATCAACTTCTTCATCACCGCCTGTTGGTACAGAAAAGTGCTCTGGAATTGATCTGCGCATTAATTCTGGCCACTGACTATCCCAAATTGCAAAATATCTTCCCGGTTTCGACCTTTCAACACGCTCTCTCATTCCAAATACACCGAGAACAGTTTCATCAGTAAATCTCTTACCATTGCTATCAAAGTAAACAAATGGTGACCCCCAAGGATTAAACCGTGATGCGCCTATTTCAGGTGCAGGCTGTCCTGAAAAGCTTGAGCCCCAGCGTAAAACATTGGTTGCATATTTATCAGAATTTAAAATAACCTGAGGATCAACCGCACAACGTGGACCCGGATCCATTGTAGCTCCAGCCCATAAAGCCATTTTTATGCCACTGCCATCTCTGCCAAAACTTGGACAGTGTAATTCTTCTGTGTCCAAGCCATGAGCTTCATATACATTTCTTTTCTCGTCTTGTAAAGCTTCATACATTTGAGGATTACCACCATAATCCCCACCAGTTAGAACAACCGCATCATTAGCCAAAAACTCTATAAATTGACCATTTTTATCTTTTGCAATAACTCCCGTAACTTTTTGATGAGGCACTTTTTTACTAAAGAAACTCACTTCACCATTTTCAGAAGTTTTTTCATCTTGCTCTTCAACTGAATATGATTCATGAATTAGTTTAACCCCCCTTAGTTTCCCAATACCATTTTGCTCCTTGCTTTTCAGCATCAGCTATTAATTTGGGGGCAGCAGCATTATAGTTAATTTGCACAGCACCTGTCCAACTGGTAAACTTATTTATTTCCCTGCCTTGAGGTAAATAATCATGTTTAGAAGTAACATTTAACAAACAAGCTTTGTTAACAACTTCAGGAGCAGCATGATCCATTAGCCAATCTATCATAGCACCACTATTATCTACAAACTGCTTGACTAGCATAGGACCAGTCCGATTATGAGTTCTTCGTTGATACTCAGCAATAAATTCGCTCTTTTTAATCTTAGGCGCACCATTTTCTAGTTGAAAATTAGAATTAACAGCTGCTATATCATGCATACCGTAATAATAGACATTATCTTCCGCTTGGGCTTCAATTACAGCAACTTTTTTGTGCTTTTCACTGGCAGCAAAGGCGCACATTGTTCCAGCATTGCCACCACCAACTATTACAATATCAGCATGAATAACCTTCTTTATTTCTTCAGAATCAATTTCAGGCTCATTTCCGAGCCAGTCAGGAGCCTTCTTTATGCTTTTACTTTGAGCTGGCTTTCCACTGGCTTCATTTATGATTTCCTGTATATCTTTCTTAATTGCATTTGAAGTGACACTCGCACCACTAATTACATCAACATCTGCACTTTGTGCTGCTAAAATTTTAGCCTGCATTTTGGGCGCTGCTAACTGTCCAATATTTTTAGTCTCTTTACTAGCGTCAATCTGTAATTCAACGATTTTATTATTTTTGATTTTTGCATCTACTTTTACCAAATCATGCATTCCTTGATTTTCTGCATGATAATTGCCATCTTTATAACTTGCCATTTTAATTCCTCCAATCTAGCATGTTACTGTCTTCACATACAAGATTAGATTATTTAGCCAATCTATCAATTTACAGATTCGTGATTTTGTTAACATAAGCGTTAATTTCGAGGAATAAAATCAGGCAGGGCATAAATTAAAGCTTTAGTTACTTCTTTAGGATCATCTTGCATTTTATCCCTTATCCATTTAGAAGTAGCTGAGGCTTGCATATAAATGCAGTATTTTAGAATTACTTTTTCTTTTGCCGTTAAATATATGCCTTTTTGATAAAATTTCTGTTTAATAATTTTTAATACATTTTCATAACCTTGTTCTGGAAATGGTGTGATCCCCTTCTCACTGTTTTGAAATAATTCCTTGTGCTTTAACATCACAGAGAAGAATTTTAACAGGCCATCATACCATCCATATTGAACATAAATATTATTCATGCAGTCCGCCAAATAATATTTCCATAACCATTGGTGGATGTCGTATATGTCCTGAAAATATTTATAAAAAGTAGTACGAGAGACATTACTTTTTTGACAAAGTTCAACTACCGAAACTCTTTCAATGTCTTTTTCTTTTAGCAATTCATTTAACATGCTGGCTATTCTTATTTTTGTTTCATTAGCCTTAACTTTTTGTTTCATTTTTAGCTATACCCTTTATTCAGTTTCCAAGTATGAACGGTTTCGTTAATTTTATTATATACTCATACCTAAAGTGCAAAAATTTAAGTCAAAGTAAAATGACGAACTTTCTTAACCTTGATACCAAAATCGAATTTTAAATCTATTGAATTATGTCTAAAAACTAAACTAGTTAATTGCAGCTTTAAGTTAATTTTCCATGTTGCTTTACGTTCACAATAAGAAATGCCATAGGCTAAATTTTATATCAAAAAAGACGTAACTTATACGGTTACGCCAATTAATTACTCATTTAATAATAAATAAAGTTACTTGCCACCTTCGGCTCTTGACTTGTAGGCACCCTCTGCAGTATTGATAACCAGTTCTTCACCTTCCTTAATGAAGTCGGGAACTTGGACTACCAAACCTGTTTCCATAGTAGCTGGTTTGCCGGAACCGGTAACAGTAGCGCCTTTAATGCCCGGTTCAGTATGAGCTACTTTCATTGTGACAGTTGATGGTAATTCCACACCAAGCAGCTTGCTGTCATTAGCAAATTCCAATTGAACCTCAATATTAGGCATCAGGAAAAGTTTATCATCACCGAGTTGTTCTGCTGAAACCTCATATTGTTCATAAGTTTCAGTATCCATGAAAGTATAAATATCACCTTCATTATAAAGATACTGCGCATTTTTCTTGGTGATTTCGACTAAATCTACTTTCTCGGTTGGACGCATAGTTTTATGAACCACAGCACCACTTTCAACATTACGCAAATCCATTTGCATAACAGTGTTGCCTTTTCCCGGCTTATGGTGATTAGCCTTTAAAACACGAATTAGTTTGCCATCTTGACTAAAGACCATACCCTTTTTTAAGTTAATTGCTTGTACCATTTTTTACTCCTTTAAATCTTTTTCTGAATTAATTACTGTTTTAAGAAAACCACGCTGGAGGTAAAGCAAATTTTTTAATTAATAGTAAATAAATCTCATTCATAATGATTAGTATAACAAAATTTGGACTTTATCAACACCACTAAATCAGTGGTTTATGATTTTAATATAAACCAAATATTTATTTGTAGTGAAATTACATATTAACTTGTGTGCCTACATTTTGCCTTGCGGCTTTATCATAAATAGACTTCGTTGCCATCAGGTCTTGAGCAGCAATGCCAACAGTTTCAAAGAAAATTATTTCGTTATCGTTTTCACGCCCAATTAAGTCACCACTAATCACTTGACCGATCTCACCAGTAAAGCTAGTATTTGAAACCATGCCCTTATTTAACGGAATAATTATGTCGCCAGATTCTGCTAAAACGGCATCTTTAGAGTCAAAGTAAATTTTATTTGCTTTAGCGACTAATTCAGCTGGGGTTTCTTCCATTTGTGGCTGATAAGCACCAACGCCGCAGATAGTTGTCCCTTTTTTAATAAATTGAGCATCATAAACCGGTTTAGTTGACGGCGTAACAGTAATAATCACATCTGCATCCTTCACGGCTTCATTTCCTGTCTTAACTGCAGTGATTTTGGTATGGTATTGCGCTAATTGTTCTTGCATTTTTCCAGCAAACTTTTGGGCACGTTCAAAATCAAGGTCACTGACTGCAACTTCATCCAGGTCACGTACGATCAGCATTGCTTCAAGTTGTGTAGCAGCTTGACCTCCCGTACCAATTAATGCACCTTTTCTGCATTTCTTTTTTGCCAAATATTTCAGCGCCACGCCAGAAGCAGAACCTGTGCGCAATTGGGTAACATAATTACCATCCAAAATAGCATTAACTACTCCAGTTTTGGTATCAATATTTAACACCTGAGCATTAATTGAAGGCAAGCCTTGATTAATATTTTCAGGAAACATGTTCAACACTTTCACACATGCCGCATCATACTCTTCACAAAAAGCCGGCATACACAAAAAGGTATCTTTACCATTTTGCTTAAGAATCTGAGTTCTTAACGGCACGTCTACTTTACCGGCAGAAAAATATTTAAAAGCATCGGCCACTGCATCAATGCAGTCTTTTAAGGAATAACATTTTTCAATATCACTTCTGTTTAACAGTAACATTAGTTCCTCCTGTATTTACTCTTAAGTTCATACTTTTAAAGCCTATTATAAATTACTCCTATGTATAGGCACACATTAGATTTGTTTAAGATAAATCTGATCAATAACATGACCTGCAGTTTTATGCAAAATTAAATTGGCGCGTTGCTTTGTTGGAGCAATATATTCACGTAAGTTGACCAAGTTCACCATTTGCCAAGTTTCCTCTGCAAACTTTAAGGCTTCATCCCTGGGACCATTAGCCATCTCATAATAAAAATTATGCGGATTATTTTTATTTAGTTCCATTACCCTGACGAAACGCTGCATAAACCACTTTTCAATCAGATCCTCAGGAGCATCAATATAAATTGAAAAATCAAAAAAGTCACTTGTCACAATTTGACCATTGGTTGGCAACTGCAGCGTATTAATGCCCTCAATAATTAAAATATCGGGTTCACAAACATGGCCATATTCCCCAGGCACAATGTCACTTAATTCCTGAGAATAAAGTGGGTAAACAATATCTTTTTTGCCACTCAATACATCTTGCAGAAAGTCGGTAAGTAATTTCATATTATAACTTTCAGGAAAGCCCTTACGGTCAGTCAGATTACGTCTTTCCAATTCCTGATTAGAATAAATAAAACCGTCTGTGGTCATCAGGTGTACTTTCAAATCAGGATATGTCCGGCTAAGCAATAATTGTAAAAGTCTGGCTGTGGTAGATTTACCCACTGCTACTGAACCAGAAATACCAATAATAAAAGGCGCGCTGGCAACTTTCTGCTGCAAAAACTCGCTTTGCTTTTGTTGCAATGACCGTTTCCCTTGATAAACTAAATAAAGATACTTAATTAAACTGCTGTAAACTTCTTGAACATCAGTTAAATTAATAATATCTCCTAAAGATTTTATCTTTGCCAGTTCTTCTTTAGTAATCTTAACTGATTCAGTGGCAGAAAAAGACTGCCATTTTTCCCTGTTAAATTGTAAATAATTTTTCATTCTAATATCCTTAAATTTCTATGTTCTTTAATATAGTAAAATAAAAGTATAAAGTCTCCTAATTAATTCTTCTAATCAAAAAGAAAGGCAAAACTATGAAAAAGATAATTCTATTTGGCGATTCTTTATTTAATGGCTACCATGCTGGCCGTGATACTAATGTCATAACTGCGGGCGTGCAAAAAGAATTAGGCGCAAATGTGCAAATTATAAACTTATCTTTAAGTGGCGCCACTACTGCTGAAGGCAAGAAGCGTCTAAATTTAATTCCGCAAGATGCCGACATAGTGGTACTCGAATACGGTACAAACGACATGTCAAGTGATTGGGGCATTAGCAGCATTGATTATGCTAAGAACCTGAATTACATGGTTGAAAATATCGGTAGCGCTAAAATGATTATTGCAGGTCCATCTTATGAAGATCCTAATAACAAGTACATCATGCAATACTATAATCTTGAAGATATGAAAGTATACAATCAAATTGCTGCAGATTGTGCTCGCAAGTATAATATCCCCTTTATTAACTTAATCGCCAACTTTTGTCCGTTGAAAAATTTATCTTCGTATTATCAAGAAGATGGACAACATCTCACTACTATTGGAAATCAAATTTTAATAAATCTGGTAGTGACGGCAATTAAAGAAAAACTTGCACAAATATAGTGCAAGTTATCATTTTTATAAATCTTTATACATCATAACATGCTTAATGTCAGCCTCTACAAATGGCTCGCCTTCAGTGTGATAGCCTAAAAAATCATAGAAGGGCTTTGCCTGCCATTGTGCATGACAATAAAGCCGGTCGGCACCCTGATCACGCAGGTATTCATGAACCTGTTTCATCATTTTGGTTCCCAGCTTTTGCCCGCGGGCTGCTGCAGCTACTGCTACTCTGCCTAACATCCACTTGCCATTTTCTTGAAAAATACGACAAACGGCCAATGCATTTGTTTTTTCAGTATTGAGCAAATAAACCTGAATTGAGTCTAAATCTTGGTCATCAAGCTCTGGTACTGTTATTTCCTGCTCGGTTACAAACGTATCTATTCGTAAACGAGCTACACAAAACATTTCGCGTCCTGTCATTTGCGCAACCCGTTTGAAAGTAAATTTTTCACTGTCAGTCATAAAATCTTCCTACTTTTCTATATAAGTTTTCGGGTCTACTTCCAGAAGTGGACTCTTTTCGTTAGTATAAATAATATCAAGCTTGTACATCGCCCGAGAAGTTATTGTGTATACAAGTTGCGTTTCATCAATGCGATGATAATTTTCTTTTGAGGCAGCCCACATAATGACGGCATCAAACTCCAGGCCTTTAGCTAAATAAGATGGAATCACTAAAGTGCCGTCAACTAAGCGCTGATTGGCAGTGGCAATCAATGTTGCTTTCACTTTGTCTTCTTTGAGCTTTTCTGCCACTATTTTGGCACTGGCCAAGTCCTTGGTAATAATTGCAGTTGTCATGTTAGCCTGATTATTTTCATCTAGTATTTGTTCCAGTACCTTGATTGTAGCAACATCATCAGAACGTTGCCAAAGAGCTGGTTTGGGACCCTGACGGTCAAACGATTCAATTTTTTCACCTTGTCGCAGGATTTGCTTGGTAAATTCAGTCAACTGTTTTGTTGAACGATAAGATTTAGTTAATTGGACAACATCAGTTTTTTCAGGATCAAATAAACCACTGATCTGCTTAAGCAGACTTCTACTTTCATCTTTGGTAAAAATAGCCTGGTTTAAATCACCCAACATCGTGAATTTAGCGCGAGGAAAATTATATTTCAGATAGCAAAGTTGAAACGGCGTATAATCCTGAATCTCGTCAATAAAAGCATAACGCATTTCATAATCTACATGACGGCCTGTGATCAGATCATAAAGATATAAGTAGGCCGAAACATCATTCATATGAATATAATGCTTCATAAAACTTTGCTTAACTTCTTCGATATGTTTTTGCCAATCTGCTTCTTCAATTCGCCATTTACTTAGGTCAGTCATTTTAGGAACAGCACGTAAAAAGTTCAAATATTGTGCACGCATATTAATAAAATTATTCCGTCTAATTTGCTGGAAAACTTTATCAAGTGCCTTCACGACAATTTTACGGCTGAGGAATTTTTCTTCTTTTTCCTCTGATTCAAACTCCTGGTCTGGACGATCATATAAAGCATTCAGCTGCTCTTGACTAAGATTTTGGATGGCATCAGACACCCAGGCCTTTTTAGTTTCGCTGTTAATCTTGCGATTGAGTGATTTTATTAATCCTTCTCGCGTAGCATCAATTCTATTGCTCAAATTATAATTGGAATTAAATGAATAATAGAGTTCACTGATTTTTTCTTTCGTAAAAAATGGTTTCTTTTTATTACGGAAGTAAATATTCTTAAAAATTACACCTCGATTATTGAGGTGTTTAGCATAATGGTGCAGCAAATTAAAGAAATTTGTTGAATCCTTAAATTGACTAATTGCAGAATCAGCTTTGCTGTCTTCAAATTGATCAAATAAATTTTCAACAGTCATTCCCGGTAGTCTTCTAGCTACAAACTGCCAGTAAGTCATTTGCACCATGTTTTGTTCACCCATCTCGGGCAAAACATTTTTGATATAATCATTAAACAATTGATTAGGACTAAACATGATGACATCACTACTGGTAAGGTTGCCACGATAGCGATACAGCAGATAGGCAATCCTCTGTAATATTGCAGAAGTTTTACCTGAGCCTGCAGCTCCTTGAACAAACAATAAGTCGGCACTGGTGTTCCTAATGATTTTGTTCTGCTCACGCTGAATCGTTGTCACAATTGATTTCATTTGCGTGCCGGATTTTTCACCTAAAACTTCCAGCAGCATCTGATCACCAATAGACTCATTGGTGTCAAACATGTTAATAATCTTGCCGTTTTCAATCATGAATTGCCGTTTTTTGGTCATATCAACGGTAATTTCACCTTCAGGCGACATGTAAGAAACCTTACCAATCTTACCATCATAATAAATTGATGAAATTGGTGCACGCCAATCATAAATCAAGAAATGATTATTTTTGTCCGCAAAAGAACCCAGACCAATATAAATAGTTTCCGGCTTTTCATTAGTTTCTTTAAAATCAACTCTGGCAAAATAAGGCTTTTGCTCTAATTTTTGGACCGTGCTTAGTTGCTTTGCGGCATGTTGCCAAGCATTTTGACGTTCATCAAGTAACTGCTGTTGCTGGTGAATAGACAAAGCAGTTTCCATAGATGTTGAATAGCCGTCATAATCTAATTTTACATCATCAAAAAAGTGTGAATTAAGATCTTGGGCTTCTCCTTCAGCGGACTTAATTGACGAGGACAACTCGGCTTTTTTAGCCCGTATCATTTTTAAAATCTTATCGAGATGCTTTTGCTCAAATTCTCTATCATCCATCGCTTTTGTCATAAACTCACCTAATTTTCCAAAACTTGCATTCTATTTTACCATGAAATCGGTTTATATTAAAACCTTGGATTCGTTTTTTGCTAAACAGTGAAATCTGCAAAAATTTCCTGATAACGATTATAATTTTATGTGTTAAAGTCAGTAAATTATGAAACTTTTTCTACTTTTCCTATATAATGTAAGGTAATGGAGTTGATTAAGGTATGAAAAAATTTTGTCATTTTTTATCAAAATTAGCATGTGCGCTGGTTGTAACTTTTACAATTGAAAGTACAATTGCTCCGATTGCTGATAATTCTGTATTCAGTTGGCCTTCTCAGACTGTTTATGCCAAGAAAACTGCTAAAAAGGCAAAAAATGCTAAAAAGAAAACAAAGAAAACTAAAAAAACCAAGAAAAAGAATACAGCTGCTATAGCTTCTTCTTGGCACTGGAAAAAGCCTAAAGCCACTGTTTACATTGATCTTAATGATAATGAAGAATTAATTTCAGCTACTAAAGATGCAATTGATGCATGGAATGATACCAAAGCCTTTACTTTTACTGAAACCAAAAACAAGAAAAAAGCTAATATCGTGATTGAACAGGTTTACAGCCCCAATACCAATTATGCGGGTTATACTACTTTTCATTATTACGTGAAAACCGGAATCATGTATTCCGCAGTTACCAGGTTAAATATTTATTACTTACAGAATTTTTCACCGTATAGTTATACTTACCAACGTATTTTAAATACTGTCGAACATGAATTGGGACATGCAATCGGACTAAAACATAATAATGGAGTGTCTGTAATGTATCCTACCGGTTCTTTGTATCCAATTGAGCCTGTCGACGTTGAAAATGTTCAAAAATTATACAAAGAATAAAATATTAGATTTGTGAGGAGTAAAATGAAAAGAATATATATAGTGCGTCACGGTGAAACCTTTATTAACCGCTATAACAAGATGCAAGGCTGGTGTGATACGCCACTAACAGAAAAAGGAATAGCAGGTGCTGACCAAGTTGGTGAAGCTTTAAAAAATGTGCCTTTTGATATTGCATTATCAAGTGATATGAAAAGAGCCAGCGACACTTGTGACATCATCATTAAACACAATGTTAACCGTGATGAAATTCAACATATCGCAACTCCTTTTTTCCGTGAACATTTTTACGGCTATTTTGAGGGTATGGATTCAGATGCTGCTTGGCAAATGATCAGTGGTCCTCACGGTTATAAAAGCCATGCTGAAATGCTCAAAAATGAATCATTAGACACAGTGAAAGACTGGATTAAAGAAGCTGATCCTTTTCATGACGCAGAAAATGCAAAAGAATATTGGGATAGAATAAATAAGGGATTTAAATTAATCGGTCAATTAGATGGGGCTGAAAATATTTTGCTCGTAACTCATGGTTTTACCATCCATAGTATTGCCGATCGTTACAGCGATTTTGATATTAAAGAACGACCTCGTAATGCTTCAATTACAGTGATGAATTTGACAGAGCAAGAGAAAAAAGTTGTTTCATATGACAAATTAAAGCTCTGATGCCTCCATTTAACAGGAGAATATTTTATGAAATCAAAAAATGATATGTCTGACGTTGCTGACAACTTGAATAACTGGAATGATCGCGCTGTTGTACATGCAAATGGTGGTTATGGCGATCTTACTCAGTTTGCTAAAGACAAAAATGCTATCACTACAACTGTTAAGCGTGATTTAGACGTACTCAGACCATTTTTGACTCATAATTCAGTTGAAAATAAGCGGCTACTTCATTTGCAGTGTCATATTGGAGATGATACGCTCAGCTGGGCGCGCCTGGGAGCTAAAGATGTTTACGGTCTGGACTTTTCACCTGCTGCCTTAAAGTATGCACACAAGTTGGCTCAAGAGGCTAATACTTCAATTACCTACGTTGAAGGCGATGCTCGCTATGCCGCAGAAGCTATCCCGGAAAAATTAGGACAATTTGACATAATTGTGACTAGTGCAGGTACAATTACTTGGCTGCCAGAATTAAAATCATGGGCAGAATCGATTGCTCAACTCCTAGCTCCTGGTGGAATTTTTATGATTCGTGACAATCACCCTTTGTTGTTTGCACTCGATAATGCCGGGTTAGAAATTAAGTTGGGTTACTTTAGCGGCACTGAAATCACTTATGAATCAGATGCTTCATACACACCAAACTCTAATGGGAAAATAAAGCATCAGACAAACCATAATTGGGCTCATGATTTTGCAGAAATTATTAATTCATTAATTGATGCTGGTTTAACCATTAAAAACGTAGGAGAGCATAAAATTAGTGATTGGAAGTCTTTGCCATCACTAATCTATGATAAAAGCCAAGAAGGTTGGACACTTCCAGCTGATTCACCACAGATTCCATTGACTTTTTCAGTAGTTGCACAAAAATTGTAAAATCAATATTAATACAATCAAAAAGGTTGGCTTTGCTAGAAAAGCTAACCTTTTTATTACCTAAAAATAAGTCTTATTCAATTTTAAAAGTTTTACCCACTTTACCATTAATTAATTCTTCTACAGCAATTGGTTTTTCAGGATTATGATCTTTATCTACAGTGATTTTCCCAGTTACGCCAGTAAAATCTTTAATTTGTTCCAGACCCTTCGTGATTTTTGCAGAATCATCGGATTTTTCATTTTCGATTGCTTCTTTAATCATATATACTGCATCATAAGCTAAAGCAGAAAAAGTTGGTGCTTCTTCATGGTAGCGGTTCTTGAAATCGCGCATAAATTTAGAAGCAGTTGGATCCTTGGCAGCTACCTGTGTTGAAAAGGGCGTGGTATAGTAGATTTTACTTGCATTTTTAGCACCAGCAATCTGTACCAGCTTAGGATCAGCCATGCCATCACTACCGACAATTGGTGCCTTAATTCCAATTTGACGCGCTTGCTTAATTATTAAGCCAACTTCCGTGTAGTAGCCTGGAACGTAAATAGCATCGACTTTCTTAGCTTTAAACGAAGTTAATACAGCGTTAAAATCTTTGTCACCTTCTGAAAATGTCTGACTATCAACTATCTTGCCTTTATAAGTTTTCTTAAATGCTCTAGCAAGACCGTTACCATAGTCACTTGAATTGTCAGTATAGACAGCCACTCTTTTTGCCTTAATGTTATTCATTACGAATTTGGCTGCACTACCACCTTGAAAATTATTTTGGTAACATGCCCTAAAAACAAATGGCTGAACTTTACCGTTCTTTTGTAAAGTGTAATTTGGATCTGTCGCTGAAGGACTGACACTTGGTACCTTAGCTTTAGTAATATTAGGAATTTCAGCTGTGCCGGCATTAGTAGTTGCTGGTCCTACAATTGCTGCTACCTTTTCTTTTGTAGCTAATTGGGCGGCAACTGAAGCAGAAGTAGAAATAGCAGTTTTATTATCACGCATAATCAGTTTGATTTTTTTCTTACGACCATTAACATCAATGCCGCCTTTTTTATTAATTTCACTAACTGCTAATTGAATACCTTGCTTTTGAGCGTTGCCATAACCGGCTGCAGCTCCAGACAACTCCATGTTAACGCCAATTTTGACTGAATCTTTATCTTGCTTAGTTCCAGTACTGCTACTGCTTCTAGCTACTGTACAGCCTGCCAGCATAAAAGCTGCCATGCCAGTGATTACAACATTCATTATCTTCTTAATACCACTAATATTATTCATCATCTTGTTCCTTCTAACTATTCTTTAACTAAAATTGCCAACAAAAAAGCCTCATTCAAATCAATGAATGAGGCTTAAATTATCAATTAGTTAAACCCCAATCATTGACACGCAAACTAGGGCTTAACTACTTTAAATTACATCACGTAATTCATGTATGTTAAGTCCTGCGCTCCAACAACAAGGTAACTAAATCCTGAGTTTGAAAAATATTCATATTATTTTTTTGATTAACATATTTCGTTTCCATCGTAATTACCTCCTCAGAATTTTATGTAAACCCTACAGTTTTCACTATGTTACTCAACAATGAATTAACATCATTGCCATTACAACAACTTGATTACCACTAACCACCAAAATATACTTTCTGTACTTCCGGGTTAGCCAACAATTCTTGACCAGTACCACTTAATTGCACTATTCCTGTCGCCAATACATAACCACGATCGGCAATAGATAGAGCTTGTTTAGCATTTTGTTCTATCAACAAAATAGTTGTACCTTTTTCGTTTAGTTCTTTAATAATTTTAAATATTTCTTGAATATACAGGGGTGACAAACCCATTGATGGTTCATCAAGCAGCAACAATTTTGGCTTTGCCATTAAGGCACGACCCATGGCCAACATTTGCTGCTCACCACCAGACAGGGTAGCTGCATCCTGATTACGCCTTTTTTGCAAAATTGGAAAGCGTTCAAAAATATCTTTATATGTTTTTGAAACTTCATCATGATTCTTTTGCAAAAACGCACCCATCTGCAGATTCTCCATTACGGTCATTCCAGCAAAAATATGCCGACCTTCTGCTACTTGAGAGATACCTGCGCTGACAATTTGCGGAGCACTTTTGTGATCTATTTCTTCGCCAAGGTAGAAAATTTGACCACTTTTTGGCTTAAGTAAGCCAGAAATTGTCTTGACAATAGTTGACTTACCAGCTCCATTAGCTCCGATTAGGGTTACGATTTCACCTTGGTTAATTTCAAAACTGACATTCTTAACAGCTTGAATAACACCATAATTTACAGACAAGTCACGAACTTCTAACATTGCCATCTAGTCATCACCCTCTCCTAGATATGCTTCAACAACTTTAGGA
This sequence comes from Lactobacillus huangpiensis, assembly GCF_019972815.1. Taxonomy (GTDB): domain Bacteria; phylum Bacillota; class Bacilli; order Lactobacillales; family Lactobacillaceae; genus Lactobacillus; species Lactobacillus huangpiensis. The sequence continues at coordinate 97,839 of NZ_BPPA01000005.1, forward strand.
TTTGCCTTGATTTCTTCAGGAGATCCGGTAGCCAATATCTCGCCTTGATCAAGTACATAAATTCTTTCAGCCAGGTTCATAACTAAAGACATGTCATGCTCAATTAACAAAACTGTGATCTGAAATTCTTTTTGAATATATTTAATAAGATTAGTCAAATCCGCTGTTTCTTCTGGGTTCATACCAGCAGCAGGTTCATCCAGGAAAAGAATCTGCGGGTGAGTAGCCAAAGCACGTACTATTTCTAAGCGTCTTTGTGTTCCGTAGGGCAAGTTCTTAGCCAAGGTTTGTTCATTATCCGTTAAATCAAAGATTGCTAATAGCTTTTGCGCAGCTTCTTTCATTTCCTTTTCCGTTTTATAAAAACTGGGTAAACGAAAAACTGTTGTTAAAAAGTTTTCTTTGTATTCATTTGTCATTGCAGTCAGGACATTATCCATAACAGTTAAGTCTTTAAATAAGCGAATATTTTGAAATGTACGGGATAAACCTAAGTCTGCAATTTGCACAGCACTTTTATGCGTCAAATCATAATTTTTATCATCAACTTGCAAGTTGATCTTTCCACTAGTAACTTGGACCATTCCAGTTAGCAAGTTGAACAAAGTGGTTTTACCTGCACCATTAGGACCAATCAAGGCAACTAGTTCGTGCTTATCCAGATGAAGTGAGACATCATTAACTGCAGTTAACCCACCGAACTTGCGCACTACGTGGTCAACATCTAATAAGTGTGGCATATACTAGCCCCTTTCCTTTTTGCCAAAATGGCGTGTCAAATTTTTAAGAGAGAATTCCCAGTTACCCAAAAGTCCTGATGGCTTGAAAATCATGATTAGTATCAGAACTATAGCATAGATAACCATTCTTAACGCACCGAAACTTTGTAAAACGGTATCTAAAACGCCTAAAACAATTGCTGCAACAAACGTGCCAGTCATACTGCCAACACCACCCAAAACAACAATAACTAAGATAGAGATAGATTCCATGATACCAAAGTTTGAAGGAGATATTGTTTGCAAGAATGAAGCATGGAGACTGCCAGCTATTGCAGCAGTTGCGCCACCTAGAACGAAAGCTGCCAGCTTCCATTTAGTAGTATTAATTCCCATTGCTTCAGCAGCAATTTCGTCTTCACGAACGGCTTTAATTGCCCGACCATTTTTTGAACGAATGAAGTTAGTCAAAATGATTGTGGTCACACAAACCAAGATATAAACAGTTGGCCATGAGCATAACTGAGGAATATTGTATAACCCTGCCGCTCCACCAGTAATTTTCAAATTATTAATGACATTGCGGATAATCTCAGCTGCTCCTAGAGTTGCGATTGCTAAATAGTCACCCTTTAAACGAATGAAAGTTGCCGTACCAATAACTGCAGCAATTACAATTGCTATCAGCACACCTACGAGCATTGAGATTAAAAAGCCAGCTTCGCTACTCATGCGTTGAGTAATAATCGCGGTAGCGTATGCTCCAATTGCCATGAAACCGGCATGACCCAGAGAAAATTGACCACTAAAACCGATAATCAGGTTTAAGCCGGTAGCTAAGATAATATTTATTCCAATCGTGACCAGCATATTTTCAATAAAATCATCTATCACGCCAACCATAATCAACGCATTGATTAAGTAAAAGCCGCCTACCATTAATAACAGCCACGACAAAATGTATTTCCAATTAGATTTCATTTTGCCACCTACACCTTCTCTTTAGCATTTTTGCCAAAAATACCAGCAGGTAAGAAAAGCAAAATGACTATTAATACTAGATAAACAACTGAATCTTTATATGCCGACAAACCGATAGACTGGAAGAATGTTTCCAAGATACCGATTAAGAAACCACCAATAGAAGCTCCTGGCACTGAGCCGATTCCACCAAGTACAGCAGCAACAAAGGCTTTAATTCCTGGTGTCATGCCCATTAAAGGATCGATTTGGTTGTAATACATTCCAATTAAAATGCCTGCAGCACCGGCTAAAGCCGAACCTAAAGCAAAGGTAAATGAAATCGTATGATTAACATTAACACCAACTAATTCAGCGGCAGCAGGATCTACGGATACTGCACGCATTGCCCGACCCATTTTGGTCTTTTGAATAATGATCTGCAATGAAACCATCAATATTAAAGCAGTAGCCAAAATCAAAATCTGAACATTTGAAATTTGCACTCCACCGATATTGTAATTAACCTGCTCAATTACTTGGGGGAAGCTGCGAGCATTTGATCCTACAAAGTATGACATGCCATTTTCCAGTAAAAACGATACGCCGATAGCCGTAATCAGTACAGCTATACGAGGCGACTTACGTAGTGGCCGGTAAGCAAAATACTCAATCACTACGCCTGAAACTGCACCAATAATCATTGCAGAAAGCAGTGCTGTAATAAAGTTAAAATGCCAAGCATTAATCACATAGTAGGCAAAGAATGCACCTAGCATATAAATATCGCCGTGAGCAAAGTTAATTAAATTAATAATGCCATAAACCATGCTGTAGCCTAAAGCCAACAGGGCATAAATCGAACCCAGTGACAAGGCGTTAATGATTTGCTGTAAAACTGTTTGCAAATTTAAGCACTCCTTTCATTTTCTTATTTACTCAACACGGAATGAGTCGCTTACTTTACCGTTAGTCAATTTTTCAATCGCAATTGGCATTTCCGGATTGTGGAATTTATCCATGGTAATTCTGCCAGTCACACCGTCAAAGTCTTTAATCTTAGCTAGACCTTCAGTAATTTTAACTGAATCATCTGATTTTTGTTCTTCAATAGCAGTTTTTACTAAATAAACTGCATCATAAGCTAATGCTGAAAATGTCGGTGCATCCGCATGGTAGCGAGCTTTATATGCTTTGATAAACTTAGCAGCTTTTGAATCTGGATTCTTGGCAGCTACATTAGTTGAAAATGGTGTAGTGTAATAAATATTGGTTGCATTTTTAGCACCTGATATTTGAACGAGTTTAGGATCACACATACCGTCACCACCAACGATTGGAGCTTTAATACCCATTTGCCGTGCTTGTTTGATGATCAAACCCAATTCTGTGTAGTAGCCCGGTACATAAATAGCATCGATTTTCTTAGATTTAAATGAAGTTAAAACAGCATTGAAATCTTTATCACCTGCAGAATACGTTTGACTATCAACTATCTTGCCTTTATAAGTATCTTTAAAGGCTTTTGCTAAACCAGTACCATAATCACTGGAGTTATCTGCGTATACCGCTACACGCTTTGCTTTTAATTTATCGGTGACAAATTTAGCAGCGCTCTTTCCTTGGAAAGTATCTTGGAAGCAAGCTCTAAAGACGTAAGGCTGAACCTTGCCATTTTTCTGTCTGGTATAGTTTGGATCCGTTGCAGATGGACTAATGCCTGGAACAGAAGCCTTGGTAATATTAGGAATTTCAGCGGTACCACAATTAGTAGTAGCTGGCCCTATAACTGCTGCCACTTTATCCTTAGTTGCCAGTTGTGCAGCAACCGAAGCAGAAGTAGCAATTGCGGATTTATTATCACGGATAAGCAATTTAAGCTTCTTTTTATGTCCGTTAACATTAATTCCACCGGCTTTATTAATTTCAGAAGCTGCTAATACTATACCTTGCTTTTCAGCACTGCCGTAGCCGGCAGCAGTACCAGACAACTCTATATTAATCCCGACTTTGACTGTATCTTTATCTTGGTGTGTACCCTTGCCGCCCCCACTTTTTGCAACTGAACAGCCGGCTAGCGCTAAGCCGGCCATTCCCAACGTAAAAATACGCAACAAATTTTTTGAAAATTTACTCATCATTTTCTCCTTTTCAAATAGCCTGGTAACTAAAAACCTCATTCATTTAATGAATGAGGCCTAGATCAGTTATTAGATAAGCCCCATTCATTAAGACGCAAACAAGGGCTTTTCATGTAAAATTACTAAAGTAATTCAATCATGCTAAGTCCTAGACGACAACAACAAGGCAATTAAACTCTGGGCGATAATATTTTTAATGTTGGTTCGTTTATTTAAATATTTAGCTTTCATTAAAATCGCCTCCCAAAATTTAATTTAATACTTAGAATTATAAAAAAAGAACATTAGCATGTCAAGAAATTTTTGTAATTATTTTTATCAAAGTTCTCAGTATTTTTTTATTAATTCTATTGTTTTCATAGGAAAAACAAACGCACGCTGTTAAAGCGTGCGTTTTACTTACCAGACTTTTTTAAAATACTGCTTTTTTCCGCCAAAATACAACCATGATACATAAAACAAAATAGCATAAAATCATGAGCATTATTGGTAACCATATTTCATAATATGCTGTTGGCAGAACCTGATTAAAGATTTTTAGACCAAACAAAGCATCAAAGACACCAAAAACCGCTGGAATTAAAAACAACAGTCCCGTTACGTAAGTGCTACTTTCCTGTGATACTTTTTGAGTCTTTAATTTTTGATCAATATCCCGGTTTTTCTTAGCAAATTTTATTACCTCTATTATCAAAATAGCAATCAGAGTTGCACCAAATACAAATGCCAGTGAGTAGCCCAAGATCTTCATTTCTTTACTCATCCCCAATATCAGCTGATAAGTAGCCGCCTTCGAGTTGCTATAGAGTCGACTATAGGTAAGACTACTTTGAGCCTGTTTATGTTCAATTTTTAGTAAAAATGACCAGTCTCTATCAAAACTGTTTAGCTGCACCAAAGTCAGATATTTAGTTTTACCATTAACCCTATTTAATTCTGCAGTTGAACAAAGTGCAATTGTTTTATTTTTTTGACTGCTATTAGGAACGAGTTCGCGGAAACTGTTACCTGCTAGAGAATTTTTATTCAACTGGTCTAACTTGATTGATTTGACTTGAAAATTGCGTCTGCCGGTATTTCTGACGTACTTAATTGGATTATCTGCCAGCTCATTACGAACAAAATAAAAGTGCCCTTTTGTTTCTTTATAATGGTAAGTTTGCTGCTTTTTAATTTTTAGTTGAGCAACATCGTTTTTAATATTGGCGGTATTGCTGACAATTACGCCATCATAATAAGTTCCCCTCTTAATATCTTGAGAAAAGGCATTAAAGTCATGACTTAAAGCCAGAACGCCCATAGTTAAGGCAAAGAGTATGGAAATGATAGTAAAAACACTGGCATAATGATGGAGTCCCAACTGCGTTTTTCCTTTAGCCAACTTAATTTTGCTAAACCAAGTTGCAGGTACCAAGCTTAATAACGAGTGGCAAAGCAAATAAGTACCTGACACAATTGTGACAAAGGCTGCCAATAAAGTATTAAACAGATTTTGACTAGGCAAATTTAGTATAAGATAGCCGGTTACTATTAGTATCAATCCTAAAACCATTTCAATTATTCTTAGTCCTGAATGTTTTTGCAAAATTGCAGGTGCATCTTCTTTTTCAGCTAAACTGCTTAAAATAGTTTTGGTTAGCCTCAAAGTTACTACAATTCCGCCAAACATTAATAAGGCTACTAGTAACATAACCACTTGCATGCCCCAATTGATCCGCAGAAAACTGTTAATGAAGTTAAAATTCGGCACATCCTGTTTTATCAAACCGCTAAACAACTTAATAATTAAGGACGCTAAATCCAACCCTAAAATAATGCCAGCGACAATCATCAAACCGCTAATAATGAGAGTCGCACAAAGTTCTATCAGTCCAACGCGCATATTTTTTAATTTTTGCATCAAGATCACCAAACTTTCTGTTCAGCTCCTTCAAGCAGACCACCTTTTGACTTAATTATAGTTAGCGCTGTCATTTTTTAAATGACCTGAACAGTTTCTTGAACATATTTTAATATTTGCTTTTTAAACCATTATTCTTTTTTAAATATTGCTTTTTGTTAGTATCAATTTCCTCCAGCTTGATCGCCATTTTTAAAACATTTTTCCTATCATATTTCTTTATAGAAAATTTACTTATCTTTATAATTTTTTTCCGGTCTAAACTTTATAAATAATCCATCTACAAATGCTTCATAAATATGATCATCTACTTTAGACATAATTTTTAAATCTTCGCTTAACTTACAAAATATTTTTCCCATGTTTCTAATTAATCTAAATTGAGCCCAATAAGAATTAATTTATGTAATAAATTTTCAATTTTCTTACTCCTTTCTATTTACTTCTAGTTTATTACAATTTTATATAAGCATATAAAAAATGTCATATTTAACTCTTAATGGTTTAATATGACATTTAAAAATTTTATTTATTAGCAATCATTAGTTCTTCAAGTTCTTTACCATAACTGGGCATACCAGCAATTTTCACACTTGCAGTTATTGTTTGTACTTTATCAAGACACTTGGGATCTTGGTCATAATGATATTTGATTATATTCTCATAAGCTGGAGCAATAGTCTTATAAAAAAATATATCTGGTTTTGTTTTGATTTGTTTTTCACTACTAACATAAAATTCTGTTTCTTCAAATCTTTTGTTACGAATACACAAAATCATCATATTAATAATTATAGACAAAACTAACTTTTGAATATCAATGCTACTCGAGCCAATAAACTGACGTATTACTCTTTTTGAAATCAATAAATTACTATCTAAATCATAAAAACTCATAAGGTTGCAGTACAGTCTTAAACTATCAGAATTAAAATGAGAAACATCAAACGTTCTTTCTTTCAATCTATCTATAACGCCACTATCAATACTGGAAAGATTTTTGTTAATTATTGCAATAAAGATATCAATTATATCTAATTTATCTTCTTTATTTGGAAAATCACTTTCCGCAACAAAATTTCGTATTTGCTGCAGATCATGCACAGAATTTTGATAATACGCTTCATTAACCATTCTATCAATCTCTAGGTTCTCGTCATGTACGGTCTTCGCCTGGTGGTTTAACTTACCAAAAAAATCAGTTAATGAAATTTTGTTAATGTTTAATAACTCAATTAAATTATCTGCTGAAATGCTGCTTAAATTTTTTTCAACTTTTGCATAAAATGACGGGCTTACCACATCATTAACCCATTGCCTTTGTGTTTTCTTTTGCTGAATGCGATAGTCTTTTAGTAATTCACCAATTGTCATTTAAATTTCCTCAACTATTTGATTAACTATCAAATATTACACTTTTTAATTTTATTATAATCAAAAAATATAAAAGTATCATAAAATTAAAAATAAAGATTATATAATGCTGAGGTAAATTGGGTTATTATCTATCTGACTACGACAGGCTCTTATCGTTAAATTGGTATTGATTAAAATCAACAACTACATCATACTTTTGCAGTTCTTCTGGATCGTAATGATGAATAACTTCAACAAAAGTAAAGTTTGAATCAAAAATATATTGGTGAATTGCCTTTGATGAAGTTTTATCAAGTGAAGCATTAATTTCATCCAGTAATAAAATTGGTCGATTGGCTAAAATAGCCCGTGCCACCTCAATTCTGGACAATTGGCCACCAGATAGTTGATCTGCATTGTCACCTAATTGATAATCAAATCCCTTTTCTTTAATTAATTGTCCTAACTGTAGTCCTTGACATACCTCAAGAACTTTTTCTTTAGCTATATTGGCTCCTAGAGTTAGATTAAACCAAAGCGTATCAGAAAAAATAACTGCACTCTGGCTGGAATAGGCAAACAACTTAGTAAACGATCCTGCCGCTACTTCGTTATGATCAAGTATAATTTTTTTAGATTTACCATACTTACCATACATTAGAAACTGTAACATCGTAGATTTCCCTGATCCTGAGGGTCCGATGACCGCAACTTTTTGGCCAGACTTAATATCAAGATTAATATGTTGTGCTAATACCTTATCCTGACGCATTAAATCTAGGTCTTGCACTTGTAGTTCATTAAATGTAGGATCATTGGTTTGTTCACGCTCCACATTATCTGCTTTTTGTATATATTGCTTTATCTTTCGAACAATTGGCTTTGTAGTAGACAAATTATTTCGTTCTTGCAAAATTTGTAAAATTGGATTTACAAATGAATTAGATAATTGCGTTATTGCAAAAAGAGCACCTAAAGTAGTTTGACCTTTAATTACTAATGCAATACCAATTGCAAACGGCAATAAATAAGTACCCATAATTGCAATTGCATTAAGAAAAGCACTGGTATTAGTATTAAGCACATTCATCTTGGCTAATTTTTCTTCTAATTGGTTAACTTTATACTGATTTTGTTTAACTGCATTATCCTGCTTATCATATAAATTAAAGGTAGCAGTACCAGATAACAAATTTTTAGTTTGATTAACATATTTATCATTAGCATTTGTCCAAGCTTCTGCAGCATTTTGAATAGGCTTTTGGAAAAAGGTGGAAACAATTGTTGGTATAACCGAACCAATAAAAAATATTATTGTAAGCTGCCAATTTAGATACAAAGCGAATACCATAGCAAATACGACGGTGTATGAATAAATCAGAATTCCTATTTCAGCATCATAGCGATTTGTTTCCAAAAGTTTAAAATCATTAGTTAAAAAACCTAAATTAGAAGCATCTTCTTGCTCATCCGAGAGCATACCCCTCATCACTTTAAGCCTTAACTTAGTATTGACCTGCTTAGCAGCGTCTGCTTTAAGATAATCAAAAATTAAAGTGGCGACTAAAATTAAGATCAATAACAAAATATTTTTACCAAAAAAGACTGGAATAGCTGCAAAATTTTTAGCTGTTGCCAAATTAATTAACGAACCAACAATGTATGCTGTAACAATATTCTGCATACTGGAAATTAATCCAAAAATATTTAAACAAAAAAACTTAAAGTGCGAGTAGTATTTGTAAACCATGATTTTCTCCTTAATTTGCTTTAATCTCACTTTGCATGTAATGGAAAAATACCTAAATACTTCCCAATAAGTTTCTTTTCCATTACTACATGTAGAGTATTTACCTTCATATCTCGACCATGCTGTATGTTGATATAAATAATATAATTGCCTTTTTATTTTTATTAATAAAACTGTCATATTTGACATAAATAAGTTGGATATGACAAATCCAAAAACTAACAGAATTTATTTCCTATCCACTTTCACCTGTACCAAAGCAACTTAACATAATGCCATTATTATTAGCATCGTGTCTACATATGAATTAAGCAAGCAAAAAGGCAAGAAATTTTCATGAAATTTCTTGCCTTTTATTAAAAGTTAAAACTTTAAAACTATTTATTCGGCTCCGATAATTTAGGCCCAGCTAGATACTTGATATCTGACGCTTTAAAGAAACATCTAGGATTATCTGCCTGCTGATAATATAGCTCCTCTTTTTTGCTATCTGGATTAATTATTTTAATAGCCGTACTTACTGATACGCTTGTTCCCTTTCGAAGGAGTGTACCTGTAAATGCTTTGCCATCTTTATCATAATATTTTGCATCGTTTACAGCATATACTTGTGTAAAAACACTATAAAAAGGTAATAGCTGTCTTGGAGTGGTCTTAATATAGACATTACCAATAAATTCATCTGTACCCTTAATCCGGTATAATTTTTGTATAGCAGGTGGGGTATTAATACGTTTTGGACCAAACTCTTCTGAATTAGTTTCTTTATCTAGAACTATCTTTTGTCCACCACTTAAATATTTATCAAGCTGTTTACCTTGATTATCGTAAAGAGGTATTTTAGTTTGTGTTGACCAGAGCTTAGTAGTCACAGAAGCCTCATTAGTATATAAATCATTGCCATTTATTTTTGCAACATTGACAACTTTGATATAACCACCATGACCGATATTATAATACTCTTTACCTTTAATTGTTACATAAGGTAAATAAAACCAATTCCAGTTAATATCATGAAATGAATAACGTTCAGCCATTGCATCAGTTGTCGTTTGAACCTTACCAGCATACTGAATTGAGCTACCTTTTTGTAATAAACCGTTAGCTCGAAGGTAAGAATATACTTTTTTGCCTTTTTTGTTATAAATTCGTGTACGATGATTTAGTGTCAGCACTTCTTGATTTTCATCTTCATCTTGGTTAGTAGTTTGTGCTGCATGAGCTTGGTATCCATCTATTGCTACAGTAGATATAGAAGTCGCTGCCAATATTCCGGCTGCTATGCTAATAAATAATTTCTTTTTTCTCATTTTAATTACCTCTCTGTTAAAATTTTAATAGTTATTTTCTTTAATGTCTACTAACGCCCATTTACTTCAACATATATTTCCAATCTATAATTAAAAACTTTAAATTTTAAAAATAAAACGTTTAAAATAAAAAATTAATGTTTTTAATTTAAACTATACCAAAGCAACTTAACATAATGTACATTAAGCGAAGTTGCTACGAAACCTAGTGCTACAAGGCTTCAAACTGTAGCAAAAAAATGTTTGTGAATTTGAAGCCGTATAGCAAAAGGGAAGACTGATTTAACAGCCTTCCCTTTTTTCGTTACCTGATAATTTCACAATTAGACCAATTAGCCTATTTGCTACTTTTAATCCTTTAACTTTAAGCTGCTCCATGTGCTTCGTAAATTAATAAGAAAATCACTTTGATAGCAGCAGTAAACTAAAAATTTGTCTATTTTCCTTACAGGTTACCAATTAGAAGAACAGGAATATTAGCATAAACTTTGTTATCAATCCATTGCTTCAATTGAATAATTGATTCTTGAGCTAGCTTTTTATCTGAACCCTTTAATTTATTAGCCAATTTTTCGGCAGTGACTAGCATTTTTGTCTTTTTCTCTTTAGAAGTATTAGTGATCATTTCTACTTCGGTTTTTATTAATGGTTTAAGAGATTTTTTATGACCATTTACATTGTATGTCCCGGTTAAAAAATTAGTCCAAAACTTATATTTGCCATTTTGCGACACAATATGAACTAAAGAACCATTTTCTACTGATATAGCGCGATCTATTTTGAATAACATGTTTTTAGCGAAAACTTTTTTAGCATGCTTCAAACTATATTTTTTAAGTAAGCCATTTTTTCTTTGATACAATCCGCCATCAGTAGTAGCTATATTTTTAGCTAACTTGAAAACATAGCCAGCTTTAGTCAGTTTGTTAGACCATGTTTTATCAGACACACCCTGATTATTAACCAGAGTGTTTGTATCGCTTACGTCAGCTGCCTTAATAGGTACATAATTATTGTTTACACTATATATCAAGCTTGCACCAAAAACAGCTGCAATTGCTGCTATACTAAGTGATTTTTTCATTTTTACCAACCTACTTTGATTTAATATATCATTTCTTAATAAATTAATATTTTAATAACAAAATTATATATCTTTAATTAATTTTGCTCAATCATTTACACCTATAAAAATAGCCTAAGACAAAATCTTAGGCCTCACTTTTGTACTATTAAGTAGTTCGTTAAGAATACCATTTACGATATTCAACACATCTCGAATTGTGGTAATTACAAGATACAAAAGAATTAGAATTAGAACATCAGACACGTCTTTTCACCACCTTTACGAGAAGTCAGTCAACTTCTCAAGATAGTGCACTAAACGCGGTAAGATTATTTTACGTCTTTTTCTATGTTGGCTGGCGTGACATCAGCTGCTGTATTTATTGGCTTTAAATGATTGCCAAAAGTATATTTAGCAGTCGAAGCTTTCACAAAATTACAGTTTGACATCGATGAAGGTGAATCTAAAACTTCATAAAATAGTTCTGCTTTTTTATCTGCTGGAACCCATATATATCTTAATCCTGTAACCGAAACCGTATCACCTGAACTAAACCATGAATCGTCCGCAAATTCTCCTTTTATATTATAAAGATATGCGTCATTCACAAATCTTACATGCATGATATTAGTATACGGTATTAGTTGCTGACGAGGCTGCGTTTTAAGGTCGTCTCTTAAAACAAACAATTTTTTATTGTTTTTTATGCGGAATACTTCTAGAACTCCATTATCAAGCATATCAATTTTAGTCGTCCCTGCTAGTTCTTCTCTATTACTGCGACGATCAACCACTAGTTTCGTACCCTTTTTGACATATTTATTGGTAAATTCACCTTTATTATTAACAAGATTTGCTTTTGTAAAATCTTTATCAGAAGAAAATGGCGATGATGCTATTGTAACAGTAGCATAATTAGTAAATAACTTATTTCCATTGATACTATCAACATTTATAGCTTTAATATAACCGCCATGACCGATGTTGTAGTATTGTTTACCTTTAATTGTTTTATATGGTAGATAATACCAGTTCATATCTTTGTCATTAAAGGAATAACGCTTGGTATCTGGATCAGATAGGGCTTTAATTTTGCCAACATATCTTACTAAAGCACCCTTTTTTAGCAGCCCATTCGTTTTAAGATAAGAATACTTTTTCTTACCCTTTTTGTTATAAACACGAGTCTTATGATTCAAGGTTAGCTTGCCTTGCTCAGAATTTACATTTGACGTAGTAGTTTGAGCTTGATCAATATTAGTTGTAGTAACTGCTAATGATGTTGTTGTCAATATTCCAGCTAATAAGCTAATAAACAATTTTTTGTTAATTTTCATTGTAATTACTCCTTTATCCTTAGATTCTAATAGCAGTTATTGCATGTATTTATGAGTGGATAATATTCTTTAGAAATGCCAAAAAATCAGCAAAAGCAAACTAATTAGCTGTGCCAAAGATGACAGATCTCAATTTTATCTTGTTTAGATAATTTAGACATAAAAATACCCCCAAATTTGTCCTAAATTTTGAGGTCACTTCAAAATCAAATATGACAATTTTAAGTTTATTTATTTGCAACTAAAAGCTCTTCTAACTCCTTACCATAATCTGGCATTCCAGCTAATTTGATACTTTTAATTATTATTTCTGTTTCATCCAGATATTTTTTATCATGATTATCTTGATATTTAATTATATTATAAAATGCCGGTATCAGCAGCTTATAAAAGAAAACCTCCGGTTTTGTTTTTATTTGATCCGCATAATTAACAAATACCTCAGTTTCTTCAAATCGCTTATTTCTAATGCAAAAAATCAGCATATTGATAATGATAGCCAAAATTTTGTCTTGTATTCTGACACTGCTTGATCCAACAAGCTGTTTTATTATCCTTTTAGATAGCAATAAGTTGCTATTCAAATCATAAAAGCTCATGAAATTACAGTACATAATTAATCCATCTTCATCAAAATTAGAAATATTAAAAACTTTTTCTTTCATTCTGTCTATAACTTCTTTATCTAGCATTGTAAGGTCTTTACTAATTACCGCAATATAGGCATCAATAAGAAGTAATTCATCATTTTTATTAGGCAATTCACCTTCAGCAACTACATCTCGTATTTGTTGCAACTCTTTTTTTGAATTTTGGTAATATGCTTCATTAATAAGTCGATTTATTTCTAATTCTTGTTGATTAATCGACTTATCTTTTTGATTTAATTTACTGAAAAAATCAATCACTGGAATTTGATTAGAATGTAGTAATTCAATTAAATCTTCGGCAGAAATTCGACTTAAATTTTTCTCTACTTTCGCATAGAATGAAGGGCTTATCACATCTTTTGCCCATTGTTTCTGCGTCTTTTTTTGACTTATCCGGTAATCTTTTAGCAACTCCCCAATTGTCATTTTTATTCCTTCTAACTTTAAACTGTCAAATATGACATTCCTCTCTTTTTCATTATAACCAAAATATACTAAATATACAGTTAGGTTAAGAAAAGAGGTAAAAACATGAACATCTTTTTAAAGAATAAAAACTACAGAAAATTCACCCTTGCCAGCTGGTTATCCGGCGCAGGCAACACCCTGTTCTACCTGGCCCTCATGACTTATGCCAGCAAGTTAAAAAATTATTCCCTGGCATTATCTTTAATTGCAATTACTGAGTCTCTGCCTGATTTAATTCAAAGCTTTAGCGGCTACCTGGCTGACCGGACACACAATAAGTATCGCGTAATTGTCTGGCTGGCAGTTATTCGCTTTGCGTTATACATGCTGGTGGGTCTGCTCTTTGCCACCAATATTGCCGGCTGGAACCTGGTCTTAATGGTTATCGGACTCAACTTTGTATCTGATCTTTCCGGCATGTACTCTGGCGGTTTACAAACGCCGCTAATCGTTGGCCTCGTCGGTGAAAACGAAATGGCCGAAGCTCAGGGTTTTACAAGCGGCGTATCACAACTAATTACGCTAGTTGCACAATTTGTTGGCTCCGGGCTCCTGCTCTTCATGTCATACTCAGAACTGGCTATTGTCAACGCACTAACCTTCTTAGCAGCAGGCTTACTTTATGCCAACATTGGGACGAATATTCATAAGCAACAGCCTGAACAGACGGAAGAGGTAAATGACCAAAACTTCTTTGCCACAATTGGTTCATCATTGAGGCAAGTAAGGCAAGCCCACGGACTTTTAACGATTGTTTTAGTTGTAGCTATGCTTAATGGCTTGCTCAGTTCTGTCCAGCCATTAATTTCTATCGTTATTGCTGGTAACAAAAGCATGCTTATTGGCAGTTATAGTTTCACCATCGCACTTCTAGGAGCCGCTGCCGCAATTGGTTTAGCTCTTGGCAGTGCAGTCGGCACCAAACTCCTTAAAAACACGTCGCTTTTCCAGCTATCTTTATTATCTACTATTAGTAGTGCCATTATGGCTACTGTCATCCTAAATAAGAATATAGTGTTCTGCCTTATTCTAATGACCACTCTTGGTTTCTTAGCTGGTACGAGCAGCCCTAAGCTAATGCAATGGTTAGTTGTCTCCGTAGATCGCAAAATATTATCTTCTTCAGCAGGGCTTTTAAACACTATCTTGGCAATCGCTGGTCCATTAATGACGACATTATTTACCACCATAGCTGGTACAATCAATGTTAATTATGCCCTGTACGGTGTCTTGGGATTTAGTGCAATCGTCTTCACTGTTACTTTAACTGTAATGATAAAAGTCAACAAAACAAAACAAGCTGAAATTGCATAAAAATTTACTAATGTTTTTGCCTAAAAATTCAGATCAATCCAACATAAAATAATGAACGCTATACCAATTTTTCGCATATTAGGGATAAAAGCATTCTCCAATTAAGATTTTGTGAAATTAAAGTCTTTTTACCGGGTAATTTTGCACAATTTGAACAATTAAAAAATCGTATCCAAAAGGACACGACTAGACGAAAAAAATAAGCATTAGTCTAAGCGACTTCTGCTTATTTTTTCATGAGATGTTGCGTGAATTCCCACCAATTAAAGAGTTACTATTTTGATTTTGAAAATTTATTTCAAAATCCGGTCTTTTTATAATTATTTATTTGTCAGCACAATTTTTTCATATAATGTAACTGTTAACAAGTAATAACCCAGATAAAGCACAATAAAAATTGTAAATGGAATCCAGATATTATGGTATGGAGATATCAGCAATGTTTTAAACAGTTGTAAGCCACAAAGGACATCTACTATGCCTAAAATAGCAGGCATGGTGAACAAAGTACCAATTTCTTTTCTGATCGAACTGCGTAATAATTGTGGCCTGGCTCCAATTTCATGTAGCATCTGGTAGCGCACCTTGTCGCTAGCTGCACCACTTAAAACTTTAAACATTAACGTCGAAGCGAGCATAGTCAGAAATGCTATTCCTAAGAAAAAGCCCATAAATTCAAACGCACTGGTAAAACCAATCATATTGCTATAGTTATATGATTTTGAAGAAAGGTAAATATCTTTGTAATTGCGATTTTCCCTTAGTTGCTCTTTTTGAATTTGTTTAATCACTGGAAAATCATGGGCAAAGTCTTTGACATTAATATAACTGACGAATTTTTTCTGACCACCAAGTGTATTCCACCTTTGTTGTGAAACTAGCTTAATTTTCTTAGGAATGCCGTTAGGCACCATTTGGCTAAAAATGCTATTGGCAGCTGTTTCTGGTTTATCCAGTTCGGCAGTAACCAGTGTTTTCACTTTATATGTAGGTAAATTGTCTTGATTGTTATGAAAATAGATTTCTATTTCTTTCAGCGGCTGTTTTTCAAATTCCACGCGGTTAAAGTAGAGGTGCATCCCCTTTTCTTTGTAGTGATAAGTCTGCTTATTAGTAATGGTTAATTTTGCTTCTGCTTTTTTAACTGCTGGCGTCTGACTAACAATTGTAGCATCATAATAAAAGCTTTTTTGCGTCTCATCCTTCATGGAACCAAAATTAAGTCCCACGGTAATTGCACCTAGAGCCAAGGCAAACAGAATTGAAATCATAGTTAATATCTTGGTGTAGCTTTGCAAACGAAATTTCAACTGACCAAGAGTAAATTCATTAATACCACGATACGAAAAAGATTTTTTATTAAGTAAATAATTAATAATAGCCGTAAAGACACCATTAAAGACGAAGAAAGAGCCAGCAATAATTGTTACTAAGGCGGTGGGAATAAGAAAGTAAATATATCTGGTGGACAGAGTCATCACATAGTAACCGACAGCCAGCAAAAGCACACCGCAAATTGCTTCAATTCCCCGCATAACTGGATGATGATTAAGATTAATGGGAGTTTGATCTTCGTGTAAAAGATCAATTACCGGAGTATGTGTAAGTTTGTGCACATTGCTCAGTGCACCTAAGAGAAAAATAATAACAAAGAAAAGCAGTGTCCCTATTATTGCGCTGGGTAATATTGCCTTAAAGTGAGTAATTTCTAGCCCTAACTTACCTACCAGCACCTTGGTAACTATTGTGGTCAACCCAAGCCCCAGTATTATTCCCAGCAGAACTGCTAAAAATCCAGTTAGCAGAGTTTCAGAAAAAATTAGTAAGCCAATACGCGTGCTTTTGGCACCGAGCATCATATACATGCCATAGTCATGCTTACGCATGCTTAACAAAAACGAATTGGCATAAACAAGATAAACTGATGTAATGATTACTAACAAAATAATGCCAAAGGTAAAAATATAAGTCAGGTATGCTGTTCTACCGTAGACATCTTTACTAATAAATACAGGGTTAGTAGCAATTGACAAGAACATGTAGAAAATCATGCTGGCAACAATTAAACCAGAAAATAATACCAGATAATCTTTTAGCCTATTCTTAATCCCCGTCACAGACAGTTTCCAAATCATTACTGCTCCTTTCTTTAATTAAAAACAAGAATCTATTTACTGCTCCCAATTTTACTCACGTTCCAGGACGATTTTTTCATATAGTTTTACGGTTAATAAGTAATAAATCAGGTATAGCACGATAAAAATTGTAAAAGGAATCCATAAGTTCTGGTATGGGTGTGGCAAGAGCAATTTAAACAGCCTCAACCCAAAGAGCACATCGATTACGCCTAATACGCCGGGCAGAAGAAACAGCACTCCAATCTCATTTTTAATAGATTGACGCAAAACTTTTACCCTTGTGCCAATTTCAAATAACATTTGGTAACGCACCTTGTCACTAGCTGCGCCACTTAAGACCTTGAACATTAAGGTTGAAGCCAGCATGGTCAGGAAAGCGAAGCCTAAAAAGAAGCCCATAAATTCAAAACCGCTGCTGAAATTCTTGATTAACTGGAAACTGCCCGCCTTGCTGGAAGTATAAATATAAGAATAAGCAGGATTTTCCTTCAGTTGTTGTTTCTGCAATTTTAAGATAGTGGGGAAATCCTGATCAAAGTTTTTCACTTTTACAAAGCTGACAAACTTGTCTTGTCCTTTTTTTTCGGTCCATTTTTTTGGTGAAACCAGGCGAATGATTTTAGCAATACCATCAGGAACCATAGCTCCAAAGGCATTATTAGCGTATGTTGCTGGGACGTCCAATTTTTCAGTAGGCAAATTGACCTTCTTGTATGCCGGTTTGCCATTTTTCATGTAAAACTTGACGTTTTTGACCGGGTTATTGTTAAATTCACTGCGGTTAAAATACAAATATTTACCCTGTTCTTTATAATGATAGGTTTGCTCACGAGTAATCGTCAGTTTATTTTTAGCCTGCTCAACTTTGGGAGAGTCACTGATAATAGTAGTGTCATAATAAAAATTGTCTTCAAGCTGCTCACTGAGCGTGCTGAAGTTAAGCCCTACAGTAATAGCTCCAAGTGCCAAGGCAAAAAGCAGTGAAACAACTGTCAAAATTCGCGTATAATCATGCAATCGAAATTTCAACTGACCTAAAGTAAATACCCGAATGCCATGATAGGAAAAGCTTCTGCGGTTAAGCAAAAATCCGATTAAGGCACTGAAAAAAGCGTTAAATGTGAAATAGGAACCAGCGACTATTGTCACCAGCGCTGCTGGAATAATAAATAAAATAGCACCGCCTGGAAGACCCAAAATAAAGTAGCCTGCAGCTAAAAGTAACAGACCCAGTATTCCTTGAATCCAGTGCAAGACCGGCCGGTGTTTGTAAGCAACTGGCTTTTGGTCATCGCGTAACAGTTCAATTACTGGCGTCTTGGTTAATTTACGGACGTTTTTCAAAGCTCCGAATAAGAACATGATAATGAAGAAGATAACTGTCCAAATGATAGCGTTTGGTAAAACAACAGCAAAATGTTTCACCGTCAACCCTAAGCGAGATATCAACAGCTGTGACACTATTGCAGTCAGACCAAACCCGAGCACAATACCCACTAGTGTAGCTAAAATGCCAGTTATTAGAGTTTCCAAAAAAATTAATAACCCAATTTTGGTACTCTTAGCTCCCAGCATCATGTACATGCCGTAATCGTGTTTGCGCATGCTCAACAAAAAAGAATTGGCATAAACAAGGTAAACCATGGTAATGATTATCAGCAAGATAATACCAAAGGCAAAAGTGAACCGAACATAGTTACTTGGTGCTGAAATATCGTTTTTGATAAAAGTGGGGTTAATTGTGATTGTAAGGAACATGTAAAAGATCATGCTGGCAACAACCAAGCCGGAAAATAAAACCGCATAATCTTTAAAACGACTTTTGATTCCCGTTAAGGACAACTTCCAAACCATTTTAGTTCTCCTTATTCGTCAGTATCTAAGTGGTCGATTAATAGATGGTAAAATTCTTGTCTGGACTGACCGTTTTTCAACATTTGCTCACCAATCTTGCCGTCTTTAATAAATAAAATACGACTGGCAAAGCTGGCAGCAAACGGATCGTGCGTAACCATCAGAGTGGTAATACCATCGTTTTGATTCAAATCAGCCATAGTATAGAGCAATTCGCGGGCGCTCTTTGAATCTAAGGCACCCGTCGGCTCATCGGCAAGCAAAATTGCAGGTTCATGTACTAACGCCCTGGCAGCTGCCACTCTCTGTTTTTGCCCACCTGATACTTCAGCGGGATACTTGGGCAAGATTTCTTTGATGCCTAGTCTAGTTGCAATTTTGTCAACCAGCGGATCAATTTTTCTGGGAGAAATACCCCTTAAACTTAAAGGCAAGGCAATATTTTCACGATTAGTTAAATTTTCCAGCAAATTAAAGTCTTGAAAAATAAAGCCGATTTGCTTACTTCTAAAGTCAGCTAATTGATTGGCATTTAAAGTGCTGTTATCCTCATGGTTAATAAAAACATTGCCTGTTGTCGGTTTGTCCAAAGTTGACAAAATGTTAAGCAAAGTTGTTTTACCGGAACCAGAGGCACCCATAATGGCTACAAATTCACCTGAATTAACCGCGAAATTAATGCCTTTGAGAGCCTGATACTGCTTTTCGCCACGCTTGCCGTATGTCTTAGTAACTTGGTCTACTCTTAAAATTTCAGTCATTTGTAAGATCCTCTTCGCAATACTTCTGTACTATTTATCTAATACACTAATTCTATTATTAACTTTTGTCAATAAAAAAATAAGTCTCTCCGACTTTGAAAGACTTATCTGAATACTTTTTCCTTGTTTTTAGCGGTCATTTAAGAATATTAAGTTTTTCTTAAAAACACTTCTTTTTTCTTAGCCTACTCTGCGTAATACCTTGTTAAGCGGCGTCATAATAATTGGCGTCACAATTGCAGTGAATACTGCCTCAACCAGACCATTCAGACCCAGGGCAATTATTAACGCTTTAATTAAAGGCGTCCCCTGAGCGAAGCTGCCCAAATGGCCTAGCAGTTTGGCAGAGTTGCCCATGAAAACCAGACTGGTTAATAGAATTACAAAAACAGTGTTAGTTAAAGAAGTCACTGCTCCCGCAACCGTGTAGCTTACTTCTTTAATGCTATTTTTCTTTTTAGCAGTTAATTTTCCAATCAGTCCTGGAAAAAGCCCCGCCAAAACACTAGGAATTACGGCAATCGCAAAGTTTTGAAAGAGCATTAAGCTGACAATATCCCCAGGTTGCGTATATGCCTGCACCATACGGGCAATACCCCAGAAAATACCGAAAAATGTGCCGGCAATTGGTCCCATAAGCAAAGAATAAATGGAAACAGTCAAAGGAATAGTAGTTATAGCCGGCAAAGTTGGCAATATGCGAATATAACCGATATTAGGAATGAAAGTTTGCAATAAAAAGATTGCGACAAATATGGCAGTAATAGCCAGGTTCTTAGTTTCTTTTCTGCGCATTTGCGTCCTCCTTAAAAAACACCTTGCTATTATATTGCTTAGAATTATTTGTCGCAAATATTATCTCTGCTAAGTATTAGTTTTAGCAATAATTACTTCAATAAAAGCTATATTTTAAATCCTTTCTCTAAAACTGATCCAGACTCAAAAAAGCGCTTGAATTTTTCAGCTTCCGTAAGTAATTTTTCCCGATTATCTACCTGTGAAAGCTTATAGCCGACAAAATATGGCGAAGCTGTGTAGCGCAAAATCAATTTCGCACAAATCCCCTGATCAAAACGCGGATAAAAGAACAAATTGTAGGAGTCACAGCGACCATTGGACAAAACTTCCAGCATGTATTTAGCACCACTTTGAATCCAGTCAGACCAGTCATCAATACTTTTTTCGTCAAGCAGATTAAAATCTAATTCGATATAGCCTTGAATCGGATGGGTGCCAACGTTAACCTCCAGCCCGTTGTTGTTAAAAATACTAATGCCTTCAAAATTATTGGGCTGCAGATACTTATAGCCGTTCATCTTTTTCAAGCCAACAATTTGCATGTGTGGGTGTTCAAGTGAACCTCCAGAATTTTTGCCAAAATTCTTGTACCACAATACTGATCTGAACTCAGGTGAATCATTCATTTGCTTAAAACATGACAGTGAAAAGCGCATCAAAGCCCGATTATATTCAGGTGAATAGGTAGTGATATCTCCCGCATGTTTATTGGATTCAATCAAAACTGTCTGAACAGTATCCAGCAATGTGGGATACTTATTATCAAGCCAAATCATCCCTCCCTGCCTTTTTATAATATTAGTCAGTTCCGCCACATTACAAAAGGGACAACCAGAATTGTTTTTCACTTTACGGTAAGAATTAGGCTTTTCTTTAGCTATGTTAACATCAAACACTAATGGATCATTTTCCATTGGGCAATCCCTCCTAAAAAATTTTCTTAAAT
This sequence comes from Lactobacillus huangpiensis, assembly GCF_019972815.1. Taxonomy (GTDB): domain Bacteria; phylum Bacillota; class Bacilli; order Lactobacillales; family Lactobacillaceae; genus Lactobacillus; species Lactobacillus huangpiensis. The sequence goes on from NZ_BPPA01000005.1 coordinate 119,307, forward strand.
CTTGCATTTTACTAGAGCCGCAATAGATGGTAAACTGTAACCGCAATTATTTTTTAAAAAATTCCAACGGTGGTAGAACTATGCAATCAAAAAGAAATTTAAAAAAATACAATAACCGCAATAATATGTTTCTGATTATTATCGGAATAGTTCTGATTTTAGCAGTTATATTTGGCGTGGTTCTATATAATAATCACGTTGAATCGCAAAAGCAGGCTAAAGCATTCGCTATTAATCATTTTAACCCTAATGTTAATATTTATGGAGTCGAAGTTGGAAACTTAACAATTAATAAAGCAACAGCCAAGATTAATCGGAAAGCCAACAATATTGTTTCCCTAGAAAATGGTAAAGTTGCAATTGAACGCGATCCTAACATTGATACGATTAAGAAAAAGGAAGTTGCGAATTACTTTAATAAGCAGCATACAACGATGCCAGATAAGCAAAATTATGAATACCGCAATACTGATTTAGATGCTGCCAATAAAAAACTGCAGGCTGTGAGTCACGCTGTGGTCAGTTACCATGTAGCCGGCAAAGACTATCAGCTTAAAGCTCAAAGTCTGATTAATCAGGTAATTTACAAAAAAGGCAAATATTCGTTTCTTAATTCAGAAAATTTAACAGCAAAACTCAATAAAATTGATCAGGAAGTTTCAACTATTCACCAAAGCTACAAGTTCACTGTGCCAAAGGGCAACAAAGTTGCAGGAAGCAAAATTACCGTCAAAAACCAAAGCTATGGCTGGGGTGTTCATGTCAAAAGAGCTCAAGCCGCTGTCGAACAAGCATTTTTAAACGGGACTAAAAATCTTGATGGTAAAGATTACATCTATGGCCTGGGTTATAGTACTTATGGCTTAGGCTATGATAAAAACAATCATGGCATAGGAAATAACTATATTGTTGTTTCACTTAAAAAGCAGGAAATGTGGATTGTAAAAAATGGCAAATTAGTCGTACATTTGAATGACATTGTCACTGGTACGAGAGATGGCGTTAAGGGTAACCGGACTCCGCAAGGCGTTTGGTACATTCACTATAAGCAAGGTCATGCTGTATTGCGCGGACGCAATAACGACGGCTCTAAATATGCTTCACCAGTCAGATACTGGATGCCGTTTACTTTAAGTGGTTGCGGCTTCCATGATGCGAGCTGGCGCGGTGATTGGAGTAAAAAAGCATATTTACGTGGGGGTTCTCACGGCTGCGTTAATATTAAGCCTAGAGAAATAAAACAAGTTTGGCATAATGTAAGCAAGCATGAACCGGTAATTGTATATGATTAAGTAATTTAATAAGAAATTAAAGGACAAGAATTTAAAAAACTTGTCTTTTTTGTTATGCAAAAACCTGTTAACTTAATATCAAGTTCACACTCGCTTTAGTTAACAGGTTTTGCAATTTTAAATATTAAATAATTTTTACTTATAAAGCTTCCTTAACAGCCTGATTGACGGCATCCTTTTCAGCATTAATCACGTCAACCTTGGACTCGATATTCTTGGTATCCATTCTGATCTCACGACCAAGCCCCGGCTGATCAACCTTTGGCTCAAAGAATTCTTTGAATTCTTCCAGTCTCTTTTCAGTATGGAAAATGTTTGAAGCCACAGTAATATAAGTGGTAAATTCCATATCACCACCGACTGTTTTTTCCAGCCATGACCATTGGTCCCGTAACCAGTCCCAAGCAAATTGTTCGCCTTTTGGATTAGCTAAGACATTCGCAAACCAAGAGCGCAAATCTTGAGGCTTAACAACTGCAGCATTCTCAAAATTCTCAATAAGTTTCTTGATTTCAGATGGATTCTTGGTGTTGGTAATACCATCAGTAAGATCGTCCTTATAGTTAGGATCGATGGCAGCTTGATATTCTTTCAGCAAACGATCAACTAATCCTGGTTCATTATAATTCCCAACTTCATTCATTAAAACATACGGCCGAACTGAAGCATCAATTTCGTTTAAGTTTTGATCGTGCTCAACAAAAATTTGGTGACCATCTTTTATCACAGCAGAATTATCGGCATACAAAGCTAAGGCTATTTCTAGTGGTCGAATTCTCTTATCATCATCTGTATCAGAATCTTTTGCTTGCCAACCTAAACGTTTAACTTGCTCTTGGGTTAATTTATTAACAAACGCCTTCAAATCTTTTTCTTGAGCTGAATCAGGTGTAACAAATTTAAATAATGAACGGATACTAGATAACAAGGCACTAATGACAATGTATGATTTAGAATTCGCAAATTTCGGCAGCAACGGTACAATTTCAGCGTATGAGATTTGCTTGCCTTCTGCTAAAAGTCCTAAATCTTGCAATAATTGTAATTGATCTACCGGTTTAAGCTGATCAAATTCAGCCATAATATCGTTCATCAAGGTTTCATCATAATTGACAATGAAATGTGAACTATTGCCTACGTTTACACGCAAAGCGTGACCAGCTGCACTGCGTAATTCTTTGTAATCTCCCAAATCCAGTTCACGTTCAGACATAATCTGCGGTGCCTCAAAGTTTGCGTTCAAAGGAATAGCCCACTTGCGCCCAACTTCTTTGCCTTCACCAACGAAGAACTGCTTTTGGCTCAAAATTAAGTGACCAGCTGTGTTTACTTTAGCGGAAACAACAGGGTAACCGGGTTGGTCAAGCCAAGTATGCATGATCTTACCAATATCTAAATCAGTGGCTGTCGAAAGAGCATTCCACAAGTCATCACCCGTAGCGTTGCCATATTGGTGCTGCTCAAAGTAATACTTAAGTCCCTTACGCAAAGCATCGTCTCCTAAGAGTGCCCGTACCATAACCAGCATTCTTGAACCTTTAGCGTAAACAATCGCACTATCAAAAATCGAATCAATATCAGCTGGATGCTCCACATTAACGTGAACAGATTGGACACCATCAGTGGCATCACGTTTTAAAGCTGCTGGCACTTCAGAAATTTGATAAAGATTATCCCAAACATGCCAACTCGGCTCCAAAGCATCAACTGAAACATATTCCATCATGTTGGCGAAACTTTCATTGAGCCATAAGTCATCCCACCACTTCATGGTAACTAGATCGCCAAACCATTGGTGCGCCAATTCGTGAGCGATAACTGTTGCCACATACGCTTTCTGATAAGGAGTAGCATTATCAGGATCAAGCAAAATTGCGACTTCACGGTATGTGACTAAGCCCCAGTTTTCCATTGCTCCGGCAGAAAAGTCAGGCAGCGCTAATTGCCAAGAATGTGGCAGCGGATACTTGGTTTGATAAAATTCTTCGTAAAATTCAATTGCCCGTTTTGCGATATCCAAAGCAAAGTCTAGTTCCTTTGCTTGATGTGCTTTAGTCGCAAAAACTCCTACTTTAACGCCGTCTTTGGTTTCGGTGATCTTTGATTGTAATTCACCAAAAGCAAAGGCAATCAAGTAGCTGGACATTCTAACGGTTTGCTCGAAGTAGTGCACGCCATCTTTAACTTTAACTTCCGGCATGTTGGCAATCGTAGTTTCACCTTCATGCTCATCATACTTAAGTGCTAAAGAAAAAGTAGCTTTGGCTTCTGGCTCATCAACACATGGGAAAGCCTGACGCGCAGCTGTTGTTTCAAATTGAGTACCGATAATCTGTTTTTGAACACCATCAACTTGATAGTATGACGGATAAATTCCCATCATAGAATCAGTCAGCGGTGCCGAATACTTAATCTCAACTGTGACTTTACCGGTTTGACCCAGTTCAATAGCAATAGCTTCTTTGTCCTCATTGACAGTGAACGGCACATCCTTGCCTGCACTGGTAACAGAAGCAATTTTCATATACTTCTGATTAATTAAAATAGTATTTTCGAGTGCCTTACCTGTAATTGTTGAAGTACCGTTAATAGTTTTCTGTGCCCGATTAATGTCTATGAACAAGTCATAGTGTTCAGGGTGAAAAGTTTCATAAAAATGTTTAGCAGCCATATTTACCTCCTAAAATAATAGTTACTATCAATTTTAACAGACATATATGGAAATAACATGATTTTTCATAGCAGTAGATATTTGCTCTACTTTTTTCAATAGTGGCAGAATTATTAAATTTCTAAAAAATATTGTAAGAGTTGCGTGTTCTTTCTGTAACAACAATGACATATTGACTGTGTATGATTATCCATAGAATTAATATAGTTAATTGTGGGGATTGAAATATATTGAAGAACAGTAAAAGTTTAATACTTAAGTTAATTACAGCACTGGCGCTTTCATTTAGTTTTGTCACTGCTATAAATATAGAAACAAACAATAATAACTCGTGTACACAAACAGTACAAGCTGCTCGTAAAAAGTCAAAAGCTGAACGCGCAGCTAAAAGATGGATTGCCATGCGTGAATCAGGTGGTAATTATTACGCGCGCAACGGTGTTTGTTATGGTAAATACCAACTAAATATTGCTTACCTAAACGGTAATTACTCTAAAAAGAACCAAGAAAGAACGGCTGACACATACGTTTACGGTCGTTATGGTTCATGGGTTAACGCCAAGAACTTTTGGTTAGCCCACCACTGGTATTAATAAATATCTCTTTAATACAAATATCCCATTATAAAAAATAGCCTAACTAATTGTTAGGCTATTTTTTATATGAATTTAGATGTTAAAACAAAAGAAATTTAATTTTCTTCATTATGAGTCTTTGACAAGAACGGTGCCAAGGTCTTCAAATCTGGTCCCTTACCGCTTGGAATATTTTCTGCACGAGAGACAATAATTGGATTAAGTCCTGTGTGAGTCAAAATATAGAATTTATTTTCTTCTAATGCCTTGAACACAATTCCAGGTATTTTATCTATTGGCATGCCCGTCACAATATCTTGCTTAGCACGTTCTTGACCTTCCTTAAATGCTTCACTTGAATAGTAAGGATCATTCTTATCAGTGTATTTAGCTGGTCTGTGATTTTCAGTATGATATAAGTCTGTCTGGACAAAGGCAGGACAAAAGACGTGCATGCTAATGTTAGCTTTTGCCACCTGCATATCATATTCTACTGCCTCAGTCAGTCCCACAGACGCAAACTTAGAAGCAAAGTATGATGGCATTGAAGGACTGGCAACTAGCCCAGCAATTGAAGCCACATTAATAATGTCACAATGATCTTTTTGTTTACGCATAACTGGTATTACGCGTTTTAATGCCCAAACCTGACTCATTAAGTCAGCATGCAAAATCCATTCCCAATCACGAGTAGGAAGTTCACAAATACCACCAGGTACCGCAATCCCAGCTGAGTTAATCAATAAATCAATTTCATGATATTCAGCTACTGTCTTTTTGACCATGGCATCAACTTCATCTTCATCGGTTACATCAGTAGTAATGCTAATAACTTCCGCGCCTAAATCTTTAATATCAGTTTCTGCCTTGCTCAACGCTTTATCATCTATATCAGCAATAGCAAGTTTCATCCCTCTTTTTGCTGCTTCTAATGACAATGCTCGTCCAAATCCGTGCGCTGCACCAGTAATTAGTGCAACTTTATCTTTAAATTCTTTCATGTGCAAGCCTTTCTATTTAATTGTTCAATACTGAACTAACTTACTTACATCATCAATATTAAGCGCTTACTGTATAAATAAAAATATATAATATTCACAGTTTGTTAGATATTTAACAATTTCGCATATCTATTAGGCAAATTAGCTTTTATGACTTTGATCAGCCATCTTTAAACAATGAACTATTACATCTTTTTGCGTTCTGCGAAACATATCTCTCATTTCCTCTGGAGTCTCTTTTTGTCCATTATTAAGCCAGTCAATAATTATTTCTGTAAATCCACCAGTAAAGAAATGGGCTATAAAGTCACGGTCTTTCTGACTTACATGTAATTTTTCTTTGCTTATTACTTCATCAATATAGCCAAGAAGTATACGATTTTGTGGTTCCCTAAAAATTGCATTAAATTGTTTAATATCTAAATTTTCATAAATGGCTCGTCCCAAGGTTGGATTAACAGCAAAATATTGAAAAATTTGATATAAATCATCATACCATTTTTCATAACCTTTTGACTGCTCTAATAAATTAATTATCTCATCCTGGACAGTCCACTTGATTAAATCAGGTACATCCCTAAAGTGATAATAAAAAGTAGGTCTACTTTTATTAGTTAAAGTAAGTAATTCACAAACAGTAATTTTATTTAAAGGCTCTTTTTTGAGCAACTTCTTTAGTGCCCGCGCAAATTCTCTTTTTGTATTTAGTGAAATCTCTTTATTTTTCATTTTATTTGCCACACTGTAACCCAATAAGAAAAATTTCCAGCAATTATTTGTTACTTGCCACTATTTTCTTAATTTTTGCAAAGCGCTCATCCCACTCGTTAACAATTAAATCATCATATTCCTGCTTTAATAAAAAGTCGAGCAAGACTTTTTTATCAGGCCGGTCTAAAAACAGGTAGCTTTGCGGAATAACAATCTGGGGCAAAACAGTGCGCAACTGGTTAAGTGAAATCTTTTTAACAGCACAAGATTTTAAAATTGGAATAATACAACCATCATCTTTAGGCATAAAATAGTCATAAATTTCGTCATAATCATCATTTTGAATTTCTCGGCCTATCTGAGCTAATGTTGCCGCATTGTTGCGAATCAAAGGTGCGCATTTGATAAATAACTGAATTCCGCCATTATTGCCTGTTGTATAAACAAAGGCTTGAAAACTATCTTTAAAAAATCTCTTGCGATATTCAATTATTTTTTGACCCGTTAAAATTTCTTTGACATACTCCTCATGCAGAGAAATTAGTAAAGTAGGTAAAAACGGATCGTAAACTTCATCTTCTATCTGACACATTAATTATTTTCCTTTTCTTTGTTCTTAATTGTGCAAATACTTATGTTTATCATAAATATCTTCGGTTAAACAAGCAACTGAATATTTAAAATATCAGATTAGCAAAACTGAATTATTATAGACACAAAAAAACTGAGCTGCACTTCAACCATTGAAGTACAGCCCAGCTTTTCTAATCATCTTACGCTCTGTGTCTTAATAAATGAGCCTTTGCGGGTTCACCTTTTAACCAAGTAGCAAAGAATGCATAGCCGAAGACCATCAAAGCAACCACAGCTGCCAAAATAATCATATTATTATCGTTCAGCGAAATTGTCTGTTCCTCTTCTAGCAGATTCTTTGACTCATTAACTTGATTGCATAATCCAAAGAATAACATGATTAGACTGCTTAGAGTTAGTAAGCCATTAACTGCCGTTAAAATTTTCATTTTCGTTAACTTCAAAAAATCATGTCCTTTCTTTCGATTTAAATACCAGCATTATATACCCTTTAAAAATAAATGCAAGGCCTTTGCTTAAAATAATTTAAATTTTTTGTTTATAATATGAATATTATTATAATTTTATAATCAAATCTTCTAAAACCCGAACAAAAAGGAGTACAGCATCTGTACTCCTTTTATTGCCATTCACTTGCCAGCCATTCCTGTGCCAGTTCGAACCAGTGGGCAGCGTGTGGATTCTCCTGCCATTCTCTACCCTTAACCACCATGTCCTTGCGAGCTAAAGAAAAACCGTGACCACCACGATTGAATATATGGGCTTCACAGGGAACCTTCTTGTTATGCAAGGCTTCCACGTATTCAAACGTATTAGTTACAAGTACAACTGGATCATCCCAGGCATGGAAGATAAAAGTTGCCGGAGTATTTGCAGTTACACCTAATGAACTATCCTTAATAAATTCATCTTGGGGTACTTTATCTTGTTCATCTTCTGGAATATCAAAGCCAATTTTAGGCAGATTAATTAAGGGATAACCCAAAATAGTCTTATTAGGCAGAACTTCCGCACTCTTAAAACCAAACTCTTTTTGATATTTTGCAGAGTTAGCCATACTGTTGGCAAAACTGGCAACGTGACCACCAGCAGAAAAGCCGATTGTGACTATTTTATCTGGATCAATCTGATAGTCTTGCGCATGCTCACGAAAGTATTTAACAGTGCTTAAGACATCAAGCCCGGCATCTGGATAAATGTCACCTTCGTCTTGCACAAGGTTGTATTCCATGACCACGCTGTTAAAGCCGCAATTATTGAAAGCCAAGGCAACCGGCTCTCCCTCTCTTTTAGACAAATGGTCAAAACTGCCACCTGGAACTACTACAGCCAAAGGGTGTTTTGGAGTTACCAATTCACCAATTGAACCCAAGGTGTATGTGTGCAGATTGAACTTGCGCTGGTTAAAATTAGTTAACGTTAAATCATTTACTTTCATTTTCTTCCCCCACTTTTACCATATTTTTTGCTAAAAATGTTGTTGCTAATGGTACTGTTAATAATACACCAATTAGAGAGTACATTATAATCAAAGCCTCATTGACAAACATTTTTTCGTTTAATACCTCACCTAACGTATAATTCAAACGAATATACCATAAGAATAACGAAAGAAAGCTGCCGAACATCCCAAATAAAATAGTATTCATAGCTGTCCCCAGAACATCGTTGCCGATTTTAGCACCACTTGCTTTGAGATCCTCATATGATATATCTGGATTATGCTTTTTAATTTCTAAAAGTCCTGAACTCATAGCAACAGCGGATTCGGCTACAGCACCCAGCGTTGAAAAGATAGCTACCGCAACTGCAATTAAAGGATAGCTTAACCCCGGCATCTGGGACAATCCTACCAAAATTTCACCTGCTTCAGGTCCAAGACCAGCAGCTTGTGCCAACCATTCAAAACCCATAATTATTACACTAGTTGCCAGGCACACAATCAGTGAAGAATAAAAAGAGTTTTTAGCAACTTGATAATCATGCGTTCCTAAGAAAATAATGGTTACCAGTTTTAACGGGACAAAAATTAAAATCAGAAGTGGAATATTAATCCCCCAGGAAATCAGAATAGCAACTAAAATTAATAAGAAAGTATTGATTAAAACACTAAAGAAACTGCGAATCCCTGTTTCACCGCCAACAACAGTCATCAAGATTGCGAGCACAATTAGTAAGGCAGTTAAGGTACTCATTTTCTAATCCCCGCTTTCCGCTTTTTCTCTTCTAAAAACAGCAGGCTGCAACCCGTGGCAAAGACCACCGTCAAAACTATCCCAATTGCGGAAATGATACTTTGTGTGACTCCCAGGGAAAGGGTGAAGCCAAAAGTGGAACGCAAGCTGTTGTTATCCCGCAAATAGATAATCGTCATTGGCAATTCTTCTGACATAAAGATTAATACCAAAACGTTAATCAGTGGTCCCATTATTTCTTGTCCCATTGTGCGTCCGCTTTGAATTAACTGCTTGGCAGTTAAATCGACCTTAGTCTGGATCAATTCATAAAGACTGGAAATAATATCGGTGGCTTCGTCCATCACGGCTCCTAAAATACCCAGTAATGTTTGTGCCAAAAAGATGCCACGAGGATCCTGAGTCGCATAATCTCCTGTTTCATATTTAATTTCCGATTCTCCTGTCAAACGCATAATTAAGTAGCATAATGCAAAAGAAACAAAAGTGCCTAGAATTGTCGCCAACCACGTTGCCAGCATCTTGCGGTTAAAGCCTTGGACAACTAATAAACTAAAAAATGAAAAAACAATATCGGCTAAGCCAAATAATAAAACGATATAGGAGCCATTTAGCTTAATATCCAGCATAATCACAAGGTAAAAAATTACCCAGCTGAGTATCATCGATGCAATTAAACTAAACGACTTTTTACCTGAGACTGCCACCATCAGCGTGGACATTACTGTCATTGCCAAAACCAAAACCCAGTCTCGTTTAGGATCCTGAATAACCGGTTCACCGTGTTTGACACTGACAAACAGGCGCTGACCTGCACGAAACTTTTGTGTGACTAACTGTGATGGATAATACATGTTAGTGGTTTCGTAGGTTTGACCCTTGAATTTACCAGACAAAACTTTTAAATGAAGAACTTGTTTTCTGGTTTCATCCTTGTTGCCGTAAACATCTGTACTTTTTTCTTCCAAAGTATCCTTGATTTTACTGTCCGTGACCACAGCTACATCATTTTTAGAATAAATATCTGTTGCAAAATAGGTGCAGGTAGTTAAAATCAACCCCACAACTGCTATTAATACCGCAAATAAGTAGCGTTTTTTAATTTTTTTCAATCAAATCATTCCAATCGATTTATACTTACCTACTGTAACTTAAAAACAGTTATCAGACATTAATTTTAAGCTAAATTTGTAAAATTTAAATATTATAAAAACGACTTTTAACCAAAAGTCGTTTTTTATGTGCCTACATGTCCAAAAACCGTTGCCACCAGTGAGTTTTTTCCGGTTCGATCTGCATATCTGCTAACGTGCGGTGGGCATTGGCATTTGCACTTTTTTCAGCATTTTCCTTAGCTTTGGCTAAAATTTCTTCATGCATCTGCTCACTTGATTTTCCTTCATCCTCGGCCACCTGAGCCCGTTTTTCGGCCGCTGTTAGAGGCTTCGTTTCTGGCATTTCCTGCACATCAGTTATGTCATCACCGTTATCGGTAACAATTCCTGAAATATCCGGTAACACGCTGAAATCTTCTTCAGTACTAGCTTTTTTAGCTGCAGGCTGCTGTAATTGCTTTTGCTTTTTGAGCAGCTCTTTATTCTGCTTTTCAATATGGTTCAATTGCGTTTGCAAGTTGCTCAGCGCTATATTTTGCTGACCAATAGTTTGTTGCAAAGCATTCAGTAATTTCACCATCTGGGAAGTAGACATTACCTCCTGCTTTTTGCCATTATCCATATGCTGAGGCTTGTCTTTTTTGTCAGTAACAGCAAAAACCTGCTGTGCGGCTTCTTGCAAAGTTAAGCCATTATCCTGGGCTAATTGGTGAAAATCTTCGAGATCCTGCACATCCTGCTTACTGTATAAGCGCGCATTTTGCTTAGTCCGTGCGTAGTAATCCGGTTTACCAGTAACTTTTTCTACAATCAAAGAATATTTACGTAAAGTTGCAACACTAATGTGCAATTTCTTAGCCGTCGCGGAAGGCGCGGTTAATTCTTCAAAATTATGCTTATCTTCGCTCATCAGATATACTCCCCAGCACAATTAAATTAACCAATTTTGTGTAACAAGTTTTTCTTATGGTCAAAACGCTCCTGCGCTTTGACCATCAAACGGGTAATTAATTCCGAATAAGAAATTCCTGCTTCTTCAAAAAGTTTAGGATACATACTAATATTGGTAAACCCGGGCAAGGCATTAACTTCCGTTAAGATTACCTTATGATCACTTTCACGCAAAGTAGAATCTACACGGGCTAAGCCACTGCATTCTGTGACTTGATAAACTTTTAAGGCGTTCGCTCTAACCTTATCTACAATTTCTTGAGGTAATTTGGCAGGAATTTGCAAAGTAGTAGTTGAATCATCATCATATTTATTTTCATAACTGTAAAAAGTACCTGCCGCATTAATAATTTGTCCTACGCCGGAAACAATCGGCTTGTCATTGCCTAAAACAGCAGTTTCAACTTCTGTACCGTGAATGGTTTCTTCAATTAAGACCTTATCATCGTATCTAAAAGCATCAGCCAGAGCTTCATCAAATTCTTTTTTATTGGTAACATGATAAACTCCAACTGAAGAACCTTGATTTGACGGCTTAACAAAAAGATCACCGCCTAGTTTTGCACTCACTTTGTCATAATCACGTTTAACATTATTAGCATCTTCATATTCAAAACGCTTAATTGCGATCCAGTCAGCTACAGGAACACCAACTCGCTGTGCTAAAATTTTGGTAAATTCCTTATCCATGGTCACGGCAGAAGCCAGGACATCGTCACCAACAAAAGGCTTGTTTAAGATTCTGAACAGTCCTTGCAAACAACCGTCTTCACCTAAATTGCCATGTACAATCGGGAAGAAAACATCAATTTCCGGTAAATTCTTTAGTTGAATTAAATTTGAAATGTTGGCTACTTCATGCGGATTCTCAATAGTATATTTTGGATCCTTTAAGACTTTAAAAGAGTCTTCTTCACTGGCTAAATAGCCATCATTGGTAATCCAAATTGGGTGGACATCAAATTTATTTTGATCGATCGCTTTATAAATGTTGTGGCCAGACATAATTGAGACTTCGTATTCAGATGAATTACCGCCAAAAATTAAACCAACTTGTGTTTTCTTAGTCATTATTTTTACCTCTTAATCATTGTTTCTAACTTTTAATTATACGGCAAGAAAAACCCGAAGAACTGTAAATTAGACAATTTTTTAGGAATATTTTTTATTATAAGCAAAAAGTCTTGTATAAAGCAAAATCATAAAGCAAAAATTTACACTATATTAAAAATTGCTATTCGATTCCCAAGTTATTTCATACAGTTGATTGATTTTGGTTGGATGTTTGCCCAAAGCGGTGGGATCAAAGGACTGATGATAGGCTACGGTTAAGTAAAGATCATTAGTGGTAGCTAGTTGAATGCCCTCAAGCTCAGTATAATAGCCCGGAATTCCCATTTTACTTTCATTGGCTAAATTTACCAACTCCCAAAATGCAGGGTCAACTTCTCCCCAAGGAATTTTAACAATTTTTCTATTTTGACCGAGCCTGTCGTCTGCAAATTGACTGGAAACATAGATTGTGCGGTTGTTGTCAATAGCAAAGCCTTGCAGCGAACCAACTAACCCAGCTCGTCCAGAAAATTGTGGTATTTTAAAAGCGGCTATACTTTTTATTGTTCTGATATCAACGTATTTGCTTGCAGTTGCAGCTTCATCAAGCGCCATATTAATTTCTGCTAAATAATAGAGTGCAAAATAACCGGTATAGTCGTTATCACCGTATGCAAGCAGAAAATAACGCAAATCTGGTGAAACTGCAGCTTCTACGCGGGAAAATTGATTGCCTGCACAGCCTATGCCTAAATCAGCTCCCGCATAATTTAAATTTGATAATCTTGGTTGCATTTTGGTATTAGCCGCTATCTTAAAATAATGCGGAATTTTTATGCGCGCAATTTGTTTAGACCAAGTCGACCAGATGGGGTTTAAGTCGTTTGGCTTTGTGCCAACGAACCACTGCCCTGGTCTTCCAGCATACTCCAGCGTCTGAGTATGACCTGCAGCGGTGCCGGTTAAATGCAAAACTGGAATTTGCTTATTAAAAGAAACATTGTTGCCATTTTTGCCGCGATAAACAAAGTTGTCTCCTGCTACGTGTTGCAAAACATAAGTATAACCGTCAATAATGCTGGTTTTCTGGACTACCACTTGGCGCAAGTCCTTATCTATTGATCCAGTTACCCCATCCCAATCGTCCAACTTGCTTAACAGAGCAATTTTGACGTTTTGTGCTGCCTGCATCTTTTCATTATTAGCCAAGATCTTCATTTCCTCACTAAATTTTTCCAAAAACTCAATCAATTTATTAAATATAATTATTATTTTAAAAATAAAATTCTACTCGGTTTTATTTTGCCTTATAATTTATGCTAAAGAAAGGAGAGCATCTTAAATGATTAAAAAATTTTACTCTGCCCTCTTCTGTTTGCTTTTCACTTTTCCTTTTAGCAATACACAAGTTTTCGCTGCAGAACTCACTCCAAGTGAAACGAATGAAGTGAGTCGTTTGCAGCAGGAATATGCACGACTTGATAACACTATTTATAATCTTAATAATCTTTATTTAAACAAGCCACAGTTTAAAACCAAGTTTAAGTCGGGAGCACTTGTGCCGGACTATCTTAACAGTCAATTGGCATATACAAACTATTATAGAAAATTATTCAATTTGACTCCCGTTAAAGAAAATTTTCAAGATAATATTGCTGCCCAAAAAACTGCTGCAGTTTTAGCCGCTCTCGATGCTAATCCAATGGTAAATCAGCATAATTTGCCTTACGAAAAAAGACCGAAAATAATTAATAAAACTACTTGGCAACTAGCCCGCGACATTTCCAGCAAGGCCAATCTTAATTTTAATACCAGTGACCAGACTGCAGGTGAAGTTATCACTGACTTAATTACTGATCGGTATAACTTGACCGGCGCTGACACTGGTCACCGTGCATGGCTGTTATCAACGCGCTTAACTACAACAGGCGCAGGTGCAGCTTATGGCAAAAACGGGTATCGCTACTCTGTTCAAAAAGTTTTTAACCCCGCTGATGTCTTTCGTACTCCCAGTCGAGAAACAGTAACTTATCCCAATAGTGGCGTCTTTCCAATTGAGCTTTTACAAGGTGATAATATCGCCTGGTCAATTTATCTCTCTAATAAAATTTATAAAGGCACACCAAAAATAACCATAACTGATAAAGACACTGGTGAAGCTTATCAAGCAGAAAATGTACGCAATTATAGTCACACAGGCTATGGCAATTTTGAAACTATTATTACCTACTATCCATGCTCAGTTCCACTAGTTATCGGTCACGAATATGAAGTAAAAATTACGGGTTTAACTAGTTACACGTTTAAGCTGTTTCAACTTCAAAACAAGTCAATAGAATAGTAAAAACCTCGAAGAATTATTTTCCTTCGAGGTTTCGTATGTTTTATTATGTGAACTGAGTTAATTTTAAATATAGTTAGCTACGGCAGCTAATAAATCTTTTTCATTATTAACTATGGTGCCATTAAGTTTGATCAGCCCAGTAGTATACAAGTTAACATAATGGAATTGGTTTTCAGCAATTTGGGTCAAAGCTTGTAGCTTCTTTTGGTTAGTAGCTCCCTGCTGACGAGTATCTGTATATAAACCAATTATCGGAATTTCTTTTGCATAAGCTACGCCTATTTCACTCGCTACACCATTGTCAATGCTGAGACCGTCAAGAACGGCAATCATCAAATCGCTATTAAGCAGCTTTTCAGTATCAGCTTGAGCAATCATTTTAGAATCAGCATAAGCCTGTTTGTCATTAATTGACGCGTTTTCCTGGGGCAAATATAAATCAATTGAATTATCTATTTGACGTATTTTAGCCGCCAATTGCGCGTTATAATTAATTTCTGCTTGTGAAAACAGAGCATTTGCAAAATAAATTTTCATATGTGTTTCCTTTAAAAAAACGATTAATTATTTTAAAACAGAGAGCCTAATTGTTTGGAGAGCTAATTTCCCACGGAATTGCACTTAAAATATAAAGAACAACTCCTACAATAACAAAGTCCAAAAAGATACTGCTGCTTATTTCTAACACAAAACCTAATACAGCTAAACCTTCAACATTAAAAATTACTGGAATAATAGCCAATATGCCTGCAATTAATATTAACCAAAAACCTGCCCACATACCACATGCGGTAACTTCGTGAGTCAGCATTTTTGAATTGAAAAATAATTTCATATCACTTATTAATGAACGTAAACTAATAATAGCCATTATCAGGATAATTACGTTAACAATTAATAAGATAAAAGCAATATTGCCTCCAAGAGTGATTGTGTTCAGATTAAAAGTATCGATTACATCAAATGGAGCATTGTTTTCCTGCTCCTTTAATTTTTCTTGTACTAACTGGGCATCACTGGATGAACCTTGATCAATGTTTAAATCAATGTCATGTAAAATTTGCTTGGCCAATTTCATATTACTAAACTTGAACCAGGGGGTTCCCAAAGTATAGTCAATAATATGGTCAGCAATTGGTTGGGTTTGCTTAGTAGTCAGCAGATTGGCATTTCCATTTTTATTAGCTCCAATTGTTTCTGCTAATGCATCAAAATGCTTGTTTATTTGTCTGACTACTACAGCTTCATTACTACTGTTTCTAATTTGTCCCTTCATAAAAAAGGGATTAAGGAAAGTCGCGGTAATCATGGTTAGCGATACAATCAGAAAGATGATAAAGGACAGAACCTGTTTGTATTGGTTGTTCTGTTCTTGATTTATTCTGTGCAAACCATCTCGCACGCCATTTGCCATATTTTTCCTTCCTAACAGACAATCTCCTTGTCTTCATCAAACATCGTATCTATTGCATGATGAATGGTCTTAATGTCAGTAGATTCAATAATCTCATGACCCTCTTTAAGCGCCTTTTCAATAGTTGGTTTTGAGGAATGTAAAAAACTGTACATAAATGCTTTGGTACCATAATCAGCTATCTCTTCAGGAGAAACTCCATATTGTTTATTATCATAATAAAGACGCCCTACACCAGTTACGGAAAAGGCAATCCCCATGCGAACTTCTTTTGGATCAAAGTCAAAGTGATTAAACAACTGCTTTTCTTTCAACCAGTCGTTGATAGTTTTACTCCAAAAATCTAACGATTCGTTACTCTTAAATACCTCAGTAATAATACGTTTAAGACCTTCATCATAAATACCCAGCATTTCAATTGTATAAATAAAAGCTTTAGCGCGAGCCCATACTTCGACTTCCTTGCTAACACTAAACTTTTGCACTTGCTTATCTAATGTATTGAGAATATTCCGAACTACATCAGCAATTAAACTTGCTTTATGTGGATAATATGATTGCAATAAAGATTTGGAAATTCCAGATTTTTCTGCGATCATTTGAAATGAAACACTGTCCATGCCATTTTCTCTAATTAAGTGAAAAGTATTACTTAAAATTGTACGTCTTCTTTTATAATTTTTACGTCGTGCCATAATATTTTCTCAGCTCCTATACATTTGCCTTAATTATACCAATGATATTGAATAAATAAATAAAAATGCACCGGTATATTATTGGCTGATAGTATTTACTAAAGAAACATATACTAAAATAAGCCGTTTATCTACGTAATTACTTTAATTTGCTTTCACTTAACAAATGCATTGAACGGTCATTATATACATAATTAATTCCACGCGCTAAAAGCAAATCGACTGAAATACGAACCATTCTATCTGGATAATGACTATGTTTAATTGTATCAGTTACCACTATTTGTTCGATTGGCAACTCATTCAGAACTTCAGTTGCATTTTGTGATAATAATGCGTGAGTTGATGCAACGTAAACTTTCTTTGCACCCGCTGCTAAAACGGACTTAGTGGAGGAAGAAATACGTGACCCCGTATCAATTAAATCATCTACAATAATACACTTTTTGTCTTTAACATTTCCAATCATATCATGCACATCAGTGTCATAACGTGCACGACGCTGATCAACAATCGCAATCGGGGCATCAAAGCACTGACCAAAATTACGAGCAAGCTTAGCTCCAGAGTGATCTGGAGAAACAACTACAATATCGTCTTCCTCTTTGGTAGCAATGCCATTATCTATAAAATATTGTGCTAAAAGTGGCATAGCATGCAAATGATCAACTGGCACATTATAAAATCCTTGAATTTGCGAAGCATGCAAATCAAGTGCAATTAAGTGATCCAGACCAGTAATTTGTAATAAATTAGCTATTAGTTTAGCAGTTATTGGTTCCCGCGAACGAGTTTTTGTATCTGAACGTGAATAAGCCAGGTATGGCACTACCACATTGATTCTGTGTGCTGAAGCGCGATGCAAAGCATCCAAAACAATTTCCAGTTCCATAAAGTTTTCATTTACAGGATCCTGAATTGACTGAATAACGAAAACATCGCATCCTCTGACACTTTCGCCAATATTAACTTGAATTTCACCGTCACTGAAATGTTGCACAGCAGTTTCAATTAACGGTTTTTTCAAAATTTGCGCAATTTTTTCATTTAATGCGGGATTTCCGCCCAACCCAATCAGCTTCATCGGGTGCAATATTTGAAGAAGTTCTTCCTTGTTCATGACTACCTCGTTTTTTTAAAATTACAATCTTTGCAAGTCTATTATAACCAAAAAAGTCCCCAGTGCCTAGAAAAGTAAAAATTCAAAAAAGCCGAAACTAATATCGGCTTTTAAACATTATGTTTGAAACAAAAATATTCTTAAACTAAATAAACTACTTAAAAAAGTCTTCCATTAAGTTTAGCAGTTTAAAACTCCTAACTGCATAACCTTCATGCTTTTGTCTAGGCATAATCAGAAGCTGTCCTTGAGGAATAATTTGACTGTACCAGCGAACATGTTCTACTTTAACCCAGTCTTTTTCTCCAACGACACAATAAGTCGGTATCTTGATTGCCTTCAAGCTGTCAACAGACATGAAACTTTCTGACAATTCCACTTTACTATCACGGTTCATGCGCAAGAAGCGCAGAAAGCCTTCAGTCAAATAATGATATGATTTGATACCATTGCCATTTACAAAGACACCGGCTACCATGAGCTTTTTAAAGATATTTTGATCCTGACTTGCAAGCATCATTGCCACCAAACCACCGGCATCAAAGCCAAAACAATAGCAGCCTCTGATATTCACCTGCTTAATAAAAGCAGCCAAGTCTTCAACTTCTGTTTGATAGTGCTCGGCAGGTTCTCCCTGACTGAGACCATGGCCTCTCATATCTAGAACATAAACCGCATAGTAAAGAGAAAGCGGGGCAACAATCTGGTCAAACATGCCACCATCTAAATGATGTCCGTGTAATAAAAGCAGCGGGGCACCCTTGCCTAACTTACTGTAATAAAGCTCGTTACCATTAACTTTTTCTCTCATCTTTGGTCTCTTTCACTAGCTTCTACCAAACTTCGATTAGAATTTTTTTCTTTCTTATGCTCATGCCACAAACTGCGAACAATGATCTTAGCAATAATATAGTTAGCTTTAAAATTATCAGGAATCATTTTAGCGTTAAAGTGATGAACCATGCTGTCCTTACGCTGCCAATAATGGTATATAGGTTTACTATCACAATAAAAGCCTTCAGTTAAAGACAAATATTGCACATTAAATATCTGATCTTCCATGAAAGCCAAATTTTCCATGAAGTGAAGATGATTCCTCCGCACGACAGATAATTTATAGCCCTTGTTCCAGGTATAGCCTTTGACTGGAGTAGCCAAACAATGATTATCACACAAAGAGCCTAATGGGTTGCTGATTAGCTGGTAAGTTCTAGCCTTGCCCTTCATACCCTGGACAATTTTTTTGGTAACAGGAATTGAGTCTGGTTTCGTTTCGTAGTCAAGCCAAAAGCCACAGGAAACCATTGCAGCATCAGGATGGTTATGAAAAGCATTTACAAAAAATGCTGTGTAATCGGAATCTACCCAGTCATCACCATCATGAAATGTAAAATATGGCGTATCGACATTTGCAATACCGACATTACGTGCATCAGACAAGCCACTATTGTGCTTGTTTATTATCTTAAAGTAACGGAATCTTTCACGATAGCTTTCTGCTATTTTTCGCGTATTATCCGTTGAACCATCATTGACAATTAACAACTTAAAATTCGGATCATCTTGCTTAGCTAAATGTTCAAGTGCCCGATCTAAATATTTTTCAACATTGTAAATTGGCATAATGACAGTTAATTCAGGTTGCTGAATCATAGCTCCCTCCTTCAATTTGTTATTATACCATCTTAAATATTAAAAATAACGTAAAGTAAGTAGTACATAACTATAATTTAACCTTTTGTATTTAGCATTTAGTATAATTAGGAACAGTCAAAAGGAGTTAATTTTTTTATGAAAAAAGCAAAAACAATTTCAACTATTATTACACTGTTATTTTTTAGTATGCTTATGTGCGGTGCTGTCACACAAACTGTTAAAGCAGATGAATTACCAGTTGTTTGTCTTGGGACTTCTTTAACCGATTCTCAAAGAAGCGGTACACTGAAAGCACTCAGCGAACCGCTAAACGGCAGTAGTTACCAAACAATTACTATTACTGGTGAGGATTTAGTCAAATATCTTAATCCTTCAGGTGCAAACTTTACCACCCACTCTGGTGTCTGGTCCAGTGCCATGATTGAAAAAGCAAGACAAGGTAATGGCATTAATGTCCACATCCTTGATTATCAGGGGCGTAATAATATTACAACAATTACAGCTGATCAATATAAAAATGCTGCTTTAACTGCCGGTATTTCTGATGCCAATATTTATGTTACCAGCGCTGTTCCAATTGATGGCTCTGGTGCTTTAGCAGGTGTTTATGCTGCCTACAACAAAACTGGAGAAAATTTAAATCAAAATCAAGTGAATGCGGCACAAGATGAAATGAATACCTTAAGTAAAATTACCAAGGAAAATAAGGATAAAAGCGGTTATAGCGATGCACAATTAAATAATGCAGTTGCCGGCGCTAAACAGGAAATGGGTAAAATCGGCAACAATGTGTCAGATAGTCAAATTCATGATATTGTAAACAATCAGATCAATATTAATCATCTTGGTGACGTCATTAATAATAATCAAAAACAGCAGATTATTAATGTCTTAATTGAAGTTCGTGATTCCGGTGCTTTAAAAAATCACAAATTTAAGGATCAGGCTGATGCTTTGTCCAAAAACATCAAGAAAAATGCCAAAGGAATTTTCGATAAAATAAACACTCCAGAAAATCGTAACTGGTTTGAACAAATTTGGCATAATATTACTTCATTTTTCAGCAATCTTTTTAGTGGTCTGATTGTTGTTAATTTTAATTAATTACATTTGGTCCATAAATTTGTTTAATGTATGATCAACAAATTCATTACCGCGATTATTAGCGTGTCCTTTAGTCCATTCGAATTTAGACTGAGAAAATTTATTTAAAAGCTGATCAAGCTCCTGCCAACACTCAAGGTTTGCAATTGCACCTTTCGTACTTTTTGTCCATCCCCGTTTTTTCCAGCTTTTAAGCCAGCCTTTAGTTATTGGATTTAAAACGTATTGTGAATCCAGCACAAATAATAATGGTCTTTCATTAAAGCCCAACTCGAGCAATTTTTTGAGCGCTTCTATTAAAGCTGTTAGTTCCATCTTATTATTAGTAGCTCCAAATTCACCGTTTGAATCATAAACAGATCTTTTATGACCCTGATCATGCCATTCAATTAGATAAGCCCATGCAGCTTTATCGGTTTCTCGCACATGACCACCCTTAAAATTACCGGTATTGCGGGTACCGCCGTCAGTATAAATAGTAGCAAAATAATTGCCGGAATCTGCTGGAAGTAATTGATCAGTTGCTTTTGCCACTTTTTGTGTATTGTCAATGGCAGAATTTTGTTTGATTTTGCGACTTTCTTTTTGAATCTTGGCAATGGCTTTTTGTAATGAATCCTCGTCTTTTTGAAAAACTTGATTTACTGTTTCGCGATCCCAATTTAAATATTCAGTGGCATCAGTTATTTTGGTGAAGGATTTGTATTCAGCACCAGAATAGCCCTCAACCTGTTTCCGGGCCTCTTCCCAGGTGCGATAAACGCCTGGCTTGCGGCCTTTTTTTACTGCATAAAATTTCATATGTTCCCCCATCACTAAAATTCCCAGTCAATGCTAAAATATAAGTAGTTCTATTTTTAAGGTGGTATTATGTTCTTCAATACTAAAAAATACAAGGAAGAAGTGGAGAAAAACCACAAGCGCGACCTTGCAAAGGAACCGAGCAGACTATGCATGGTTTTCTTGGCTGCCTTGGCAACTTTTGCACCTACACGTATTTTCTTGCGTTTGCACAAAAAAGGGATCGAAGATGACGCCACTATTGAACCAAAAAAAGGCAACTTTGAACAGGTACCTATAATTTATTTTCATGGCTTTCGCGGCGGTGACTACACTACAAGGGTAATGGTCAAGCAGGCACTTGCTGATAAAGGCAATCCCAAATATCTCAAAGTTACTGTTGATTTACTGGGAAACTTTAAGTTAGAAGGGACTTGGACTGGTGATCCCAATCCAATAGTGCAAGTTGTTTTTCGCCAGAGACTCGTTGGCGTATATGCAATTGACTACTACCTGCGTTTTACACTGCCCTTTTTAGCTCAAAGGTACCACTTTTCGCATTATTCAGCAATTGCACATTCATTGGCATGTCCCTGCATAGTACGGACTGAAATGCGTGAATATCGGAAGAAAAATTTCCCTCATTTAGTCAAATGTGCGTTTATCGCAGGTCCTTTTGACGGTGTTGTTTATTTAGGAGATATCCCAAATGTAAATGCCTTTAACCAAAAAGGTCGTCCAGCTGTAGTTAATCTGCACTATCTGTATCTGTTGCTCAGACGCAAACGGTTTAATCCTAATATTTCAGTATTAAATATTTATGGTAATGTTTTGGATAACACTAATAGTGACAGATTTATTTCCGTCACTTCTGCTAAAAGCATACGCTATATTCTGGCTCCTTATGCTAAATCTTATCATGAAGTTGAAATTCGCGGTAAAAAATACGCTGAACACAGCTGGATGCACGATAACCCATTTGTAATCGACATTATTGATAAATTTATTGGCATTAAGAAGTAATTTGATTTTTGGAGGAAATACGTGTGATTCTGCTCCGCGACATAGGACGTATCATCATTATTACTAATACTATACTAGCCTTTTATATCGTCTTTCATAGAAGACGCTCTGTCTCAACTACTTGGGCCTGGCTGATTATTCTGCTGGTTTTTCCAGTTTTAGGGATGATCATTTACGGCTTTTTTGGTCGGGGAATTTCACAGGAAAACATTTTTGCCATTAACAAGCAGCATCATATCGGTCTGCGCAATGTGCAAAAGTCTATTACTGCTGCACCTAAAAAAATTAGTACATCCGACACCTCAAATAGAGCTAAAATGGTGGTACACTTTTTTGATCATGATGGAGAATCACCATTGAGCAAAAACAATCATGTTAAGCTCTATACCGATGGTAAAATAATGTTTCATGACATGATGGCTGACATTAATAACGCTAAGCAATCAGTAAATGTTGAATTTTATACCTTTTATAATGATGAAATCGGCAACGATTTTCTAAATTTACTGATTAAAAAGGCACAAGAAGGCGTGTCAGTGCGTTTGTTATATGATGCTTGGGGGTCTATGGGCGCAACTAAAGCCTGGTTTGATCAGTTAAGAAAAGCCGGTGGCGTAGTCCTGCCCTTTATTACTTCTCGCAACATGATTACCCGATACCGGATTAACTACCATTTGCACCGTAAAATTGTGGTAGTTGACGGTAAAACCTCCTGGACTGGTGGCTTTAATATAGGGGATCAGTACCTGAGTCGCAAGAAAAAATTTGGTTATTGGCGTGACAGCCAAGTGAGGATTGTCGGATCTGCCTCTTTATTATTGCAAGAGCGGTTTGTGATGGATTGGAACGCCTCTATTCAAAAAGAAAATCAGGTTATTGCTTTCAATACCATCCTTTTTCCCAACTTGGATGAAAACGAGATTCATCCTGGTGATGTAGCAACACAAATAGTTTCAGACGGACCTGACCGCTATAATGCTAATATGCGTAATGGTATTATGCGGCTGATGTCTCTAGCAAAAAAACGTCTCTGGATTCAGACACCGTATTTAATTCCTGATGATGCGATGTTCGCCACTTTGCAAACAATTGCCCAGTCAGGAGTAGATTTACGTATTATGATACCGTGTAAACCAGACCACCCATTTATTTACCGCGCTACTCAATGGTATGCCAATGAATTATCCCGTTATGGTATTAAAATTTATATTTACAACAAAGGTTTTATTCATGCCAAAACAATTGTAGTAGACGATACTTTTTCTACAGTGGGGTCAATGAATCAGGATTACCGCTCATATGATCTTAATTTTGAAGATGTTGCCGTTTTTTATGATAAAAATTTCACTAGTGAAGTTGCTAAATCATTTGAAGACGATATGAAAGTTTCTTCATTATTGACTCCTGAGGATATTGCCAAACAGGGTCGCTGGCTTAAGATTTTGCAAAGCTTTTCGCGGATGCTTTCGCCAATTTTATAATTAACAAAAAGCCTTCCAGAACGGAAGGCTTTTAAAATGCGCCATTATTAATTATTCTGCAAAGTGATAAACAGTTTCAGCTGGGTAGCGAGTTGTTTTAGCCATAGTTTCTTCGGTTTCATTGCTCTTACCAATTACTATTGCCATTACTGGTAAGTAGCGTTTTGGCTCTAAGTTAAAGGTTCTGGCAATTTTAGATTCATCATAACCAGCAATTGGGTTAGTGTCGTAGCCATGATTGCGGGCAACAAGCATAAACTGCATAGCAGCAAGTGAGCAAGACCTAATGGAATCAATTGCACAAGAATAATATGTACCATTTTCATAAGATGGCAAAAAGGTTCTTAAGACTTCGTCTAATTTTTCCTTAGTGATGTTGCCTGTCTCATATTCCTTGGTCCAATTTTCACGATACTTTTTATAAGCATAAACATCAGCAAAGACTTGCACCACCGCAGCACAGCTGTCCATTTGTGGATCGTTAAATCTAAGCATGTATTTCTTAACTTTAGCAATAGTTTCCGGGGTATCTGCTACTTCAAAGTGCCAGCCTTGCAAATTGCAGCCGGAAGGAGCCGTTACTGTTTCTTCAAACATTTCTTTAAATTCTGAACGCGGAATTTTAACACTTTTATCAAAGTGACGCACAGAATGACGATTTTGTACTACATCATTAAAATCGTTATTACGCATATTTTCACACTTTCTAATATAAATATATCTCTTCTTTCTAATTTTACTACATTTTGTTATCTTCTTCACATAATTTTTTGAAAAAATTAGCAGTATAATAAAATTTAAATATTATAAGTAAGGAAGGCCATAAAAATGAAAAAATTAGTTAGAGACAAAATACCGGAATTTGCGCACTATGCTACTTATCGTGAACTTAGTCACGCAGAAATTGAGCCAGCTTTAAAGAAAAAATTAATTGAAGAAACTAATGAAGTTCTTGCTGCTAAAACTGAAACTAATTTAATTGAAGAATTAGGTGATGTTTACGAAGTCATTTTGGCATATCTTAAATTTAAAAACGTTGATCAAGCAACTTTTTTAAAGCAAGTAAAAGAAAAGCGCGCCCTTAAGGGTGGCTTTACCAAATATCTAGAAATGAATTGGGAAGAAAAATAAGCCTATTAAAAAAGCCACGTTAATGTGTGGCTTAAAAAATATCTTGAATTTCAATCCGAATATCATGGTGTATATGATTTTTAAGTGCTTCGACAATTTGTGCTACGCCGTATGAAAAACGAAGGTAATATTGTCTGTTCTTTTGGGTTGTTAAAATACAAATTACCTGCTTTTTCTTCGGATTAGGCACTTTAATTAAAGTGACCATCGCAATCTCTGAATATGAGACTGTCCGCCGAAAGTAACCTGAAACAACAGCCCTTTTAGGTGCGAGACCCGTAAAACCATCAATAATACCAATCAACAAAAATATTGCCAAGAAAATACTGAGACCTGGATCGCCCTTTTCAATTAATTGCCAGGCAAAACCGATCCAAATAAAAATTACGGCCCAAATAACTGAAGACGAGCGATAATGTCCCTTTAAGTCAATATTTGCCTGCCAGTACCAACTATAACAGGTGTAGCCTAGAAGCAAGGCATCCAAAATTAGATAAAAAACTACCATATTACTCTCCTCAATTGTATTTTCATCTATTATAACAGATTGACAGTCTTTAGATATTTTATTCAACATTAATGATATTTTACTTGCAATTTTATTAAAATCATGATTAAATTATTATCAAATTAAATGCAATGAAAAAGACGAGTAGATAACTTACCTCTTTAAGTGAATCGGTGACAGTGGAAAACCGTTAGACCCTGGGTTATTGAAAAACACTTTTAGCAGCACGCTGAAATTTTTGTAAAAGTAGGTTGTGTCGTCTCCAGTACGTTACCACGCTGGTGAAGCATGATAGTGCTTCATGAGTTGGCCCTATATTTGGGCAATTAAGGTGGTACCGCGGAAAAAGCCTTTCGTCCTTGTTTTTATTAAAAACGGGATAAAGGGCTTTTTCTTTTCCTTAAATTTACAGGAGGTCAAAACAATGACTTTAATTTTACCCGAAGATTATCATCCAACTCTCACAATTCGCGATACCGAAGCAGCGATTGTTTTCATTCGTGAAAGATTCCAAACAATTTTGGCGAAAAAATTAAATTTACAACGAATGTCTGCACCGCTATTTGTTGAAAAATATACAGGGCTTAATGATAACTTAAATGGAGTTGAGCGTCCAGTTGCTTTTGATGCCAAGGATTTACCGGCAGATGACACACTTGAAATAGTGCATTCACTAGCCAAATGGAAAAGAATGGCACTTAAAAAATATGGCTTTAACATGCATGAAGGACTTTTTACTAACATGAACGCCATTCGCCGCGATGAAGATTTAGATAACTTTCATTCAATTTATGTTGACCAATGGGATTGGGAAAAAATTATTGCCAAAGAGGAAAGAACAGAAGAAACTTTAAAGAGTACTGTTACTAAAATTTTTACTGGTATTAAGGAAATTGAAGCAGAATGTGCATCCCGTTATCCTGCTTCTACTTACCGTTTGCCAGAGAAGCTTTACTTTATTACTACTCAGGAATTAGAAGACCGCTGGCCGGATATTAGTCCTGAAGAAAGAGAAAACAAAATTACTGAGGAAGAAAAAGCTGTCTTTATTATGAAAGTCGGTGACAAGCTGAAGAGAAGCGGCAAGCCACACGATGGTCGTGCACCCGATTATGATGACTGGGAATTAAACGGTGACCTAATTTTTTGGTATGAACCTTTAAAACAAAAAATTGAAATTTCTTCTATGGGTATCCGTGTTAGTCCTGAAAGCTTGCACGAACAGCTAAAGAAGGCTGATTGCCTTGATCGTGAAAAACTGGAATTTCACCGAATGTTGCTTAATGGAGAATTACCTTATACCATCGGTGGTGGAATTGGTCAATCCCGCTTATGTATGCTTTTGCTTGGCAAAGCTCACATCGGTGAAGTTCAAGCTAGTGTTTGGCCTCATGATATGATTGCCAAATGCGAAGAACATGACATTCAAATTTTATAATAAATGAAGAAAAGCCATACAGTTAAAAAGAAACTGCATGGTTTTTTATTGCAATAACCCTATATGTTAGACAAAATCTTGTAGTAAACTAGCAGTAGCAGAATTAGTTTTAAGAAAGGCAAAATTATGATTGATGCAAATGAAATAGCTGAGTTAAAAAATGATATTGATCAGGCACGCCACATTACTTTTCTGACTGGTGCCGGAGTTTCAACTCATTCTGGCATTCCTGATTATCGCTCTAAAAACGGTATTTATGATGGCGTCTCTGAAAGTCCGGAAACGATTTTAAGTGAGGAAACACTTTATCAGCGACCAGATTTCTTCTACAAATTTGTGATGGATAATATGTATTTCCCTGAAGCCAAGCCAAACGAAATCCACCAGAAAATTGCCGAGATCTGCAACGAAAAAGGCGATCTAATCACACAAAATGTTGATGGCTTGGATACCAAAGCCGGCAATAAACACGTAACCGAATTTCATGGCTGTCTTTATAATATTTACTGCACTAAGTGCCATAAACCAGTTTCATACGCTGAATACGCCAAATCTTACCAGCATGAAAATTGTGGCGGTATTATCAGACCAGGAATTGTTTTATACGGTGAAGCCATTAACGGAGACAGTTTAGCTAAATCTGTCAATGCAATGCAAAATTCTGACCTTGTAATTATTTCAGGCACCAGTTTCGTCGTGTACCCTTTTGCCCAGCTTTTATCTTACAGGCAGTCTGGAGCTAAAGTTTGGGCAATTAATAAAACTGCCATTCCAGCAGAAGGTATTTCCTCCATTATTGCGGATGCACTAGATGTTTTTAAACAGCTTTAACTAGTTTTTAAAAAGAAAGCCCTTTAAACCAACAGAATTGCTTTTTTACCCGGATGCTATAAATTACTTGTGCTAAAATACGACACAGTAATTAAAAATAATTCTGAACTAGAAAAGAGCTTTTAAATGGCAATTTTTAAAATGTATGCTCCCTTTTTCAGTGGAAGTAATTGGATTCACGTACTGACCAGTGGCAAAGATTGGCTCGTCATCTTAACCCTGATTCTAATGGAATGCTTGCTTTCTGTTGATAATGCAGTTGTTTTGGCAGCTCAAACCAAGGTTTTGCCTGACAAGAAACAACAGGAAAAGTCATTATTCTATGGTCTTTGGGGCGCATACATTTTTCGTTTCATTGTGATTGGCATTGGTACTTATCTGATCAATTTTTGGGAAATTAAATTAGCAGGAAGTCTCTATCTTTTCTATTTATCGTTCAAGTTTTTCTATGAGCAAAAGCATCCCCAAAAAAGAGCAGCCAACACAAAAATTACAACTGAAAAAAGTCCCAGCCATGCTTCCAAAAAGGGCAAACATTTTCTGTCACTTTTCTGGCGGACCGTTATTTCAATTGAAGCAATGGATATCGTATTTTCAATTGATTCAGTTTTAGCTGCCCTAGCAGTTTCCAATAATCCGGTAGTAGTATTAATTGGTGGCATGATTGGTATCTTATGTATGCGCGGTGTTGCCGAAATCATAATCAAATTGATGGACATTATTCCTGAACTGCAACCGATGGCTTACGTTTTAATTGCTATCATTGCTCTTAAACTTTTATTGTCTTTACCACCACTGCATTACGAACTGCCTAATACAACTTTTGCCTTTATTGTGTTCGGTATTCTTCTCTTAACTATTGCTTTTCATTTTATACGAGCAAAAAAGAAAAGACGGAAACTATAATCTTTGTTCAACGTATTCTTTGAGCACAACTGCCTGGTTGTGCTCTTTATTCTTTGCACCATAAAGAAAAAGGACATCTTGTTTTGCAAGTTCGTCTTTCACTCGGGTAACAAAACTAACAGTCACAGGATTATGTTCTAATTCAGCAATGTACTTTTGCCTAAACTCAGGATATTTAGTATCATCATGATTGAACCACTTACGCAATTCGGTGCTGGGACCAATTTCTTTGACCCACTCATCCAAATCAGCATCTTTTTTACTTTTGCCTCGTGGCCACAGACGATCAACTAAAATGCGGTAACCAGCAGGCTGCTCATGTTCGTAAATGCGTACTAATTTTATCTTTGTCATTGTAATATCTCCTTTTAGTTTAAGTTTACTACACGGAAGAAAAAATGAATTATTCAACTTATTTCTCTAATAAATCAACTGCTGCCATTACTAAAGATTTGATTGGCAGACCATTAACATATAATGATGGCCAGAATATAATGGGTGGCTATATTGTAGAGGCTGAAGCTTACTTAGGCATTAAAGACCGGGCAGCACATTCTTATGGCGGTCATCGCAGCCCGGCTAATGAGGGTCTTTATCGTAAAGGTGGAACTATCTACATTTACGCCCAAAGACAGTATTTCTTTTTCGATGTCGCAACACAAGAATATAATGAGCCGCAAGGAGTTTTAATTAGAGCCATCGAACCAGTCTGGGGCATAGAGCAGATGATTAAAAATCGTGCCGGCAAAAATGGGGTGCTTTTAACTAACGGTCCTGCGAAAATGATGCAGGCTTTTGGTATTCACAGTAAAAAGTGGAATTTACATTTCTTAACTGATTCACCTTTTAAAATTGACTTAGATGACAGTCACAAAAAACTGGCTAAGGAGATCCAAACCAGTGCCAGAATTGGCGTTAGTCAATCCGAATTAGAATGGGCCAATAAAAAATTACGTTACTATGTAGCAGGTAATCCGTATGTTTCCAGAATGAAAAAAAGTGCCTATCAAAAAGATAATGGCTGGCAGTGAGAGCAGTATCCCAGTGGTCTTTTAAAATAGTAAAAGATAATAAATGAGATAATTATAAAATATTTTTTAAATAAAGTTATTGACAAGTCACTCTTAATAGCCTATTATTTTTCTAAGTTAAATAATTTCCAATGCAATAGAGGTCGCGGTTGTTACGAAACTAATCTGAGTGAGCGAACACTTTGAAGATTAGCGTAAGAATTACTGCCGAAACAAAAATGTTGTTCGTTTCAATCTTTTTGTTGGGCTGCAAGAGAATATTTTGCAGACTGTCCTGGTTCATTTCCAGGGAGCGCTATATGATTTGTTTAAAAAATAGATTATAACCTCGTTGTTTTTGACTAACAGCGAGGTTTTTGTTTACGCTTTTATTGTATTGGCTTTATTTGAAACATATTTTGTGGAGGTTTTCAAAATGAAGTCAAGATTTAAGTGGCTGGCTACCTTAGTTGCCTTATTCACCTGTTTGGGCATTGGGGCTAATTTTAGTCTGAATGAAGTTAACGCCAAAAAGGACGATGGTACGCTAAAAGTCGCCATGGAAGCTAATTATCAGCCGTACAATTGGACACAGACTAATAATGCCAATGGTGCTGTGCCAATTGAGGGCTCAAAAGAATACGCCAATGGTTATGACGTTAAAATTGCCAAAATTATTGGTCAAAAATTACATAGAAAAGTAGAAGTTGTTAAGACTGAATGGGATGGTTTACTCCCCGCTTTGACCAGTGGCAAAGCTGATTTGATTATCGCTGGGATGAGTCCAACAGCTGAACGTGAAAAGGCCATTAATTTCTCTAAGCCATATAGAAACAGTACTTTTGTGGTAATTACCAAGATTAACAGCAGATATGCTAATGCTAAAAAGCTGACCGACTTTAAGGGTGCCAAATTAACAGCGCAGCAAGGTACTTTCCACTATGATTTAATCAAGCAGTTAAAAGGTGCTAAGAGACAACCTGCTATGCGCGATTTTGCGGCTATGCGACAAAGTTTAATCTCCGGCACCATTGACGGCTATGTTGCCGAAGACACTGAATCAACTTCCTTTAAGATGGTTGACCCTGATATTAAGTCAATTCCTGTCAGCAAAATGGCTGGCTTCCACGCTACTAAAGAAGAATCTGTCACTTCAATCGGAATTGCCAAGCCCAACAAGGCACTGCTTAAGAGCGTTAACCAAATATTAGCTACTATTCCCCAAGCAAAAAGAGTCAGATTAATGACTGAAGCTGTCAAGCAGCAGCCTAAAACTGATAATAATAAAAAAGGCAAAAAGGCTAAGTCAGAGCCTTGGTTAGTATCTATGTGGCGCCAATATGGCGGCATGATCTTAAATGGTATCGGCATGACGCTTCTTCTAGCTTCTGTAGGTACCATAGCAGGCTTCTTTATTGGATTGGCCGTTGGTATTGTGAGAACTATTCCTACACCAACAACCGGTGGTAAAAGATGGCTGCTCAAGTTTGTCAACTGGCTGCTTTCAGTTTATATTGAAATTTTCCGTGGTACTCCAATGATGGTTCAAGCTGCTGTTATTTACTATGGTATTGCCCAATTCTGGCACCTGAACATTGACAGAACGGTCGCCGCACTAATCATTGTTTCCATTAACACTGGAGCATATTTAGCCGAAATTATTAGGGGAGGAATTATTTCTACACCCGAAGGTCAGTTTGAGGCAGCCAGCGCGCTGGGAAT
Source organism: Lactobacillus huangpiensis (assembly GCF_019972815.1). Classification (GTDB taxonomy): domain Bacteria; phylum Bacillota; class Bacilli; order Lactobacillales; family Lactobacillaceae; genus Lactobacillus; species Lactobacillus huangpiensis. Next base: position 150,628 of record NZ_BPPA01000005.1, read on the forward strand.
GACTCATAATCAAAGAATGTGGCATATTATTTTGCCACAAGCAATCAAGAACTGCTTGCCTTCAATTACTAACGAATTTATCGTTAACATCAAGGATACCTCAGTTTTGAGCATCATCTCTGTATCAGAGTTGTTCTTCGTCGGTTCAACGATTGCGAGTCAGACATTTAAGTTCTTCCCAACTTATTTAACAATTTCTGCTATCTACCTCATCTTGACCTTTACCATTACCAGAATATTCAACTTAATTGAAAAACACCTCCAAGGAAGTAAGAATTACAACTTAATGGCAAACCAAGTTCAAGTTGGCACACCAAAAGACATGGAGGCTAAGAACTAATGACTGAATCAAACGAAACTATTTTAAGTTTAAAGCACATCAAGAAAACATTCGGTGAACACCAAGTTTTGAAAGATATTTCTTTTGATATAAACAAAGGTGAGATTGCCACAATTATCGGACCTTCAGGTGGTGGTAAATCAACAACTTTGCGCTGCATCAACCTGCTTGAGGAACCCACTGCTGGTGAAGTTGATTTTCACGGCAAAAATGTTTTGGCGCCAAACTACAATCGCAATATTTACCGGGCAAAAGTCGGCATGGTTTTCCAACAATTTGATTTGTTTGAAAACAAGAATGTATTAGCCAATTGTATGGTAGGTCAAGAGTTGGTATTAAAACGCTCAAAAGACGAAGCACGTCAAATTGCGCTGGCAAATTTGAAAAAGGTAGGCATGGAGCAATACGTTAATGCCAGACCAAGCCAACTTTCTGGTGGACAACAACAAAGGGTCGCGATTGCCCGTGCTATTTGCATGGATCCTGAAATTTTGTTATTCGATGAGCCTACTAGTGCTTTGGATCCTGAAATGGTAGGAGAAGTTTTAAGCGTTATGAAGAACCTGGCCACTACAGGTTTAACGATGATTATCGTAACGCACGAAATGGCATTTGCTAAAGAGATTTCCGATCAAATGTTTTTCATCAGCGACGGTGTAATAACTGAACAAGGTAAACCTGATCAGTTATTCAATCACCCGCAAAATGAAAAAACCGCGAAGTTTTTAAGTAATTTTCAGAATAACTAATAAAGTCTAATTAAACAAAAAACTGGTAACCTCACCTTGTTAATAATGTGAGTTGCCAGTTTTTAGTTTGCTTGTGACTCTAAAAGCATAATAATTTTCTGATTAAATTTAGTTGGCTCCTCCCACTGCGGGAAATGACCAGAATGGTCAAACCAAATCAATTTGCACGGACTAGTAATTTTAGCAGCATATTCTGCAGTCAATTGTGAGGACACATGATGGTCATGTCTGCCTTCACAAAAAGTGATGGGAATGGCAAAATGCAGAATATTTTCAAAATTAACGGCCATCAGTTCTTCCCAAAAATATTGAATTGATTGCTTTGAGCCTTGCAAGCGGTGAATTAAGTCTTTAAAAGAATAATCTTTAGCGGATATAAACGGCCAAATTAATTTACGGTAGTTTTTAGCACCATGGATCGAGCCGCCATAAGCCACAATCATTTTAGTTAATTTCAGGCTGGCATCAATTGGTTCATGTACAAAATCAAGTTGATCAAGTTTGGCAGTATTTTTCATTTTTGTTCGTAAAAAAGCTTTTTGTAAAACAATATTCTTTTTCATATTAACCACTTGACCAATTCCGATATATTGCGTAACCAGGTCTGGATACATTTGAATAAAATAGAGTCCTAAAACCGTACCCCAAGAATGACCCATGATAATCAATTTATCCTGTTTTAACCGTTTTAATAAATAAAGCACAAACTGATGAATATCTGCCAAGATGGTGTCAATAGACAAGTTTTCTTCAGGCGAGAATTTGTAATACGATAGTCCACTGCCCCTTTGTTCCAGATTGACAAAGATAAAATGATCTTCTAGTTCGCTATTAAATTTTTTGGTCAAGGGGATGCAAGCATCGCCCGGTCCACCATGCAAATATAAAATGATTGGTTTCTGACTTTGCTTTGAACTAACTGAAAAATAAAGTTTAGTGCCGTTAATTTCTACGTTTTCTATCACTGATGTACTACTCATTTTTTGCCTATATTCATATAATCGACTGTTATTATGGATACACTGCTACTTTATTTAAGTATATTATTAATGTCCCTGCTTTGTAAATTGCAAATTATATTTACAAGACTGACGCAATTTTTATCAAATAAAGGCTCGTAACTTTTACTACTCTAAACTAAAAAAACTATTGGAATAGCCAGCTGAGAAAACCGATAAATATCAAATAATCTGACGAACTTTATGCTAGAAAAAAGTACCAAGCATTTTAATAGCTTAGTACTCAAATTATGTTAAATTCTAATCATTTTTATCTTCAACTTTGTAAAATTTAACTCGATTAATTAAGTAGTCAAATAAGAACACACAGATTAAATTAAAGACAATAATAAAGAGTATCAATAACGGGTGGTCTTCTTGCTCATCTGTCATATTTAACAAATATAAAGTTTCAAAACTAATAGGTACGCCTTGTAATGCCAAACAGTAAATTAAATCATTTTCGACTTGGTCAATAAATGTATCTTCTTTTACTTCAAACCAAGCTGTAGCAATTATTGTCATGATGAACGCACTAATTGACCATATTAAGTTAAAATTCAGCTTATTGGAGAAAAAAAGCGCCATTCCAAATGTACACAACAATCGTAAGGCGGCTCTTGCTAATTTCATTTTCATCTCATTTCCTATAACCTTTCTTATTTTGAATTTTTTAATTATTATATAATTTATAATTATAAATGAAATATAATGTTAATCAACAGTCTAATCAGTAATTGCAGTTAAATCATAAAAAATGCTGCGCTTATTTCATGATATTTAGTAATAAATTTAATTTATTTTTAATTACTCACTTTACATCTTAATAGTTATGTACTAGCCTATAAGTTATTATTATCATAGATATAACTAATGTTTTAAGTTAAATTAAAACTGCTTTTTTGTATCTGAAAAAATTCAGAGAGACATAGAAAAGTTAGTATCTGTAAAAAATTTAATATTGCTTTGTGCATAATAAATCTTGGCAATATCATGATTGGAGCTATTAATAATGTTCAAAAACCAGACTACGATGAAAGAACAGCTGCTAATAGATCATGGCTATAAATATTTATGGTTTATTGTATTAGGCGCATTCTTATTGGTTTTAATCTTACCGTTTTTCAAATCTGTTGATTTAAGCGTTGGCGCCTTAGGTCTTCTACTATCAGCTTTGGCGGAAGTATTGACAACATTTTTTCAACACAGACATATTACCTTTATTATAAGTTTGGTTTTGGGTTGGCTATTAGCTCTAATAATTAGTGTTATTCTGTTTTTTACATTATGTGGGCTTCAGGCAACATGCTTTTTATCAAATAATGAATTTAAGCAAATATCGCCACAGAAAAGAAAGAGCATCAAAACAGGCAAACCACTTAATTTGTGGTTTGCCTGCTTTTTAGTTGATGCTTAAATAGCAGTGTCCGCTTAATTCATCATCTAGCTAATCGATCTGTTATATTATTCTTTTAGTGTCCCGGTAATTAAAACTAATGAGGTTAGACTTTAAAATCTGCGCGCTATTTATCGTGTTCTTTGTGCCATTCTTTAATCTGCTCCAGCCTCTTTTTAAAGCGGTCTTCATGACCCTGCGAGGTTGGCAAATAATATTCGTGTCCCTCTAAACTTGGTGGCATAGTTTTCATTGTCGTTAACTTGTCTTTAGCATAATGCGCGAGCTGGTAACCTTTACCATAGCCTAAATCTTTCATTAACTTAGTCGGAGCGTTGCGAATTTGCAAAGGCACTGGTTCATCAATAGTCTTCTTAACATCTTCTTCAGCAGCTAGTCTAGCCTTATAAACCGCGTTTGATTTCGGAGCAAGCGACAGATAAATCACAGCTTCCGTCAAATGCACATCACATTCCGGCATCCCCAAAAACTGGCAAGCCTGAAAGACATTGACCGCTACATTCAGTGCATTAGTATCTGCCAAGCCAATATCTTCACTGGCAAAGCGCACTAGTCTGCGTGCTATATAAAGCGGATCTTCTCCCCCTTCAAGCATGCGCGACAGCCAATAAATTGCCGCGTCTACATCGCTGTTACGCATTGATTTATGCAAAGCGGAGATAATATTGTAGTGTTCTTCCCCGTCTTTATCATACAAGACTGATTTTTGGGTGATTAATTGCCCCAGACTGTCCATAGTCACGGCGATCGTATTACCACTTTTGTTGCCATTTAAAACCGCCATCTCCAGCGTATTTAAAGCAGTTCTGGCATCACCGTTGGCAAATTTGGCAATGGCTTCAATCTCCTGCTCACTGATTTTGACGGTTAATTTGCCAAAACCGTTAGGGTTGCGCAAAGCATTTTGCAATAACTTGATAATATCTTTGACTTCAAGCGGTTTTAAGACAAAAACCTTGCAGCGTGAAAGCAATGCCGAATTAACTTCAAAGGAAGGATTTTCGGTCGTGGCGCCAATTAGCGTGATACTGCCACGTTCAACATAGGGTAAAAAAGCATCTTGTTGTGCTTTATTAAAGCGATGAATTTCATCTACAAATACCAACGTTTTTTGCCCCACTTCGTGTTCTGCTTCAGCCTGCTTCATAATTTTACGAATTTTAGTAATGTTGCTGTCAACCGCACTAAAATTAAAAAAGCTTGCTTGACTCTGCCGGGCAATTATTTCAGCCAAAGTCGTTTTGCCGACTCCCGGTGGCCCCCAAAAAATCATTGAGGAAACCTGGTCATTATCAATGATTTCTCGCAAAATTTTTCCCGGTCCCAGCAACTGTTCTTGTCCTACAAACTGATCTAGATTTTGGGGACGTACACGGTTAGCCAATGGTTCATTTTGCCCATTATTTGCAAATAATGATTCTTGCTTCATCATTACATCTTCTTTGTTTACTTCTAGACACTTACTAACCTAATTATACAAGTATTTGTACGCTAGCAAAAACAAATGAACGTCTGTTTGCCCTGATTTTACTAACTAGTTTGCGTTATAATTATATTAGGTATTAAGTTACACATAATGAGGTGAAGATATGGAATTTTTTAAGAAAATTGGTCTTGGCTTAGCCACAACAGTGTTGACAATTAGTCCGCTGCTGCCAAGTCTAAATCATATTCAAACAGTGCAAGCTGCGCCAAAAACACAAAAACTAGCTAAAAACAGAATTACTTTAGTCAATGACGCACCCGTATATAATCAATATGGTCAAAGACTTAAAGCAAGAAAAAACGGAGATCTATCTAAAATTGAAGCAGATGTGAATGGATTCTGTTATGTTTCTTCTTTTGATATCGACTCCTTAGATTATTACGGCACAATAATGATTAATGGGCAAAAATACTATAAAATTGGTCAAGGAGAATATATTAATGACGGTGATGTCAATAACGTTAACGGCAAAAGCTCTAAGACCGGTAAGCTGGTTTTGAATCACAGATCTGCAATCTATACTAAAACTGGTAAGCTAAAAGGCAAGACTCTACCAGTTAAATCAGTCGTTAACTATCAGGGTCAGGTTAAGCAATCTCAATCCAAGCCAAAATATTATTTTGCAAAATTTAACGTTTCTGAGCAAAAGGCAACCTTTTATTATTTGCCGACAGAAACAGTTAATGGTAAAGACTGTTATGCAATAGGTAAAAATCGTTATATTAGAGCAAATAACGTTGACAGTATAGATGGGTATCCTCTTATGTATAATGGCGTTACCTATGCCACTGTTCTCAAAAAGACGACAACTCAAACATTAACCAATGATTCTACTAAGCACGTTCTAAAAAAGGGTCAAAAAATTAAAGTTGATTTAGCGGTCCAGCCTTGGGCAGAAGACTTTGAAGGCTATATCTATCGCCTGCACGATTATCCTAACGAATATGTTGGTCAAAGTTACATTAAATTGAGAAACTATTTGCCAACATCAAGTTACGATGAACTTACATTCACCTATGTAAGGCCTAATACTACGACAAATACTAAATTCTATAATTTTGACGGTACTCCAACAGGTATCAGTTACAGGAACCGTAAGCAAAACCCCTTGACCGTTGATGGTCTTTATTACTTATGGGTACCTAGTGAAAAGAAAGCAGAACTGTTTTATCACTATTTAACCTACAGAATAGACAGAAACTATTTTGTTAATAACGATGGTACTGACCTTAAAAAACCAGAGTTTGACAAAAACAATAAACTAATTGAATCGACAGAAGATAAGATCCACTATACTAACAGCTTGGTCAAAGCTAGTGATGTTACTTTCGCCAGTGGAATTAAGCTTACCCCTCTCAATACTGCTAAAGACGCTGAGAACGATCAGAAAGTAGCAACAGATAAGGATAAGCAAGAATTGCAAAGAAAATTTGAGGAAACTAAGAATAACAAGAATGTTAAGTGTGAGCAACAAAGTGCAGTAAGTAATTATAATAATGCTTTGATGATTGCTTCTTCTATTTTACAATCTCCAAAAGCAACGATTGCACAAGTAAAACAGGCAATTTGGCTACTTGACACAACCAAAATTCAATTAAGTACTTTAAACTTCGCTGAATGGAGTTAAATTAAAAAATAGAGTTAGTCCACTTTTATGGTGGATTAGCTCTATTTTTATGTTAACAATTAGGTTAACACATAGCTAATCTAATAGCTCTACATCGAGCAAGTACATGATTAGCATAGATTTCTCCTTTATATGAAAAGCGCAGTTGATCAAAATATAATAAGTTACCATCTGACACAACTGGAAGAAACTCGCGTGGGTACATCAAATAAATATTCCAAAAGTATAAATATTCTGTATCACATAAATTCTCAATAATTTCTACTTTAGATTCAACCGTAGGTGAAATTTTTGTATAAAATTTAGAAAAATTTATATGATCATAATTAAAGTTTAGTACATAAAGCAATGTTTCTGCATCATACGGTTTTCTTCCAAAATCTTTCTCTTTTTCCGAACTTATTATTATTTGTTTGAAATATTTTTGCGCATAATCATCATATGAAAATTGCTCTAAATTAAATAAATCTACCAATTCTCTATAGATATGAAGTTTTTTACCATTAGTAACTACATGATCTGCTTCTTTTTGAATATTATTAAAAATCTTTTCAAATTTAGAAATAACATATTCATCAGCACTTGCTTTATATTTTGATTTTTCTTGCTCTGACAATTGGCTGTTTATCTTTGTTTTTCTTCCATCATAAAGCTGACTAGCATATTTTTGTAATACAAATCTGATTAAGTCATTTGGCATCTCATATTCTGAAGACCCCACTACTTCAATAGCTACTTCTGCCATAAATGAATAGTCTTTTTTTGCTACATCCTTAGTGATAAAATAATAAAATTCTAGATAATCTTTCTTATTTTTTATATAAAATATAGATTTTAGTTCCTCTTTATTCTTTGAAGTTTCAATTAATTCTGCCATACTATGATTTGTTGCTAGGTCATCAATAAAATAAGAAATAGGGTTCTTTTTAAAACTTATTCGTAACGAGTTATTTGTGAATAAAATTCTATTAATTAAATTTTCAATTTCTGTTTTACTTTTTCCTGCTTGCACAACTGAATGATTATTTAACAAATCATTATAATAATTTCGGTGAAACAGATACAAATAAATAATAAGCAATTCTTGCGTTAAGTAAACCTTATCAAGTTTATTCCTACCTATTAATTGATTCTGTACATAATTCAAATATTTATTAGCATCTCTGGCATTTTTTCTTTCATTAATAAAAATTTCGGCTATATCATTAAATTCAAAATCCCTAGTATATTTATAAAGATAAGACTTTTTGTCAGGATTTTTATAGTTTTGTAGATTATTTCTAATTTTCGTATTAATTAATTTTGTAATATTCTCCGATTGTAATTGCACAGGTAATCCGATTTGACGATCAATTATCTTACTTAAATAGTTATCTTCATTTTTACTTATTTTATCAAAATCACCTACAAAAATGATTCTTGTTTTTCCGTTAAGTTGGTTAAAAAACAAGTAAAGTTCATTTTGCACATCCTTATGCAGTCTGTCAAAATCATCAACTATCAAAATCCTGGGGTGCTTTTTACGTTGCAAGTTTCTTTTATCTATCCACAATAATAACCTATCCATATCAAAAAATTTATTTTGATAATATGTAATTAAAGTTGTGATTAAGCACGCTACAACTACTAACCAACTTTTTTCATGATTACTAAGTTGCCTTTGAATAATAGTAATTGTTGATAAGTATGTACCAGCTACAACTGTTATAAAGAGCAGTGCAATATATAGAATTATCTTTAGCCAATAGAACCTTGGATGAATAGCTTCGAATATATTTTGAGCAAGTGAAGCTTTATTTTTAGGTTTCCATAATTCCAAATAAACAAATTTAAAATTGTTATTACTTACATTCTCAACTTCTTTCAAGTACTCGGTTTTTCCGCTTCCCCAAGTACCATTAAGAAAAAAAGTTTTAGGTTGCCCTTCTTCAAGCTCCTTTGCAAAAGCTTTAGCAACATTAGTAGTGTTAATTTTATCTATTTTCCAATCTTGATCCATGCTACCTCTCACTAAAAACTTCATTTTACTAATGATCCCAATAACATTACTTTTTAGTCCAAAATTTATAAAGTCTAATGCAAAATAAAAACTGGACTAATATATCTTAAAATTATTTTGCAGGTAGAATCTAATGATATTAAGATTCACTTCAAACTAAGACTACTTTTTAAGTTCATTATATGCTGTTTTACACCTAAAATAGTTCAGAAAATTGCAGTTTAATCTCGCAAAAATATTACAAACCAGACAAAAGTTCTAACAATTTATATAATAAAACAATTTTAAATATCAGTTTAGGGTACAATGATATTAACATAAGCGTTTTTTGTGAGGTCATAAAATGAAATTTTTCAAGAAAGTTGGCATTGGCTTAACAGCCCTGGCTATAACTACTAGTCTATTTTTGCCATATACTGCTAACCCCCAAACGGTAGAAGCAGCTCAGAAAGCCAAAGGAAAAGTCATGCTGCTTGAGAGTGATTATGTTTACAACTCGTCAGGCCATAAAATAAAATTGAAACAAAATCGGGGTACACATAGCTATAACATTCCTAACGGTTTTAATGCTGATTCCAAAGGCTATTTGATTACAGAAATGATAGTTTATGATAATGACAGTAGAACCAGTTATCCCTACTATGGCACTAAAAAAATTAACGGACAAAAATTTTACCACTTGGGACATAACTATTACATTAATAGTGCTAATGTTTTAAAAGTCAATGGGCGCAATATCACACAAGGTAAATTGACTATCAAACACGATGCACTGATTTACACCAAGACTGGCAAAACAACGGGAAAGAAACTAAGAACTAATACAGTTGTTAAGTACCAAGGAAAAGCTAAGACTGCTACTAAAACACCCAAATATTTTTACTACCTTAATGATGTCGCAAGGTACTTCCAGCCTAAATACGTACCTGCCCACAAAATAAAAGGAAAATATTTTTACTCTTTAGGACATAATCGTTACATTAAAGCAGCCAACATCGGCTACATTAACGGTCACATCGCTCGCTACAACGGCGTTTCGTCAGCAACTGTTCTTAAGAACACCGCCAGCATAACGGTAAATTATTCTGCCGTTAAACGTAAACTGAAAAAAGGACAGAAGATTAAACTTGATTTAACTGTTATTCCTTACCAAAATGATGGCTTTGAGGGTTATCTTTACAGACTGCACGACTATCCAGATGAATATGTTGATGAGGACGATGTTAAACTGAAAAAGAGTCTGCCTATTATTGATTATCGCGACTTAGTTTATACTTACGTTACGCCAGTGACAGACAACAGCGTTGAACTTTATGACACATCTGGCAAGACAATTGGTAAACGTATTATAAAGCCGCAATACAGTAATCTAACAGTTGATGGCATAATGTATCTCTGGGTATCTGAGGAAAATAAGGCGGAACTGTTTTATCATTGTTTAAATTACAGTGACGCTAGTGTGATTGATGCCAACCAACCAAACTCGGTGCCAAATTCAGAACCAACTTACCCTGCAAAAAAGCAAGCACTAATCTATGGCAATAACTTTATTAAGGTGAATGATGTGAAATACGTCAGCGGGCTAAAACTAAAAGCACTGAATACGATTGAGCAGGCTGAAAATGGGCAAAAGTTTGCGACAGGAGCTGACAAGCAGGAACTGCTTACACTTTTTAATGAAGGAAAAGATATAGCACAAAATAGCGCTTATGATAATCTCATGTCTAACTATGATTGTGCCTTAAGAAACGCTTCTGCTATGTTAAGGTCTGATAAGGCAACTGTCACACAGGTAGATGAAGCTGTCTGGTACGTTAAAACCGCTAAAAAGCAGCTGACAACTATGTCTACCCCTCCCGGTGATTAAATGGCTACTGGTCAGAGCAATATTAGTTTTACAAAAATAGTCCAAGCAAATATAATAGACAATATGTAGAGCATGGCAAAAACGAGACTATCAGTTTAGTGCCGATTTATTAGTTATTAAAAAATAGCTATCAACTGACAAAACGTGATGACCAGCCCAGCGATAAAGGTTATTGAAATCAAATTTAAAGGAGTAAACCAAAGTGAAATTACATAAAAATACTATTGTTGCAGCTGTCGCGGGTATTACCGTTTTAGCGCCAGTTATTAGCCAAACTTCAGCTGTTTTAGCAGATGTTGCTGCAACTAACGAACCGAATACAAATACAAACACTGATACAAATAATCCAGACACAAGTGTAACAGATAAAACTGAAACTCCTATAGCTGAACCAATTTCCCAACCTATCCAAGATAATGATCCCGAGCCTAAGACCAATATCCACAAGACTAAGAAGACCTGGTCAAAACGCCATCAGAAAGCAAATAATTATTTCAATAAGAACGTCGTCAAGAAGGGGCAGAAGTTAACGAATAAGACTAAAAAATTAGCCCTTTACAAGAAGACCTTGAAGCATTTTAAAAATTACAAGACTAAGTATGCCAAGACTTTCAAGAATTATCTTAACGCTGAAATTAAGTGGTTAAACAGACAAATTAAATTGGAAAATGTTCCTACTACTAAACCATCGGGTGATCTGAAGCCACAACCTGTGCAAAAGCCAAAGAAAGCAAAAGCACCTAAAGAACCGTATAGTGGATGGGTTGATTCAATATTATACGTAACATATTTAAATGATTATAAATATTTTAAGAAATATCCTAAAGAAAATAGAAAATATGTAAAACAAGACATTAAAGCTTTGAAGAAACGGGGATACAAGTTTAATGCCGACTTATCTGATAAGGGTTATAAGAAGCACAACAAGAAACTTGAAAAACGTGACGATGATCTCATTGAGGCAGGCAAATTAAAATAGTCTTCAGTGCTCTCACTAATAAAGCAAAAAGGCTAATTCGTAGTTAAAACGAACTAGCCTTTTTTGTCTTATCTATTTGAGATTGAACCCTTTAGGAAGTTTGGGCTTTTTGCCATTATACATGACATAAGTTTCCCTGGGACTCTTTTTAGCCGAATGGTTATACAGTTTTAGCAATTGCTTTGCAGTATATTTCTTGCCTTTCGGCTTTCTAATTGTGCCTTTGCCAAGAGCTTGGATATGTTTAAAGCCTTTGCCTACTCCCGAACTCTTACGTAAGCGGTAATGCCCGAGTTTGACAACAAAGCCCTTGGGATTACCTGCATTAAGCAAAATTTGACTGTTATGAATGTTAAAATTGCTTAAATCAACTCCAACTAATTTTTTATCGTTTTCAAACATTATAGTTGAAGATTTTAGTTTCGGTAAATGCCAGCCACTTAAATTCACATACTTCAGATTAGTACAATCATTAAACATCCCAGTTGTACTAGTAACATTAGTCATTCTGAAATGCGAAAGATCTATGCTAACCAAACTCTTATTATCAGCAAACATATAAGTCATGTCTTTAACATTCTCAGTGTTCCAGCCATCCAGGTTCAAATTGGTTAAAGAATAATCTCCAGTAAACATCCCCCACATGGTGGTAACTTTAGCAGTATTTAAATGACTTAAATCTAGACTTTCTATATTAGGATCTTCCGCAAACATTTCCCGCATATTGGTTACATTTGATGTATCTAAATGATTTAAATTTATGCTTTTTATATTAGGATTTTTCGCAAACATTTCCCGCATATTGGTTGCATTTGACGTATCTAAATAATTCAAATTTATACTCTTTAGATTAGGATTTTTCGCAAACATTCCTCTCATGTTTTTAACATTATGAGTATCAAGCTTGGCTAGATTTAATTGCTCTATCTGTGAAAAGCCCTCGAACATGTATGACATGTTTGTGACATTCGCCGTATGCAATTTGCTCAAGTCAACATCCGTTAAATTAGGACATTCAGCAAACATATACGACATATCTGTTACCTTATTGGTGTCCCAATTGTCTAAAACTAATTTTGTTATTTTGCTTGAAGCAAACATATTTGACATCTTAATAACATTACTGGTATCTAATGAGCTAAGATCCAGGGTCTTTACCCCGATTGTTCCTGAGAACATGTATTCCATGTCTGTAACTTTACTAGTATTGAGTTTGGCAAAATCTAAATTAGAAATATCAGCCCGCTCAAACATTCCTGACATATCGGTCACATTGCTTGTATCAAGGTCAGCAAAATTAAGATTTTGAAGTTTGGTTAGACTAAACATATTACTCATTTCAGTAACGCGACTGGTGTTAAAACTACTCAAGTTAATGCTTTTGACAGTGCAACCATTAAACATATAATCCATTTTAGTGACATTACTAGTATTAAAACTGGTCAAGTTAATGTTTTCAGCAGTGCAATTACTAAACATATAATTCATGTTAGTGACATTGCTAGTATTAAAATTGCTCAAATCTAGCGTTGATAGTCCCGTAGACTCAAACATTCTATTCATATCAGTTACTTTATCAGTTTGAAAGTGACTTAAATCAAGCTCAGTCAGAGCCTGATCCATATCAAACAAGCCACTCATGTCAGTGACTTCACTGGTGTCAACTAAGTCCAGTCCCTTAATGTCTTTCAAATTATTTAGCTCGCTAAACTTATATTTTGAATCTGCAGGAAGTTTTACGTGGGAGGCAAAAACAATATGGGTAATATTATTCCCCCAACTCCATTCTTCATTAAACGGGCGACTCGAAAGAGTGCTATTTTTCTGAGTTCCTTTAATTGTCAGGGTTCTGGTAACAATATCATAATTCCAGCTGCAGTCACCATCTTTGCCTGACCAAATACCTGGTATTTCTTGAATATCATTATTCACTTGATCGCTAGCATCAGGTTTATTAGTTGCAGCAGAAACCGGCTTAACAGCAGCTGCCATTAAACTCAGACTACAAAAAGCAATACTGCTGCTAATACCAACTTTTTTAACTAAACCTAAAATTTGTTTTGAATGGTTGTGATTCATTATCATGACCTCCTTTTCATTAACTTAATTATAAGCCGTTTCAAATCCAAAATATTGCAAAATATAGTTTTCCTAGTTGCAAAAAATAATGAAAGCCAGGCAAAATCCATTAAATTTACCAGATAAAATAAATTTGAGTTTCATTTTGGGTTACGATAACATTAAATTATAAGCTCATTTTTGTAAGGTCATAATTTGCGAGGTCATAATATGAAACGTTTTAAGAAAATTTGTATTGGACTAACAGCCTTATTATTAACTGCTGGTCCATTATTGCCAAATATCACCAATTCCCAAACAGTAGAAGCTGCTCAAAAAGCCAAAGGAGAAGTTACGCTGCTTAAAAACGATTATGTTTACAATCCGTCAGGTCATAAAATAAAATTGAATATTTCTCACGGCTTTACCGTTCCTGAAGGTTTTAGCGCTGATTCCAAGGGTTACGTGATTACTGACATGGAAATTGATGAATACAGCGATGGTAGAACCAGTTATTCCTACTACGGTACTAAAAAAATTAACGGGCAAAAATTTTACAACCTTGGACATAACTATTACGTTAAAAATGCCGATATTTTAGAAGTAAAAGGCCACAATATTAAAAAAGGCAAACTAGTATTAAGTCACAATTCATTGATTTACACCAAGACTGGCAAAGCAACTGGTAAGAAATTAAGAACTGATGCAATTGTCAAGTATCAAGGAAAAGCTAAGACTGCTACTAAAACACCCAAATACTTTTATTATCTTAACGATTTAGACAGATACTTCAAGCCCAGATATATACCTACTCATAAAATTAAAGGGAAATATTATTACTCTTTAGGACATAATCGCTACATTAAGGCAGCTAATGTCGGGTACATTAACGGTCACATTGCTCGCTACAATGGTGTTTCGTCAGCGACTGTCCTTAGGAACACCTCCAGCACAACGGTAAATTATTCTGCTGCAAAGCGGAAACTGAAAAAAGGACAAAAGATTAAACTTGATTTAACTGTTATTCCATACGAAATTGATGGCTTTGAGGGTTATATATACAGATTGCACGATCACCCAGATGAATATGTTTCAGAATACGAAGTTAAACTGAAAAGGAACCTGCCTATTATTGATTACAGTGACTTAGTCTACACTTATGTCACCCCATTAGCAGGCAACAGCGTTGAACTTTATGATACTTCCGGTAAGGCAACTGGCAAGCATATCATGAAGCCGACACATAGTAATCTGACGGTTGATGGCTTAATGTACTTGTGGATTCCTGAGAAAAACAAGGCGGAACTGTTTTATCACTGTCTAAATTACAGCGATACTAATGTGATTGATGACAGTCAACCAGATCCGATATCAGATCAAGACTCAGTAACCCACAATAATAATCCAAAATTAAACTATGGCAATAACTTTATCAAAGTTAGCGATGTTAAATACGTCAGCGGGTTAAAGCTAAAAGCACTTAATACGGTTGAGCAGGCCAAAAATGATCAAAGAGTTGCAACGACTGCTGACAAGCAAGAATTACTAGCACTTTTTAATGAAGGCAAAGATTTAGATCAAAATGCTAAATATGATACGGATCTAATGAATAATTATGATAGCTCCTTAAGTAATGCCTCTGCCATAATAAGATCTGATAAGGCAACTATCGCCCAAGTTGATGAAGCTGTCTGGTATGTTAAAACGGCAAAAGAGCAGCTGACAACTATGTCTGTTCCTCAGGGCGATTAAATCTTTTAGACTAATAGAAAAAGGCTAATTCGTACATAAAACGAATTAGCTTTTTTGTCTTATCTATTTAAGTTTGAACCCTTCAGGAAGCTGGGGCTTTTTGCCATTATACATAACATAAGTTTCTTCAGGACTCTTTTTAGCAGAATGGTTATACAGTTTTAGCAATTGCTTTGCAGTATACTTCTTGCCCCGAGGCTTGGCAATTGTGCCTTTGCCAACAGCTTGAATATGTTTAAATCCTTGACCTACTCCTGAACTCTTACGTAAGCGGTAATGACCGAGCTTGACAGCAAATCCTTTAGGATTACCAGCATTTTTCAAAATCTGACTATTATGAATATTAAAATGGCTTAAATCAACTCCAGCTAGCTTCTGATCATTAGTAAACATTTCCGTTGAATCATACATTTTTGGTAACCGCCAGCTACGCAAATCAACAAAAACAAGATTATCACAGTCCATAAACATTTGGCTGACCCTGGTAACCTGACGTGTATCCCAAGTATGCAGGTCAAGCTGCTCAAGACTTTTTGCACCCTTAAACATCCTAAGCATATCAGTAACTTTGGCAGTATTAAAGTGACTCAAGTCAATGTCTTTTAGACTGCTGTCGCCACTGAACATTGAATTCATCCAGCGTACGTTCTTGGTATTCCAGCCCATTAAATTGAGTTTAGCCAAAGAACTGTCCCCAGAAAACAGCGAGATCATATTAGTAACGTTGCTGGTATCAAAACTGCTTACATCCAAACTAGTAATAGCTGGATTGTCTGCGAACATTTCTTTCATATCTTTAACTTTACTCGTATCAAAGTGACTGAAATTTAGCTGATCCAAATGGGCGAATTTTGCAAACATACCCGACATATCTGTAACATTACCGGTATTAAAGCCGCTTAAGTCAAGTTTAGTTAAGTCAGAACACCCTTGGAACATATTTTTCATACTGGTGACGTTTTTGGTGTTCCAATTAGCCAAATTTAAGTGAGTAACAGTACTACCACTAAACATTTCAGCCATATCAGTCACTTGACTAGTATCAAAATTACTCAAATCAAGACTTGACAGATTTTGGGTACCGGAAAACATGCCTGACATATTATTAACTTTGCTAGTGTTAAAGTGCTCAAGATTTAGTTCAGGAACTTTTATTCCAGCAAACATACCAGACATGTTAGTGACATTACCGGTATCAAAATTAGCCAGATCAAGCTCTGCCACATCGCTATCCGCAAACATATCTGCCATATCGGTCACTTGGCTGGTAGCAAAACTTTTCAGATTAAGATGTTTCATCGGGCTGTTTCTAAACATACCGCTCATATTTGTGACTTTGCTTGTATTAAAACTGCTCAAATCTACTTCTGTTAAGGCTGTGTTGTCAAACATTCGTTCCATATTTGTCACTTGGCTGGTATCAAAGTGACTCACATCAGCTTTAGTTAGAGCTTTGTCATTAGTAAAAAGCAAAGCCATATTTGTCACTTGACTAGTATCAACTTTGTCGAGACCTGTAATATCCTCCAAATACTCAAGACCGGAAAACTTTTCTGCCGAATTCGGAGCCATTTGAACTGGTGTTTCAAACACAATATGCTCAATATTGCCAGACCATTTAAACTGCTTTAAAAATGGTGTGCTGGATAATTGACTGCTCTTTTGCGCGCCACTAATCCGCAGAGTTCTACTAATAACGTCGTATTCCCATGTGCAGCTGCCATCAGTGCCAGTCCACAGACCGGCATCAGATGGCAAACCTGTCGCACTAATTGGGACAACAGCAGGAGTTTCTGTTGCAGCAGCAACATTTACGTTTGTTTGCACCGTTACGACTAAACCTAATGCTATTGTTGCAATACCTATCCCAGTTTTTTCAAACTTGATTAAATTTGGAAGCTTCATCTTGATACCTCTTTTCTCTTACCCTAATTATACGGGTTTTTTGCTTAAAACTTATTAATGATTTGAAACTTAAGTTAAACTTTGTCAGCCTTTATTCATTTATTGTAAACATGTATTGCTGCTCCTATATTAGGTTATAATAAATTTAGTAGAAAGGATTAGTAAGGAGGTAAATCATGAAATTAACCAAAAAAATCTGTTTGGCGATCACAGCTTTGGCATTGGTCGTCACACCTTTTTTAGCAAATTGCAATCAAATACATACAGTTGCAGCTGCCAAAAGCAGTAAAAAGACCGCAAAGGGTAAAATCACGTTAATCTATGATGCCCATCTTTATAATAAATATGGTCATAAAATTAAAAACAAGAACAAATATCTGCCTTATGCTGAAGATGATGCCAATGGCTATAAGTACATTCCAGGATTTAATGCAGATGTTATGCAATATTACGGCACCAAAATAATTAATGGACAAAAATTCTATAATATTGGTAATGGCTGCTACATTAGTATGGCAGATATTAAAGAAGTCAATGGTAAGAACAGCAAAAAGGGTAAATTGGTTTTACTACAGAAATCAGCTGTATATACTAAAGCTGGTAACAAGAGTGGTTACACTTTACCTAAGCGCGCTATTGTTAAGTATCAGGGCAAAGTTAAACAAGTTAAGTCAAGACCAAAATACTATTATAGTAAATACTTTAAATCAGATAACGATGAGCACTTTTTCTATCTTCCTCTTACAAAAATTAAAGGGAAAAATTATTATGCCATTGGTCAAAATCGCTTTGTCAAAGCCTATAATGTTACAAGTTTAGATGGTTATCCTCTAACTTACAATGGGGTTACAACGGCCATCGTTCTCAAAAAGACAGCTACTCAGACTTTAAACGAAATGAAAACCAAACATATTTTAAAAAAGGGTCAGAAAATAAAAGTTGATTTAGCCGTTACGCCTTGGGCAGAAGATTTTGAAGGCTATATTTTCCGCCTGCATAATCATCATAATGAATACATAGATGAAAACTGTATCAACCTGAGAAATTACTTACCAACTACCGACTACTCTGATTTAACCTACAGTTTTGTTACTGCAAAGACTACTGCAAACGTTAAGCTTTATGACGCCACAGGAAAACCCGTTGGGATTAGTTTTAATACTGCAAAGCAGTCTGATTTTAATGTTGACGGCTTATTCTATATTTGGAATGCGGCTACAAACAAAGCGGAGTTGTATTATCACATTCTGAGTAACAATTTAGACAGAAAAGCCCTTATCAATAATGATGGCACACAACTAAAGGCCCCGGCGACTGACAAAAAATATGGTCCAATCACTCTAACCACCAGTGAAAAAATAATAGCAGCTAACAGTTTCGTCAAAGCAAGTGATGTGAAATTTAGCAGGGGCATAAAACTTTCTCCTGTAAACACTTCTTTAGCAGCTGAGCAGAAACAAAAAGTAGCAACCGACAGCGATAAAGTGAAGCTCCAGAAAGACTTTGACTCTGGACAGCAAACTATTAACGAGAGTGTCCATTATGATGCACTTATGCAGAGCTATGACTATGCTTTAGCTAATGCTGCGGTTGTCTTACGGTCGAGCAAAGCAACGCTGGCACAAGTAGATCAGGCAATCTGGCTGTTAAAAACCACTAAAACACAGATAAAAACTTTAAACTTCCCTGAATTTGCCTAAAGTATACTAGAAAGACAAACTAAAAAGGATTGGTTCTGAAATGTGATGTGAACCCTAAAATTAGGTCACACCAATGAGCTAATCCTTTTATTTTACTAAAAATCAAAAATGAAATGATTTTGGTAACTGTGGTTTTTTACCGTTATACATGACATAGGTTTCTCTAGGGCTCTTTTTGGCAGAGTGATTATACAGCTTAAATAATTGCTTTGCAGTATATTTTTTGCCTTTCGGTTTTCTAATTGTTCCTTTGCCTACAGCTTGAATGTGCTTAAATCCTTGTCCTACACCTGAACTCTTACGCAAACGGTAGTGGCCCAGCTTCACAGCAAACCCTTTAGGATTGCCTGCCTGATTTAAAATCCTGCTGTTATGAATATTAAAATTAGTCAGATCAACCCCTGCTAATTTCTTGTCCTGCATAAACATATCTGTCGAATCAGTCAGTTTAGGCATGTGCCAGCCGTGTAAATTAACATTAGTAAGATTAGGACATTGAGCAAACATCTCACTTACTTCAGTTAATTTGCGGGTGTTCCAATTATGTAAATCAACAGTTTTGAGACTCTGATCATTTTTAAACATCTCATATGCTTCAGTGAGACTATTAGTTTTAAGATGACTTAAATTAATATTGACTAGCTGCGGGTCGTTTTTAAACATGCGACTCATACTCCTGACCCGTTTGGTATTCCAGCCTTTCAAATTAACTGTCTTTAAATTGTCATCATCACTAAACATGCCAAACAAGGTCGTATTAGACTTAGTATTAAAATGACTTAAATCTATGCTGGTAATTTTTTTCATACCAGAAAACATATAGCTGGTGTTAGTCACCTTGCTGGTATCAAAATGACTAATATCAAAATCAGTTAAATTTTCAGCACCGTTAAACATGCTAAACATATCAGTTACCTTGCTAGTATTAAAGTGCTTAATATTTAAACTGACGATATTATTTAATCCGGCAAACATAGTGCTCATGTCAGTAACATTGGCAGTATTCCAGCCCGCTAAATTAAGTTGTTTTAATGCTGTATCGTTTGAAAACATGCCTGACATATTAGTTACTTTACTAGTATCAAAATTACTCAAATCCAAACTGGTCAAATTTGCATCCCCAAAAAACATAGTTTTCATATTTTGGACATTAATAGTATTAAAATTGCTCAAATTTAGAGTTGTTATGTTCTTACTTTGAGAAAACATGCTGCTCATGTCCGTTACGTTTTTGGTATTAAAGCCTGAGCAGTCGAGCTGTTTAATCATGCAGTTATTGAACATTCCGCTCATATTTTGTACTTTACTGGTATCAAAGCTATCTACATTAATCGTTTCTGCCTTGGTACTGGAAAACATATTTGCCATATCGGTTACTTTGCTAGTATTAAAATTTTTTAAATCCAGCTTTTTAAAATTGGTTGCCGCAAACATGTTGTTCATAGTGGTTACATTTGCGGTATTCAATTTACTCAAATCTATTGCTGTAGCAGTAGCATTATCCATACCTAAACTGGTGAACATGTTACTCATATCTGTAACTTTATCAGTATTAAAATTACTAATATCTAAACTAGTAAGTTTTGTATCACCGGCAAATAAACCAGACATATCGGTTACATCACTGGTATCAGCGTTCTCTAAGCCCTTAATATCAGACAAATATCTCAAATTGGCAAATTTTTGTTTTGAATTTGCAGGTAACTTAAACGGATTTTCAAAAACGATATGCTCAATACTTCCAGCCCATTTGAATTCTTTGGTAAAAGGTGTACTTGACAATTGTGCTCCTTTAGCGCCGCTAACAGTCAGCGTATTAGTAAGGACATCATATTGCCACGTGCAGTTGCCATCAGTGCCAGTCCAAAAGCCCAGCTGATTATTGACAGTACTGGTTGCAGTCGGTGTTGTTTTTGCAGTTTGATCGTTAGCAGCAGGTGCAACAGAAGCTGCCAAAACATTCTGGACCAGATTAGCGCCATTCATCATGCCCAAGACTGCGGCAGCCATACTGATCCCCAATTTTGCTAAAATATTTTGCTTGAATTTAGTTGACTTCATTTTCTGACCTCCTTTTCCTCTTAATTTCATTGTAAGCCTTTTAAAAGTTAAATAATATCTTCTTTTGCGTTTACTTGCGCTAGTTTCCAGCCAGTCATAAAATGCTGCTCGCGTAAAGAACGCAAGTCGTTATAATCGCTCTCCAAGCTATCAATTGCATCCTGCAATTTTTTGTTTTGCTTACGGATCTGGTCAAGTTCAGGATCATTAACAACACCCTTCAGGTGCATTTTAGCGGCTAATTCCCGTCGTCTTTCCTCAAATTCACCCTTCAAAGTAGCAAGAGCGTCTTCATATTTGACCAGTTTTTGGTTAACTTCAGGAATTTCATTATTTAAACTGACAAACAATTTATACGGCATGTTGGACTTGATGCGATTGCATTCCGTGCAGGATAAAATCAGGTTGTCAAAATCATTATTATGTGAAAGTGAAACCGGGTCTTTGTGATCGACGCTACGTCCGCGCCTGCCACAATATTGGCAGCGATAATGGTATTTAGCGCGAATACGCTCACGGTCAATATAATCCACTTCATTTAGTTTAAAGTCGACGGTTAATCCTAATTTACTCAGATTTTCGGCAAAAGTGAATTCGCTGCTGGGCACAAAGTCAGTTTGACCTGTCTCGCTGTCTATTACTGCCTGATTAAAATCATGTGCTGATAGCTGTTGCTGGGCTAATTCATTGCCATCATAATCCTGAATAAAAGCCTCATAGCGCTTACGCATGTCATTTTTAGCAACCAAAAATGTTGAATTATCTGCGACTTCATCTTTTCCTACAAAAGTAAACAATAAGCATTGCGCAAAGATTTTCACTGCAATATTGGCAAAGTCTTCCGGCTTTTCTCCTCTTTGAATGCATAGATCGCAAATACTGGTCAGTTTAGGATTAATCAGACCCGTTTGTTTAAAATGTTTGGCATTTATGCGCAATCCACACGCACTGCATTGAAACTTCACTTTTAAGCATTCTCCTTAGAGCAAAATGTATGTATCATTAATCTAATTCTACTCAATTTAGAGCAATAAAAAAAGGCGGACGAAAGTTTCATCCACCTTTTAGTCTTGTTTAAAAACAAACTATTTATTTTCGTCTGCTTTGGCCTTGTTCAAGAAAGCAACAACTGCTGCCACGTGCGCAACACGTTTCTTGCCGTTCTTCTTGTTCTTAGGTCTTTGGTTTGGTTCACAACCAGTGTTGTAATTTTCACCTTTACGCATAGTACTATACTTCCTTTCAAGATTTTCGAAAATCTTATATAGTTTAACACTTAGGACTTTTTGAAGCAAGATTTGCTGATATTGAGTCATACGTTTTACCATTTAAAATAAAAAGCGTTCCATAATGGAACGCTATAAAATAAAGTTATTTTTGAGCACATATTATTAGTTAAATGCACTAATTATTTTCACTAACTGTCATGGCAGCATCAATTACGCCACTATCGTCTGCCAAACTGATAGCTGCATTTTTTTCATCTACTACTAAATCGTTGCCTAAATATTGCATTTCTGCTGGACTGGTATATAAGTCTAAGCCAATATTATTTTCAACATTAATTGAAAAGTCTGGGTCTTTCTGATCCAAGACTACAAATTGAAAACGAGTACCAGCCGCACAACTGCCAGCAATATTAGAGTACTTGTTAGAGCCATCGTTTAGTGACAATAAAACAACCTGTCCATCTTTCACATTTTTTTTGATTTTATCAGCAGCACCTGATTTAACATTCATTTTAACTGATTCGGAATTACTCATTTTAATATTTCCTCCTAATCCTTAGCAATTTTCTCAAGTATAGGATATATTAAGTTATAGTGTCAAAAATTATGTTTATAGTAAAAGTGCTTTTCACCATGAAAAATTTATTATTGCGTATAACAGAAAAAAAGGTCAAAATGTATATAGCGATTATAGATGATTATAACTTGTGAAAGGGGACATTTTATGACCGTCTTGAAAAAGGTTTTTAGTGATAAAATCCTGCAAATTACTTTTGTAATAACGATTATCAGTCTTTTTTTTGCTAGACCGCGGCTTGAGGATATTAACTTACATACGATTTTTTCAGTCGCCGCGATGCTAATCATTATTCAAATATACGCTTACTTGCACGTTCTGGACGTGCTGGCGTATAAACTGACCAGTATTGCCGACAATATGCAGAAATTAAACATCTTGTTTACGCTTCTAGCGATTATTGCTGGGATGTTTCTCGGCAACGATATAACAGCGCTTACATTGATTCCCCTGTATTTAAATATTGCCAAAAGATGTGACTTGCCACAAATTTTGCCTGTCACTTTAATTGGTATGGGTGCAAATATTGGAGCTGCTTTTACTCCGTGGGGCAATCCCCACAATATTTTTTTGGTCAGTAAATATTCTGTTAATGCCCTGCAGTTTTTTTCCTGGTCTTTGCCCTATTTATTAATGGCATTAGTCATTACGTTTATTATTTTTTACTTTATCCCTCGTAAAAAAATTCCCAGACAAGATATTAAACAGATTAATATCAGTTTAAGACCTACAATCATTACTACAGCAGTATTTGCTTTATTTTTCTTAGGGGTATTTAAGGTCATTAATGTAGTAATTCCGATGATTGTTGCAATTATCTTAGCATTATTAATCAATCCCAGAATTTTACTTAAAGTAGATTTTGCTTTGCTATTAACCTTTACCTGTTTCTTCATCTTCATTAGTGATATTCAACAGATCCCGCTGATTGTCAGTATTATTCATACGATGATCAATTCGGAAAGTTCTACCTACTTCACTTCGATTATTTCCAGTCAGATTATCAGCAATGTTCCTGCAACTATTTTAGTTGGTAAGTTTACTCCTTATGCTGAAGCACTATTTTTAGGTTCTAACATTGGAGGATTTGGTTCTCCTATCGGTTCAATGGCCAATATGCTGGTCTTAAAAACATTTACCCAAAACGCTACAGTTTCAAGAGGAGAGTTCTTCAAAAAATGGTCCGTAATGCAGTTTATTGGTTTGATTGTTTTAACCGTTGTAGGCTGGGGACTTTTATTAATTTAATATACATTTTAGTAAAGCTTTGCTAATGAAAGATAGTATAAGCTTCTTTTTTATATTCAAAAGGTTCTTAATCAGTTATAATTAAGGGATATATATTAAGGAGGAATACTATGAATAGTTTAACTTGGGTAATTGTAATTATTGTTGTTTTATTAATTGCACTCTATATTACAGTTTACAACAGTTTACAAAAAGCCAAAGTATACACCGATGAATCTTGGAGTCAGATTGATGTACAACTGAAGCGGCGTAACGACTTGATTCCCAACCTAGTCGAAACAACTAAGGGCTACGCCAAACATGAAAAAGAAACATTGGAAAATGTTGTTCAGTTGCGTAATCAGTTAACTAATATTCCAAGCGATGATCACGCTCAAACTTTAAAAGTTTCCAATCAGATTTCTGATGCACTTAAATCAATTTTTGCCTTATCAGAAAACTATCCTGACCTTAAAGCCAACCAAAACTTCTTGAAACTGCAAGAAGAATTGACTAACACAGAAAACAAAATTGCTTATTCGAGACAGCTTTACAATTCATCGGCTGCACTATACGACCAAAAGCTTTTAACTTTCCCGTCTAATATTGTTGCTCACATTCACGGTTTTAAGAAAGTTGACTACTTACAAACTAATGAATCGGAAAAAGAAGTACCTAAAGTTAAGTTTTAAATATCAGGTCTGTTTTTATGCTATTTCAACAAATTGCCAGCAATAAACGTAAAACCGTTGGGATTATGGGATTATTTGTCATTATTTTGGCACTTGTAGGGGCAGGACTAGGCTATCTTTTTGGTGATCGGCCTGTTTTAGGATTGATCATTGCTGTAGTTTTTAGTCTAATCTACATGCTAATTGTCTTGCCTAACCCTGCTAATATGGTTATGAGTCTTAATCACGCTCAAGAAGTCCATGAACAAGATAATCCGGAACTGTGGCACGTTGTACAAGATATGGCACTGGTCGGCCGGGTACCAATGCCTCGGGTTTTCATTATTGATGATCCTAGTCCCAATGCTTTTGCAACCGGACGTGATCCCAACCATTCTGCTGTGGCAGTTACTCAAGGTCTGCTGGACATGATGAACCGGGAGGAACTGGAAGGCGTTTTAGGTCATGAGATTTCGCACATTAGAAACTATGATATTTTAGTTTCTACTATTGCTGCAGTATTAGTCGGTGTCATTTCTTATTTATCAGGTATTGCCAGCCGTTATATTTGGTGGATTGATGATGATCGCGACAGCGATAACGACAGTGGTGGTACTATTGTTGTTATTTTTAAGATTGTGGCCATTGTGTTTGTATTAATTCTGGGACCTATTTGTGCCAGTTTAGCCCAAATGGCATTATCGCGAAATCGTGAATATCTGGCTGATGCGTCATCAGTAGAATTAACCCGCAACCCACGAGGATTGATTTCTGCTTTAGAAAAAATTGACGGTTCTGAGCCAATGAAGAAAGCCGATCCCAGCAGTGCTGGCATGTATATTGAAGATCCTGTACGCAAAAAACGCAGTTTTGCTCATTTATTTGACAGTCACCCGCCAACAGCTGACAGGATCAAACGCTTAGAAAAAATGTAATAAAATAAAGCAACCTTTTTAGTCAAGGTTGCTTTTTATTTTAAGTTGATGTTTGCCTGTCTAAATAATTCAGCTCGCATTTGGACTGGCGTTTCATGATAATATTCACTGAATTTTTTATAAAAGAAGGACTTGCCACTATAACCTACCCGTGCAATTATTTCTTTTACGGAAATATCTGGTCGTGCAAGCAAATTACGCGCCTCTTGCATACGCCTTTCATCAACATGCTCTACGAAGCTTTTACCAGTTTTTTGTTTAACCAAACTTGAAAAATAATTAGGATTGAAGCCAAAATGTTTGGCTGCCTCATTAAGCGTTATGTCAGTAAAATGCGCATCAATATAATTTTCTAAATCAGTTTGAACAAATTGGTGATTAGTTACAGGACCTGTCGCTAAGTCTTGATTTCTAATTGCGGCAATTAAAAGCAAATTTAGTTCTGCCAAAATAACATTGTGAGTATACAAATCCTGATTAAGATATTCATCAATTACTTTTTTTAGCGCATTTGCAGATTTAGACAAAGGCGTACTGTTTAAAAATAATAAGCGCCTTTGATTGTAAGCGTCAGTAATTTCCTTAAACACCCTTTTTTCACGATGACTCATGGCAGAATAGCTTCCGAGAAAATCCAGCATCTTGAAATTATGGTCAAATTCTAACTTAACTAATATATCGTTTTCTCCCTGCCGCAATATTTCATAATCGCTTTTTCTCTGTAAAAATACGATATTGCCGGCTTTAAGCAAGAAATCCTCATCATTGATTCTGGCTTTTACCGATCCCTGAGCTTCATATAAAATAGTTGAAGCTGTAGTTTGGTAGCGATGAACTCCAGTATTATGATTTTCCAAAAACGCTCTAAATAAATCAAAATTATCGTTTTTGGGTTTGATTCTTACCTCATTAGTGTCAGACTTAGTTGAATTCAAAATGCTGGCTAAATATTGTTCAAGTTTAACAGCTGCCATTATTTCACCTTCTTATTCAAATTTTGGAATATATAGATTCATTATATAGCAAAACTTCATCTTACTAACAGAATTTTGTTATTTAGATTAAAGAGAATACTTGTGTATGTAGACATCTATTTTTCTTTTATGTATAATAAATTTAACATCGGGGTGCCCTAGAGGCTGAGAACAGACCCGTCGAACCTGCTATGGATAATGCCAGCGAAGGGAAAACGAAAGATTTTACATCGTCAGGCTTTATCCTGACGATTTTTTTGGTAACTAAATTGATTAAATTAAACAACCTGACTTTTTCATATGATAAGCAAAATAAAATATTAACAGATATTAATCTCACTATTCCCACTGGTGAACTTTCACTGTTAGTTGGTCCAACCGGCTGTGGCAAATCTACATTATTAAAAATTCTAGCAAATCTATATCCTGAGTTTGCGGGCCAATTAAGCGGCAGCGTTAATTTAGGCGGATTAAGATCTGCTATGATGTTTCAAAATGCCAGTGAACAGTTTACGATGTCAACACCGCGAGAAGAAATTATTTTTGCACTTGAAAATCTTTGTCTTAATAAATCGCAGTATACAAAGCGCTTGAATGAAGCTGTTCAGTTTACACAAATTGATTATTTGCTTGATCAAAAAATTAATACAATGTCTGGCGGCGAGCAGCAAAGAGTTGCTTTAGCTGTACTTGTTGCGATGAATGTCGATCTTTTTTTACTTGATGAACCCTTTGCCAGCTGTGATCCAGCCGCTCGCAAATTCTTAATTGCTAAATTAGCTCACCTGCGTGATCAAGGGAAAACAATTATTTTAAGTGATCACGTATTAACTGACTATGAAGGCCATTGTGATAATCTGTTTCAATTTCAAGGTAAAAATTTGGTACAACTTTCTGCTAGTGAAAAAGAAAAACTGCTGCAAAAAAATACGGAATCCGTTTCTTATAATTTTGCCTTACCTGAAGAAAACAAAGAAATTTGTTTTAAACTCAAAAATACAGAGATTACACAAAATCGTTTGCTTTTACGGCAGGAACACCTAAACATTTTTTTTGGTAAAACTACTCTTATTACTGGGGCAAATGGGGTTGGCAAAACATCACTTTTTAACGCACTGACCAAAATGATCCCATATGCAGGCAGTTTAACTTATCACAATCAGGAAATCAGTAAATTATCAGCTCGCAAGCATCTCCTTAAAGTGGGGCAAATTTTTCAAAATGCGACCGATCAGTTTATCAACGTTTCTGTTGCGGATGAAATCAATTTAAGCAAAAAGCAACAAACCAATAATTATTTTACTGATGACAGAATAAATGAGGCTTTAGCCACCCTTAAGCTTGATTCACTGCTCGATCATGTGGTTTATTCATTATCTGGCGGGCAACAAAAGAAACTGCAAATTTTACTAATGTTGATCTCCGATCAGGATGTATTGCTAATTGATGAGCCCCTTAATGGCCTGGATGCGGACTCTGCTAACAAGGTGATGACTTTATTAAAAGAAAGTCAGAAAGCACGTAGTCAAACGCTTTTAATTATTAGTCATGAACTAAGGAATCTGGCAGATTGGTGTGACTATCACCTCATCTTTAAAGACCAGCATTTAACCTATGTGAATAAATGAGGTGTGATCATGAATCCCAGTTTTAAATTTTTTCTAGCACTGATTATTTCTATAGAAATATCTCTTAAATCAAGCTTGCTAACCAATCTTTTAATAATCTTTTTTACCATAATTTATCTAATCTACAAACACATCAAATTGAAGAATCTGCTTTTAACTTTATTAATGCCCTTAATTGCTGCATTTACGGTTTTTGCTACTTTATACTGGTTTGCACCTCAGCCTAATTTGCAAAATGCACTGAGTTTATCCAGTCGTATTTACGTCTATACGCTGACTATCTACTGTGTATCAATAGGAACTACTGCCACGGAATTAGCACGTTCTTTTGAGCAGAATTTTCATTTACCCAGTAAGTTTGCCTATGGAGTTTTAGCCGCCCTAAATATCGTCCCCAGAATGAAGGAAGCAGTTAAACAAATACGCACTGCCGGCATGATGAGGGGCGTTTACTTGAGCTTTTGGTCACCTGTTTTATACTTTAAAGCTATTCTTGTTGCGCTTAATTCTGCAGAAAATTTAGCACAGGGCATGGCATCTCACGGCTACCGTGAGAGCGCCCAGCGGTCAGTTATTGTACCTGTTCCTGTTCAAAAAAGTGATTGGCTTAAATCGATTGTTATCCTGTTTTTAGTTAACCTGGCATTATTCACATTAAAATAAAAAAGTGGACCTGCGTGTCCACTTTTTCTTTAGCCTAATTTATTTTGCCATAGTATAGCCTGTGACATTTATTTTGACTGACTGATCTGCATTGACGAAAATCTGAGGTGTTTCGGAAGCGTAATACCGTTCTGAAAATACCAGCTCTCCGTCATTTAAGAAAAACTCAATTGAACTGGTATCAATAAATACCTGTATTTTCAAATTTGGCTTTGGTCTTAATCTGCCATAACGTCGAGAATCATCTGCCGGCTTATCAGCTCGAGTTAAAACTACTTCGTTATTCCTTTTGTTCCAACTTAGTGTTACCAAATTTTCCTGCTCATTTTTGAGTACAAAATTAATCTCACTGCCAGACCAATTTTCTGTTTCAGCTGTCAAAAGCAATTCCAGGTGCTGCGGATCGGAAACATTCATCTGCTTTAACGAAGTCATCAACTTTTCATCAATTACTTTTTCTTGCCGCAGCTGTTTTAATTCTTTAACTGGCTTCATATATAGCTGATTATTCTTTAAAGTCACTTCTCTGGGCAAGGTTAAAGCACCACACCAACCATCAGCCTGTTCAGGAAAGTCAGCGTGCCACATATCAAGCCAGCCAAAAACAATGCGCCGATTATCAGGTGTTAACATGGTTTGCGCTGCGTAAAAGTCGTGGCCATGATCAAGTTCTTGAAACGCTCCGTGTTCAAACTGGTTTTTGTGATAATCCATCTTACCGATGAAATATCCCGTTTGATAAAGATTAAGATACTTTTTACCCTTTGCTGCAATCCCCTGTGGTGAACACAACAGAACATCTTGCCCATTTAATGAAAAAAGATCCGGACATTCCCACGTATATCCTTCATTATCTCTTCCCTGAGAAACTGCAATTGGTCCTAAATATTCCCAGTGCAATAAATCAGTTGACTTATAAGTAATTGCACGACCCAATCCTGCCTTATCTTGACTGCCAACAATAATATAATATGAATACCCATGTTGCCATACTTTCGGATCACGAAAGTGCTGTGAGTTATCAGCCGGTGGTACGGCAATCACTGGATTACCACTGTATTTCGTAAAATGAATACCATCATCACTGTATGCAACATTTTGTGTTTGGCAAAAACGGCTGTGATCATTCACATCATAATAATGATTGCCAGTATAGATCAGATATAAACGGCCATCTTTTGCAATCGCACTGCCGGAATAACAGCCATTGTCATCTTCAGGGCTGTCTGGTGTCAGCGCAATTGGTAGTTCTTCCCAGTGAATCAAATCTTGACTGCGATAGTGTCCCCAATGCATTGGTCCTCTTTTAGATGAATAGGGATAATACTGGTAAAAAATATGGTAGTAGCCTTGATAATACGAAAAGCCATTAGGATCATTCATCCATCCGGAAGGCGTTGAAACGTGATAATTAAGGCGATAACGATCGTTGGTAATTTTTGCTGGAACCCGCATTTTTGTTTCTTCCTTATATCTATAAATTTCAGTTCACTTACTTGTTTAATTGCAAAATTAAATTGCCGTGATTTACTTCTGTATCCTTGTTCTTGATGGCAAAGCCATTTTTATATTCAGGGAATAATACCATGACTGTTGTTTGCTTACCAGCTGCTTGAATAGCTTTTAAATCCATCTTAGCCAAGGGATCGCCTGCTGCAATTTCTTGACCATCTTTTACTAAAATTGTGAAACCTTTGCCACCTAAATCAACAGTATCAATCCCCATATGCAATAATATTTGTACACCATTTTCACTCTTTAAGGTAATTGCATGCTTAGTCGGGAAAACAGATACTACTTTTCCATTAACGGGTGCAAAAATGTCACCGGTAGTCGGCTGAATAGCAAAACCATCCCCAACTAATTTTTGGGAAAAAGTTTCATCATTAACTTTTTCAAGGGGTAAATACTCACCATCAACAGGTGCTAAGACAGAATTATCATCAGTAGCAACTAGTATTTTGCTTTCTTTGTGGTCCACTCTTCTTTTGTTTTCCGGTAATATCGGTTTAAATTTATTCCAAACCAGAATAAAAATAATTGGCAAAACAAATGCAATGAGGTTACCAATAACATACGGTCCAATCGGTCTGGCAACCGTTAAACCGGGAAGTACAGTAAGACCCTGTGCTAAACCTTTAACATTTAACAGCTTCATGTAAACTCCGCCAAATCCGGCTCCCAGAAACGAACATACGAAAGGCACAATACTGTATTTAAGATTAACAGCAAAGATAGCGGGCTCAGTAATTCCGACTAACGTAGGGATAAAACTGGAAATAGCAATATCACGATCTTTGGATTTTTGCTTTAAAATCAAGTACATCCCAATACAGCCACCGCCTTGGGCAATAATGGAAACTGACCAAATAGGTTGAATATAATCAAATCCTGTCTGTACAATTAAATTAGCTTCAATTCCCTGGATAGCTTGATGCGTTCCAGTTACCACTAAAGGTTGCAATCCTGCAGCAAAGACAAAGGCACCAAAAGCACTCATTTTCATATAAAGGAAATTAATAATGCCGCCTAAAATATTCCCAATCCAGAGACCAAGAGGTCCAAAAATTAGAAATAGTGATAAATTGGCCGCCAGCAAAGTGACAGCAGGCACTAGTATATATGAAACAACTTGAGGTATATATTTAGTAGCTATTTTTTCAACCTTGGCCTGAAACCACGCAGTTAAAATTGCCGCAAAAACGCCGCCTTGAAAACCCACAGCAGCTATTTTTAGACCAAACAAATTCCAGTATGCTGGATGAACTTGTCCCAAGACAAAAGCATTTCTATCAGCCAAATCAGGTGAAATCATGACAAAGCCGACCAGTATCCCCAAAATTGGATTACCACCAAAGCGCTTAGTGGCTGAATACATTACTAATACGGGCAAAATTTTAAATGTAGTGGCAATAACATTTAAAAATTTACAAAAATCTCCCACATATACACTCTGCTGGGCCAGTGACTTGGTCATACCAAACATGCCCGGAGTAGCAAGCAGTGACCTTAATCCTAAGATCATAGCAGCACCAATAAAAGCTGGAATTATAGGTATAAAGATATCGCCAAAAACTTTAAATGCTTGCTGAAATTTATTTTTGTTTTTGATACCTTCATCTTTAATTTGATCGACTGATACTTCTTTAGTCCCAGAGATTTTTACAAAAGCATCATAAGCTTGTTCTACTGCTCCCGGACCAAATACTATTTGCAGTTGCCCGCTGTTGTATATTACTCCTTTAGTGCCCTCAATGTTATTAAGGGCATCTTGGTCGGCCTTATTAACATCTTTTAAAACTAGCCTTAACCTGGTAACGCAGTGGGTTGCACTAACTACATTATCTGCACCACCAACATTTTTTAAAACTTCTTGTGCAATTTTATTATAATCTGCCATTTATTTTGTTCCTCTTTTATCATTTACGATAATCATTGGAAAATTCAATTTGTTCAAGTCGAAGCGTTCCG
Organism: Lactobacillus huangpiensis; assembly: GCF_019972815.1. Taxonomy (GTDB): domain Bacteria; phylum Bacillota; class Bacilli; order Lactobacillales; family Lactobacillaceae; genus Lactobacillus; species Lactobacillus huangpiensis. Next base: position 182,941 of record NZ_BPPA01000005.1, read on the forward strand.
TTAGTTACGGTCACACTTAAAGTATGACCAAACTTGTGGTAAACGCGAGCATTTAACGCAGTACCATTTAGATAAATCGTTAGGATATTATCATCCACAATTACTTTTAGATCATATTCTTTACCAGCCTTTAAATCGATTGGTCTGTTAAGTCCTTTATTCATCATTTGGTACCATCTGTAACAAGGATTTTTATCCAAAGTTAAGTAGTTCTCATCCAAATTAAATCTAAACTCATAAGATTCATCTGTTACAGGATTTCGGTAAAGTCGAATAGAAAAATCACTAACAGATTTGCTAAAACTGATTTTAGTATGGAAATAAAAGTGTTCTCCCGTATCTTTAATAAGTTCTTTTTCTTCAAGAGTGTCTGTAGTTTGCAATTGCTGTGACGCAATTGCTGTTTTATTTGCAAAAGCTGCACAAATTTCTGCAACAGGACGCACACCCAGCGTATTATCCGCACGTTGGTAAATTTCTTGCGGCACAAAAGTACCGCCCCATTCATAATTGTTCATATCATTCAGACCAACTTTAGTGGGAACCCAGCCAAAGAGTACTCGGCGCTTGCCATCAAAAGCTGTTCTGGCAGCATAATAAGCTCGACCGTCAAAAGCTTCATCTTTAGGTTTGAGCCACGGACCATTCAGGCTTTTACTCATCCTGTAAAAGACCTTGTTTTTGACGCTATATTCTGAATAAAGCAGATACCACCAGTCACCCATTTTAAAAAGCTGCGGCATTTCAAACATGGTATATAAATTCGGAGCCCAGAAGTCACCCTCAAAGTGCCAATTTTCGAGGTCTTTTGAAGTATATTTGACAAGTCTTCCAGTCAACTGATGCTTATCTTGACCTTTGCGCGCTCCTAAAATCAACAGGTATTCCTTTTTGGTATCATCATAAATGACTGATGGATCACGCCAATTACGGTTATCATAACCGGGTTGTGGTTCAAGCCTTAAAGCATTCTTTGATTTCGTCCAGTGAATAAAGTCCTTGCTGGTGGCGTGCAGTAAGATTTGCGATGTCTTTCCTTCTTTTAAAAATTCCTTATTAAAACCTGTATAAAAAGCATGAATTTTACCATTAGCTTTAAAAACAGACCCAGCATAAACAAATTGGTCCCAGTCTTGATCGCTGCCTCGCTTTAATACTTCTCCATAATCTTGGTAGTGCACAAAGTCTGTGGTGGTTGCCAGCGACCAGCCAAACGGATCAGTAATTGGGCCATGAATCCGTTTATCTCGTTGATGGTAAATATAAAACTTACCATCCTGAGCGTAAGGCATAATATCTCCCACCCAAACGTCTTTAGGTTGATAATAAATTTGTTGATTATTAGTTGGCTTTAAATCCATCGTTTCCTCCTTGTTAGCACTTACATTTACTATTGAATATACTGCAACCCGTTACATATGTCAACCGGTTACATATATAAAATAAAAAAACCAGTTAAAAAAACTGGCTATTATTACACTGTGTGGCCTATATAAAGGCTTACAGGAAGGTCAAGGCAATCTGGTTCTTTTTTGCCGTTAATTTTATTTATTAATTTTTCCGTTGCTACTTGTGCTATTTGACCAATTGGTTGTCTGATTGTTGTTAATCTGGGATTATATAATAAAGTTTGCTTTGCCCCATCAAAGCCGATAACTTTGACATCTTCCGGTACTCTTTTACCATGCATCTCTAGATAAAAAATAGCTAGTGAAGCTAATAAGTCATCTCCAGCAAAAATGCCATCGATTTGGGGATGTTTCTGCAAATAATTTTCAATAGTTTCTTTCTTTTTAGCAGCACTCCACACAAATGGGACTTCCAGAACATTTTCAGGTAAATTATTCTTTTTCATCAAATCTAAATATGCAGTTGAGCGATCGTTAGCCGGCAATTTGACCGAACTATCGCCCCTAATATCCAGTATTTGCTTACACCCATGGTCAATTAACAATTGTACCGCCATTTTGCCACCAGCATAATTATCACAGGCAACAGTTGTAGTATTTTTACCCAAGTCACGATCAATAGCAACTATGGGCAATTTAGAATTTTGATAGCCGGAAACATGCTTATTATGCGTGCCAACAATAATGCCGTCTACTTGGTTTTTACGGAGCATTGTCAAATAAGCAATTTCTTTTTGGGGATTATTTAGACTGTTGCAAAGAAGCATTTTGTAGCCTTTTTGGGATAACAAATATTCAATATCCTGTATTAATTCAGCTTGAAAAGGATGAACATTTGAAGGAAAAATGACACCGACTGTATATGTTCTTTTTTGATAAAGCGCACGAGCTAAGTCGTTGGGATAATACTCTAATTTTCTCATAGCGGCCTGGACTTTATCACGAGTTTCTTTACTAATATAGCCCCTACTATTCAAAACTCGTGAAACCGTAGCCGTTGAAACTTGTGCTTCTTCAGCAACTTCGCGGATTCCAATCTTTTTCATACTAAAATTCCATCCTAAATATAATTTTAAAAATTACTTTGTGTACTGATTAAAATACAACATTAAGACAATTTGGTCTACTTATGATACGGACTGCCACTATTAATCATAAAGCCGCGATAGATTTGTTCAATTAAAACGACCCGCATTAATTGATGTGGCAAAGTCAACTTGCCAAAACTCAGCAGATCATTGGCACGCTGGTTTACTGCTGGACTAGTACCTAAGCTGCCACCAATTACAAAAGTTAAATCAGAATGCCCATAAGTTGCCAAATCCTTTAATTCACGAGCAAACTCTTCACTACTGCGCTGTTTACCTTTAATTGCAGTTACAAAAACGTATTCCTTATCTTTAATCTTATTTAGGATCCTTTGCCCTTCGACTTCTTTGACATTTTCCTGTTCTGCTTGACTAAACTTTTCCGGTGCCTTTTCATCAGGTACTTCAATTACTTGTACCTTGGCAAAACGGCTCAGCCTTTTTTTATATTCAGCGATTGCATCTTTAAAGTATTTTTCTTTTAACTTACCCACACAAATAATTTTAATATTCATAATTGCTATTTTATCCCCCAATTCCCAAAGTTTCCACTTGCTTTTTCCACAGCTGTGTAAAGTTCAAAACTACATTTTGTGGTTTTTACCTTTAGTAAGAGAACAAATTGTGTTTTGACAAAATTTTTATATTTATCATCGCTGATTTACCCACATAAATATTTTTCATAGTTGATTTTCACAAACTTTTTGCTCTAAAATACTGCTGTTAAGCCTTGAACAACTGTTTGAGCTAATTAATTTTCACTATTATTTACACACAATTCACAGGTTATACACAATTTATCCCATCAGGTTTTTCGCATTTTATGCACAATCCACAAAGTTATCCACAGTTGTCAACAAAAAAGGCTATGATATTTTTTACTTGACAATAATATTTCGCGAACTTTTTTATGTTTCCCAATAATAATGTTAACAAAAAAGCTATACTTATGTCTAAAATCGCATAGTATAGCCTTTTTATCACTTAATTCTAGAATATTCTTTGTTTAATCGGATTGTAATTTTACACGTAAATTAATCTCTTTTCCGTTACGGTTAATGGTTAAAGTAATGGTATCTCCGACTTTGTGATTATACAAAATGCTGTGTAACGAAGCAACATCTGATACAGATTTGTTGTCAACTTTGATAATCACATCACCAGTCTTAATTCCGACCGCAGACGCAGCACTGTGCTTGGAAACCGAAGCAACATAAATACCATTTTTCAGATTAGACTTAATGTTAAGTTGTTTTCTGTTGCTAGAAGGTATACCTTGCAAAGCAATCACTTTAACACCTAATTGTGGGCGGACAATCTTGCCCTTTTTAACCAGCTGATTAACTATGGTTACCACTTCATTTGATGGAATAGCAAAGCCCATGCCTTCAACTGATGTGCCGTCACTTGATTGAGAAAGTTTCATTGAATTGATGCCAATTACTTGCCCTGCGGAATTGACTAACGCACCGCCTGAATTACCCGGATTAATAGCAGCATCAGTTTGAATAACCGTCTGCTGATTAGCAGAAGAAGTCGTAATACTACGTGCTGGTGCTGATATTATTCCTTGAGTAACCGTTGAAGCGTATTCGCTGCCAAGTGGCGAACCAACTGCAATAACTGTTTGACCTGCCTGTAAACTCTTAGAGTCACCAAATTCAGCTGTTTGAGTTACATAGCTGCTATCAATTGAAAGAACAGCTAAGTCTGTTGTTGCATCCGTACCCACAATACGTGCATTAACAGTTTTGCCATTAGACAGCATTACTTGCACTTTATCGCTGCCCGAAACAACGTGATTGTTAGTTACAATATAACCTTTATTGCCAGATCTCTGGTAAATTACTCCAGAGCCCTCGCTATATGTTTGCAGTTTTCCCTTACCTTTATTGTCATTATCGTTATCGCCAAAAATATCGAAAATAGAGTTGCTGCTGCTTGATTGCCGTTTCATATTAATAACTGAAACAACGGCACCTTTAACGTCATTATAGGCTGGCGTCATTGTGCCACTGGTTTTAGCACTGTTTCTGGAAGTTTTCGCACTGCTGGAGCTAATAGTCGTTTGAGCATTATTATTCATATTAGCGTTATTAATTTGATCTAAGGCTACATATGAAGCTCCACCACCGATTAGTCCGGCTACAACACCAACAATAGCAGTTTTCATAATGCCATGTTGCTGATGACCAGAGTTTTGATTATTCATTATTTAATCTCCTTTACATATCTTTTTACTATACTAACAAAACTTGAAAAAAGATAAAAAGTTTCCTTAAATTTGTACTAAATTAGTTGGCTGGATCGGATCGGTCAGAACAATTTTAACATCACTGGGCAAATTAGCATCCCCATCAACCATTATTTTTTTAGCAGCATTATAAGCCAACTTTGCAGTATTATTATGCTGACTTCTATGTGCTAAAAAAATGTGTTCGGTTTTACTTGTCACCACATCGAGCAAAGCCTGCCCGGCATCATCATTTGATAAATGTCCGACATCTGACAAAATACGCTGCTTTAAGCTCCAGGAATATGGACCATTGCGCAACATCATATCATCATAATTAAACTCCATGAGATAGGCATCCGCATCTTCAATCACGCTTTTTACCTTACGAGAGACATAGCCGGTATCTGTCAAAAAAGCAATTCTCTTGCCACTACTGGTAAAAACGTAATATTGAGGCTGTGCTGCATCGTGACTAGTCGCAAATGCTGTCACATCCAAATCGCCAAAAGTCTTGGTTTGCCCCGGCTCAATAATATTAATTTGTTCAACCGGTATTTGCCCAATTTTTTGTGTTTCAGTTAAATATTCCCAAGTGCCACTGTTGGCAAAAGCCGCAATTCGAGGGTAACGGCGCATTAAAACCCCCAGTCCTTTGCTGTGATCTGAATGATCATGACTTAAAAAGACCATGTCAATGTCTTTAATATCAACGCCAACTTGACTTAACAAGGTCTTGATTTTTTTACCTGATAAACCTGCATCCATTAAAATTTTATGCTGACCAGTTTCAATTAAGCTGGTGTTACCAGTTGAACCGCTGGCTAAAACAGAAACCTGCACCGCATTATCCCTTCCTAATTTTTCTGTACATTAACATTATATGAGCTGCCTTGCAAGATTTGTGCTGTAAATGCATTAACTCTTTTAACAGTGATGTTCTTAGTTGTCTTATTTTCAACTTGAATTAGCCATGTAGGCAGCAAAATTGTACTGCCGCGAACATCGGTTAATTTAGAATAGCCTAAACTAACTCGCATTACCCGCGAATTGTTGGCAATTTCCCTGTCAGTATACATTGCTTTAACAGCGTGCCAAGCACTGATAATTAATTGCGGTTCACGAACTGCTTTAATAGGACCCATATAGGAAATAGTATAGTTAATAATTTGATCATTGCGCACATTAATTGTCAACTGAGCATCACTGTCGTAAATGCGACCATAATCGGTATTTTGCACATAGCAATATGTATTGTCACCAGACATGCTGGGTTCAAACTTAAAAGTTTTACCATAGGGTACATTTTTAGGATCGTTTTTAAAATCTTCCAGCTGCTGCATATTATTTTTGCGGTTGCCACTAAGTAGAATCATGGACTTAGGTGTCCCAGTTAAAGAATTGTCACTTTTGGAATAATGGGTTGTAACTTGTGTAAGACTACTGCTTTTACTAGAAAGATAATCACGCTTTTTAACAGCTAAATAATAACCAGATTGTTGCTTATGTGAAATATGCAGGGGCACGTCAATTCCGTCAGCTCGCATCTCGGCACGAATGCTTGTTGCAGTAGAACCGGAAGTATTGCTCAAGCTAATAGGCGAACGCCAAATTTCAATTCCTAAATAAATATCGATTAACAAGAAAATGACGAAAAATAACCATTCTATTCTTTTACGGTCCATCTTATTTCCCCTCTTCCGTTAATGTCTGCCTATATTTATTCAGAGCCAGAAAATCTATTTTCTCCCATTCGGCTAAACTCTTCCACTCATCATATGCTTTAACATAATATCCTGGTACCAGGTTAACCAAGTGGTCGTGTGAATTATCCTTTTCAACCTTAAAAGCCACTATTATACGTTGAATTTCATCTTTTCTCATACCGGCATTTATTAATCTTTGCATTACTGCTGCGCTTGTTGGCAAAGTTTTCGTCTGACCATCAAAAGGTATTGGTATTTGTAAATCTGTATTGTTAAAATCAACTTTTACTGCATCTTCAGTGAAAGCGGTTGCAACCTGTGGACTGCTTTCATCCCAAAAGACTGGTATGCCCTCAATATAGTTAATATAGCTTATAGAATCATTTACAGTATCAAAGTAACGCAAATCCTGCTCGCTTAAACCTAGTTTATGAACAAAATCTACGCTCTCTAGAAGCTGATCATTAAGTGATATATCTTTACGCTTCTCATACCCAGTATAGTGAAAATCATGTCGTTCAGTTTTAGCCTTGGGAGCTCGTAAATTGGTATAGTAATTAAGCGAGTACGTAGTCCAGCCTTTTTTGTTGGAGCGGGTTATCACGTTAGTAGTACCAAGCAGCCGAGATACAAAATATGAATCAGTTTGGGTATTAGTAAGGTAGCTGTATATTTTCCAATGGTCTTGCTTAGTAAAGAATACCTCATAACAATTTTTGAGACGTACGAACTCCACTGGAACTCTTCCTTGAGCTCTGCTGGCATAATTGCGTAGTTTAGAAAAGTTGCCTTTAATTAAACGAACCCGGTAAACAGTGAAAGTCTTATCATTCCCGAGATAAAGGTAATTATTGCTGTCTGACACAAAAACGCGTCGAAATTGCACATCATCCTTTTTTACGTTTTTTCTAGTAAACAGATTGATGCTAACTTCTTTAGGAAAGCTTAACTGAATACAATTTTCATCATGCAGCATTTTTTCATACTGCGTTTTACCGGTACTAATTTTATTAATACTGCGATATTTTACCCCTTTTACTTCTTTGACAAACTCCAGTGGCAAGTTCTTTTTAGCATCATATAAACGATATAACTGACCATTTCTAAATCCATAAGAGTTAGTAGGAATGTAGAGGTTGGAAACAATACGATTACGTCTGTTTTTTGCCTGTTCAGTTACTCTGCCCGTTTGATTAATATGATTAAAGTACTGATCATTAGTCATAATAAAAATCCAGAGAACAATTGAGAGAACGAAAACTGCCAACGTTCCTAGTAAAAGCAGTGCGTCGCCGAGCTTAAATTTAGACTTCATCCCAATCATCCCCTTCACTCATTGGTTCATAAGGCAGTGCAATATAAAAAGTTGAGCCATTTCCTTCACTGCTATTAGCCCAAATATGACCATGATGTTCTTCCACAATTTCTTTAGCAATCGCAAGACCCAGACCGGTCCCTCCTTGGGCCCTTGAACGAGCTTTATCAACACGGTAAAAGCGATCAAATATTTTAGTCAGATCTTCACGTGGAATGCCCAAACCCTGATCTGCGATACTAAGAACAATCCGATTTTGTTCAGAATGAAGTTTAACCGTGATTGTCCCACCATTAGGTGAATACTTAATTGCATTATTCATGATATTATCAATTACTTGGGCAAACTTATCTGTATCAATTTCTACCCACAATGCCTGCGTACCTAATTCACGTTTAATAGTGTACTTTTTGTTTTCTTTTTTATCCGTTTTGACAATCATGTCAAAGCGATCAAGAATATGAGCTACAAAGTCATTAAAATTGACCCATTCCACATCAACTTTAGAAACTCCTCTGTCCATGCGTGACAAGCTGAGCAGCTCGCTAATCATTCTGATCATGCGCTCGGTTTCTTCTTGTGTAACTTGCAAAAATTTAGGAGCAACATTTGGATCTTTCCAGGCACCCTCATTTAAAGTTTCAATATATGCATGAAGACTAGTAAGCGGTGTACGCAACTCGTGAGAGACATTAGAAACAAACTGCTTTTGTGAATTTTCATTTTTTTGTTGTTCGGTAATATCATGCAAAACGCAAACACTACCGGAAACAAAACCTGTCACCCTTTTAATAAGAGAAAAACTGGCATGTAAAATGACTTCATCTCTTGTTCCCTTATTGATGGTAATAGCTATACCCTTTTGATTTGCAATTAAATCCTGCGAAGATTCTTCCAAACCCAAAACTTTAGCAATTGGCTTATTAATAATTTCTTCTTCTGTTTGATTTAAAAAGTTGAGCGCCATTTGATTAACAACGTTAACATTGCCGTGCCTGTCTGTAGCAAGGACGCCATCACTCATATGTGACAAAACACTATCCAATCTGCGCTGTTCACTTTCAGATTCTTCTTGTGAACGTTCAATTCTGACGGACAAAGTGTTAAAGGCCTGACCCAACTGACCCAACTCGTCATTTGAATAGATCTTTACTTGGCTCGAATAATCGCCGTCTGCGATATTAAGTGCTTGACTCTGCATTTCCTCAATTGGTTTGGTAATCGCATGCGAAACAACTAAGGATAAAATTGCACCTATCACTGCCGCAATTAAAGAAGTGACCAAAAACATCAGTGAGATATTACGCAAGTCATTGAAAACTCCCTGCATTGACGCTCGTACGTATATTGCACCAACTATATTAGCAGAACCATTACCGGCACTTAAGGGGGTAACCTGCACCATGTAGTCTCCATGGTCATTAATTACTTTAGTTGCCTGTCTGCCAGTGGAAGTTACCTGCTTCACTAAAGTATTATTGACACGCTGACCAATTCGGTTTTTATCATTTAAGTTTGAAACTGCACGAATAATGTCTTTATTATCTACAACAATAATTTCACTGATCGTGCCAATACCATTGCTATAGTCGTTAACAATCCTATTCAAATTGCTGTCAGTATGCTTGTTGTCTTTCAGTAATTGAGTTGACAACTGATTAGACACAATGGGCAGAACCTGAATGGAAGATTGGAAGTTTTCAATGCTGTTTTGCTCTAATTGGCGCGTAAAATAAGCACCAATGACCTCAATTGTGGCAATAATTGTCGCCATAAACACGATGGCTAATGTTGTATTAATAGAAATAGTTAAATGTTTAAACTTATTCTTGATTTTTTTCATAATTTTTGTAGTGATTAAATAAAAAGAAAGCCTCGCTTGCTAAACATTGCGGGCTTTCTTAATTAGTCTTCATTAGGCTGTTTTACATAATAGCCAACACCGCGACGAGTTACTAAAATCTGCGGCTGAATAGGATTATCTTCAATTTTTTCACGCAAGCGGTGTACAGTAACATCAACTGTCCGAACGTCGCCAAAATAGTCATAACCCCAAACGGTCTGCAAAAGATGCTCTCTGGTCATTACCTGATCCATGTGCTGGGCTAAATAGTAGAGCAACTCAAATTCACGGTGAGTCAGCTCAATCTTTTTGCCTTCTTTTTCAACAATATAGGCATCTGGCATAATAACCAGATTACCGATGGCAATATTTTTTGTAGAACTATCATCATTAGCACTTTCATCTTTTTTGACGATATTGCGCCGACGCAAATTAGCCTTTACTCTTGCTACTAATTCACGGTTAGAAAAAGGTTTGGTAACATAATCATCTGCGCCCATTTCCAGACCTAAAACTTTATCAATTTCAGTATCTTTTGCTGTCACCATAATGATAGGCATATCATGAGTTTGTCTTACTTCACGCGCTACATCCAAACCATCTTTTTTGGGTAGCATCAAGTCTAAAATCATTAAGTCAGGATTATATTCGTCAACTTTCTTGATAGCCTCTTCGCCATCATACGCAGTGTCGACGTCAAACCCTTCTTTTGTCAAATTAAATTTAATAATATCAGAAATTGGTTTTTCATCATCAACAACGAGAATTCTCTTTGACATCGAAAAGCCCCCTTTTGTGATCATTATACTGGTTTTTAGTTTATTAGCCAAAAAAGTCACCAAAATTTAATAAAAAAACTTGCATTTCAGTGAAAATAATAGCATAATAGTCTCCGTCGGTTATTTGTAATAACGCTTATGGGTGGCTAGCTCAGCTGGCAGAGCAACGGACTCTTAATCCGTGGGTCCAGGGTTCGAACCCCTGGCCACCCATTAATAATAAAGGTAGTAATCACTTGGTTGCTACCTTTTTTGTTTGTCAAAAGACACTAAACCTTTATATAATATCAGATCAGTTTCATTTGTCAATTCTATTGTATTTGTTATTGTTTTAAACAATTAATCCAGCACTTTTTCAGCAAAAACATTGATTCAACAGTATTTTATCCACTCATTTTACTTTTGCAGAACCTCATGAAATTAACAAATAAAAGCAACAAACTATAGCTTTATAACTACAAATTCTGCCCTAAGCAAATGTTAAGCAGAGTTCTTTATACTTTTTTATACAAAAGCCTTGTCAAAAGCCGAATTAATTGTTATCATAATTAACTGTCAACAGAAATGGTGACGGGTGGCTAGCTCAGTTGGCAGAGCAACGGACTCTTAATCCGTGGGTCCAGGGTTCGAGCCCCTGGCCACCCACCATAATAAAAATAGCACTGCAAGTAGTCGGTGCTTTTTTTATTGCTTTTAAAAAATTCAGTTTGAAGGAGACTTTCTAGTCCCCTTTTTTGTTTTCATAATCTGCAATATCCGTTAGAACTTGTTCTGCCAGTTCTTTGACAGTGGCACTTGTCAGCTTACGCTCTTTTTCGCCAAGTGTATCTTGTTCAAGCCACCATTTCTCGAGAGTCTCAAGCGGAAAAGGACTTTCTTTTTCTTCATTATTTTTTAGGGTTTGCGCAAAAGAAATATCTAAGTAATAAACAAATGCTCCTGCACCAAATTCATGAATTATTTTAGTTAAAGTTGTGCCATAAATCCTTTTGGGCAATATCCCTTCCAATATAATTATAGGGTAGTATTGTTTGCCCCATTCAATCATTAATTCTATCAGACTGGCAGTTGGTGCCGTCTCTTTTTCCTTAACATGCAAGATATCAAGGCGCAATAAATCTTCATGTAAAAGCAAACATCTTTGGTAGCCAAAATGATTTTGCAAACAATTGGCTAGGACAGTTTTGCCACTACCAGAATTTCCTCTAATTAAAATAAAAATTGGTGTCATTGAATATTTTTCCTTTCAATACCGGTGACTAAAGAATTAACGTTACTATTTAAATTATATTATTAAGCTTTTATATTTTTAATATTAAAATAATGCACATAAGATATAATTAATACATTAAATTATCAAAGTAGGCAATATTAATGAAGAAAAAATGGTTAATAGGAGTAAGCAGCATTTTAGGCTTGCTCTTAGTTACAATTGTCCTGTTTCACACTTATGAACAAAAAAGTTCGCATACGGATACGGAAGAAGTCAATTCTGGCAATACGAAAAAAGCTCATTTTAAAGCTACGCCTACCATTTATTTGCATGGCTATGGTGCTGGTGCTCGCTCGAGTGCAGGAATGATTGCATATGCCGAACAGCATAATGATGCACACAAGGTATTAACAGCTAAAATTTCTCCTGCAGGTAAGGTTGAATTACAGGGAAATTGGCCCCGCAAAACTAAAAGACCGCTTATTCAAGTAATTTTGCAAGATAATAAAAACAGCAACTATTACACAACGCGAGAGTGGTTTCACAACCTGATAATATGTTTAAAACAAAAATACCATATTAAGCAATATAATACCGTAGCTCATTCTATGGGAAATATCATGACTCTCTCTTATCAGTTAAAATACGGACAGGATCGCAATTTGCCTCGATTAAAAAAGCAGGTCAATCTTGGTGCGCCATTTAATGGTATTATTGGTTTAGATGAGAAGCCCAATCACAATTATCTGCTTAAAAATGGGAAACCAAAATATATGACCCAATCCTACCAGTATTTTTTAACGCATCGTCATAACTTTCCAAACAATGTATCAGTGTTGAATATTTTTGGCAATAAAGAAAATGGTACCAATTCTGATGATGACGTCAGTTGCGTTTCAGCCCAGTCTTTACGATATTTGTTACGTGGCAAAGTAAATTACCATGAAATTGAAATTAAAGGTGCAGGTGGACAACACAGTAAGTTGCACGACAATTCCAAAGTAGATCAGATTATCGGTCAGTTTCTGTGGGCTAATTAACTATTAATTCTATAAATTATTTTAATATTTTTTTCATAAATTATAGCGTATAATAAAAAGAAAAAGGATATTTTATAGTGACAGGAGAAGAATGATGACTCCACTAATTGAAAACTTCATCTCAAAATTGGCTCTGAATTTGACATCTTTATCTAAATTAGAGCAAAAATATACGCTCGCTTTCTACCGTGATTTTCTGCTCGACGGTGATTTTCAAACAAAAGAAGAAATAGTTAAAGAACTAGGTACTCCAGATGACTTGGCAAAAGAAATTAAGCAAGACTACGTTAAATTTTTAACAGCAGTTACTGCCTCTGCTAATGATCCCAATGCCAGTGATAATTATTTTAATGGGTTGCGTGTCAAAAGATATCCCCGCAGGGAACGTACCATTACCCTTGAAAACTTCAATCAAGTAAAATTGGCAGTTAAGACTACAGATGTAATTATTCATCAAGGCAGTCAGTTTCAAATAACAGTAGCAGATTACAGCAGCAGACCTGTAGAGGTAAATTTAGTCAAGCAAACGTTAGTTGTTAAAGAGGCTCCTGTTGAGGAAAAAAGCCATGTGATCATGTTCAACAGGCTCACTAATGCCAGTCGCGTGGAAATTACTGTTCCTAAATTAGATTCTTTATCTAAAATTAGCGGACAAAGTCACAATGGCGACATCATGTTGCAAAATCTAAAGCTTAAAAACATTGTACTTAACCTTCATAATGGCGACATATACATCAATAATGTTCAGGTCTCAGATGAGTTGATTTTTTCCGGCAGAAATGCGGACTATTTTATTACTCAGTCACTAATTGCTCAATTATCCAGCAAAGATCGTAACGGTGATGGCAGTTTAAAACGCAGTATCCTTAAGCAAATAATTGCTCAAACAAGTGAGGGAGATATAGAACTTGTCCAATGTCATACTAACATCAGTCTGGAAGCACGAGATGGAGATATTCAGATCAGGCAAAGCCAACTAACCAGCCAAAATATTGTTAAGGCTGCAAATAGCGACTTGAAGTTAAGCCAACTTGCCCATGACATCAGTGTGCAGCTTAAAGTAAACAATGGCGACATTATTTATCGCAATTCCAGTATTGGTAATAGTTTTAACAGTCAAAGCATGCAAAGTGACACGTTAAAAGCAACTCTAAATGATGGAGATATAATCATCAAATAAAAATAAGGCTCAGATGAGTCTTATTTTTTTGTATTATTTATCAAAAATTTCGGTTTAATACTTGCTAATTTCTTAAACCTAAATTAAAATATTATATATCATATAATATTAGGGGAGGCAAAGCATGGCAATCCAAATACCAACTCGTTTGCTAGATGGTGCGGTTTTAGCTTTTCTAAAACAAGATGATCTGTATGGCTACGCTTTGACACAAAATGTGCAAAAGATTTTTTCTATCTCCGAGTCAACTATCTATCCTGTTTTACGCAGATTAAAAAAGAATAACTGCTTAACAACTTATGATGAGCCTTATCAAGGACGCAACCGGCGTTACTATCACATTACTGATGAAGGGCTGACGTTGCTAAATACAATTCAAGATGAATGGCAAGATTTTAGTGCAAGAGTTAATCAAGTATTAGGAGGGCAAAATGACCAAAGTAATTGATGATTATATTTCCGAACTAGAACAAAACTTAGCTGATTTGCCTGAAAAAGATCGCGAAGATGTTGTCGAATTTTACCACGAATTTTTATTGGACGGTGACTTCATCAGACGTTCTACCATCGAAGCTGAACTAGGAACGCCCAAACAATTAGCAATCAATATTTTAGCCGATTATTCAAGCAAAGATGATTCTGTTTCTCCAAGAAAGGAGACTCCGAAGTCAAACCTAAAGGCCAGCTGGTACATTTTATTAGGAATTTGTGCTGCTCCAATTGGCATCCCACTCGTTTTAGCAATTTTATTCGTGCTCTTCTTTATACTCGCAGTTTTCTTTGGCTTATTTTTTACGATAATAGCCTTTTTGTTTAAATTCTTTGTCGGTGGAGGCCTAAACTTTCTTAAATCTTTATCCCTGCTATTCACTAACAACTGGCCAGTCGGCTGTCTTTACTTGGGTAAATCCTTAATTTGCATTGGCATTATTCTTTTATTACTCCCATTTATTATCAAATTAGGCAAAATTTTAATTGCCAAGTGTACCCAGTTTATGCGTAACCTTGGTAAAAATATTTTAAAGAAAAATTATTTTCAAACTAATACCGGAAAAAATACAGATAGGGAAAAATAAAAATGAAAAAGTTTTATAAAATTTGTGGGCTAATCTTTGGACTGGTAGTGCTTATTGGGCTGATTCTACTAGTCGTATTTAGATTAAATGATAACCCGTCACATGATTATAATGGTAAACACGCTCATTATAATGAAAGCAAAACTTTTTACGTAAAAAAGTTCGACAGTATTAAGTTAGCCTGTTACAGACCCGATATCCGAATTTCACTTAAGGATATTAACAAGTTTAAAGTGGTTGTTAGAGGGGGGCACGGTGCAGACATCAAAAAAATAAAAACTAAAGTTGATCATAATATGCTCACTATTTCGGATCAGCCTGAACATGATTATAACGATGGCTATTATAGCGTTGATGTTTATGTTCCTGCTAAAAGCGCCTTGAAAAAAATAACTGGTTTTTGTGAAGAAGGCGATTTCTATATCAATAGTTTAAACGTTCCCCACGTCAATTTGACAATAGAAGATGGCGACGTTTTGATTAATAAGCTTACTGCGAAAAGCCTTGACCTAAATTCAAATGACGGTGACCTCAAAGTAAACCAGTCGACTTTTTCACGTAGTTCACTAAAACTAAATGATGGCGATGTTAAGATTAGCGACTCTCAAATACTAAATAACAGCTCAGTCATATTGAATGACGGTGACTTTTCAATGTCAAACGCTCCTAAGATCAACTATGTATTGACAAATCACTCGGATGATAAAATCATTTTTAAAGGTTCTTATCATTCCAATCATTTTGCAAAAAAAGTTAAAAATAAACCCGTATTAAAAGTTACTAGTATGGATGGCGATATTCTAATTAATTAGTGGGCAAGTAAACTTTACTTAGATGTTTTCTTGGTTAGTAATACCCATTTTAAAATTAAAAACTTATCCAAAACAAGGAGAATCAAAATGAAGAAGTTTTACCTAATCAGTGTTGCCATCATTACTATCGGTATAATTTTGCTTGGTATTGGTGAAACTAACGGTGGCAGAGAAGATATCAATAATATCCATTCAGGCATAACAACCAATATTGAAAACTTTTTTAATCGTAATCAAACTCACGTATACTCACATCATATACCAGCAAAATCCCGTACTTTCAACGTAGGCAAGTTCTCTAAAATTAATATTGACGCTGAAGAACCCAACATCCAAATTGCTAAAGGAGACAACTTCCAAATTAAAGTTAGTGGTCCTAATGTAAAAAAGAACAGTGCCAAGGTTCATGGCGAAAAACTGACCATTTCAGACAACGGTGCTTATGAGGATGGTACTTATAAGGTAATTGTCACTGTTCCAGAAGAAGACTCGCTAAAAGAAATAACTGGATCATGTTCTGAGGGCAATGTTCATTTAGCTGATTTGACAGTTGCCAGCATCAATTTACAATCAGAAGATGGCAATATTACTACAGATAGTATTAAAACGCAGGAAGCCAACTTTGACCTTGATAATGGCGATTTGAAAATCTCCAATTCAACATTAACAAGCAGTTTCCTCAACATGAGTGAAGGCGACCTGATTGTTACCAGTAGTCACTTTAAAATCAAGGCTACCTTAGGTGACGGTGATGCTAAGATAAATAATTCTAATTTACTTGACAACAGCTTATTTAATCTAAGCGAAGGCGATTTTCAAATGAGCAGGTCTCCCAAGATCAGTTACCAGCTTTCAACCGCTTCAGATGATGATCTTGTCTTTCATGGCAATAATCATCGCAAACACTTTTCTAAAAAATTAAAGGGTTTGCCTTTGCTTAAAGTTACAAGTGGAGATGGGGATATAGTTATTAATTAAAAATTCCAAAAGACTTGAGTTGGGAAGCCTTTGTCACATTAAAATAAATATAAGAATAAAAAAGGCATTATTTTTTATTTCTATATTGTCTGAATCAAGTTGCGGTGCTAATATTTACTAAATATAATATTAGAACTAGATTAAAGAAAGAAAAATACAATGAAAATTAATTTTAACGGGTCACTTGAATTTCAAAATAAACCGGATCCTGAACCACATGAAATTGACCTATCTTCATTTACCAACATCACAATGGATCTTTATGCTTTTAGCATTGATATTCATTCTGGAACAAATTATCATGTAACGATTTGTGGTAATGACAAAGACTATGTAACTGCTGAAGTTAAAGAACAAACTTTATTTATTAGTGAAAAAGGACATAATTCTAATAGTTTTACTTTCGAGCATTCTTTCAAAATAAATAAAATAATAGTTACTGTTCCAGAGGATGCATCGCTTAACACACTGCAAGCAAGTGAACATGCTGGAAGCGTCCTTTTATCTGACCTTAATATGCAACAGCTTAAATTGAAAAATGAAGCCGGTTCAACAAAATTGCTTAACGTTACTATAACTAAAGATGCAAAACTTAATCTAGAAGCAGGCAGTTTATCAATCAGCCACTGCAATATAAACCTAAAAGCAAAACTTTCTGCTGGTTCGGTTAAAATTGATAATTTGCAAGGAAAAAGTCAATTCGTACTCTCTAGCGGATCATTTAAAATGACTGACAACAATAATATTAAGACTAGTTATGATTTATCTGCTAATATCGGGTCAATATATTTTCACGGTAATAGAGAAGGTCAGAGCTTTTATTGCCTAGGTGACGATCAAAACCAGGTAACTGTTCAATGTGGAGTGGGATCAATCAAAATTGTATAAAAAAGTCTTACCTTAACCTATTCAGGCAAAGGTAAGACTTTTTTGATGCAAAAATTAGCGCTGAACATCAATTACAAAAGAATTAATGTCTCCTCTATATTTAGCAATTGAGTATTCAATTGGCTGTTCATCAGCCGTAAGACCCTGAGTATGAAAGTAAAATATCGGCTTATTGACTGCAATATTAAGCAAGTTGGAAGTAGTTTCATCTGCTTCCATTACTTCCAGCTTTCTGATTACCTGCGTTACTTTTAAATGATATTTTTCAAGAGTACTATATAAAGAATCCTGGGCAAAATTATAATTAATCAGCTCGGGTATCCTTTGTTTGGGCACATAGGTTGTAACCAGAACAATTGGCTGATCATTAGCATAGCGCAACCGTACTAGCTTAAAGACAGGTGCTTTTTCAGGCAACTTTAAATTTTTGCTTACTTCAGGTGTGGCTTTTTCTTCATCAAAATAAAGCAGATTGGTTTTAGGATAGATGCCTTTAGCACTCATTTCTTCGCTATAGCTTTCAATCAAATGGGTAAATTCCTGCTCGATTTTAACCTTTTTAACTAGTGTACCTCGTTTACGACGCCGCTCTAAATAACCTTGATTAACCAGCAATGAGATTGCCTGACGCATTGTTGGCCGACTTACCTGATATTTATCCGCTAATTCAGTTTCTGGAGGAATAATTGTATTTTGCGCATAAATGCCCGTTTGAATTTTATTCAAAAGATCGTTGGCAATTACTTGATATTTAGGGAGTTCTTTTTTTACCAATTAGTCCCACCACTTTCATCTTACTAAATTATACCATTATAAGAATACTATACCATGCAAAAAACCGGTGTAAAGAGCTAAATAGCCCTTATTTACACTGGTTTTTTTAACACTATTTTTTTATTCACACTTAAATTTCAATTGAGTTGATGCCATCTTTTTCAAACCGCTGTTTAAGAGTTTCAATGATTTTTACACCTGAGCTAGTGCCTATTCGTTCTGCTCCAGCTGCGATCATTGCTAAAAAATCATCGGTATTGCGAATTCCGCCTGCAGCTTTGACTTTAACACCCGAGCCAACATTTTCTTTCATCAATTTTACATCTTCTACTGTTGCACCAGCTGTCCCAAAACCAGTTGATGTCTTGACAAAATCAGGTTTTACTTCTTTTGCAATTAAAGCCAGCTGCTTAATTTCTGACTTAGACAAGTAGCATGTTTCAAAAATAACCTTACATGGAACATGGTGATCACGGCAAAGATCAACCATCTGAGTCATTTCATCTTCAATATAAGACCAATTATGAGCTTTCACTTGCGTTAAGTTAACAACATAATCAATTTCATTGGCACCGTTTTGTAATGCATCTTTAGTTTCTGCCAACTTGCAAGCTACCGTTGTTTGACCCAAAGGAAAACTAATTGCAGCTCCTGTATCAATATCAGTCCCCTTTAACTGCTGGGCGCAAAATTCTGATTGGACTTCATTAATTGCTACCATCTTGAAATGATATTTTTTAGCTTCATCGCATAACTTTCTCATGTCGTCTTCAGTAGCATCCGCATGTAAGTTAGTATGATCAATTAATCGTGCAAAGTCATCAATTGTGTATTTCATTGTTATTCTCCTTTTTGTAATTACATAAACTGATTTTAACCACAGAAAGCTTTAATGTCAACCGCTTACTTTTTTTATTTAAAATAGTGTTTTACTTATATAAAGCGATTACATATAATTGTGTTGTAAATTAATATGTATTTACAAAAAGGAGTGGTTTTAGTGAAAATATTGTTAACTTCACACGGACATTTAGCACAAGGCATCGCTTCTGGTTTTGAATTTATTGCTGGCAAATCGGATTATATCATGACACTTGAATTAGATGAAAGAGGAATTGGTTCATACCGTAATCGTCTTCAAGAGCTGCTTGACGGTGAAACAGAATCAGTCTTAATTTTGGCAGATCTAAAAGGTGGAACTCCATACAATGAATCCTTTAAGTACTATTTAGCTCACACTGAAAAAACACGTGTAGTAAGTGTCTGAACTTACCCATGCTTTTAGAGCTTGTCCCCCAATTATCTGACAATACAACACTTGATGAAGCCGTACAGACAGTTTTACAGGCGGGAACAAACGGTATTGCTGTTGCTCAAGCCTTAGAGAAATGTTATTAACTTTTTGTCCAAGTTTTTGGACTCAGTACATAAGTGTGCTCTTTTATATAAATTCATCTTTATAAGTAAGTAATTACTTACTATAATAACTTTTATATGTGTGATTATCCACTTATGAAGAAAGCAAACCCTCCTATCAACCATAGAGAAATACATATCTAAGGTAAAAATTATGACAAATAACCTATATGGCACCCTTTTTAATCTTGAGCAATTCATGATAAAATTACTTAATGACGTTATTGAAAGAAGGGTTCGATGGGCAAGCGAAAATACTTCTATCATCATTTAACAGATGATTTGGTGGTTAGCCTGAACCAAGATTATCAGTTACCAAATAGTTATGCTATTTTTCCGAAATCATTAGGTGGGAAAATCTGGTCTAAGATTGTACGTCCTTTAGGACATTTAATTAGTATAGTCTATATTAATTTGATTCTGAGAGTACGAATAGTTGGCAAGGAAAAGTTGCAAGCTATAAACGATCAAGGGTATTTTATCTATGGTAATCATACCCAAACTTTTGGCGATGTGGTTTTACCACTTAGCATTATTCCTGCGAAAAACTATTATGCTATTGCAGCACAATCAAATTGGGGCATCCCTGTTTTAGGAAAACTGGTTTTACCATATTTTGGACTTCCTGTTGGTCAAAACATAGAACAATCTGCAAAATTGATTAAAGCAATCACTGCGGTTATTAAAGCAAAAAAGGTAGTTGTCATTTATCCTGAATCACATGTTTGGCCTTATTACACTAAAATCAGGCCTTTTCCAGTGAACAGCATGCATTTCCCTGTTGCACTTGACTCTGCCAGCTTTACTATGACTACAACATATTCTAAGCCTAGGTGGGGTAAGAAACCGCAAATAACGGTCTACATAGATGGGCCCTTCTTTCCAGATAATCATCTTACTAAAAAGCAGGCGCAAGAAAAGCTGCATAAGCAAGTTTATCAGACAATGCAAAAACGAGCCTTAACAAGTAATTTCGAATATTGCATTTATCAAAAAATAAATTAAGGAGTTCTCAATGAATATTCTTTTTTGTGGCGATCACAACGCCGAAGATGGTATTCTTATCGCTACGCTTTCATTAATAAAAAATAGTGGTGCAAAAGAACTCCATATCTACATTCTAACAATGTACACTCAGAGTTATCACAAGAAATTTAAGCCCTTCAGCAAACATGCAGCAGACTATTTAAAAGAACTTTTGGTAAAACAAAATCCTCAAAGTACGTTAAAATTAATGGACTGCACGGGACTATTCGTCAGAGAGCCTCTAATAGCTAACATGAGTACTCATTTTACTCCTTATGCTATGCTCAGGCTCTTCGCTGACGAAATACCACAGTTGCCAAATAAAATACTATACCTTGACGCTGATGTAATAGTCAGGCGAAGTCTCGTTAGTTTTTACCAACAAGATATAACTAATTACGAATTCGCCGGAGTCCTTGATTACTGGGGACGGTTCTTCTTTCACAACCTGCACGAGCATAAAGTTTTTGATTATATTAATTCCGGCGTGTTGCTGCTTAATCTCCCAGAAATTAGAAAAACTAAATTATTCGCTAGAATCAGGCACCTTCTGCAGACTAGAACCGTATTAATGCCTGATCAAACTGCAATTAACCGTTATGCCAGAAATAAGAAAATTGCCCCGCGTCGTTATAATGAACAGTATAAATTGCAGTCGGACACAGTAATTCAGCATTTTACTACCAGTTTCCGTTTCTGGCCCGTGTTTCATACCTTGACAGTTAAGCCATGGGATGTTAAGCGGGTACATAAAGTACTAAAATTGCACGAATATGATGACATTCTGAATTACTATCTCAGTGTGAAAAGCAATTTAGTACAAAAATAATGTTTGGAGAAAATAAATATATGACAATTCCAGTTTTTTATGCAATTAGTGATGATTTTACAAAATACGCAGCAGTTTCACTGAACTCTTTAGTAAAGAATGCTGCTGAGGATAAAGATTATACTATCTATTTTTTAAGTCAGGACTTATCACCGCAGCACAAACAAGATTTATTAGAAATAGGCTCTTCTAATGTTCATGTTAAATTCTTTAAGATTAACGATGAAATAGTTGCACCAATTCAAAATCGTACTGAAAACTATTTACGAGCTGATTTCTTTACAATGTCCATTTTTTACCGCTTATTTATTCCAGATCTGTTTCCCCAATATGATAAGGCAATTTATATCGACAGTGACACAATCGTAAATGATGATATTGGTAAATTGTATGATACAGAACTTGGCAATAATCTCTTTGCAGCTTGTACTGATTCTTCCATTCAATTTGTAACAAAAATGGTTGCCTATATTAAAGAAGTATTAGTTCTTGATCCTAAAAAATACATTAATTCCGGCATGCTGGTTTTAAACTGTAAAGCATTTCGCGATGAGAATTTTATTGATCATTTCATGCGTTTACTCAGTAAATATCATTTTGACTGTATTGCCCCAGATCAAGATTATTTAAACGAAATTGGCGATAAAAGAATTTTACATTTAGATCCCAAATGGGATGCAATGCCAAATGATAATACTGAACCTTTAACTAATCCCAGCTTGATTCATTACAACCTTTTCTTTAAACCATGGCATTTTAAAAACGTTCAATATGAAGAATATTTCTGGAAGAGCGCAAAAGAAACCAAATTTTATAATGATCTGTTGACTGAACTAAATACATACACTGATGAGCAACGTGATGAAGACCGGCATAAATTAGATCATATGCTAGCTAAAGAAGATAAAACTATTAATGACCCATACAACTGGGCTAATGTGAAAAAGCAAGGACCTGTCAGTTTATGATTATAGGCGACAATCGTGAACAAGTTATTCAAAATATTAAAGAAGCAGTTAATAGTGGCAAGTGGGATGCCAAAGTTGAAGTCGGTGATCCTGTTCTTTCTATAAAGGAAAGTAAAGAATTAGTCAATGCTTTTTGGCGAGAGCAAAAAACTTTTAAGGGAAAAATTAATAATCGGATTGGACATTTAATTTTCAACACTTTAATGCATATTTTTACATACTCCACTACATTTACCGGTCTGGAAAATTTAGCTAATTTGCCACAAGGTGGAGCAATTATCACTGCTAATCATTTTAACCAAATTGACTCTTTACCCATTAAGCATTTAGCAAATAAAACACACCATTCCTTAACTATTGCCATTGAGGACACCAACTTAAAATTACCCGGAATATTGTGCTACCTAATGAACTATGTTGGCACTATTCCTTTAATAGAAACCCCTAGCTATGTCGGTAATGAATTTCCACGTCACCTGCATGATGCGTTAGAGAAAAATAGCTGGGTTTTAATTTATCCTGAACAGGAAATGTGGTGGAATTACCGCAAGCCCCGCGAATTAAAACGAGGCGCCTATTACTTTGCTGCCAAGCAAAATGTGCCGGTTATTTCAACTTTTATTGAAATTCAAATAACTGACAAATTAGAAAAAGACCACCCTGATTTTTACCAAACTAAATATGTAGTTCACGTTTTGCCACCTATTTTCCCTGATGTTAAACTGAATGCCAATGAAAATTCTAAGCAGATGATGAAACACGATTACCAGCAAAAAGTAGCAGCCTATGAAAAGGCTTACCAGCGTGAATTAGATTCGGCTTTTACCCCCTGGGATATTGCTGGCTGGCGTTTTAATTATCAAAAAAAATCAAAGTAAAAGTTAGACTTGTTGATTCTTTGAGCTATAATATAGGTGACAATAAGTAAGTGTATTTGGAAAGGGGATATTTTCCAATGGAGAAGTTTACAAAAGAATCTTTAGCAAAATATGATGGTAAAAATGGCAACCCAGCTTATGTCGCTATTAAAGGAGTTGTTTATGATGTCACTGGCAATCCACACTGGACTGATGGCGAACACCATGGCAATTTAGCTGGTCGTGACCTGACTGTTGCAATAGGACAATCACCTCATGGTGAAAGTGTCTTAGGCAACCTGAAAAAAGTCGGTACCTACGAAGATTAATTAGATAATATAAATAAAAAGAAAAGAATCAAGCAGCTAATAAACTGCTTGGTTCTTTTCTTTTACCTTTTTTGCCAATCTGATCTTAGTTTACTTTATTGCTCATTATTATACTGTAAATTGTTAGAAAAATAATGCACAATATTTGTCAAAGGAAGTGATGCTCATGTTACAAATTCGACCTGTTTCAGAATTAAGAAATTACAATAAAGTCCTTGACAAAGTTAAAAAAGATAATCTAGTTTTTCTTACCAAAAACGGCTATGGCAAATTTGCGCTCATAGATATTGAGGACTATGATGAATTTACTACTGCTCTTGAGCTGGTAACTAAGCTGAAAAAAGCTGAAAAGTCAAAGCATTATAATTTTGATGAAATTAAAGGAAAACTATTCAGCTAATGTTCTCATTAAAATTATCTAGCCCGTCTAAAGAATATTTTGAAAACCTAAAAACATACTTATTGGCTAAGTTTGGTGAAAAAGTAAAAAAAGAAGTTTTGGCTAGGGAAGAAAAAAACTGGATAATTTAAAGTCATTTCCATATCTGGGCATTAAAGCTGCTAAGTTTTTTGAATTATTTGATGGTTGTTATGTTCTAATTGATAAATATGAATATATTTTTTGCCGTGTAGATAAAAAAGAAAAAATAATTTATATCGAACTTATATTAAGTACCAAAGAAGACCTCATTAAAAAAATCCAAAATTACTTTCATTAATTAAGGCGCATCCTAAATGGACGCGCCTCTTTTGTAGTCTTAAACCACAATATTCCAATTTCTATTTAGTAAAAGCCAAAAAATCAATGATGAATTATTGAATTTTTATTATTTCTCAGCCAATTTCGCTGCAGCTGCAATATTTTGCTGTGCGGGCAAGGGGATCCTTCCTAAACCATCAAGGCCAATATTTAATAAATAATTGATTCCCAAGCTGTTTAAATATTTACGGTTGTGATAAATAGTTTCAGGGGACTTCCAATTTTGATCACGATAAGAAAAGCCCCAAGAATCATTAGTGGTACCGGCTGACTCATATAAACCATATGGTGAAGGTTTAAGGCCATTAAGTGAGTTAAAATTAATATCTTTTTGCTCCTTTTCTTTTTCATTTGGAATTTCATTATCGCCAAGGGAAACATAATCATATTTGCCATTACCAAGACGTGAATTTATTAGGCAATTTGGTTGCAATTTTTTTACTGTCTCATAAATTTTCTGACTTTGGCTTGCAGTTAATGTCATTGGTACATCAAACCAAGCAACAGCTATCTCCCCATAATTATTCATTATTTCCTTAATTTGGGGCAGAATTTTGTCTGTAAAGCATTGATTATAATTCTTATTTTTTTGAGGAAAGTCCCAGCTATTGTCCCAAGTAGTGCCAGAGGATTCAATATCATTTGAAAGGTAGCCTCCCCCATTTGGTTCATGCCAATCTAAGTCTTGGGAATAATAAAGACCCAGCTTTAAGTCGAATTTTTGGCAAGCTGCTGCAAGTTCACCGATTACATCCCGCTGAAATGGTGTTGCATCATACACATTATATGAATCTACTTGTGAATGGTACATTGCAAAGCCATCATGGTGTTTAGTTGTAACTACCAAATATTTCATACCACATTTTTTAGCAAATGCTACGATTTTTTCGGCATCAAAATATATTGGGTTAAAAGCGGTAGCAAGCTGGCGATACTTTGCAACAGGTATTTGCAATTTAGACTGAATCCATTCAGCGTAATTGCTTGCAGATTTTCCTTCATATTCACCAGCAAGAAGTGAATATAAACCCCAGTGAATCATCATGCCGTATTCAGCATTTTTAAACCATTCAATATTCTCGTTTGCAGTCATACATTCCTCCATTACTAAACTTACGCTGGAAATACATAGTGTTGTCATTAAAGTTTAACACGTATTTTTCGTATAAATTTGATTTAACCAAAAAAGAGTTAGCCTTAATACTTAAAGCTAACTCAAAATATCTATTATCTTAATAAAATTTACTGTAATGCTAAGTAATTTTCCGCATTACGCAGATCCTCAATTGACAACTGACCAGGTGCAGAAGTTTGACCAACAGCACCAAAGGACAGACTTGAACCGAAAACCTGGCCTGCTACTCTAGTGACTTTACCGATATCGCCCATGGCCATAGTAATCAGGGGATTAGCAATCTCTTTGTTCATTTCTGTCGTTGCTGTTAAAAGAGTTAAAACGTCAGCGGCACAATGAGGCATGCAAGCTAACTTTGGCACATCAGCACCAAGTTGCGCCATTTTTCGTAAGCGAAATTCAATTACATCTTTAGCTGGCACTTTTTCAAAGTCATGGTTACTCATAATTACAACAACATTGTAGTTATGAGCTAAAGTCACCAAAGACTTTATTCTTTTTTCATCATGAAAAAGTTCAATATCAACAGCATCACCCAACCTGTTAGTAATTACATATTCTACTAAATTTAAATACTGATCCTCGTCGAGCTGACAAACTCCACCTTCATTTTTGGTACGAAAAGTAACTAAAACTGGTAACTCGTCCACTTCTTGGCGCAATTTTTTGGCAGTAGTATTTAGTGTATTAAAATCCTTAATCCCTGCAGCATAATAATCAATGCGCCATTCCATTAAATCCGGTTTAGCAGCATTAATCTTCTTAGCTGAATCCATAATCTCTTTTTCAGTTGAACCGACATTTGGCACAGCAATTTTAGGCAGACCTGCACCTAAAACAATATTTCTAATCTTGACAGTAGCCATTATTCAATACCTCAACTAATTATTATCATCTGAAAACATAATTTCACGGATATAATCAGTTGGCATATCTTTACCTGTCCATAACTTAAATGAGGCTGCACCCTGATCAATCATCATGCCGATGCCATCAAAAACATGCTTAACTCCAGCTTTTTGAGCCACTTTCATTAATTTGGTAGTTCTAGGAGCATAAACTGTGTCAAACACCACCATATCTTCATGGAACCAGGAAGGATCTGAAACTAGCGTCTTATCCTCAAGTGGTTTCATACCAACGCTGGTCGCGTCACAATAAATATCGCTTTCTGCAATTGATTGTTTAAATGCTTCTTGATCAGTCAACTCAGTTAAAGAAACTTGGCAATCAGTTTTTTCTTGAATAGTTTTGACGTTCTTTTCAGCCTGAGCCCACTTATCATCTTTAATATTAAACAATCTGATTTCTTTAGCACCATCTAAAGCAGATTGAACAGCTATTGGGGTTGCGGCACCGCCGGCACCAGTCAAAGTCATCACTTTACCTTTAATGTCAATGCCTTCATCCTTAAGCGATTGGACAAAGCCAATGCCGTCGGTAGTGTAGCCAGTCAAAACACCATGATCGTTCACAATAGTATTAACCGCATCACACATTTCAGAAGCTGGCGATAATTTATCAAGGTACTGGATTACCTCTTTTTTATTGGGCATCGAAACGTTTGAGCCACGCATATCTAAAGTGCGGATAGCGTCAACTGCACCTTTTAATTTATCATTGCCAATTTCAAAACAGAGATAAGTATAATTCAAGCCCAACTTAGCAAAGGCATTGTTGTGCATTGTCGGTGACATTGAATGCCGAATAGGATATGCCATTAAGCCAATTAAGTAGGTATGACCATCTAGCCAGCCAGTAATCGGACCATTAACACCAGTAATTTTATTAGCCATCATTTTTCTCCTTTATTAAATTTAAAAATAAAATAATTAATCAACGTTAACTTTTAGAAGCACCGGACACTGCATCAGTTGAATCAGATGCAGTCTTTGCCAGTTTTTGGTAGTTAGCATTATCAGCAGCCTCAGTTCCGGCCACAAAACCTGAAGCATAGGACCAAGAATTCATCATACTTGGCATTGAATCATGACCATTAGCACCACCAACAATCTCCCCGGCGACATAGAAATTGTCTAGTGCTTCGAAATCTTCGTCTAATAGCTGCATATGCCGGTTAGTTTCATAGCCACCAAGAGTAGTACAAAAGCGTAATTTCTGTTCAATCACAAAATATGTATCGCCTTCATATTTATGCATAAACTGAGAAGGGCGATCAAACTCAGGATCATTACCTGAGGCGACATATTTATCGTAGTCAGTTAAAGTTTTCTTCAGGTTTTCATAATCAATGCCAGCTTTTTGAGCCACTGTTTGCAAGTCTCCGCTTACTAAAATCGGACTCTTCTTGCCATCAAGATCAAAGAAACCTTGAACTTCATCTTTGGTAAAACCATATTTAAGAAGCAATTCATAGAATCTGCTCCATGTTCTTTCATCCATCACTACAAAGGCAATTTTATTCTTTTGTTCTGCAATAGCATCCCGAAAATGAGTATACGGAGCTGATTCATTTACAATTCGTTTACCACTAGTATTAACAAAAATAGCACCCATGTCTGTCGCTTCTTTTGTTGAATAGGTTGTTAATTTGGCAATGCCAGGTTCAACTTCTAAACCATGTGGGTAAACTTTATACCAATCAAGATTGCGTGTAGCCAGATTCATATTTTTAGCAAAATCGAAATAATCACCAGTAGAAGTCATTGGACCGTAGTAAGGAATATTGGTTTTATGTTTAAGGTAATCACGAGCGCCCCAGCCACCAGCTGCCATAACTAAGGACTTAAAGTTTACTGTAACTGTTTCATGTTTGCTTTCAGCAACTAAAGAGGAAAGCTGGCCCTGTTTGTTTTTATTAAGTTGTTCCACCCGAGTTTCAAGTAAAATTTTACCACCCTTTTTGGTAAAGGCATTTGCCACTTTAGAAACTACTTCATAAGAACTCTCTGAGGGCATTTCAATTTGCCTGTCAACAGAATGCTCAATAGTCTGTGTTTCAGCTTTTTGATAAGTTAGGTCTGCAAATTCAGTGATAAAATCAACTGCTTTACCAATATTTTGAACAAGTATATTTGAAAGTAGTGGATAATTAGTCCCCCGGCATTCACGGACAATATCTTGGACTAAAAGCTGAGGAGAATCTTTTTTAGCTTCCTCGCCAAATAAAGCAGCTGCTAGTTTTGAACCAGTACCAACCACATTGGAACCATTAAGAATTGTAGCTCCACCAAGATAGCCATTCTTTTCAATTAAAAGAACGTTTTTACCCATTGATAGTGCCCGAGAGGCTGCCATCAAGCCTGCCATACCTGAACCAATTACAGCTACATCCACATCATAAGTTACATCTTGATGCGACTTATCACTAGACTTAGCAACAACGTTTACATCATTTGCTTTTAAGGCTTTCTTTCCAGAATCAAGCATGGCTTGTGTCATAATCGAAGCACCAGAAATGGCATCAACATCGAAACTTTGATTATTAATAATATTCTTCTTTAATTTACCTACAACCTGGTTAAAAATACCTGGGGTTTCTGCAGTTTTGGTCACATTAATATCTGTAATGTGATTATTTTCAACTTTGATGTCAAAGTCGATTTGGCCATTTCTTCCTTCTGCCGTTGCTTTAATTATTTTTTCTGACATAACTCCACCTTCTGCTTTATATTAATTTTTGATGTTGAAATTTTTACCACGACTAATTAAGACAACACACAGAACTACAGAAATAATCGTTATCACTGTAGTTATCCAAAATACCATTAGTGTACTTGCAGCATTGGCCTTTAACACAAATGCAGCTACAAGTGGTGCTACGAAGTAAACTACTGCTGGTGCAAAACTGTAGTATGATGTAATCTTTCCATGACTTTGGGGGAAATAAGAAGTTAAAACTGAAAGTCCAACTTGCCATACTCCTCCTGCAGTAAAGAAGCCAACAGCTAATGCGCCTATTTCCCCAGCTAATAGGGATGGCTTTAGAACCATAAACAGCAGGCCAAGAGCAGTAATAGCTGAATAAACCATAATTAAATTCAATCTCTTTACCTTAGTAACTAGAGCTGATGTAACAAATACAGATATTAAGGAAGCGATTGAATACCATGATACAAGCTGATTGGCATTAGCAGCAGATTCATTTAAAACATACTGTCCGTAATAAGGAGCATAGAGTGAAAAAATATAAAATGTGAAGCAAAGCGTAAAGCCCAAACCAATGATCATTAGACCATCAACGGCTAACTTAGGTTGGTTTTGACTACTTACGCTAGTTTCTTTTTCTTCTTCTGTTTCAGTAGTCTCTTTTGCCTCAGCTTGGGGAGCAAAGGCAGTCTTCATTGTAAATACAACATCCAATAAAATAATAATAACTAAAATAAATGCTGTAATCTTTGGATTTTTAATTAGTTTCACACAAAAAGGAAACAACATCTGCATTACTTGCATTGCAGCTTTAACAAATGAGTTCATTGTAGCTGTTTTATCTGGAAAAGCGTCTGCAAGTGCAGGGTAACCTGCTGTATCACCAAATGAATTAGTTGCCCCGAAAAACATTGCCGCTAGGCCAGCAACCCAGATATTGTTAGCAAAAACAGCGCCGAGAAGGAAAACTGCGTCACTGAGCAATGCAATTAACAAAGTTCTTTTCCGGCCTATCTTGTCTGAAATAGCGCCTGCAAATAAAATTGTAATAATTCTGCCTAAGCCCACCATTGCGATTACCAGTGAAACTTGGGTCTCATTGGCATTCCAAGAATGTGCCAAGATTTCTCTATATTGACTAATAAATAAGGTAGCTGCCCCTACAACCGCAAAATGGATATAAACAGAGGCAGCAACGCCAACATAACTTTTTTCTTCTTTCATAGCTTTACCTTTCAAAGTTAAGATTTGCTAATAATTTCATAAATAAATATATCTTATTAAAATAAATATTAATAATTATTTATGATTACCAAATTATAAATAATAACTATAATTACAAGCACTGGTATATCAATGCTTTCTTGCTTTATAAAAAAGTTAGAGTCTTGATTTTAGTGTTTCATGGGTAATTAACCCCTACATATCAATCTATTATCTATTAAAATATTTAATACTTAAATAGTTAAAAGTAGTAGTATTACTAATAAACAAATTAAATCAGGATCTCAACCTAAAACAACTCTATTTAATGCCAAATCTCTTTTTGACTGACTCAATATATTCTTTTTCTTCTGCATTAGTAACGTGATATTGCTCAATAGAACCTGAGATCGGCTCCAAGCTTGCATTAACTGCAACATAGGTAAATACCGCTTCGCCGATTAATTCCGAACTTGAATTATCAAGAGAAATTCTATTCACTTCAGCATAAATAGTCATTGTCTTTGCTGTTGTTTTTAATAAAGTTACGCAAAAGCAAATATGATCACCAGCATAACTTTTTTTATGAAAAATAAATTTATCTATTCGACCAGTTAACGTACGTGTATGACAATATGAATTTGCAAACAAGCCCATTGCTGAGTCTGCATTATCTAAGAGCGTACCACCATGAGTAATTTCCATATGGTTAAGCATCCTTGGAGTTACAAAATAATCTGCCATTTGACGTTTAAAAAATTTATTCTTCATTTACTTTTTTACCTTCCAGCCAATTTTTTAAAAGATACTTTTTTATTTTGCCATTTGACGTTTTTGGTAATGAATCAACAACCCATAACTTTTCAGGCCATAATTTCTTATCAACGTGCTGCTTTTCTAATTCTGAAATCAACTCAGCTTTGGTTAATACTTTTTGGCCATGATTTAGAACAATAAAGGCACCTATTCTCTGCCCTAGACGAACATCTGGGACTCCTAAAACGGCTACTTCCTCAATATTTTGGCAGCCCTTGATCTTGTCTTCAACCATATGAGCGGAAATATTTTCACCACCACGAATAATTTTATCGCTATTGCGTCCATCTATTTCCAAAAAGTCATCTTCATTATAATGGCCAACATCTCCAGTAACAAACCATTCACCGTCAAATGCTTTAGCCGTTTTTTCAGGATCATCCAGATAACATTTAAAAATGATCGGTCCAGAAACTTCAATTTGTCCTTGTTTGTTGCTATCTGTAATTATATTTTTGTTCTTCACAAGTCTGACTTTAATATTGGACATTGGCTTGACTGCCGTTGTCATTGCGCCTTTACTTAAATAATAATCTTGAGGAGTATAACTAAATGGAACTGCTTCTGTCAGACCATAACAGTTGTAAAGGGGAATATTTCTTTTTTTAGCCTGAACTAAAATACTTTCTTTAATTTTGTCACCACCACAAATGAGCATCCGCAGCTTACCCAAATTTTGAACTTTAAATAGCAGATCATACATAATTGTAGGCAAACTATCAATATATGTAATTGGTTCTTCTTCAAGCATTTTTGCCACTTGTTCAATATTATAATGTTTAATTATTGCCAAGTGACTTCCTGCCATAATCGTTGAAATTAAGCCATGATGAAATCCAATTGCATGATACATCCCCGAAAGAATTAAAGTCATATCATTTTTAGTGATGCCAAAAGCATCATTATATGCACTTTCTGCACTAATAATATTTTTATTGGTTAAAACTACTCCTTTATAAAGCCCACTAGTACCCGAAGTATTGAGAACCAGTGCAGGAGCATCTGATCCATTACCTCCAATGAATTCAGATGGTAAATGCTTTTCTCTGGTAAAAAATACCAGATCCGCGATTTTTTTAGTCTGATAATTATCCAAATTAGCAATATTACTAATAGTGTCACGACCACGCACAGATTTTTGCGAAATGATAGCATATGGCTTAAACCTATTAATCATGCTATTAATCTCATCAATATCAAAATGCGGGTTTAGTGGATTAATAACCACTCCCATTTTGATACATGCAATAATCGTTACAATATTTGCCAGATCCAGTTCGAACTGAATTGCTATTAAATCACCTTTCTTAATGCCATTATTCCGGAGCAAGTCCATCTGCTTATTGGCCAAAAAATCTATTTCCTGATAACTGTATTTACGACCATCCTCAGTGACAAAAATACTTTGAGCACTTTGCTTTAAGCGCTCCCGCCATAAATCATTTAAGGTTTGCACCTTTTTGCTAGAAGTCATTTTTTTACCTTACAAAAGCTCATTTAATTGCTTTATCACTTGGTTAGCATCCCCAACAATGCCATAATTTGCTAATTTAAAAATTGGTGCTGCTTCATCAGTATTGACAGCAATGACACATTTTGATTTAGTCATTCCCGCAGTGTGCTGGACGGCTCCCGAAATGCCAAAAGCATAGTAAACATCTGGTGCAACAGACAAATTCGATATTCCAATCATACGGTTCTTATCAATCCAGCCTTGATCTGTAACTGCTTTAGTTGCTCCCACGCTGGCATTTAATTTTTGGGCTAAAGTAGCTAAAGGTTTAAATTTATCTGGGAAACCCAGACCTTTACCACCAGCTACAATCACCTTTGCATATGCCAAATCATTGCCAGAGTTAGCTTCGGGTACATATGCTGCTCTATTAGTTTCTGCACATTCCCAGTCAATTATGTCAACTTCATTCTTACTGTGGCTCACGACACCATTACAAGAAAGAGATATTACTGCCCTGTCATTCAGTGTTATTTTTCTTAAGGCTTGTGTTTTGCCGATATCCTGGTTAACTATTATATGATCTTGATCACAGCAAATATCTTTGGCATTATAAATAAATGGGACATTTAGTACGGCAGCTAATTGACCGCCAAGACTATTACCTAAATTGCTCTTATCAAATACTATTAAACTATTTGCTTTATCGACAAAAATTTTCTCAAGAGCATTAGTCACAGCTGGCAAGTTTGTCACACTAAAGTTTTCATTTTGGTATATGGCAGTCTTGACTCCTGAAGAAGCATATTTATCCTTAATTTCACTAGCATGATTACTGAAAACCAGTACTTCTTTTTTACCTTCGAAATTGCTGGCAAGACCTGCTAAGTTATTACTGTTATGACCTTCATCAATATTCTTATCTTCTAATTGAATATAATAAATTGGTACCATTTTTCTACCTCAACATCCCGTTTTGCTTAAGTATTTCAACCAGTTTTTGCGTAGCTTTAGGATCTTGATCCAGATTGAAAATAATTTTCTCATTTTTAACTGGTTTAGCTACAATTTCACTTGTAACGCCTTCATCACTAGTTTTAAAACTTACGTTATTAATACTTGAATTAATTGCTGTACTTAACGACGTAAAACTAGCAAGGCGCGGCACATTGATTGAATCTAACGTGGCAATTACAGCTGGCAAGACACATTGCCCAGTGATTTTGCCTTTTTCAAGTTTCATTTCATAATTGAGGGAAGTATCAATCATAGAAACATAGTCATAAAATGATATTCCCAGTCTTGCAGCAATAGCAGCTGAAAAAGCTGAAGATGTTGTTTTTCCTGTTAAAATCAAGTCGTAATTTTCATTATTTTCTTTTAAGTAATGGACAAATTCACTTGCAATTTGATTTTGCAGTAAAGGATCATTGATATTACCCGCTGAAACTTTAGTAGCTGTTGTTGCTCCCATAGCCAGTGCTTCATGCAAAATCCGTTCAGCTGCTTCATTTTGTTCAAACGTAAAGACATCAATAGTACCTTTTTTTAACTCTGTTAATTGCAGGGCAAATTCTAGGGCACTTTTGTCTTCCTCACTCAGAAATAAATTTTCTGGATGATAAGTTACTTTGTTCTTATGAGAAGTATAAGTTTTAGGATTATCTGCCTCAGCCTTAGCAATTAATGCGATTTTCATTATAGTACCCTCCTAGTCCTGATATTTTTTGCTAACTTCACGTGCAATTGTCATTCTCTGAATTTCATTAGTTCCTTCCAGAATTTGAAATCCTTTGACATCACGCATTAGCTTTTCAACCGGATAAGCTCGGGTATAGCCATAACCACCAAGAATCTGGACTGCATCAGAAGTTACTTTTTGTGCTACATCAGTAACATAAAGCTTGGTCATTGCACCTTCTTGACGTACAGACAAATCTTTATCCATCATTTTCATTGTGTTGTTAACTAATAAGCGGGCTGTTTCAACTGCCGTTGCCATATTAGCAAGCATATTTTGCACAGATTCAAATTGAGAAATTGGTTGATTAAATTGTTCACGCTGATTGGCATATTTGGCAGCTTCATTAAGTGCCCGTTGCATAACACCAACGGTCAAAGTAGAAACATACGCACGTGAAAGGTTAAGGCTGTTTAACGCAATATTAATCCCTCTTCCTTCTTGGCCAATCAGATTTTCGGCTGGCACGTGTACATTTTTAAATCCTAACGGTACTGTATTTGATAAACGCAGTCCCATTTTATCTTCATGCCTTCCTACCCAAATACCTGACGTATTTTTATCAATCATGAAAGCAGATAAGCCATGATTACCATTATTAGAAGTTCTAAAAATTCCAATAAAAATATCTGCAATTCCACCATTAGTAGCAAAAGCTTTATTTCCGTTTAAAATATATTCATTGCCTTGCCGAACAGCTGTTGCTTTCACAGAACCTGCGTCAGAACCTGCATCTGCTTCTGACATTGTAAAGGCAGCAAAACGTCCCGGTCTGATCACATCGGCAAATCTTTGTGCTTGTTCTTCAGTACCAGCTAGCATTACGCACCGCAGTGCAACAAATGAGGTAATTAAAGTAAGTGCATAACCTGCATCATATTCAGCCAGTTTTTCAAAAACGAGGGCAGAATCTTCATAAGAAAGGCCAGCACCACCATATTCCCGCGGGATCTCAAGCATATGAAGGCCAATTTTAATTGCAGGCTCAAACAAGCTGGAAGGACAATCACCTTTTAAATCGTATTTCTTAATAATTTCAGGGGTTAGATACCGATCACCAAATTCTTGTGCTAAATGAATATATTCTTTTTGTTCTTGTGTATAAAGTAATGTCATTTTAATACCTATTTAATTGGGTCTCCTATATGACGCAGGCCACTGGCAGCACCACTGGCAAACATCTCACTGATTTTTTCATCGCTGTAGCCTAACTCATCTTTGAGTACTTCTCCTGTATCAGATCCCTGAGCACGAGAAGGAGTTAGCGTAGGCTTGCCTTGAGACGAAAAGCGTACTGGATTAGTGGGAATAAATCTCTTATTTCCAGATGGAAATTCCATCAGTCTAATTTCGTCATTATCCAAAGCCTCAGGATCCTGGTATATTTCCGTTGGTATCTGACAAGCCTCAAGCGGTAAGTCTTCCTTATTAAAAAGGTCTATCCAATACTGCAACGGTTTTTTCTTAAAAGCATCTTCTAAAATGGCAATTACTTCATTGCTGGTACCATTAGCATTCAAAGTGTCCATTTTGTTATATCTTTCATCGCCTTTGACATCATCACGACCAATGTCATGCATTACTTTGTCAAAATCACGGTCATATTCGGGAACGCATAGTACAAACCAGCGATCATCAGAGGTTTTATAAGTGTCATTAAAAGGATTAGTAACTTCTTTACGACTCTTAGGATATACATTGCCATATTGTGCAGAAACCATAGCGATATTTTGCATAAATATCGCTGCGTGATTCAAGTTAACGACAACCTTATCACCCTTCCCGGTTCTTTGAGCTCTCAGTAAGGCTGCACAAATACCTGCGGCTAAGGTCATTGATACTTGGAAATCACCATAGCCATTTACTGGATTATATGGATTCCCTCCTTTATCTATCGTTGTTCCCTGAACTCCGCCACGTGCTTGATAAGCAGTTGCATCATAGCCGGCAGAATCTTTTTTAGGACCAAATTCACCATATCCGCGATCTTGTGCAAACACTAATTTAGGAAATTCTTTATGCAGCTCTTCCCAAGTGATTCCCATATGAGCTAAGCTCTTTGTTCTCACTGAGGTTAAAAATACATCTGCGGTTTTTAATAGGTCTTTAAAAGCTTGCATCCCTTCAGGAGTTTTCATGTTTAAAGTAATGAATCTTTTATTCATATTAGAAACATCAAAGCCCAAATTCTCATCATCTTCATACTTCATGCCAAAAACTGCACCTTGGGTTCTTCCAGCATCACCCTTAGGAGCTTCAACTTTAATTACATCAGCTCCCCATTCTCCAAGGACTCGTCCTACGGTTGGGGCTGCCAAAAATTGTGTGAGATCAATAACTCTTATTCCTGATAATATTTCGTTAGCCATCTTTTTCTCCAAAACTATATACAACAAAGAGGATTGAACCTTGCAAAGTAAATTTTAGATTCAGCCCTCCTTGATTTATTTACTCAAGTTAATTTAATTGATTGCCTTAAAGACTTGTTATTGGTGTATTGCCACCGTCTTTAATTAATAAACGACCTGCAGTTAGTCTTTGAACGGAACGAGGTCCTTCTTCTAACCACATAGCACGACAATCACGGTAAAGTCTTTCAGCAGGTCCATAAGGATTGTCCTGGAAGTAACCAATACCACCAAAGATTTCAAGCATGTAATCAGAAACTAATTTGACAGTATTGATGCTTTCCAGTTTGGCTAGAGAAGCTTTTTTGGTAATATCCTTTCCTTCGTCATAATCTTTTGCCAAGTCCCACAACATTAATCTAAGGGCATGAATGCGCGCACCCATGTCAGCAATTTCAAAAATGATTGATTGCCGTTTGCATAGTGGCTTACCAAAAGTTACACGATCTTTAGAATAAGCAATGGACATTTCTAACATCCGTTGAGCCATTCCTAAGTTGGAGTCAGCAATATGCGCACGAGAAAGTGAAAGTGAAGAAATAGCTACTTTCATACCCTCTCCTCTCTTGCCAAGCATGTACTTATCAGGTACTCTCATATTAGTGAATTTTAAATCGGCATGTCCGGCACCACGACAACCCATCATTAAAGGCATCTCATTAGATTCAAATCCAGGTGTATTTGTTGGTACAAAGAAAGCTGATAATCTTTCATCCCCTTCTTTATCTGGGTCAGTAACTACAATTAAGTAAGTAAAATCTGCAACATCTGCATGAGAAATCAAAGTTTTTTCGCCGTTGATTACCCAGTCATCGCCATCCTTAACAGCTAAAGTATGAAGGTCTGCTCCAGTACCACCGCTCTTTTCGGTTAAAGCAAAGTTGGCATAGATTGATTTGTCTTGAAACTTGTTCATATACTTGTCTTTAAGTTCTTGACTACCAAAATTATCCAATATCCGCCAGTTCATATCTGAAGCATGGTGCAGGTGCATTCGAATTCCACCCTGGGTTCTTGAAAATTCTTCTTGAACTTGCAGGATTTGCTTTTCACTGAGACCCCAGCCGCCGTATTCTTTAGGCAATGCAAAACGATATAAATCATGTTTAATTGCAATTGGGAAAAAGTCTTGCGGAAACTTGCGATTTTCCTCTATATATGGGGTCATCCTGTCAAACTCGTTTTGTGCCAGGTGACGAATTTCTTTTAAGTAGTTTTCAAAGTCTTCTTCAGGCATTGATTCACCCGGTTTAGTTTTGTGCATAATCGGAGTTTCTTCATATGGTGGTAATACATGCAACTTCTTTTGTTCTGTCATAATACAATCTCCTTTTAAACTTTAATAATGCTTTTGAAAGCGTTTTTCTATCAACAGTTGTATTATGTTTTAAAAAGTTTAGATTGTAAAATTGATAACAAAGTCAGAACTATTAATTTTATAAATACCCTTATGGCTATATATATTAAAAAAAGCGGAATTATAAGATTATTAACTGCAATAATTAAAAAGACTCACCAAATTTGGAGAGTAAAATCACAATAAAATCAACACTAATAAACTAATATTAATTTTATCAATATTATTATAAATAATTTTTGTAAGCGTTTTATAAAAAATAGGTATAGCATTTATTTATATAGGTATTGAATATTAAAATAATTTTTGAGGTAATATCATGAATTTAAATCAACTTTACTATTTTCGTGAATTGGCAGATCAAAAACAATACACTAAAGCAGCAGACAGCTTATTTATCAGTCAGCCTACCCTCTCAGTATCAATTAAACAGCTTGAAAAAGAACTCCACTGCCAACTGTTTAAACACAATGGTCATTACGTGCAATTAACTGAATATGGACGTATTTTTTACGATACTGTAACCAAATCTTTAGACTCTTTAGATCGCGGTAAAAAGAAAATTGAACAGCGTATCAGTCAGGACCATGGCAATATACACATTGCTGGTATACCTACTGCAATTGGAACCATCTTGCCTAACTTAACAAAGCAATATCAACAAGAAAGTAATATTTCACCTCATTTTATATACCACGATAACCCTTCATATCAGATTTGTGAAGGTATCAAAAATGGCTGGTATGATATTGGAATTTCTTCATTCGTACCGGAATTTAGTTATTTTACTTACATTCCCCTTTATACTGAAGAAATCATTGCCATTGTTTCAAAGGAAAATGACCTGGCAAAAATAAATGAAATCTCTCCTGAAGAACTACAGGGTGAGTCAATTATTACCTATTCTAAAAAAATTCAAATTGGAAAAGACATCACTAATGCTTTACTGGCCAATGCCTCTGATCTGAATATTACAAATAGACTTCATGACGAGCTGGCAATTGCAGGACAAGTTTTGACCAACGATATCGTTGGTGTAGTAGCAAAAACTATTTATTTGAGTGGTTTCGACATCCACATCATCAAACTGGATTTGCCCAAAAATACTCGTCAGGTTTATTTAGTGTATGATTCAAGTCAAAACTTTTCACCGGAAATAGTTGATTTTATTGACTTTCTTAAAAGTCATAAACCAGATATTCAGAAAATCGTCGATAATATTCCTGTCAAATAAGATTTTAAAAAGGTATAAAGCTAATGAATAAAATTTGTCAATTATTGGGAACAAATTACCCTATTGTTCACGAACCTATCCACACCTTAACAGATGGCAAACTGGTTGCTGCTATTTCAGAATCAGGTGCACTGGGTATCTTAGGTATTAATGCAGGATATAAGGTTAGAAGTGACGCTACATCAAGCGCTTCTATTTCTAATTCAAATAAAATAGGTACTATTAGCAACAATTCTTTGCTTGATGCCATGACAGAAAGAAACTTGATGAATGAGCAAATTGATCAAACTCTGTCTAATACCTTTAGACCTTTTGGAGTAGAAATTGCCAGCTCCTTATCTAGCCCAGAAGATGATCATAGAGCAACCGAATTAGTAGAATTAATGCGAAAAAGAAGGCTGACTATTGCACTGTTTGAAGGTTTTGGTAAAGTTGCATCTAGAAAATGGATAAATTTGCTACATAATAGTGGCATTAAAATTATGCAAATTATTAATAATATTAATGATATACGTGTAGCTCAAAGTAATGGCATTGACATTTTAATCTGCAAAAGTAACACCGATCTGGCAAATTTTGTTCATCAAGCAGGAAAGACACCGGTTTTAGCTGGGTATGATACTACTGACTCACATGTTTTAAAAGACGCTTTGGCCAAAGGTGCACAAGGAGTTTTTCTTAAAACAGTTTTTGCACTTGCTAAAGAAGCTCCAACTTCACCAATAATCAAAGACAAAGTTATAAATGCACAAAAACAAGAACTAATAAGTTTTAAAATTAACTCACAGACTATCTATTCTTTACCTGGAAAATTGCCCCAGAAACTGGCAAAATTAACACAGGATAACGAAGACGGAAAGCAAATATTTACTGCTGCAAACGGTTATCAGGGATTAATAAACGGTATGGCAAAAGGTGATCTTGAAATGGGGTATACTGATATTGCAGCAGATAGTTATAACATCAAAACTATTAAAACTGTCCACGAAATTATTGCAGAATTAACTAATAACAATTAAATTTATACTATGACTAATTCAATTACAAAAAATGCTCTACGCTCACTTTTATATGAAGTTGTTACCGCACCAAAACCTGGTTTAGTAGACCCCATCAACCAAGGTCCGCATCCCGACATGAATATTTATACTTTTATTGACAGCAGTTTAAGCTTAGAGGCATATTTTTCTACTGCTGTTGAAATTGGACAAAATTTTCAATCGACTGATTTAACCCAAATGTTTTATAAATTAAGACAAAGAGGTATTACTGCTGAAAAA
This sequence comes from Lactobacillus huangpiensis, assembly GCF_019972815.1. GTDB lineage: Bacteria > Bacillota > Bacilli > Lactobacillales > Lactobacillaceae > Lactobacillus > Lactobacillus huangpiensis. The sequence continues at coordinate 223,696 of NZ_BPPA01000005.1, forward strand.
GAAATGTTTGCTGCAACTCACGGCGCTAATACACATAAAGGAGCAATTTTTGCTCTAGGCATTTTTGTCTGCGCTGAAAGCTACAGTATGACAAACAATACTGAACTATTTCTGACTATCAGCAAGATGTGTAAAGGGCTTGTACAGCATGATCTGATTCAAAATAATGAGTTACAAACAGCAGGTGAAAAAGAATTTGAGCAGTATCATGTTGGTGGGGCTCGTGCTCAAGCGGAACAAGGCTATCCCATTGTACGTGAAGTAGCTTTACCTTTTTTTAAAAAAAGTAAGGGAACGCTCCAAACGAGACTCCTTGATACTTTAATGAAAATAGCAACAGTTACAGTTGATAGTAATCTGATTAAGCGAGCTGGAAATTATAATGTAACTAACTGGCTACATCAAATGGCCACAAAATACCTAGATTTAGGTGGTTATGCTTCTCCAGCTGGAAAAAAATGCCTGCAAAAATTAAATGATGACTGTTTGGCCCACAATTATAGTTTAGGTGGCTGTGCAGATTTATTAATTGTTACCATTTTTGTAGCTCTAGAACGTGGATACATATAAAAAAGAAGGCTTGTGCCTTCCTTTTTTAAAATCAAAATAATATTTATTTCTTTGATGCACCTGTCACTGCATCATTATCTGCAATTTCACTGCAAGTAGTGTCAGCAGCAATACGACCAAAAGTAAAGATATCAGCTAGTGAATTACCACCAAGACGATTGCCAGCATGTAATCCGCCAGCGACTTCACCTGCTGCATAAAGACCAGTAATTACTTGTCCATCTTTGTTTATTACTTGCGCTTTTGGATTGATCTTTAAGCCACCCATTGTATGGTGAATAGCAGGTTTACGAGGTGTAGCATAAAACGGTGCAACTTCACATTTAAGGTTAAACGCACTCTTACCAAATTCTGGATCACTACCCGCATCAACATATGAATTATATTTTTTAATAGTATCAACCAAAGTGTCTGGATTCATACCGGCTTTTTCAGCTAATTCCTCCAAAGTGTCTGCCTTTAACAAAGTACCCGCTTTTACCTGAGCAGCAAGCGATTCTTCGGTTGTGTTATAAGCTGTAGCTTTTATTTTTTCATCAGCTATTAAGTAGAACAAAGTACCATTGGCAATAGCGGCCTTAGCTAAAGTATCGCGTTCAGCAAATTCATTAACAAAGCGTTCACCTTTTTGATTGACCATAATAAAGTTTTCGGGTGGGGTTTGAATACCAGTAAATAATTCACCTGTCTTAGGATCTGAAACAGGCATTAATTGAATAAATCCCATACCCACTAAATCAGCACCAGCCTCTTGACCTAAGGCAATACCGTCACCAGTAATTGCAGGCGAATTAGTAGTAGCAATATCATCATCAATATGCTTCCAATAAGTGTTATACTTTTGTACCATTTTAGTGTTTGCACCAAAACCACCAGAAGTTAAAATTACTTTTTGTGCATGAATAGTAACTTTACTGCCATCACTAGTTTGGGCTACAACACCGGTAACTTTACCATTTTCAATAATTAAGTGTTGTGCCCGAGTTTCTGTTAAAACTGTAGCACCATGGTCTTTTACCCAATCACCCAAAACGTGAATAAAGGCATAGCCCATAGGTTCAACTGGCTTGTGACCACGACGCCACAAGGCTCCAACCGGCATGGTAACATCAGAGCGGTCAAACTTTAGGCCTAAGTCATTCAACCACTTAACTGAATCAAGTACGTTATTGACAAGCTCAGTAACCAGGGCATAATTACCATGAATTTCATTACCATTCAAGTCAGTTCTTTTACCACCTATATAAGTCTGTATTTCATGCAATAATACTGAATCAAACAGATATTTTTTACCAGAATCTACATAAGCCTTAATTTGCTTTTGCAGTTCTTTAAAGTCATCACGATATTCTGGATCAATTTCATCAATTGGAGTTGCAGCTAGTTTTTCCAAACTTTCTTTTTCACCCGGTAAAGCTTTAAATTGATTTTGCCACTCAGGTTCAGCAGCGTTTAAAGGTCCACCCGCTCTGGTAGTATTACCACCAATTTGAGGGAATTTTTCTAGTACAATTACTTTTTTACCATTTTGAATTGTTCTAGCAGCTGCAGTGAGACCAGCACCACCGGCACCAATAACTACAACGTCAGTTTGGTATTCTCTGTCAGAAGCATTAGAAGTCTTTGGCTTTGGTCTGTTAAGCCATTCTTGTGCGTCTCCACCAGCTTTTGTAATCGCCTGAGCCACACCATCTATCACGCCATGACTGGAAATTGTAGCTCCACTAACAGCGTCAACATTTAAAGTTTGATTAGCAATAATTTGCTTGGGCAGACGTTTAAAGACCTCATCTGCTACTCCAGCAGTTTCGCCACTGGAATCAATATCTATTTCCTTGATTTTGTCTTCAGAAAGTTTCACCTTCATAGGCATAAAACTAGAACCATGACCCTTAGCTTTTACTTCATAAGTTCCTGATTTCATCATTAATATACTTCCTTTCTTTCAATACTCATTAGTTAAATTTTACTAACTTTTCTGATTAAAATGAAATAGTTTTCTAGCAAGCGGGCTATAATAAAATTGTTATCGGAGGCAAAATATGAACAATTCTGAAACTGTCTTACATTTTATTGATGTGCTATTAAAAGAAAGTAATTTTACCAGACGGCTAGTGAATTATATATATCACAGCCATATTTGACTCAACTAATTAAACGAATTGAACATAAATTGGGATCTGAAATAATTAATCGTGAGACTATCCCATTTACATTAACGGAAGCTGGGGTAATTTATTACAATTATCTGGAAACAAAAATTAGTAACAGGCAAAAGTTAGCTGAGCAGCTAATTCCCTATGCATCACCAAATAAAGAATTAATCCGAATCGGAGTTTTAGAAAGCCTGGGGACATTTTTATTGCCAGAGCTTTTACCTCACTTTATGTTTACACATCCAAATATTAAAATTCAGCTATCAGAAAACTTTCCTAGAGTAAGTGAAACTCATCTTTTACATGAGCAAATTGATTGTTATCTGGGTCAAACACCTGAGTCTCTTAATCAAGGATTGGATTTTTATGTTAACGGTGGAGAAAACTATTTTGTAATCATTTCACCAAGATCAAAATACTTTAAAAAAGGTCGATTTATACTCGAGCCAAATGAATATGATATTAAAGACATTTTACAAGAGCCGTTCGTTGTTAGTTCAAGCAATTCTGCAATCCGTCATCAAGTTAATGGTGCATTTCAGAAATTTCATATCAAACCTAATATTATATTGGAAAGCAGCAGTATTATTACTGCAACTAATTTAGCAATAAAAGGAGTAGGACTAACTATTTCAGCTGCCAGCATTATTAAGCGAATGGCTCAAACACCTATTAACTTACTTCCAGTTGATCATAATTTGATTCAAATTAAATATTTTATTGCAGTTAAACATGGGCAAAAACTGAAACCCGGACTCAAGAATTTGATTTCAGAATTTAAGAAACTAAAGATTGAACCAAATATAAGTTAATTATTAAATTTAAGCACAAAAAAAGAGAACCCGCAGGTTCTCTTTCCTCTCTGCTCGCTCCGGCTGTCAGACTCGAACTGACGACATCTTGATTAACAGTCAAGCGCTCTACCAACTGAGCTAAGCCGGATTGCTAAAAAGCACGGCAGCGTCCTACCCTCGCAGGCAGTCTCCCACCAACTACTCTCGGCGTGAAGAAGCTTAACTGCTGTGTT
>NZ_BPPA01000006.1 GCF_019972815.1 Lactobacillus huangpiensis
AAGTAGTTGAATATTTAGTCATGAAAAAAGTGCTCCTAATAGTCAGATTAATGTCTAACTATTATGGAGCACTTCAAAACCTAATTTTAAGAGGACTTTTGGGTTGAATTAAATTTCAACTGCGTTTTCATATGCCAATTTTTCTTTTTCAAAAGTTAACAAGTGATCATCAAAATGATCGATTTTATAATTAAGATAATTAATTGTTTTTTGAATCTCTATCATTTGTTTTTTCAGTTGGTCTCGCTGATCAGTTAACAAACTTTTTCGCTTATCAGAAGATGAACCGACTTGATATATGTTTACAAAATACTTTAATTGCTTTACTGAAATGCCCGCTTTACGCAAAACCTTAATATAGAAAACCCAATTCTCTTCATACTGATCATAGACACGATAGCCGTTCTCGTCTCGTTTAACAGGAGGAATTAACTTTTCCTTTTCCCAATATCTTATTGTATCTTTTGTTAAATCAAATTCCTGACTTATTTCTTTAATTGTCAACGTTATTTTCCTTCAATCTACATTTCTAATTAAATCATGAATATTTTGAACTGCAACCGGGTCACGATGGTCAAAAAACTGACTTTCATTTCTATCTAATGTTCTGATTTGATCCATTTCTTTATGACTTAACTCGAAATCAAAGATTTTACTGTTTTCAACAATTCGTTCGTGATGAACTGACTTTGGGATCACTACTATTCCTCTTTGAATTAACCAGCGTAAAATGACTTGTCCGGTAGTTTTATGATATTTAGCACCTATTTTTGACAACAAAGAATTAGTAAAAACATGGTGTTTACCTTCTGCAAATGGAGCCCAAGCTTCTGGCTGAATATGATGGTTTTTTAAGAAAGAAATTTCATTTGTCTCTTGCATCCATGGGTTAGTTTCAATTTGATCTACTGCAGGAAGAACATCATTATACAAACTTAAATCAAGTACACGGTCGGAAGTGAAATTAGAAACACCTATTGCTCTGATAGTTCCCGCTTTATAAGCTTCTTCCATTGCGCGCCAAGAGCCATAAATATCACCATATGGCTGATGAATAAGATAAAGATCTAAATAACTAAGCTGTAATTTTTTTAATGAAGTTTTAATTGCGCGTTTGGTCGCTTCATATCCAGTATCAGATACCCACAATTTTGTAGTAATAAACAAATCTTGTCGATTAACTCCACTATTTTTAACAGCTTTTCCTACCGCTTCTTCATTGCCATAAGAAGCAGCTGTGTCAATTAAACGATAACCAGATCTAATTGCATCCTCAACCACACGTTCAGCAATACCCAAATCAGTTATTTGAAAAACTCCAAAGCCCAATATAGGCATTGTAATACCATTATTTAGTTTGATTTCTTTCATTTTGTTGCTCCTTTATAAGATTACAAAAAGATTGTAAACCTTAGAGTTAACTCTATAGCAAACAAAATAAAGGAGTATTTTTTAACTTTTTAGTTCGTTTACCAGTAAATCTGACAACAACTTGTATCCCTCTGTTCCAAAATGCAAGCCATCATTCAATTGTCCTTGACAAAGAGTTTTTAAGTCACCATGTTTAATCATAGCTTGAAATAGGTTAATAAAATTCAAATTATAAGTTTCGGCTAGTTTTATTAATTCTGTAGTATAAATAGCTATTTCACGATTGTTCCTCTTTTTTTGTCTGGTCTCATCAACTGCAGGCGGTGAAATCAAAATTACATTTTGCGGATAATATAAACAAATTACGCTGGAAATTATGAGAGACATATTTTTACTAAATTGTGTAACTGGAACATTTTTGTGCAGGGCCAAGTCATTAGTTCCCAAGAGTAGAATTAATTTGTCACAACGCTCAACTTTTAACACTAGATCTGGCAATAATGCGTAAAATGCTCCTGAGTTAATACCAGAAACTGCCGTATTAACTAAATTTGTGCCTGGTATTTTTTCTTTTATCTCTGCATTAATACGAGGCTCTTTTAAGCCTTCTTTGCGTGCAATAATGCTATCCCCTGTTAACAGTAGTTTCACGAGTTTCTCCTAACTTTTCATAAAAAAACTGTAATCACAAAGAGTTGAGACTACAGTTTAATATCTTAACGTGGATTAATTTTACTATACTTCATGTTTTTAAATTCATGAGCACTATACTTATTGGTTAAAGCTTTGGATTTAAAATATTGATTTATTACCAACCCATTTTTTGGATTACCTTGAAATAAAATTTTATGTTTTTTACCAGCTAATTTTTCATTTTTGATTGTAAAAGCAAAACCGTTTTTAAAAGAGTTCTCTTGGACTGGGCTTAGAATGATCCATTCATTACCATTTATTTTTCAAGTTGTAACACGCATGTATTTAGCAAGTTCATTTTTATTACTTTGTTTCCATGAATTAGGCATTTGCCAGGGATACTTTTTTGTTCCTTTAACGAAACCTGTTTTCACAACTTTAACATAATCATTTGCCCAAGGAGTATTAAAAGCAGACTTGTGAATAAACATGGGACTTGGTGTAAGATTATTGTTGCTAAACCACTTACCTTGCCATGTCTTTGGGAATTTAAATTGCTGTCCCAGCATAAACTGGTTCTTCTGATTTTGCGCTGCCTGCACTGTTTGCGTCTGATTTGATTTAATTGGCACATTAAGTGATAGAGTAAGAGATGCTATGGCAGTTAATGCAGTAATTATTTTTGACATTCATTTTCTCCTAAAATTAATTATTATATAGTAATAATTATAAACTTGCTACTCAATTTAAGAAATACATTTTTAAAGCAAAAACTGGTTCCATTTAAAAACCAGTTTTTATTCTGAAATATTTACTTTTTTTGATATTGATTAAAAACAGGAGCATACGTTTCATTCTTAAAATGATAATTTTGGTATTTCTGTGCTAATTTTGGTGAACGGTAAAATTGATCATAGATTTCGCCAGTCTTAGGATTAGCTTCAAACATTACTTTCTGAGTTTTACCGTCAATTTTTTTATTTTGTAAACTGAAAGCATATCCTATTTTGATATTATTTTCATCAATTGGACTAAAAACTATCCACTTTTTATTTTTTAAGTTTTTAGTTGTTACTCGTCCCAAATTTTTGAATATTTTATTGTGTTTTGTAAACCAACTCTGGGGCATTTGCCATAAGTATTTATTAGTACCTTTAACTTTGCCGACCGAAACTAATTTAACGTATTCTCCTGTCCAAGGTGTGTTGAAACCATTTTTCTTAATAATCATGTTGCTCAAGTGACCATGTATATTACTAAACCACTTGCCCCGCCATGATTGTGGAAATTTGAAATCTCTTTTAAAGCCATACTTAGTTTTATTACTGATTTTCTTAACGGATTTTTGCACCTTAACAGTCTGAGCTTGATTTGTCTGGCTATTAATAATTCCACCAGCTGCAGCTAAAGCAATTACTGCTGCTGTCCAAATCGCAGTTTTACGAAGTTTCATAGTATTGCCTCCCTTACTATAATTTTTACCTCATATTATGGACAGGTATTTCCCTTATTGCAAGCGGTATCATTGAAAGTAAACAAAAAGCCACTATGAATAGTGACTTCGATTACTTAGGAAAAATGCATGAAATTACCATTCTCCGTATCTTTTAAGCTCTTTAGGCTTATGACCTCCATATTTTTTAGCCAGCTTGCGCGTTTTCCAATAAACATTAGTAATTCTAAATGAAGATGTAGTTCTATCAATTAAAACCTTATGTCCTTTGTAATGATATAAGCCAAGACTCTCACCAGATAAAACCGGACTTACCCACGGATACATGGATATGTATTTTATACCCTTATCTTTTTTAAACTTTACTGGATAATATGTTCTCGACCAGTTCCGAGCCGCCTTTGGTATTTTGGTACCTTTAAAATTGGCTTCTTGTTTATGCAATGGACTCCCAGCAATTGTGTGGGCAGTAATCTTTATCTTATCAACTTTCTTTGCTTTAATACCATTGATGTCAAAATATTTGCCATACCATGTGCCGCGCATTTTTTTAGGTACAGTAAATTTTCCTAAGTCTCCCTTAACATGTTTTGCGTCTACAGTATTACTAAAACCAGCAAAATTGTTACTATCTTGAATACAGAATCCTAAAATTAGCACTCCCAAGAGTGCTACCAATATTTCTGCTAGTTTAAAATTAACTTTCTTTTTCATTTCACTGCCTCATTTTATTATTTATATATAAATTGTTTATAAAATTATAGTATTTTATATTTTATTACAAATCAAGCACAAAATAATTGTATTTTTCGGTTAAACAAAAAAGTTTCTGCGAATCGCAGAAACTTTTTGATAAATTACATTTAAAACTAATCTTGATAGTTTACTAATTCTAAGAATGAATCAGGCTTAAGTGAGGCACCACCAACTAAACCACCATCAATGTCTGGTTTAGCCATTAATTCTTTAACATTACCAGGATTTACTGAACCACCATATTGAATTCTAACGTTCTCAGCAGTTTCTTCGTTGTATAAATCTTTAACAGTGTCACGAATAGTTTTGCACATTTCTTCAGCTTGATCAGAACTGGCAGTCTTACCTGTACCTATTGCCCAGATAGGTTCATAAGCAATAACTAAGTTAGAAACTTGGTCAGCAGAAAGACCGGCAAGAGCGGCTTTTATTTGACTAACTACCCAATCTTCTTGCTTGTTAGCTTCACGTGTTTCAAGTGATTCACCACAGCAAATAATTGGCGTAATGTCATTAGCAAATAAAGCTTTAGCTTTCTTGTTAATATCTTCGTCTGTCTCGTGGAAGTAGCCACGACGTTCAGAGTGACCAATAATGCAGTAATTCATGCCCATTTCTTTTAAAACTTTAGGTGAAGTTTCACCAGTAAAGGCACCCTCATCCTCAAAATAAGCATTTTCTGCACCGACGCGTAATTCAGAACCATTTGCGGCTTGAGCTAAACTTTCGAGATCAACAGCAGGAGCACAAATCAGTGCTTCAACTTTACTTGCTTCTGGCAATTTATCCTTTACGGCAGCAACAAACTCAGTTGTTTGCTTAGGATTCATATGTAATTTCCAGTTACCAGCAATAATTGGTGTACGCATGTAAATAATGTCCTTTCTTAAAGTTTACTTGTCTGAAATGCAGGCAATTCCTGGTAATTCCTTACCTTCAAGATATTGCAAAGAAGCACCACCACCAGTAGAAATGTGGGTGATCTTAGGAGCAATACCAAGTTGTTTAGCAGCAGCAGTAGAATCACCACCACCGATAATAGTAGTAGCATCAGTTAAGTCAGCAAGAGCCTTTCCAACTTCTAGAGTACCTTCAGCAAAGTTTGACATTTCAAAGGCACCCATTGGTCCGTTCCAAACAACTGTCTTGGCATCCTTTAAAACATCTTTGAACTTGGCAACAGTCTTAGGACCGATATCAAGACCCATCATGTTTTCAGGAATGTCATCTTCTACAACTTTGCGAGCTGCATCATTAGAAAACTCAGTAGCTGCAACATTGTCAACAGGCAAAACAATTTTACCATCAGCGTCTTGCAACAATTTTTTTGCAAGATCTACTTTATCTGGTTCAAACAAAGATTTACCAATTTCATGGCCTTGAGCTGCTAAGAATGTGTAAGCCATACCACCACCAATTAAAATGTGGTCAGATTTTGGAATGAGGTTAGTAATAACATCGATCTTGTCTGAAACCTTGGCACCACCTAAAATTGTAACGAATGGATGTACAGGGTTAGCAACAGCATCACCCAAGAACTTAATTTCTTTTTCCATTAAGAAACCTGCAGCAACTGGCTTGCCGTCCTTCTTCATGGCTTCAGCAATACCAACATTTGAAGCATGGCTTCTGTGAGCTGTACCAAAAGCATCGTTAACATACATGTCACCTAATGAAGCCCAGTATTCACCTAACTTAGGATCATTCTTGCTTTCACGCTTGCCAAAATCATTATCAATATCTTGGAAACGAGTGTTTTCCAAAACATCAACGTCACCGTCTTGCATTTTGGCAACAGCATCTTCAACTTCTTTACCTTCGTTAGCTGGAACAAAAGTTACTGGTTTCTTCAAAAGTTCGCTTAAACGTTCTGCAACTGGTTTTAATGACAATTCTTTCTTATCGTCATCAGACTTTACACGGCCCAAGTGACTAAGCAAAATTGCTTTACCACCATTTTCAATAATGTATTTGATAGTTGGAAGTGCAGCAACAATTCTGTTGTCATCTCCAATGACACCATCTTTAATTGGTACGTTAAAATCAACACGGACTAAAACTTTTTTACCTTTTACATCAAGGTCAGAAACTATTAATTTAGCCATCTATATCCTCCGATAACTTTATTTATTTAATTTTGAAAAAAAGGCGGAAGGAAGAATTTCCCTCCGCCTTCTCTTTTACCACCTAACAGTAATCAAATATTACAGATTAAAGAGTAGCAAATTTCAACAAAGTACGAACCATTTGGCAAGTGAATGAGTATTCATTGTCGTACCAAGCAACAGTCTTAACTAATTGATTGTCACCGGCAGTAGTTACCATGGTTTGAGTTGGGTCAAAGATTGAACCAGCAGTCATACCAACTACATCACTTGAAACAATTTCGTCATCGTTGTAACCAAATGATGGACTCTCGTACTTCTTCAATGCTGAGTTAACTTCGTCAGCAGTAACTTTCTTGTCAAGGATTGAAACTAATTCAGTTAATGAACCATCAGTAACTGGAACACGTTGTGCATGACCGTTAACTTTACCGTTCAATTCTGGAACAACAAGACCAATGGCCTTAGCAGCACCAGTTGAGTGAGGAATAATGTTAACTGCAGCAGCACGAGCGGCACGCATGTTACCACCACGAACAGGACCATCCAAAAGCATTTGGGTTGAAGTGTAAGCGTGGATAGTAGTCATAGTAGCTACTTTAATACCAAATTCTTTTTGCAAAGCATCAACCATTGGTGCTAATGAGTTAGTAGTACATGAACCAGCAGAAACGATCTTGTCGTTTGCATCCAAAGTGTCATCGTTTACTGAGTAAACAATAGTCTTTAAGTCATTACCAGCAGGAGCTGAAATCAAGACTCTCTTGGCACCTGCGTCAAGGTGAGCTTGTGACTTAGCCTTGCTTGTGTAGAAACCAGTACATTCAAGAACAAAGTCAACACCATCATTCTTAACCCAAGGAATGTTTTGAGCTTGAGGTTCTGCGTATACACGGTATTTCTTGCCATCTACAACGATTGAATCTTCAGTAGCTGAAACTTCGTGGTTGAAAGTGCCATGAGTTGAGTCATATTTTAGCAAGTGTGCCAAAAGTGCTGGAGTAGTCAAGTCGTTAATAGCAACAACTTCAATATCCTTTGACTTTTCGCCCAAATCCATAATGCGACGGAATGCCAAACGACCAATACGGCCAAAGCCGTTAATACCAATTTTAACTGTCATATTCTAAAGTCCTCCTTAAGAACTATGTAAGAACTGTAAACATCAATTTATTTTAAATGAGAATTATTTCTCCTTTAAAATCTTCTCTGAGGCTCCTTCATCAGTAATTAACCAGGTTTGATGAGGAGCATTGGGCATATAAGCCTTGATTGCTTTAGCCTTGCGACCACCGCAAGCAAATGCAAATATGTGAGGTATTTTATTTAGATTCTCAAACTGCAAGCCAACCTGATGCACGCGGTCAACAATCTTTCCTTCGCCATCGAAAAAACACCCAAAACACTCGGTGACTACTTTTTTTTCACGCAACTCGGACAAACGAACTGAATCGTATCCTCTGCGTCTTGCCATGTCGTGAGCTAGTCCAATTCCGTGAATTACAACATCGGTTTGTGAAATATCTTCAAGGACATCAGTAAATGTAGATTCACGAATTAAAGATTTGTATGCAGCTGATGAAATCTGTTCTGGTAAATATAACGTTTTATATTTACCACCTGTTTCAGCAGCCATTTCTTGAACGATAGTATTACTTTGAATAGCAACATTTTCGCCCAAAGCTCCACGACCCGGTACAAATACCAATTGTCGATTTTTACTTAAACTTTTAGACAAATTCCTAGTCGATTTTGCAAGAGCTTCACCACCAAGAACAGTAATAATTGAATGTCCTAACGGCAAAAGAAGATCCAGAGCTGCATTAAGCTCTTCACCCATTCTCTCATAAACCAAGTCCTGTAAATCGCTATCACCCGGTACAATAATTGTCCGTTCGATACCAAGTTTACGCGCCAAATCAATTTCTGTTTTGCGAGCGTTAAACAAACGATCTATCAGTGGAGCAGCCTCCTGCAATATCTTTTTGCCCTTTTCTGTCATAAACATGCCAAAACTTTTGATCTCAATCAAACCATGATCACGAAGATATTCAGTTTCTGTTCGCACATTTCTTTCAGAAAGTCCTAGTGACTGAGCCACACTTCTGCGTCCTACTGGTGCATTAAGTGATATTTGCTCAAGAACAAGATATCTTTGTCGAAAAACTTTTAAGATGTCAGGAACGAGAGCTTCAAGCACGGGAAATTCCGAGTACATCAATATCTCTCCTTCTTCTGGGACCAAATTGACCCATTTATTGTCATTAGGTGTCCCAGATTGTCTAAAAATATATGAGAAACGTGACCTGACGCTAATCAAGTTACTCATTTCTCAATCGACAACTATAGTATAGCAACACACAAAAAATAATTCAAGTGAAATCAAACCAATTAGAAAGTCTTAATATTTTACCCAACTTTTGTTTTAAAATGTCTTACTGTCTTTTTCGTTTATCAAAGAAAAAACAATTCAATTTTTAGTTTTTTTCTGTTATACTTGTTGTTGTGCCAATTCTGGGCCCTTAGTGTAATGGATCGCACGTAAGATTCCGGTTCTTAAAATCTGAGTTCGACTCTCAGGGGACCCATTGAATTAAAAAGAGTATCTCTTGCAATTTAGCAAAAGATACTCTTTCTGTTTTAAGCTAATAAATTTTGTATAGCTTCTTGGTTCTCACTATTTAGCTTATCTTTAAGCAAATACGTAAATACTGCTCTCATTGCTGTTTTTTTGTTTGCAGCTTGCTGCCAGACAATAGATTTTTTGCCATCAAGCACAGAAGCCGTTACTTCTTCACCCCGGTTTGCTGGCAAACAGTGCATAAATTTAACGGACGGATTTTTTGTTTTAGCTAGTAGCTCATCATTAACCTGATACTTAGGATAAAAAAGTTTCATATATTCGTCTTTGCTATGCTCTTGATCATATAGACCATACCAAACATCTGTATAAACGAAATCAGCATCCTCTAAAACTTTTTCGTCTTCGGATAGTGTAATTGTGCCACCATTTTCTTGAGCAATTTTTGCGGCTTTATCCAATATTTCCATAGACAGATGTTTTTCTTTAGGACCATACTGAACGAAGTGCATCCCCATTTGTGCACATAAAAATAGTGCTGAAACTGTAATCTGAGTTGCATCTCCTACAAAAACCAGCTTAACATCAGATAGTTTCTTTCCTTGAGGCAAAAATTCCTTGATTGTAATTAAATCTCCAAGGGCTTGTGTTGGATGATCATTATCACTCATAAAATTAACTACGGGTGCAGGTGAATTTTGAGCAATTTCAATAATATCCTCATGACTGGCAGTTCTAACCCCAATGATATCAACCAGATCACCTAGGGCATGACTCGTATCAGCTAAGCCTTCATGACCATTTTCTCCCAATTGAATTTGACCAGGTGCTAAATACAATGCGTGACCGCCAAGTTCAGTCATTGCAGTTTCAGCTGAACAGCGTGTTCTTGTAGACACCTGATCAAAAATCATACCCAGACTTTTTCCTTTTAATAACGATGGATAATATCCATGATTAATAGTTGCTTCAATTTTAATACCGAGTTCAACTAAATATTGCATTTCGTCTTTTGAAAAGCTACAAGTATCAATAAAGTCTCTTTTAACCAAAAAATTCTCCTTAAAATAACTTCTATTTATGTTGTTGCGTACCATAATACAGGAAACCGGCTTTTTTTGAAATCAATGGGGGTCGAATATAGAAAGTCTTAATTACTTTTAAAACATTTTAAAGTAAAAGTTGAAGTATAAATTTTAGTACTAAACTCATAATTGATAGTATTTTTCATTTATATCAAGTTCAAAAATGATAGACAAAAAAAGCAGCTTGATAATCAAGCTGCTCAGTAAATAATTTTAATTCGTGTTACCGGCTGTTAATTCTCCCCTTTGAGCAAACTCAACATAAAGCTTATTGCCATATGAGGATAGCCCTTCAATTTCACGTCTAACATTCAAATGATGGGTCTTCTTAAATGTACCATCTTTATCAACTTTGAAGATGTAATCATTAAAGCCAACATAGAATTGACTGTGCTTTTGATCATAAGTGAATCCTTGAACTGGCGAATGATTGCTTACAAAGTTGCCTTTTGTAGCGCCAACTTCAACAGGAGTCCAAGTGTCACCACTGCGGGTAACTTTCCAATATTCATAATAACCGTGGCCACCATTATGGAACAGGCAATACATTGTATTGTCACCAGCAAATGTAGCATTGTGAATATATCTTGGATTACCATAATTAGAAATTCTAAAGGTCCAAATTTGATTAATCTTCATATCTGACTTACGTATTTGCAAGATTTCTTCAGAAGCATCTGAATTGCTTGAGGTATTATTATTGGCAATTACGTAAACATATTTAGATGATGAACCAATAGCTTGACCATGTCCTAGTTTAATATAAGGACTAACTTTAATATGTGATGCATATTTCTTAAAAGTTGACCAGTTTAGGGTTAATAAGTTTTGTGCCTTAAACTTGTTAATGTGTTTTAAGTCATAAGAAACTAAGTGACCGTTTTGTGCTTTGCTTGAGTTAAAGACTGCAACAGTGAAGTTCGAGCCATGAACAGTAATTCCCTCAGGAATTACACCTACCTGACCCATCTTATCTCCTGCCTTATTGTAGTCAAGACTCACAAATCGAGGCTGGAACAACTTAGTTTTCAATGTTAAACCATTAGCTTTAAAAGTATTAGATCTGTTTTCAGGAGTATAGTGATGAGCTGCATTCCAATTTCTGGATGAAGACTTAGAACTTCCCTTCCACGTAGAAACTTCCTTTGGACCATTTTTAGGAGTTTTATTTGCTCTTGCAATACCTTCATTCTTGTCAGAGCGAACTGTGACATCTACGCTAGCCTTGGCTTTGCCATAACTGTAATCTACAGTGGTCTTTCCTGGCGTACCCGAGTCAATCTTAGATTTAGAAACATTAACTTTATTTGCATCAACAGCGGTTCCAGTACTATCAGTCACATAATTAATCGCATCTTTAGTATTAAATGAATATTGATTATTTTGTACTAAACTGACTTTGTTAGCTACTGAAATCTTATTTCTGGCAAAAAAGTTTTGGCTAACCCAACCAACTGTACGACCGTCAACAATTATTTTCCAAAACTTGCCTTTTTTAGTGGCAATAGACTTCTTAGACTGAATCTGTGCATGTTTGAAATACTTTGTAGAGGTGAATTTGCCAGATGGTCCCTTCTTTGATGCACTATGATAAACTGCGTAGTTGCCATTGCCAGCTATCTTAGTAACAGCCTTATGATAACTTTTAGCAGAAATGTATGAATTATTACTCCCAACAAATAAACCAACTGCGGCTATTGTTCCTGCAACCAGCAGCTTGTTTTTAAATTTTTTCCCCATTAAAGCTTACAACCCTTCTTTTATAATATAATAACAGTTTTGCACTTTTCTGGGCATAAATCAATAATTACCGCCGTTATAAAAATAAACTACTTTTTATTAGATTTTTATAACCATTTAAGCTAAAATAATAAAATTGTTATCTTAAAATAAGGGAGTAGTTTCATGGGTGAAACACCAAACAATTCTAAAAAGATGATGTGGACAACGCTTGCTACTATGGCTTTTTCTATAGTGTGGAGCTTTGGCAACGTTGTTAACGGATTTATATACTTTGATGGTACAAAGGTAATTTTCAGCTGGATTGTTATTTTCCTGCTTTTCTTTATTCCTTATGCCTTAATGGTTGGTGAACTGGGGTCTGTTTTTAAGGATTCTGAAGGCGGTGTCGCCTCTTGGATTAACGCCACCATTGGACCTAAATGGGCTTATTATGCTGGCTGGACCTTTTGGGCTGTTCACGTGGTTTACATTTCCAGTAAAGGTACAGGTGGCCTGAGAGGCATGGCCTGGGGTATATTTGGAAATACAAACTGGTATGACAGTCTGCCAACAGCTTGGACACAATTAGCTACACTAGTAGTCTTTTTATTCTTTTGCTGGGTAGCCAGCCGGGGAATTCCAGTAATCAAAACTTTGTCGACAATAGCTGGTACCTCAATGTTCATCATGTCAATTTTATTTATCATTATGATGTTTGCGGCTCCAATGATTAATCCGCACGCTAATTTCAATACTGTAAACTGGAATTGGCAAAACTTTGTGCCAGATTTTAACATTAAGTATTTTACTTCTCTTTCTATCTTAGTATTTGCTGTTGGTGGAGCAGAGAAAATTTCGCCATATGTTAATAAACTGAAAAATCCATCAAGAAATTTCCCTAAAGCTATGTTAGGTTTAGCCGGAATGGTGATGATTTCAGCTATTTTGGGCACAATAGCTTTAGCATTAATGTTTGATCCAAAGACCGTTAATGGCAATTTGAATGAATACATTTCAAACGGTCCTTACATTGCCTTTCAAAAATTAGGTGAATATTACGGAGTTGGTGGATTATTCCTCTACATTTATGCCTGGTGCAATGTGATAGGTCAATTTTCCGCATTGGTTATAAGTATTGATGCTCCTCTTAGAATGCTGTTAGGAGGCAAAGAAGCTAAAGACTTCATTCCTAAAAAGCTCTTAAAAGTTAATAAGCATGGTGCCTACATTAATGGTATTTGGATGATTGTTATACTTTCGGGTGGAATTATAGCACTTCAAGCCGTTATGCCTGATGCACAAGCAGTAATGGCGCAATTAGTCAAACTCAATTCGATTGTAATGCCAATGCGTTATCTATGGGTTTTTATTGCATATTTGGCTTTACGAAAACAACATGAAAAGTTCCACAAGGGTTTTGACAACTACCAAATGACCAAGCATCAATGGCTGGCATATATAGCTGGCCTTTGGGGATTGGCAGTTACTATTGCATGCTGTTTAATGGGTATGTACTCATCTGATCCATTTACATTATGTCTAAATATCGCTACCCCTGTAGTATTACTGTTACTTGGTTTGATTATGCCAACTATCAGAAGACATCAAGAAGAAAAATAATAATTAAATAAAATCGCCTTGCTTAAGGCGGTTTTTTCTTTACCAAAAATGCTAAACTATAACTAAATAATAAAGGAGATGAGAACTTTGCCTAATTTTCATGATGATGCTGAAGACTTATTGCGTAACCATCACTTAAAAGCAACTAAGCCCCGTTTAAAAATATTAGAATACTTAATGGCACATCATAATCATCCTACTGCGGCTACAATTTTTTCAGCAATTAGTGGTGATGAACCTACTTATCGTGCTACGGTTTACAATACTCTAAACAAATTAGTTGATGCAGGAATTGTAATTGAAATAAAAAATGGTGATGATTCTCTGCACTACGATTACTTTGTCAAACCCCACTTTCATATTATCTGTAAAAAGTGTGGCAAAATTGCTGACGTCTATTATCCTGAATTCGATACAATTGAAAACCGCATGAGAACAGAAGCCGAAAAGCAAACTGGGTTCGTCACATCCTCTAGTCACGTTGAAATATACGGTATATGTCCTGAATGCCAAAAAAAAGAAAAAAAGAGCTAAAGCTCTTTTTTATTTATTATAAATAATTTATTGGTAACTTTTTTTAATCAAATTTATTTTACCATTTGCTTTTGGTGAACTGATCCAATTTCTTATCCACATGCTGAAAATTTGAGAACCAAGTAGATCAATATATCCTTTTTGTTCTGCATTTAAAAGTAAGTTACTAAAAAAAATGTTTTAAAAGAAAAATGAATTCTACTCTTTTTAATGAATCTCTTTTAATCTTGGCATTTTTGAATTTATAGCTGTTAATTACATTATTAATTTCATTTTAAAACTTTGTGAGTTATCTAAGGTAGTATAAATCGCTAAATTTTTTATTTTTATTTTGCATGGCAAGTCGCGGTGTTTTCCAATAAATTTGATCAGTTGTTATCGAAGCACTGCTTGCAACAACTAAAACTGGTTGACCCATTTCCGAATGCAGACCGTAATATATGCCATCTCCTGTTCCCTGCATCCAAGCTCGAAAATTAATCCATCTGATGCCATGAATATTCCTGTTCAATTCTCCTGTCATTTTCCAATTTTCGGTTCTTATTTGATAGTTTTTAGACATTTCTCCATATGTTTTATGCTCAAAAAATTTATCTTCGATCCGATGCAGTTCATATTTTTCACCATCTTCAATAGTATAATTTGAGCCAATTGTCGTAGTATTCATATGTTTATTAAAATAACTATACCAGTTACCTCGCATAGCAAACGGCATGATGAAAGCTCCGGCATCACCCTGCATTCTTTGGCTCATTAGCTTTGGACTGATCCTTAGATCAAAGATCCTAGTTTTACGCGCATTTTTGCTAATTAAATTATCCCAGCCATTTTCTTTCAAGTATTGACTCATAGTTCTAATTGTTGCTTGTCCCAACTCTTTCATGCCATTGTTCGTATATAAATAAACAACATTATCTTGACCCACTTGTTTTAAAGTATAGAGCACTTCGTGATCTCCTATTTGGTAAACTACACCAAAGCTCGAAGGTACATGAGGAAAATATTCGCTGTTTTTAACAGCAACACTAATTCCATTTTCTTTTTCGTCTTCTAATGTTTTTTGCCAGTCACCGCCATATTTTTTGGCAGCATATACCGCTATGACAGTTGCTGTTCTTTTAGGATTTATGCTGGAATCAATTGCCTTACCTTTTCTAGGTGCAGATTTAGTCTTAGAATTAGATTCATTTGGTTTTGATTTTACTATTTCAGGAGCAGAAGCAGATTTTGTTTGTGTATGCTGGCTACAAGCCGATAACATTAAAAGCACTAAAGATGAAAAAGCCAAAAATTGCAGTATTTTTGACATTTTTAACTTACCTAATATTTTCAAGAATTTCATTTTTGAATTTTTAAACTCTTTCTTTAATTCTCCGATTTTAAAATATTATCATATTCTTCATTACTATACTGCTTAATCAAAGGCCAAGTTTTATCAGTACTACCCTCATCGAAAAATACCAATTGACTGGTTTCTTCTATTTGGTGATCTCCAATTAGTCGTTCAATTACTTGTTTAAAAATTCACCACTTTCGGTATACAATAATGTTTTCTTGCCTGCTTGACAGGTTTTGCCATCAACATTAGTAGCCTTAATATTATAGTAAGTTTTGCCTTTAGCAGTTTTATTAACATAAACGTGTACTTTTTTGGTCTTCTTAGCAGCACTGACTTCAGTACACCGCTACTAAATGCGTTATTTGATGTTTTATTTAAACCAACTAATAACAAAGCTGCACCAGACACTAACATCATCATTTTTTGTAAAAACTATTCTTTTTCCTTTTTAAATCCCTTCTTAATTTATTTACCTTATTAATACCTTTTATCACTAACTATTTTACCGGTTCCAATTGATTTGATCTTTTGACTTTCATTATCTTCATCATCACTGCCAGATGAACGGAATGAAGCACCTTTATACAGCAAAACCTGTTTTCTTTCAGTATCACCACTTTCAAAAGTAAAGGTAATTTTATAAACTACATTACTGGACTTATTTGGTGCAGGATTAACAGAAATTACAGAACATGACATATCATAACTGTCAATGTCGTCATCTTCATCATATCCTTTGTCCATTTTCCGTAACTCTTGATAACTCTTGTTCTCCGCTCCATTAACAAAAGCATCTTCATCGGGATTCTTAAAATTGTCCTCTAATATTTCTTGGGCATCTTCTTTGGCAATTAGACTATCCCACTTAGGCTCAATGGTCTTATGACTATCATTTGCATCATCGTATTGCACATCACCATAATTCATTTCCTGAGATTTAATAGTATTATTACCCACTTTAGCCTTAACATAAATTTTCAACTTATCGGTTACTGGATAATCCTTAAATGTTAATTTACCTTTTTTGTTTAAAGTACCAACATTTTTATCATTCAAGTAAAGGATTGCACCAGGGGTACTTTTAACCGTGAAATTTTCAGTCCTAATTCCCATATCGACTGTTCCACTGGACCACAAATCATAATTTGATGTAGTCGATAGATTCCTGCCTGAGATATTAGACTTAACTTTTATGTGGTATGTCCCGACGAACAAGCGTCTTAATTTAACACCATATTTATTATCTTGTTTTTCACTAGCAAAATTACCCGGTTTAACCTGACCAATGTATTTACCATTGACAGTTATGGAAGAATTTGAATGATTAGTGGCTACGGTTGCATAAATTGTAGGTACCCTTAATACATACCTCGGAAAAAGCAGCATATGATGACCAGATTGAACAAGATGAATTCTATTGAATGATGCGTCTTCTTTTAAATAATTAATTAATTCGTTAACAGCTTTATGATGTTCAGCAAAATAAGTCTGAGTTGGTTTTAAAGCCTCATCTGTTACCTGCATGGCAGAATCGTCCGCAACAACGTCTTTAGCTAATCCGGCTTTTGTATCAATTAAATCTGATTTAATTCTATTAATTTGATTTTCTTTTGAATAATGGTTTGAGCCCCAAGCATAAAATATTGTAAAAACTGCTAAAAATGCTACACCCAGAGTGAGCAAAACTTTTGTTTTCTTCTTCATAGGTTGAGCATAATAAGCTTTACGTCCTTGAGATGAGGTCTGTTTCTTAACTGTTTGCTGATATGCTTGTCTTGATGGACTGGCATGCTCTTTTTCTGCTAATTTGAAACCGCAGTTAGGACAAAACTCGACGTTGTTCTCTAACTTTGTGCCACAATTGGGACAAAATCTTTTTTCACTCATTATTACTTACTCCTTTAACCTTATCAGCTAAAGGCTGAAAACAACTGGTTCATTAATGAATCATAAGCTGAACTATATATCAGCGAAAACAAAATTATTAGAGCAATAATGATAATAAAGAAAGAAATGATGTAACCATACATTTTGTCACGTACCGGCTTAAGATTTTCACCTAAAGTAATCACCTGAAAACCCATAAAGAAGTTTGCAATTATTAGCAAAAACAATAAAACTGCCATTGAGCCGTTACTTGACCCTAATAACATGATAATAAACGTTAAAACAGTCAGAATTAAGTTCAAATTACTACTATGAACACCAGAATTAACAAATTCGAGCAAATTTTTGCCGCGACCATAAATAAATCTATAAGCTGCATAATAGCCACCAATAACTATCACTTCAAAAAGGACTGAGAAAAATAATAGTGCAATTGTAGCATTAAAGGCAATTCCAGAAACTGTATCTCCTAAGCCAAAACCTCCCGCATTGTATCTATTAGCAACAACTTTCATTCCAAAATAAATTCCTAAAACTAGCACAATATCTTCTGCAAGGATAGTCACCCAGCCATACCAACTTTCTCCAGTAAGTTCTGAAAATGGATGTTTCCATGAAGCCACACACCATTGCCAATAGTTGTTAAACTTCTCTTTTCTTGCGCTACTTGAAGTTTGATATTGATTATTAGCTTGTTCTTGATTTGAAACAGCTGGTTGAACATAATTTTGCGGTTTTGGTGGCATGGCCTTAGCTTGTGCAAACTGGCTTTCAATTTGACTATTTCGCTCAGAAGTAGATTGCTGATCATTTAGAGTTGTACTTTGTTTTATATGCTCCGGCTCAATTCTTTCCGGAGTAATTGGTGAGTTTACAGTCTGCTTATAATTTTCTTTATTTTCTTGAACATTACTGATGTTACGTAAATCGGTACCACATTTAGTACAAAAATTAACGTCAGATTCCATCAAAGCGCCACAATTGGGACATTTTTTCATTTATTTACTCCTATAAAAAATAATTATCTTTAATCATTATTTAAAATTGGTTCTTTTTTGTTATCAAATTAATCACCAACTTTAGCCCAGTCAAAATCTTTACCGAATTAACATATTCTCCATTGCCATTATCTTGGAAATTATAAATTTCAGGATTGCCTTTTGAATCATTATTTAGAGGGAACAAGTAAACTGCTAAAGGCTTGTTCAAATAATGAGTACCCGGTTACTCAGCCATTTTTTGTAGTTTTTCATAATCTGCTTTAGTTGCATTTTTAAGCTATTTATTATCAAGATTATGTGCTTCAACACCAGTTAAATGCTGTTCATCTGGAGTCAATTCAGCTTTAACATTTTGAATACTAAAGAGCCCCTTCACTAAAAGAACTACAACTATAATTACTTTAATAGTATTCTTATGTTTATTCTTCATTCAACCACTCTTTCCTAAACACAAAATTAATGCTTTCATAAATAAAAGCATTAATTAAGATGCATTTTCCTACAAAATAAGCAAATTTTATATTGCATACAATTACTTTAGTTAACCTGTAAAACTAATTGTAAATGTGCTACAAATTATAATAGAACTGCTGTAGCAGTTTTGGAACATCATATAAAAATAATAAAAAGAGAGATTATAGTAGCAGTAAACTTTTCATTTATGAACATGCAAAACGATTTAGACCAAGTTAAGAGTTTTTACTATTAAAAATGCTTTTTTGCTTTTTGTTTTTATATAATATAATTATTTATTCATTATTTATAAGTGTAATTATAAAATCATGAATTAGTAAGATATAACTATCTTTAAGATTTTCTAAACATGTAATTTTATTTTTTTATTGAAAGAAAAATATTCTTTTTTAAATTTCAAATAAAAAAATAAGAGCATGTTAGCTCTTATTTTGAATAATTTTTGTTCTAATTAATATTTGTGCTTACGAGTAACTCAGCTCTTTGAGCTAAATTAACATATAACTTATTATCACTTACTGATAGTCCCTCAATTTCACGACCAGTATCAAATGAATAGGTATCCTTTATTTTACCATTACGTCCAATCTTAAAGATTAAATCATTAAAGGCTAAATAAAAGTTTTTGTTTTTAGCATCATAGGTAAACCCCTGTACTGGAGCGTTGTTATTAACAAAGTTGCCATCAGTTTTTCCTACTAACTTTGGATACCAGTTATCACCGGTACGAGTAAATTCCCAGTATTCATAGCAATTATTTTCTGTGTCATGATAAATTGTATACATATCATAGTCAGAAACTATTACACCATTTTGGAAATAACGCGAACTCTTTCCATCATCGATCCAAGTTTTAATTGTCCAAATTTTATTAATCTGCAAGTCACTTTTACGTATTTGAATTAATTCTTCAGAATCATTTGTATCTTTCAAAGTATTGTCATTGTTTAAAACATAAATGTATTTGTCACTTGAGCCCATAGCTTGTCCGTGACCGATTGGAATATACGGACTAACTTTGATATGTTTAACGTAATTGTTAAACTTCTTCTGGGTCATATCAAGCAAATGTTGTGAATTATAG
This sequence comes from Lactobacillus huangpiensis, assembly GCF_019972815.1. Lineage (GTDB taxonomy): Bacteria > Bacillota > Bacilli > Lactobacillales > Lactobacillaceae > Lactobacillus > Lactobacillus huangpiensis. Next base: position 19,646 of record NZ_BPPA01000006.1, read on the forward strand.
GGATTGGTCAATTTGTTCAAATCATAACCAACAATATGACCTGACATTAAATCTGTATGGCTCAAAAGACTTGTGTATGTCCAACCATCAGAAACGGTTACTCCTTCGGGAATATGTCCGACACGGTTAATGTTATCATCAGTTGGATCGGCAACACTTAGTAAAACCGGTTGATAAAACTTGGTTTTCAGTGTCAAATTGCCACTAGTTAAAGTATGTTTACTATCTTCTGGACTATACTCTGTTGGACTAAGATAGTTTAAGGATGAACCATAATGAGTTTTCCATGCTTGATAATCATTTGTGCCTGGCTGAGCTTGGAAGGAATTAAATGTATCTGCATCAACAACTCCTTCTTTAGTGCTCTTCCTAACCGTTACTTTGACTGTGACAGTTGCGTCTCCATAAGTATATTTCACTTTATATGTTTTAGGAGTACCACAATTTATACTATCTTTAGAAACAATTACCTGACTATTGTCAATTACAGTTCCCATGCTATTTGTAACATATGAAATTGCATCTTTTGTTGAAAAGTTATAAAACTCATTGCGAACTAAAGTAACAGACTTAGGAACAGCAATTTTGTTTCTGTCAAAGTAATTTTCATTTACATAACCTACTTCACGACCATTTACATAAATACGCCAATAGCGATATTTCTTGGTTTCGATCAGTTGATCCGACTGAATATGGCTGTACTGAAAATTAATGCCATCAGCTACTTTAGTACTAACTTTGCCGTCTTTAACTTCTTTCCAAACCTTATAGTTTTTGTTACCGGCAACTTTTGTCATCATAGCAAAACCAGTAACAACCTGTTTTGGCTTAGGCTTAGGTTTAGTATTATCTTGGTTATCTGTACCATTTTGATCAGTTTGACCAGATTTATTGGTATCAGTATTATCAGAATTTGCATCAGTTGAGCTGTTCGATGATTTATTATTATCATCTTGAACTGGCGGCTGAGTGCTACTGGAATCTGCCGCAACTGATGTAGTTGGCAAACCGGTATAGATCAATAGTCCGGCAACTATAGTCAGTAAATAGGTTATTGTTTTCTTACAAAGCTTCAAAATATATCCTCCAATATTTAAGTTTACCTTTAAATTATATAATAAAAACTTCATTAAAAAGAATACAAAATTAATACACTTTCATTGACAGCACGTAATGTAAGTGATTTAATTAGCACTGTACTTGATAGAGTGCTAATTATATTTAGGAGGTAGAAAGATGCTTGTACCTACAGTTATTGAACAAACTGCACGCGGCGAACGCGCATATGATATATATTCACGTTTATTGAAAGACAGAATCATCATGCTAAGTGGTGAAATTAACGATGATATGGCAAATTCAATTATTGCACAATTACTATTTCTTGATGCTCAAGACAACACCAAGGATATTTCACTTTACATTAATTCACCGGGTGGTGTGATTACTTCTGGCTTAGCAATCATGGATACCATGAACTTTATTAAATCAGATGTTTCAACCATCGCTATTGGTATGGCAGCCTCTATGGCTTCCATTTTACTTACTAGTGGTGCAAAAGGTAAACGTTTTGCATTACCTAATTCAACGGTTCTAATTCACCAGCCTTTAGGTGGTGCTCAAGGTCAGCAAACTGATATTCAAATTGCAGCCAATGAGATTTTAAAGAGCCGTGAAAAGATTAACCGGATTTTACATGAAACTACTGGCCAGCCTTTAGAAAAGATTCAAAAGGATACTGAGCGCGATAACTACATGACAGCTCAGCAGGCTAAAGACTATGGTTTAATCGATGAAATTATGGTTAACCAAAAGAAATAAACGTTAGCAATCAGCTTGTATCAAAGAAGAAACCCATCCGCATGGATGGGTTTATTTTTTATTTCTGTATGTTTTCTGCTATATCATGAATTTTTTTGAAACGATGATTGACTCCTGATTTTGATATCGGACCGTCCGGAACTTGCTGTGCTATTTCTTTGAGTGAAAGTTCAGGTTCATCTAATCTTAGTCTAGCCAAACCCTGCAATTTTTCAGGAATATTTTCTAAGCCAATTTTGCGCTCAATTAGCTCAATGTCTTCAACCTGTTTCGCTGCAGCATTTGCCGTCTTTTTTAAATTGGCTGTATCACAATTAACAAGCCGGTTCACAGAATTCCGCATGTCACGCATAATGCGCAGATCTTCAAAAGACAGCATCGCATTCAACGCTCCAACAATATGTAAAAAGTCACCAATTTTTTCAGCTTCTTTTAGGTATACAATATAACCTCGTCGTCTTTTCGTACTTTTAGCATTCAAATTAAAACGATCATTCATAATCTTAAGTAAATCATCATTATGATCTTGATAAATAGAATAAATCTCTAAATGATACCTGCTCGTATTGGGATTATTCACACTGCCACTGGCTAAAAACGCACCCCTGAGATATGACATTGCTCCTTCACGTGACTTAATGATTCTGTCTGGGATTCTGGTGATTAAATTTAACGAGGGCGTTAAAATTTCTAAATTATTCAGTATTTCTTTGACATGATTTTGCAGTCGTACCAAATACTGGTTATTTTTCTTAAGCTTCATTTTGCGTGAAACTATTAATTGTGGCTCAACTTTATATGCAGTTTTTATTAAAGAAAATATACGTCTGGCAATTGCAGGATTTTCAGTAGTTATATCAAGGCTAAACTGATGTTCGTGAAAATTTAAGACACCATTCATGCGCAAAAAAGCAGCCAATTCTGCTTTAGCATGTTCAGGATGAATAGGTAATGAGGTCAACTCTTTTTTCACATTACTTGCATAGCTTGCCATTGTTTGTTATTCCTTCCTGCGAGACATTGCGGCATATGCCAAGTTGATGATTTCCTCAGCTACTTTTTTACCATCATGAAAAACCAAGCCACTATGCTGGTCAATAAAATCATCAGTAATCACGCGACACCCCTGCTCACGCAATCCCTTGAAATCATTTTTAACAGGTTCAAGGTAGGCGTCATAATCTTTAGGATTGAACTTAGGCATATCTATTTTGGCACCATTAACCAAAGTCGTATTAATGTAGTGTCCACCAAGATGGGCATTGATTACTCTTACATGATCACAATCTGAAAAATGATCTGTCTCACCTAATTGGGTCATAATATTGCATATATAAATTACCTCTGCATTAGTTTTTTTGACAGCCTCTCCTAAATTAGGAATCATTAGGTTAGGCAAGATTGATGTAAACAAACTTCCAGGTCCTAAGACTACAGCATCAGCATTTTTTATTGCCTCCAAAACAGGCGGTACAGCTTCTGGTTCAGACTTGGAATTTGTATTTGTAACCCATACTCGTTTAATTCTTTTGTCTTTATCAGTAATTTCTTTTTCACCATCTTGAATAGAACCATCAACAAATTCTGCATTAAGCGTTAAGGGCTCATTAGAGGCTGGAAAAACATGACCGTCCACTCTCATCATTGTAGATAAAGACTGTACTGCATCAAAAATATTTCCGTGCATTTCATTCAAAGCAGCGATAATCAAATTACCAATGGCATGGCCAGAGAAAAATGAATCGGAAGAATCAAAGCGATACTGGAAGACATCTTTTTCTTCTTGGGAAATTTCACTTAACGAAACTAAAACATTACGGATATCACCAGGTGGAACAACATTAATAAAATTGCGAATAGAACCAGAAGAACCTCCGTCATCTGAAACTGTCACTATCGCTGTGATATCAGCATTCTTCTCTTTGAGCGCATTTAAAACAACCGGCAGCCCTGTACCGCCACCAATAACTACAACCTTAGGTCTCCTGCTTTTCGTAGTGCGAATTGCTTTTTCATCAAATGTCATATAATCACCTATTTCTAGCGTAACGACTAATTTCACGATGGGTGATGTCAACCGTGTAATCTTCAGCCAAATCTTTTGCTAATTGGTGTGCGATTGCTACACTGCGGTGCTGCCCACCTGTACAACCAATCGCAATAGTTAACTTGCTTTTACCTTCTTTGATATATCCTGGTAAAGCATCTTTTAATAAATCCAAAAATTTCTGATAAAAGCTGCGAGTTTCTTTTTTCTCCATCACATAATTAAAAACTCTCTTATCAAGACCGGTAAATGGTCGCAATTCTGGAATGTAAAATGGATTAGGTAAAAATCTGACATCCATCACAATATCAGCGTCAATCGGCATGCCATATTTAAAGCCAAAAGATAATACTTCAATTGAAAAGGGCTGTTTATGCTTTTCACTAAATCTATTAGCCATCTCTTGCTTCAATTCTTTTGGACTTAGATTAGACGTATCAATTATGTCATTTGCACGACTTTTGATGCCGGTTAAAATTCGTCTCTCTTCTAGGATACCATCAAGTAAACGACCGTTATTGGCCAAAGGTGGTACACGCCTTGTTTCTTTATAGCGTGCTACTAAAGTATTATTTGTCGCATCTAAAAAGACTATCCTTGTTTGAACATTGCCGTTATCTTCAAGTGAATTGATTTCATTATCCAAATCCTTATAAAACCGTCTAACACGTAAATCAATTACCACAGCCACTTTGGTAAAACCATCTGAATTCACGATCAAGTCCCAAAAACTTGGCAAAAGCGTTGGAGGCAAATTATCTACTACAAAATAGCCCATGTCTTCTAAAGCATGAGAAGCTACGGTTTTTCCTGCTCCACTCATTCCAGTAACAATCAGTAGCTGCTTTTTGTGCTTAGCCATTTTTGCTGACCTCCTATTACTAAAATTATAACATACCAGGTGTGCCCTTACTTTTTTGGGTAAAAAAAAAGTTCATTTGAACTTTTTCATATATTATCTGTTAACAAATGCAGCAATAATTTCGTTAATTCCAAAGATCAATAGCCAGAAAGACACTAGCCAAATCAAGGTTAATGCGGATAATGCCGGATTAAACATCAAACTAATTGCTATTAACAATCCCAAAATGTTTAAAATAATGTTTATCCAAAAGAAAAAGGTAGAAACCTTTCTCATATTCCAAGAAAAAATAATGCCAGAGATTGAGTCAAATAGAAACCAAAATGCAAATAAATATGCAATAGTTAATCCACCAGCATCATAGGAATAGAGAAATAAAATTCCTACGATAATATCAAGCACTCCTGAAACTATTGACAACCAGCTAGAAGGGATAAAATACCTAAAACGGCTGTAAAATACTAACCAAACAAAACCTTGGACAATGGAAACGATAGCAAAAAGCAAAACAAATGCATGTAGCGCTTTACCAGGATGGCGCAATAAAAATAGTCCAGCAATTATCATTAATATACCGGAAATAAATGCGGCCCAGTTAAACCCGCGATTTCCTCTGTAACTAGAAAAATTATCCATTTTTATTCCTCCTTGCGCTATATTGTACACTTTATTGTGAATAATTAATACTATTTACTTGGTTTTTCACTAGCCTTTTTAGTTAATGCTGTGTCCCTTTTTAGCACTGGTTTTAAATATTGCCCCGTGTAGCTTTCTTTAACTTTGGCTACTTGCTCTGGGGTTCCGGTAGCAACAATTTTGCCACCAGCCTCCCCTCCTTCGGGTCCAAGGTCAATCAACCAGTCAGCATTTTTAATCACATCTAAATTGTGTTCAATTATTAAAACAGTATTTCCTTGATCAACCAATCTTTGCAATACTTCCAATAAACGCTTGATATCATCGGTATGTAGTCCAGTTGTAGGTTCATCAAGAATATAGAAATTCTTTCCCGTTGACAACTTTTGTAGTTCAGCTGCCAGCTTCATTCTTTGAGCTTCACCACCAGAAAGAGTAGTAGCAGACTGACCCAATTTGACGTAGCCTAAGCCAACATCCACGATTGTCTGCAATTTACGAGCAATCTTAGGAATTTTTTTGAAAAAGGTACAAGCCTCACTGATTGTCATATCCAATACTTGTGCAATGTTCTTCTTACGGTATGTAACTTCTAAAGTTTCAGAATTGTAGCGACTGCCATGACATACTTCACACGGAACATAAACATCTGGTAGGAAGTTCATCTCTATTTTAATAATACCGTCACCATGACAGGCTTCACAACGACCACCTTTAACATTAAATGAAAAACGTGCTTTGGTATAACCGCGGAGCTTGGCTTCATTTGTCTGAGCAAACAGCGCTCTAATATCATCAAAGACGCTGGTATATGTGGCGGGATTACTACGTGGAGTGCGTCCGATTGGGCTTTGGTCAATATCAATAATCTTTTCAATATTTTGATATCCGCTAATACTCTTATATTTGCCAGGTTTGGTTTGATTTCTATTTAATTTCTGTGCCAGGGCACGCTTTAATATCATATTAACTAAAGTTGACTTGCCGGATCCGGAAACTCCGGTAACCACAATTAATTTGCCAAGGGGAAACTCAACCTTGAGGTTTTTAAGATTATTTTCTGCCGCACCTGTTAATGTGATTTTCTTGCCATTGCCTTTACGCCTTTTCAAAGGCACAGGGACAAACTTCTTACCAGCCATATATTGCCCGGTTAAGGATTTATTGTTTTGTTCAACTTCTTCAGGAGTTCCGGCAGCCATGACTTTACCGCCGTATGTACCAGCACCTGGCCCCATATCAATCAAGTAGTCAGCTTGTCTCATAGTTTCATCATCATGCTCGACAACGATAAGTGAATTGCCCAAATCACGCATGCGCTTTAGAGCAGCTATCAACCTGTCATTATCACGTTGGTGCAAACCAATTGAAGGCTCATCGAGAACATACATAACACCTGAAAGATTAGAACCAATTTGAGTTGCGAGTCGAATTCTTTGAGCTTCGCCACCAGACAAAGTGTTAGCAGAACGTGACAGTGTCAAGTAATCTAAGCCTACGCTATTCAAAAAATTGAGTCGATCGCGCACTTCTTTTAATATCGGTTTTGCAATTACTGACTCCTGCTCGTCAAGTTTGATATTTGTGAAAAATTCAAGAGCATGACTAATTGCCAAATCAGAAGCTTCAGCAATGTCTTTGCCATTGACTTTGACAGCCAGGGCTTTACGATTTAACCGCTTGCCATGACAGGTTGAACAGGTCAGCTCAGTCATATATTTTCCCATAACATCACGCATGAATTTGGACATTGGATGGTAATAGCGTCTTTCAACATTTTCCATGGCACCTTCAAAAGGTGCAGTAGTGTCATTAACGCCAAAATCACCAGTTACATGAAATTTAATTTTCTTAGTCGAGCCATGCAGAATCGTCTCTCTTTGCTTTTTGGTTAATTTACCAAAAGGTTTGTCTAGGGGAATTTTTAACGCTGCACAAGCTTGTTCAAGCATTTCCCCATAGTACTTCGAATTCTTCCATGGTGCGATTGCACCTTCTGCCAAAGTTTTACTTTTATCTGGGACGACTAAATCTTCATCGACTGATAACTTCACACCCAAGCCATCACAACCAGGACAGGCTCCAAATGGTGCGTTAAAAGAAAATAGACGCGGTTCCATTTCACCTACAGTAAAACCACATTTAGGACAAGCATAGTACTCTGAAAAATTGATCATATCACTACCGATAACATCAACATTCATATAACCATCCGATAAACGCAAAGCAGCTTCTACTGAATCAAAAAGTCGCGAACGAATACCTTCTTTAACAATTAAACGATCAACGACGATATCAATTGAATGGCGTTTATTCTTTTCTAAATCAAATTCTTCACCAATCTCATGCATAGTACCATCGACAATGACACGCACATATCCGGCGCGTTGTACCCGTTTAAAAACTTCTTTATGAGCACCTCTTTTAGATCTAATTACAGGTGCCAGAATTTGAATACGACTTCGCTCAGGTAAAGCTAAAATACGATTTACCATCTGCTCGACTGACTGACGCTCAATTAAGGTGCCATCATTTGGACAAACCGGATGCCCAACTCGAGCCCATAATAATCGTAGATAGTCATTGATTTCAGTCACTGTGCCAACAGTTGACCTGGGATTATGTGAGGTAGTTTTCTGATCAATTGAAATCGCAGGATTTAAACCATCAATCGAATCAACATCAGGTTTGTCCATTTGACCCAAAAATTGCCGTGCATAGCTTGACAATGACTGAACATACCTTCTTCGTCCTTCAGCATATAATGTATCAAAAGCTAAAGAACTTTTCCCAGAACCTGACAAACCAGTAATAACGACCAATTTATCCTTAGGAATTGACAGGTTAATGTCTTTTAAATTATGTTCACGGGCTCCCCGAATAACAATCTTATCATTTACCATTTAATGCTTTCCCTTTTTTCTTTATTGGACTTCTAGTTGAACTTTCCAATTCCATGATCGCATCCCGTAAAGTAGCGGCTCCTTCAAAGTCAAGTTTCTTAGCAGCCTCCTGCATTTGTTTACGCAAGTCTTTAATCATAGTTCTCTTTTGTTTGGCAGTTAATTCATCAAAATTCAAATCGGCAAAACTGTCAGTTTGAGCGTCTTCATCAGCAACTTTTGTGGCAGAAATCACATCTCTAATAGGTTTAACAATCGTTTTCGGTTTCATGCCGTGTTCTTCATTAAACTTAATCTGTAATTTACGTCTTCTCTGCGTTGCTTCAATGGCTTGTCGCATTGAATCAGTAATCGTATCAGCATACATTATTACCGCACCATCAGAATTTCTAGAAGCACGACCCATTGTCTGAACGAGAGGTCTGTAAGAACGCAAGAATCCCTCTTTATCAGCGTCAAGGATTGCAACCAGCGAGACTTCCGGTACATCAATACCTTCACGCAACAAGTTAATACCAATTAAAACGTCATATTTACCGGTTCTCAAGTCACGTAATATCTGCATACGTTCCAACGTTTTAACATCTGAATGCAGATACTGCACTTTGATGCCCAGATCCTTCAAATAATCCGTCAGATCTTCGGCCATTTTTTTGGTTAGAGTAGTAACAAAAACACGTTCATTCTTTTCAATTCGTTTGTTAATTTCGGCAACAAGATCATCAATCTGTCCTTCAACCGGTTTTACTTCAATCTTAGGGTCAAGCAAACCTGTCGGCCTGATAATTTGTTCAACTTTGTGATTTGTTCTCTGCAATTCATAATCACCTGGAGTTGCCGAAACATAAAGAATTTGGTTAACGTGCTTCTCAAATTCAGCGAGTTGCAAAGGTCTGTTATCAAGAGCAGACGGTAAACGAAAACCATAATCGATTAATGTCTTTTTACGATTGCGGTCTCCGTTATACATTGCCCTTATTTCCGGCATTGTAGCATGAGACTCATCAATTAAAATCAAAAAGTCATCAGGGAAGAAATCCAGCAAAGTATACGGTGGCTCTCCCTCTTTACGTCCTTCCATATGGCGAGAATAATTTTCGATACCATTGGTATAACCGACTTCGCCCATCATTTCCATGTCAAAAGTCGTACGTTGCTTGATACGTTCGGCTTCTAACAATTTACCTTGACCCTCAAATTTTTTCACTTGTATTTTCATTTCTTGTGAAATTGCTTTAAGAGCCCTTCTCATTTGTTCTTCATTAGTCATAAAGTGAGTAGCCGGAAACAGAGATATACTTTCTCTTTCACCAATTACTTCACCAGTTAAGGCATCAACTTCTACAATTCTGTCAATTTCATCGCCAAAAAATTCAATTCGATAAGCATGATTAGAATTACCTGCAGGAAAAACTTCTACAACATCTCCACGAACGCGAAAACGACCACGTTGAAAGTCAATATCATTACGATCATATTGGATATTAACAAAATCACGCAACAGAGTATTTCTATTATATTCTTCGCCTTCATGAACAGTAATCACACTTGCAGCATATTCTTTAGGATCACCTAAACCATAGATGCACGAAACAGAAGCAACGACAATGACATCATTACGTTCCATCAAATCGCTGGTAGCTTGGTGACGCAACTGGTCAATTTCATCATTAATTGCAGAGTCCTTTTCAATATAAGTATCGGATTGAGGCACATAAGCTTCCGGTTGGTAATAATCATAATATGAAACAAAATAGTCAACAGCATTATGAGGGAAAAATTCCTTAAATTCGCCATATAATTGGCCAACTAAAGTCTTATTATGAGAAATAACTAAAGTGGGTTTATTTAATTTTGCAATAATATTGGCCATTGTGAAGGTTTTACCTGTACCAGTAGCACCTTCTAAAATCTGTTCCTTATAGCCTTTTTTGAAGCCAGTAGCTAATTTGTCGATAGCTTGTTGCTGATCACCTGCTGGATTAAATTTTGAAACCAGATCAAATTTACGTTCTTCTTGTCGTTTAATCATCGAAAAACCTCTCGTAGAAAAAGTTGGACAAAACAGCCCAACTTTCATTTTCACTTATTATATTTTACACTCTCGAACGTATTTTCGCATCCTTTTTGTTTTATTTTAACAGTTTTGCTAATGCTTTTTGATAACTTTCAGCAGCTTCAGTTGCAGTAGCAATATCTGATTTATTTACTCCAACATAAGCTTTAATTACTGGTTCTGTACCTGAGGGCCGCAAAGCCAGCCAAGTTTCATCGGCCAAAAAGTATTTTAATACATTTGATTTAGGTAAATCTCTCATTGGTTTAGTGCCATCTTCATTAGATTCCTGTTGCTTTAAAAAGTCTTGAATTTTAACGACCGGGATTCCATTTATTTTTTGTAAGTTTTCAGAACGCAATTTTGCCATCAATTCGGCCATTTTCTTTTGTCCACCAATTCCTGGCATTTCTATAGCTTTGGTAATTTCATACGATGTGCCATATTTTTGCCAGATTTCACTCAAACCATCTAAGACTGTCATATTCCTTGAGGCATAATAAGAGGCTACTTCAGCAAACATTAACGCACCTTGCATAGCATCCTTATCTCGAGCAAATGGTTTAAAAAGGTAACCATAACTTTCTTCAAATCCCATTAAAAATTTTCCATCATGCATTTTATTCATGCGGTCAATTTCTTCGCCAATAAATTTAAAACCCGTCAAAACTGATTTTGTTTTGATACCAAAATCCTGTGCAATTTTAAGCGGCATGCTACTTGAGACTATTGAAGTAATTAATTCATAGTCACTTATGAGTTGACCATTATTTTTCAAATTAACCAATAAATAGTAAATCATCAAGGTAGCAATCTGATTGCCTGTTAAAACTTGAAAGTCACCATTTTTTGTTCGCACACAAGCACCCATACGATCTGCATCAGGGTCAGTTGCAATGATTAAATCGGCATTTTTTTCATTTGCCAGCTTAATCCCTGGATCAAAGACATCACGATATTCTGGATTTGGCTTTTTAGTAGTGGGAAATTCTGGATCGATGATTGCTTGACTGGTAACGGGTATTACATTACTAAAACCACTTTGCCTAAAAGCTCGTTCATAAAGCATTTTACCTGTACCATGCAAAGGAGTATAAATAATTGTTAGCTTATCGGCATTTTGCTTTATAAGTTCAGTATTAACATTTACCGTTTTCAGTTTTGCTAAATATACTTCATCAATATCTTCTCCAATTAGTCGCAAAATTCCCTGAGCCCGCAGTTGAACTACTGGTGCAGTATTGACAGTAAATATATCAGTTACTTTTTGGGAGTATTCAAAAACACGCTCAGCATCTTCAGGCCCCATTTGGGCACCATCAGCACCATAAACCTTGTAACCATTATATTGCTTGGCATTGTGAGAAGCAGTGATATTAATTCCTGCATACGAATGTAAATATCTTACTGCAAATGAAAGCTCAGGAGTTGGTCTTAGATCATCAAAAAGATAAACACGAATATTATGAGCTCCTAAAATTTGAGCTGCATGCTCCGCAAACTCGCGAGAGTGATAGCGAGAATCAAAAGAAATCACTACACCCCTTTTTTGAGCTTTGTCACCTTTTTCATCGATCAGACGGGCCAAACCTTCCGTCACTCGACCTATAGTATATAAATTAATACGATTAGTCCCTGGCTCAAGTCTGCCCCGCATTCCAGCGGTTCCAAAGTTAATGTCTTGGCCAAATGCATCCGCAATCCATTTAGGATCTTGACTCAGCTTTGTTAACTGTTCTTGCAAGTAATCAGCCATGTTGTGTGCATTTTGCCATTCTTGAAATGTTTTTTCAGCTTTCATTTAGATAAGGTACCCCTTTTTCTAGCAATAAATTCGGTTTCATAGATTCTATTCTAGCATTTATCATTATTATCATCCGTAAAAATAAAAAAAGAATTCATTTAAAATGAATTCTTTTTTTAATCTTTATATTTAACGATCATTTAAGTCTTGGAGATAATTATAAGCTTCTTGACCGGCTATACTGCCATCACCAACTGCATTAGCAATCTGACGTAGATCTTTAGCACGCACATCACCTAAAGCAAAAATGCCATCAACATTGGTTCTCATGTGTTCATCAGTTGGTATCCAGCCCTTCTCGTCAGTTATTCCCAAATCTTTAAATGGAGCTGTTTGAGGAATAACCCCAACATAAATAAAGACACCTCGAGTTTGCAAATGCTTTTCTTCTCCTGTTTCTTTATCTTTGTATGTGACTCCGGTAACCTTTTCGCCATCTCCATCAATAGATTCGGTCAAACCATTCCAAATAAAGTGCATTTTGGAATTAGCGAAAGCACGTTTTTGTAAAGTCGGCTGAGCCCGTAATTGATCACGACGATGGATAACCGTGACTGATTTAGCACTTTGTGCCAAATAAATTCCTTCTTCAATAGCTGAATCACCACCACCTATAACAGCAATGTCTTCGTCCTTAAAAAAGGCAGCATCACAGACTGCACAATAAGAAACACCTTTACCGGAATATTCTTCTTCACCCGGAACTCCTAAATGACGATGATCAGCTCCGGTAGCGATTATTAATGCAGGAGCGCTATATTCACCAGTGTCTGTTTTTACGATTTTCTGGTCTCCGTCTATAGTTACTGTTTGAACATCGCCATACTCAAATTTTGTACCAAATTTCATGATTGAATTATACATTTTTTCACCTAGTTCAGGTCCTTTTATTTCACTGAAACCAGGATAATTATCAATCGCATCGGTATTATTCATTTGCCCGCCATACAAACCACGATCAAGCATCAGAACTGATAAATTTGCACGAGAAGCATAAAGAGCAGCTGTTAATCCACCCGGTCCTGCTCCTACAATAATTACGTCATACTTTTGTGTCATAGTTTTACCCCCAGTACTCTCTTATTTTTCGTAAGTAATGTTACAACGAATTGACCGCTAAAGTCTAATTTCCTGTTTAGGACTTCTACCCATCATCTTGGTAATTTCATCGTCAACATTGGAATTTTGGTATAACACTCGGTAAATTGCTTCGCTGATTGGCATATCTATTTGCTTTTCCTGACATAATTCATGCACAGCTTTCACTGTTGTAGCACCTTCTACAACCTGACCCATATTCTGCAATATGTAATCAAGACTCTTTCCTTCTCCTAATTGCTTACCACAACGCCAATTACGTGAATTAACTGAAGTACAGGTAACAATTAAATCACCTATTCCTGAAAGTCCACTGAAAGTCATTGGATCAGCACCAAAATAATTAACTCCTAAACGCGTAATTTCAGCTAAGCCACGAGTCATTAAAGCTGCTTTTGCATCATCACCATAATGTTTTCCTACTAAAATACCAGCTGCAATAGCAATAACATTTTTAACTGCTCCTGCCACTTCAACGCCAATTAAGTCATTGTTAGTATATAAGCGGAAATAATCATTTGAGAACAATTGCTGGACTTTTTGCGCATTTTCCCTGCTTGTTGAGGCACATGAAATTGCAGTTAAATCTTTTTGAGCTACGCTTTCTGCATGACTCGGTCCTGAGATTGCTACAATTTTGTCCTCATCATCCGGATAGATTTCTTCTGTCAATATTTCAGAAATCAATTTTTTAGATCCCGGCTCAATACCCTTAGTCGCTGTCACAATAAGTGGCTTAGCATTAGTCTTTTGTAACACCTTGCTTACATTTTGAGCAACACTGCGAATAGCCTGAGTAGGCAGAACAAATAAAACGATTTCTGCATCCTTTAGTGCTTGATTTAAATCACCCGTTGCAGTAACCGTCTGATTTACCTGCCAATTCTTCATGTAATGTTCATTAGTATGATGCCGATTAACCTCATCATTAACTTTTGCGTTATTACCGTACAATACGATTTCATAGCCTTTATCAGCAAGCATCGATCCCAGAACCGTGCCCCATGAACCTGCTCCTAAAACTGCAATTTTTGTCATTTCTAACTCTCTTTCACTTAAAACAATTTATTAGTCTCGACTATAAGGATACTTCAAGCCGCTGCCGTCAAGATACCATTTCGGTTTAACTACTTTTCTGCGATAAATAAATAATCCTACGACCACAGCAAATAGTATTAAACTAAGCATTTGTGAAACGCGTATCGAACCCATTAAATAAAGGCTGTCGGTCCGCATCCCTTCCACAAAAAAGCGCACCACAGCATACCACGCCAAATAAAGCATAAATATTTCACCTTGTTTGAATAAATGCTTTTTATGTCTCAAAAACAATATTATTAACAAACCAATTAAATTAAAAAAAGATTCGTACAAGAAAGTAGGTTGGTAGTAGATTCCACCGATTTTCATTTGGCTAATGATAAAATTAGGCAAATGCAAGCTTTGTAAAAATGCTAATGTTGTTGGTTCACCATGGGCTTCCTGGTTAATAAAATTACCCCAGCGTCCCAATATCTGAGCCGCCATTACACCTGGGGTAATAACATCCAACATCAAAAATGGGGGCAGCATTCTTTTATAACAAAATACCAAAAGAACTGCCAAACCAGCTAACAGACCACCGTAGATAGCAATGCCGCCATTCCAAATAGCAATTATCTGATCGAGATGCTGGGAATAATAATCCCATTCAAAGATAACATAATAAATACGAGCACCAACATATCCAATTGGAACAGCCCATAATAGCAAATCCATGAAGTCGTCACTTTCAATTTGTCGCTTGCGTCCCTCAATAATTGCCATTGATACGGCTATGATAATCGCTACTGCCATGATAACGCCATACCATTTGACATTTAAGTTTCCTAATTTAAATGCTACAGGATTAATGGTCAATGTCATTTATTCTTATCCTTTGCTGAATCTTCTTTAGAGTTTTTCTTAATTAACTTCGTTAAGTTATTATCAAAAGTTTTAGTGGCGTTGGATCCACTTCTTTTGGCACGGAAATTCATTGTGGCAATTTCAATAATGTCTTCCATGTTGCGGCCTACTTTAACTGGAATAGTAATTTGTGGCACTTCAACATTGCAAATATCACGTTTGCTCTCTTCAAAGCCTAAACGATCGTAATTTGCCTTATTATCCCAATTAACAAGCTTAATTACCAGTTGAATACTTTCACGGTTTTTGACGGCACCAACACCAAACAAATCCATGACATCAATTATGCCAATGCCGCGAATTTCCATTAAATGCTTCAAAATGGCCGGTGCTTCGCCCATCACCGTTTCAACATCTTTTTGATAGACATCAACCCGATCATCCGCAATTAAACGATGACCACGATGAATCAAACCCAAGGCAGTTTCAGATTTCCCAACACCGGAATCACCAGTTAAAAGGACACCCATACCCTTGACTTCAATCAGAACACCATGAATAGTATCGCGAACGGCCAGACGTTCTCGCAAATATTCCGTTAATATACTAGAAACATAAGTGGTTGATTCAGGTGAAGAAAGGATTGGAATTTGTGCATCATCAGCAGCTTTAACTAATTCAGGCGGTACACGCAGAGAACGTGACACAAAAAAGCACGGCGTATCAGGTGTGCAAAGCTTAGTAAAAACATCGACCAAGCTATCGTGATCTAACCTGGCAGCATAAGAAATTTCTGTTCTACCTAATAACTGAATACGCTGGCGCGGATAAAAATCAAAGTATCCTGTCAATTCCAACCCTGGTCTGTAAATATCCGATACTATAATTTCTTTATCGTTAATATATTGTTTTCCATGCACAACGTGGACAATTTTATTATCACGAATTAAATTCTTTAATTTGACCGCATTTGTCATTTTAAATTGCCCCTTTTTATTTGTCGACATCTTTAGTTTTAGCATCACGTACTTTTTTACGTTTTGGTCTGGCTTCATTATTTTGGTTCCAGTTGTCCCAGTTATAGGAACTAGGCCCTGAGTGTCCGCTCTTATTTTCATCATTTTTAGTAAAATGATTAATCAGCCATATAATGCCAATAATAACTAAAGCTGCGGGCAATAACAAAATAAAGACATGAAACATGGCGTAAATAATACTCAAAATGACTACAGCAAGTAAAACTAAACCAATAATTCCCCAAAAACTCATCTAATCACCTACTCCGGGTTTTCCTGACTTAAAAGCCACTGCAAATATGCATAAACAAATGGTTGCAGCTTACCATCCATTACACCATTCGTGTCAGAAGTTTCATAGTCTGTGCGCAAATCTTTAACCAAATTATAAGGATGGAAAACATAAGACCGAATTTGAGAACCCCAGCCAATTTCTTTTTGGTCACCTTTAAGTTCCTGTTTGTGTTTACGTTTCTTTTCTTCTTCTAAATGAAACAATTTTGCTCGCAATTCATTCATCGCAGTTTCCCTATTTTGCAGCTGAGATCGCTGTGCCTGAGATGTTGTTACAATTCCTGTGGGCAAGTGAGTGATTCTAACGGCACTTGAAGTTTTATTAATATGTTGTCCCCCTGCACCACTTGAACGATAGACATCAATACGAAGATCCTTAGGATTAATATCAACTTTAATACTGTCATCAATTTCCGGAATGACCTCAACAGAGGCAAAAGACGTATGTCTTCTTTTAGCTGAATCAAAAGGTGAGATTCTAACTAACCGGTGAACCCCATTTTCCGACTTCATTAGACCATAAGCATTTTTGCCAATAATTTTAGCACTGACACTTTTAAGACCAGCTTCTTCTCCAGGTTCATAGTTATTAATTTCAAACTTGAAATTCCTAATATCAGCATAACGCTGATACATTCTAAGAAGCATTTGCCCCCAGTCCATAGCCTCAGTACCACCAGCACCAGGGTGAATTTCAATAAGCGCATTATGACTATCATATTTACCAGATAAGAGCAAATCTAATTCATAATCATGAAATTCAGTCTGCAACTGTTGCAAATCTGCTTCAACTTCTTTTTGTAAATCATTATCTGGTTCTTCACGCAGTAATTCTACTGCTGTCGTTTCATTTTCATAATCAGACTTTAATTTATCAAAAGAATCGCGTTTTTCTTTTAACAAATTTGTTTCACTGATCAAACTTTGGGCTTTTTCTTGATCATCCCAAAAAGAGGGATCCTGCATCTTGTTTTCATTAACAATAATATTTTCAGTAATTGAATCTAAGTCAAAGAGACCCCCTAAAGTGGTCTAACCGCTTTTTTAAACTATCTAATTCATTTTGAATTTCACTTATTTCCATTTTTAAGCATAACACCTTTATTCTTAATAAAATTTCAGTAAAAAAGAGAAAGCAGCTGCTTTCTCTTCAATCTTAACTGTTAACGACTAAGATTTTGTCTAATTTCAGCTTTCATAAATAAACGAGTTACGTCAAATTCAATATTTGAAACCATTTCTTCAAACATGTTGTAACCGGAATCCTGGTATTCAACCAACGGATTAAGTTGACCGTAACCACGCAAACTAATTGATTGCCGTAATTGATCCATTGCATCTATATGATCAGTCCAACGGTCATCAACTACTCTCAATATAACTACTTTTTCAAATTCAAGCATTTCTGAAGGATCAGCTAAAATTTCTTCTTTTTCTTCGTAATTTGCTTCAACAAGATCATATAGTTTTTGCTTTAAGTCAGATACTGTAATTGTTTTGAAGTCAATTGCATCTGTTTCTTCTTCGTTGGTTAAACTGGAAGAAATAAAGTCCCGTAATGAATCAAGACGCCACTTGCTGCGATCACCTTGCGTAAACATATCTACTTGACTGTTAATAGTTCGACGAATCATTGGAATTAAAACATCCTTGAGGGAATCTTCTTCACCAATAACTTGCATCCTTTCACCATAAATAATTTCACGCTGAATACGCATAACATCATCATATTGTAGAGTTTGCTTACGAGTATCGTAGTTATTACCTTCAACCCGTTTTTGAGCTGACTCAACTTGCCTGGTGATCAGACGACTCTCAATCACTTTATCATCGTCATTATCTGATAGACGATCAAGAAAATCTTTTACCCTGTCACCACCAAAACGCTTCATCAAATCATCTTCAAGTGAAAGATAAAAACGTGTAACACCGGGGTCACCCTGACGACCGGAACGTCCACGGAGCTGATTATCAATTCTACGGGATTCATGACGCTCGGTACCAATAACAGACAGTCCACCTAATTCTTTGACACCTGGCCCTAATTTAATGTCAGTACCACGACCAGCCATGTTAGTAGCAATAGTTACGGCACCACGTTGACCAGCATTCATAATGATCTGAGCTTCTTTAGCATGGTTTTTAGCATTCAGGACCGCATGCGGTATTCCTTCTTGGTCAAGCAATTTACTTAGTCTTTCAGAACTTTCAACCGCAACAGTACCGACCAAAACTGGTTGACCTTTAGAATGACGTTCTTTTATTTCATTGACAACAGCCGCAAACTTAGATGACAAAGTTGGGTAAAGAATATCAGGATTATCTTTTCTAATTAACGGGCGGTTAGTTGGAATCGTAATAACCTGCATATTGTAAATTTCACGAAACTCTTCTTCTTCCGTTTTAGCTGTACCAGTCATCCCTGCAAGTTTTTTATACATTCTAAAGAAGTTCTGGTAGGTAATTGTAGCCTGAGTCTTGGATTCTTCTTGAATCTTTACTCCTTCTTTTGCCTCAATAGCTTGGTGCAAACCATCAGAATAGCGCCGTCCCTGCATAACACGACCAGTAAACGAGTCAACAATTAAGACTTCACCATCTTGAACAACATAATCAATATCTTTAAGCATAATGTAATTTGCTCTCAGAGCCTGATCAATATGGTGTACTAGTTTTTGATTCTCAACATCGTATAAATTTTTAAGTCCAAAATGATCACAAGCCTTTTGGATACCTGTTCTGGTTAACGAAATAGTTTTAGTAGGCCAGTCAATCTTATAATCACCATAGTCTTTGTCATCGTCTGCATCATCATCACTCTTATCCTCTTTAAGGGTTTTGACAAAACGGTCTGCACGAATATAGTCACCATTAGCTTGTTCGGCTTCACCCGAAATAATCAATGGCGTTCTAGCTTCATCAATTAAAATTGAGTCGACCTCATCGATAATAGCATAGTTAAGCTCGCGTTGAACCATTTGTTCCTTGTAAACAACCATGTTATCACGTAAATAGTCAAAACCAAGTTCAGAGTTAGTTGAATAAGTTACATCACAACTATAAGCTTCCCGTTTTTCATCTGGTGACATCGCATTAAGATTAAGACCAACTGTTAAGCCTAGCCATTTATATAGCTGACCCATTTCTTCTGCGTCACGACTGGATAAGTATTCGTTGACAGTAACAACATGAACACCTTTTCCTGTTAGTGCGTTCAAATATACAGGCATGGTTGCAGTCAAAGTCTTGCCTTCACCGGTCATCATTTCAGCAATATTACCATAATGCAGTGCAATACCACCTAAAACCTGAACATGAAATGGGTAAAGTCCTAAAACTCTTTTGGCACCTTCACGAGCAACTGCAAAAGCTTCTGGTAAAAGTGAATCCAAAGTTTCACCATTTTTTAGCCTATCACGAAATTCAGGTGTTTTAGCCTGCAATTCTTCATCAGAAAGTTGACCATACTCTTCTGCATGATCTTCAACTTTACTAGCAATTTTTTCAAACTTTTTCAGTTCTCTTTTATCATTATTGTATAGTTTCTTTAAAATGTTTACCATTTAATCGATCCTTATATGTAGTTAAAGTATAAAAACACATGATAATTTTACCATGATTGACGCTAAATGAAAAATAAACAAAACAAAGACCTCACACTAAATGTGGGGCCCCTGCTTGATAATACTATTTTTATTTTGTTTCAATCAAACCATAACGGCCATCATTTCTGCGATAGACAACACTTGTACCGTTAGTTTCACCATCTTGGAAAACAAAGAAATCATGTTCAAGCATATTCATTTGCAAAATCGCTTCTTCAGGACTCATCGGTTTCAAACCAATTTGTTTATTGCGAACAATAGAAAACTCATTGGCTTCTTTATCTTTAGAATCCTCTTCTGCACTTTCAACAAAGAAATCGTTAAATCCTTTTTCACGACTCTTACGATTCACACGAGTCTTATACTTTCTGATTTGTCTTTCAAGTTTTTCTGAAACAAAATCAATACTGCGGTACATATCGTCAGTTGTTTCTTCAGCTCTCAATACTAAGTATGGCAGTGGTATAGTTACCTCGACTTTAGCCTTGTGATCACGATACACCTTTAAATTTACATGAGCAATCATATCTTGATTCAAATCAAAATACTTCTCTAATTTTTTTAGGCGCTTTTCTACGTAACTTCTTAAAGCATCAGTTACCTCAATATTTTCACCACGGACATTATACTTTAACATATGAGATTCTCCTTTCAACTGCTTATGCAGTCTTATGTTATCTATATTATAGCAAAATTATAGCAAAACATGAAAGCGCTGAACAATTTAGTTTTATCTGCATAAGGTAAAACTACTAATTTTTGCATTAGGAAAAACTTCTGCCAACGCATCCCGTGCATGATAAAGCGTTCTGCCCGTAGTATATATATCATCTAATAAAAGTATCTTGTATTTCTTCAAATTAATCGTAAAGTTTTTCTTAACAAAAAAACTTTGCTCACTTCTTAATCTTTCAGCGCGATTTTTTTCTCCCTGTGCACTTAGCCCTGGTTTTTTACCCAATACACAGGTTAATGAAACCAGATTACCATATATTGAACTGATAGTATCGAATTGTCTTTGTTCAATATGTTCTGGAGAAGTGGGCACAGGAACATAGAGGTCGGCTTGATATTTAGTTAGATTTTCCCGACATAATTCCTCTAATACTTTGTGCAAAGCATAATCACCATATCTCTTATAATTAACCATTAAATCATGAAAAGCCTCATTATATAAATATAAGGAATGATTTTTTAGTAATTTTTGTCCATAGATTTTCTGCCAATTAATACAATCTAAACAAAATTTATTTTGGCTCAACTTACCAAAACAATTTGGACAATGTTTGTCAGGGATGCGCATATATTTACTTTGACAATTAGAGCAAATACATTTGGTTTCCTGTTTGTGCCAAGAAAATAATTGGATAAATGACACTTTAGCAACAAAAAGCTGCCCACACAGTAAGCACCTTCTCATTTGTTCATCTCGCGAATTTGTTTCATTGCATTACGAATGATGTTGGTATATTTATGATAACAAAATAAAACCAAACCACTGGAATCAGTTTTGTCTCTTCCGACCCTACCGGCTATCTGCACTAAGCTCGAAGCAGAATAAATTTTATCATCCGCTTGAACAACAATTACCCAGACATGATTAAAAGTAACCCCTCGTTCCAAAATTGTAGTTGTCACTAATAGCCGAGTTTTTCCTGCTCGAAACTTTCCAACTTTTTTAATTCTATCTGTATCGTTTGCATGAACCCCAGAAATCTCAATCTTACTAAGTTTTGGCTCTTTTTTTAAGGCATCAATATAAAGATTTATTTGATCAACACGAGGTACAAAAAGCAATAATGGGTGGCCTGCTTCTACAACTTTTATAATGTCTTTAATGAGATTAACATTAATTTTGTTTTGATGCAGAAATGGACGGAGAAATAATTTTTCTTTTGGTACAGGTAAAAGATTTCCATGGAACCTTCTTTTCAATTTTAGTTTCTGCAATTTACCTTTTTCTACCGATGCTAATAAATCTTTAGTAGGCGTTGCGGTTAAGTATACTCTCTGTCCCTTGTCATTAATTGCATTTTCTGCTGCAAAATGCAATTCTGAATTATGAACATAGGGAAAAGAGTCAGCTTCATCAATTACAAGTAAATCAAAAGCATGAAAAAACTTTAATAATTGGTGTGTCGTACAAATAGTTAATTGTTCTAGGCCTGGCTCTTGGTACTCACGGCCATGATATTTACCGATTTTAATTTCACTAAAGGCATTTTGAAAACGTGGATATAACTCGTTTACAACGTCGATTCTTGGAGTTGATAGACAACATCTTTTTCCCTCTGCTAAACAGTGTGCTATTAAAGGAAAAAGCATTTCTGTTTTACCTGCACCAGTTACCGCATGAACTAGTGAGTCCTGACCGTTGATATAATTTTCAATTAATTTACGTGAAATTTTAGCCTGTAGTGAGGTTAGTTCACCCTTCCACGTTAATCCACCATTTGCTTTTATCGAGAAATTTATTTTTTGTTTATTGCGAATTAAATAATCACCCTCTACAATTCTTCCCAGACCAATGCAAGTTCTACAATATGTTTTGCCACTTGGCAGTTTAGCATAAGCCCTGGCATTGCAGCGCAAGCAGCGACCATTTTTAATTGCCTCGATTTTGGTTAAGCCAGCCTTTGTGCTAAAATCCATTTGACTACTAACCCATTGGCGGCCTGCTAGATTTGAAATACTTTCCATTTTGTCCTCCAATAATAAATACGCAAAAAAGGGCTGATTTTTTTGAATGAAAAAGAAAATTATTTGACCATTAAAGAAAATGGCAATCACGAATTAACGATTAAAAAAAGTCGTTTTATTACGACTTTAATACGGACCCCAACTATTGAAGAAGCTGAAAAGGCAATTGCCGCTGTGTCTAACAAATACCGTGATGCCACTCATAATACGTTTGCTTACACCATTGGTTTAAACGATGAGCACGTCAAAGCAAGTGACAATGGTGAACCATCTGGTACGGCCGGAGTTCCAGAACTAAAAGCCTTGCAGTTAATGAAACTCAAAAATGTCACTGCAGTAGTTACGCGCTATTTTGGCGGAATAAAATTAGGGGCTGGAGGTTTGATACGTGCATATTCTAATAGTGTGACTAAGGCAGTAGAAGCCGTAGGTGTAGTTAAACGAGTTCAGCAACAGGGAGTTAAATTTCAAGTCGATTATAAAAAATTCGATGAAATCCAGCACTATCTTAATCAACAAAAAATCTTTATTGACAATATTGATTATGGCGTCAGCGTGACAATTTCAATTTACATTGATGAAGGCAAATTAGAGGAATTAGAGAATGACCTCACTAATATTTTGTCCGGCAAAATACAGTTTATTTTTCTGCCTAAAAGATATAATGAGGTTCCCGTTACTCAGCACAATTATCATGATCAATAAAAGCATAATTCAATAACTATACAAAAGAAGAAGACAATCCACATTTAAGGAATTTGTCTTCTTTTTTTCTTGTTAATTTTAGCAGTAGTCAAATTGACTTTTAAACTAAAATCTCTTGTCAGTATCTGCCAAGTTTAATCTTTCTTTTTCTTTTTTAATTGCTCAGGCTTGGCTTGCCCAAGATGCCAAACTTCCACCGTAGGATCTTTCTTACTCCGAGAATTAATCAGCTTTTGGGTCAAATTCATCAGCGGTTTATATTTTTCTCCTAAAAGACCAATGGATTCCACAAAAAACTCTAGGGCAACTGCCAGACCTGCAATTAAAACCCACATCCCCCACATTGGTGACAACAAAAACAAGAGAGAAATGAATGAAAAAATAAGTGATAAAGCATAAATCGTTAAAACCGTTTGTCTGTGGGTCAAACCCATTTTCATTAGTTGATGATGCAAATGGTGCTTATCGGCTTGCGAAACGGGACGGTTATTTAATTTGCGCCGAATCATGGCATAAATCGTATCTGTAATTGGAACCCCTAATATAGTGACTGGCACTAACAGAGAAATAAAAGTCACATTTTTTAAACCTTTAAGTGAAAATACCGCAATCATAAAGCCAATGTATAACGCTCCTGTATCACCCAAAAATATTTTTGCGGGATGAAAGTTATAAGGTAAAAATCCTAATAGGCAGGCAGCAAGCATAAAACAGCCAATAGGTATGTATAGTTGACCGGTATGCAGGAAGAAATAACCAACGATCCCCATGGTAATAAGTGAAATCATCGAAACCCCATCGGCCAGGCCATCAAGACCATCAATTAAATCAACTGCATTAGTTAAGGCCAATATCCAAAAAATAGTAATTGGTAAACTCCACCAGCCTAAGTGTATTTGTTTATTAAGAAAGGGCAAATTTAAGACGTTCATCCTGATGCCGGCAAGAAAATAAATTACCAGAGCGCCAATAAATATACCCAACATTTTTTGCCTTGGCTTTAGCTCCATAATATCGTCAATTATACCAGTCAAGACAATCACACTGGATCCTAAAAGTATGCTAAAAGCCTCATGTGTCGGGAATTGCTCACGCAATAAAACAAAAGCGCCAATATTGAAGGTCACAAAAATACCCAATCCGCCTAAAGTTGGCATTGGTTTTTTATTTACCCTTCTTTTATTTGGAATGTCGACTGCACCTAATACAAAAGCCAATCTCCTAATAAAAGGCGTGATCGAAGCTTGTATAATCACTAAAAAAAATAATTCAACAATAATTTTAAACATAGTCGGCTACTTTCATTTATAGTTGTCTTAATTATACAAGCTGGAACAAAAATGCACAAATTAGGTTAATTGAACACTAGTTTTTTTAACAAAAAATTGTTATTTAAAATCAAAAAAGAACTAGGTTCAAATGAATCCAGTTCTAATTAATTCACAAAATATAAAAACTACATGTGAGAGGCAGCTGAACTTGCATCAGCCTCTTCTTTGACATTGGTTACAGCACTTTCTCCAGCTATTCTTCCAAAAACAACAGCATTAGTAATGCCCATCCCACATCCGGGATAAGTCATTCCGCGCCAACCACCTGTAGTACTACCTGCAGCATAAAGATTGTTTATCTTTTTATCAAAATTGTCCAGAACTTCAGCTTTGGTGTTAATAGCTAATCCACCTGCCATGTCTGGTGTTGAAGGAGCCAGTTTAGCAGCATAAAATGGTGCTTTGAAAGCTGTTAAATCTTTTTGACGACCAAATTCTGTATCTTCACCTTTAATAACGTCATTATTCCACTTTTTAATTGTTTTCTCTAATACCTCTTGGTTTAGGTTAATCTGCTGAGCTAATTCTTTTATCGTATCAGCTTTCTTGAAGTAACCATCTTCTACCTCACGTTTTAAATGTGGTGACGGAGCTGGTGCTGAAAAAGCAGCTGGCATTTCATTTGCCATGCCTTCATCAAAAATTAACCAAACGTAGCCTTGATCAAGACTTGCGATTTTCTTAGAGGCATATTCAAAATACATATCTTCCCTAAAGTGCCTTTTAGCATCTGTGCCTACCCAAATGTAAGGCTTTGTCCAGGCAGTACACAGAGGACCGATACATACATTATCGCCGGATTGAGTACCAATTGAGTTGGCTATTGGCATCCACATATCTTTTAACTTAGCGCCAATTTCAGCGCCCATAGTGATACCATCACCCATTTGTCTGATTGAGCCATATGATTCTCCAACAGCAAAATCAGGCGCAAAACTCTTAAGCATTTCTTTGTTACGAGAAAAGCCTGCTGTAGCAATAATAACACTTTGGGCTTTGTAGTTACCCTTATTAGTATGTACACCAACTACATTATTATTCTCGTCAGTTATTAAGCTCTCAGCTGTGATATTAAAAATAAATTTTGTGCCAACTTCTTTTGCCTTATTGTAAAGCGGCTTTGACAGACCATAGCCACTTTTTTCGACAGTTAAATGTGATCTGGCTGCCGGAATAGCATAGTCTTTCATTGCTTCTTCATTGCCAATTTCTTGGACTTCTTGAAAATTGACACCAACTTCACCAGCCAGCCATTCATAATCTTCTGCGCCATGTTCAACGATTGTTTCTCTCATACCCGCGTCTTCATAGCCTTGACCAACTGCTTTTAAATAATTATTCCAGTTTTCCTTGGTATCTTTTATTCCCTGAGATTTTTGCAAACTAGTGCCCCCACCAGCGTTGTAATAACCACCAGACAGAGTCATATCGGACAACATATAACTTGAAGTATATTCCAAGCAAATTACTGAGGCACCTTTTTGCCTTGCAGCAATAGAAGCTGAAAGACCAGCAGCTCCCGCTCCAATTACCAAAATATCTGTTTGATCTTCAAATTCTAAATCACCTGGATTTATGTTGCGATAATCTTTGCCATTAACCTTTTTCTCAGTATTTCTCAAATCAACTTTTTTATCAAGACCACTAGGATCGCCAGCCTTTGAAACTGCATCTCTGACTGCTTTTTGGACAGCTTGAAAACTAATAGTTGCTCCAGTAACTGCATCAATGTTATATGACTGATGCTCAACAATTAGCTTTGGTGCCTTTTTTAAAGCAGCAGTACTTATACCAGAAGTTTCATCCTGTTGATCAATTGTTACATTCGTAATTTTATTGTCTTTGACTGTTACCGAAACCTCGACTTCACCGCGATTACCAGAGCCTTGTCCTTGATAAACGCCATCTTTTAAATTTGCCATTTCTTATCCTTTCGTTAGAAACTAAGCTTGATTTAACGCAGATACAACAGCCTCTTTAAATGCACGACTTGATGCAGAAGCTCCAGATACAGCATCTACATTAACTGTTTTGTTAGTCAGCATTTCTTGTTTCATTTTCTTAATCGCTTTTTCACCGTAGTCAGGTGATTCGCTTTCTTTTAAAACTTCAATATTTGTTGGACGCTTATCACTGTCAACTGTTACTCGCACTACTATTTCATTGCCCATGCCGCTTGAAGATTTACCAATATATTGATTTTCAGCAGTGGAGTAATCTTCTTGTTTAGCATCTGATTCAGGAAATGCAGCATCAGCATTATTTTCACTAACACTGGCACCTGAGACTACTTGATCATCTTTAATTTTGGCAGCATTTTCTCCAGCTATCTTACCAAATATTAAGCAGTCAGCCATGTCACCCCCGCCATTGTATTGATTTGCACCTATATGACCCAGTTCACCAGCAGCATATAAGTGTGGCAAAACTTTCTGATCTGTATCTATGACTTCAGCATTTTCATTTCGACGTGGTCCACCTTGAGTGTTTAACATAGTATGTTGCTGAGCTAAAGAATAGAACGGACCTGTAAGTGCAATTTTGACCATTGATTCTGGCTTACGTCCACACTGATAATCGACTCCTTGATCAACAAAGAAATTATATGTGTTCAAAGTATTTTCTAAAACTGCTGGATCAACTTTAATTTCTTGAGCTAAATCTGTGATAGTTTCTGACTTAACTACTTTAGTTAAAGCCTCTTTTTGAAACTCATCATTATCAGCTGAGAATAGTTCATCGTATTTTTTCTGATCAAAAATCATATGAGGATGTACTTGGGCTAAAGGAATTCTCCAAAGACCATGATTATAGCGATGACCATGACGGGTTGGATCGTCTTCTGCTACATAACGCGTACCATCATCACCAACTGTGATCAAGGATCCGGCAAATAATGCTTTCCAGGCCATAATATTATGAGCTCTTTGGCCTTTAGGAGCGGCTAAATTAACAGTCCCACCTGGTTCATAATTATTCATATGCCATAAATCCGCACCAACTTCTATAGCCATCTTGATGCCATCGCCATTGTTATAAAGCGTACCGTATGGTAATAAATTAGTTTCACCTAAATAGTCCTGCACCATTTGTTCGTTATTTTCAAATCCACCAAGAGCTAAAACTACACCATTTTTTGCTTGAACATTGAACAGCTTGCCTTTATTTTCAATCTGTACACCTATAATTGTCTTATCCGTATCCTGAATTAAGTGCTTTGCTGGTGTTGAATAAAGTACATCAATCTTGTCGCTGCGATCCAGTACATTCTGCCGCAATTTTTTCCAAAGAGCAGCATCAAATATCTGATCATGCACTAACAAGTCATCATTGGTGTCTGCGCCTTCAAATTCAGGATATTCAGCACTCATATAAGCCAACATAGCAACATTTTTGTTACCTGGATTATTTTTCACACTAAATGCTTTTCCACCCAAATACTTTTCAAAGTAATCTGGTAAATTGACCATTCCTTTTACAAAAGTTTCAAGCACCTGTTTATCTAAAT
Organism: Lactobacillus huangpiensis; assembly: GCF_019972815.1. GTDB lineage: Bacteria > Bacillota > Bacilli > Lactobacillales > Lactobacillaceae > Lactobacillus > Lactobacillus huangpiensis. Next base: position 47,919 of record NZ_BPPA01000006.1, read on the forward strand.
CAAGTGGAGCAGTCATTTTTTGATAATACTTTTTGAGCTTGTCATAATCATAACCTGCTTCAACAATCTGACCACAGTATCGGGTATTACCACCTTCATGTCCTTCTGGCGCACTATCTACTAAAAGGACTTTTGCTCCTTTATCTGCAGCAAAACGCGCTGCTGTAGCACCTGCTCCGCCAAAACCTATTACAACAACATCATAAGTCGCATTCCAAGATTCATTATCTTTTAAAAACATTTTGTTTTCTCCTCAATTAAATTGCATTAATACTATTTGCCTGTAAAATCTTTTGCAGTCTATATTCTCTGACCGTAACTCCAGACCATTTTTTAAAAGCTTTATAAAATGAAGCAACACTATTAAAACCGACTAAAAAACTTACTTCAGCAGTATTTAAAGTCTTATCTTGAAGCAGGTTTTGTGCCAAAATTTTTTGTACAATACTGAGTTGCTTTTTAAATGTGGTACCCTCATTTTGCAGCCATCTTTGCAAGGTTCGTGAAGAAATACCTAATTCACCTGCTACATCTTTTAGCTGAAAATTGCCCCCAGCAATCAGCTTAAAAAGTGTGTTTTGTACAACGGCTGAAATTGGAGGATTAATATTTAATTTTTTAATGTACTTTTTTAAACCGGGTTCAATAAAGTTCCACATTACATCGTTCTTAGTTATAAATGGTTGTTCTAAATCACGCTTTCTAAACACCAAATAATTGTCTAAACTATTTTGACCTATAATGCCTAAATAACTATTGATTTTTGATCCATATTTGTATTTGCTACCAACAGATACAGGAACAATATTTTTATTTGTTCCCGCTCTAATCAGACTAACTAAAGAAATTTGATCAACTAGTAGACTAAAACGTGAGAATTTACGATATTGATCCAGATATCTGATATGAATTCTTAAATTTTCACCCTCTTTAAATCTTCCCATTTCGATTGGCCCTATAAGCTGCTGGTAGGTTGCTAACCGAGAGATTGCCTGTATTCCGTTTTTACTTGACAATGCAGCAAAATATGGAGGAACAAACTGGTAAAAATTTTGAACATCACTGCAAGCCAGCAGCTGCTTATCAGTGGCTTCTTTATCGAGTACTTGAAATACGTGTGAATTTTTTATCCATTTAGCATTAAGATATTTATCCATCATGCCAGAATCAAGTAATCCAGAAATTGAATCAAAGGGATAATCTAACTCTTGTAAAAAGTCTTTTAGTTCAGTTGTTATCTTTTGGTTCACAGTGTATTCCTCCATTCAATTCGTATTGTATACCCTTTCATTTTAGTAAAATATGTTTAATTGCGATAATTTATGTTTAAATGCGCCACATTATAGTTGAATTATAATAAAACGAACAAATAAAAAAGGTTGAATTTTTTAAAATTCAACCTTCTACTTTACTTCGCAATTGATACAGCTCGTTTTTCACGAATAACTGTTATTTTAATATTACCCGGGTAATCAAGTTCCTTTTCAATTTGGTTACGAATGTCTCGTGCCAATACGGTAATACGATCATCTGAAATTTTATCAGGCTCAACCATTACGCGAACTTCACGTCCAGCTTGAATAGCATATGCCTGTTTAACACCATCATACCTGCTAGCTATTTCTTCCAGGTCAGTAAGTCTTCTAATATAATTTTCCAAACTTTCGCTTCTGGCACCGGGTCTTGCAGAAGAAATTGTATCCGCTGCAACTACCAATTCAGCAATAAACGATAACTTCGGCACATCTCCATGATGTGCTGCAATTGCATTAACAACCACATCCGGCTCATGATACTTTCTAGTCAATTCCACACCTATTTCAACGTGTGAACCTTCAATATCATGGTCGACTGCTTTTCCAATATCGTGTAATAATCCCGCGCGAACCGCTAATTTTTCATTTAATCCAAGCTCCGCAGCCATTGTCCCAGCTAATTTTGCAACTTCAATTGAGTGACCCAAAACATTTTGGCCGTAGGATGTACGGTATTTAAGTCTACCCAATATTTTAACCAGTTCAGGGTTCATTTTATGAATTCCCAGCTCCATTAGAGCGCTTTCTCCAGCTTCGTAAATATCATCATTTACCTCTTTACGAGCCTTATCGACTGTCTCTTCGATTCTAGCCGGATGAATTCTTCCGTCCTTAATTAAACGCTCCATTGCCCTTTTAGCAATTTCACGTCTAATTGCATCAAAACCACTTAGTGTGACAACTTTAGGAGTATCATCAATAATTAGATCTACTCCGGTAAGTGCCTCAAAAGATCTGATATTACGCCCTTCTCGACCGATAATACGACCTTTCATTTCCTCATTAGGCAAATCAACGACTGATACTGTAGTTTCGGCTACTGTATCAGCAGAACTGCTTTGAATAGCATCAATAATTATTTTACGTGCATAGTGATCCGCCTTGGCTTTTACTTCTGCATTACTATTACTAATCATTTCTGCTCGTTCTTTAACCAATTGGTCTGCCAATTGATTTAAGACAAGCTTTTTCGCCTGCTCCTTGTCTAAATGAGCAACTTCATAGAGTTTTTGTGTAGTCTGTTCGACCAATTCATCAGCCTTTTGCAATTTAGCAGTTAATTCAGTTTGCTTTTGTTCCAGCTGTTCATCTTTTTTAGCTAAATCTTCCTCTCTTTCTTTTAGCAAAGAGTTTTTATGATCAAGAGTATCCTCTCGTTGTGTTAAGCGATTTTGATCGCGTGCTATTGTATCACGTTTGTCGTTTAATTCATCTTCAACTTTTTGTCGATAATCTTGAATTTGTTCTTGAGCTTCAAGAATTTTTTCCTTTTTAGTGTTTTGCGCACTTTGTTTTATAGCGTCAGCTGCCTGCTTTTGTGCATTGACTTCAGCCTTAGCAGCATCGACTCGTGCTTTTGCTTCGGTTAAAATATGATCGGCATCGTTTTGGGCATTTTGGGCTTTCTTCTCCCAAATTTTTTTACGTATAGCGTATCCTGCAACTGTGCCTACTATAATTGAAATAATAGCAATCGCGACGGGAATCAAAAATTTACTCATCATGATTTCTATCGCCTTTTTTATTTTTTTAGATTATTCACACAATATTAATGATAAAGAACCACGGGGATTATGTCAAACGTCATGAAAAAAACCTCAACCAGTTTTCACAGGTCGAGGTCTATTTCCTCATAGTTAGCTGCTTTTGCTGTCAGCTTCTTTTTTATCAGAAGCTTCCTTTTCTTTGCTTGCAACTTTCTTAGCTTTTTTCTCTTTTATTTTTTCCGGATCTTCTCTTTCAGCTACGGATTCCTCATCAATACCAAAAGCCTGACGAACTTGTTTCTGAACATCATCATAAACATCAGGATGATCTTCAAGATACTTTTTCGCATTTTCACGGCCTTGTCCAATCCGCTCATCATGATATGAATACCAGGAACCAGCTTTAGCAATAATGTCCTTGTCAGCGGCCATATCTAAAAGTTCACCGCTTTGCGAGATGCCTTTGCCATACATCATATCAACTTCGGCAACTTTAAAAGGTGGTGCAACCTTATTCTTAACAACTTTGATCTTTACGCGGTTACCAGTGATTTCACCACCAGTTTGTTTAATTTTTTCTGCTCTTCTAATTTCAAGTCGAATAGTTGCGTAAAACTTAAGTGCACGACCACCTGGCGTAGTTTCAGGATTACCAAACATGATCCCAACTTTTTCACGTATTTGATTAATAAAAATTGCTATAGTTTTAGTCTTATTAATATTACCTGAAAGTTTACGCAATGCTTGACTCATTAAACGTGCTTGCAGTCCAACGTGACTGTCACCCATCTCGCCGTCAATTTCAGCTTGAGGTACAAGTGCAGCAACTGAATCAACTACTAAAATGTCAATCGCACCACTCGTAATCAGTGTATCCGCGATCTGCAATCCCTCTTCACCAGTGTTAGGCTGGGATAAAATTAATGAATCAACATCTACACCAAGTGCCTCTGCATAAGCAGGATCCATGGCATTTTCAGCGTCAATATAAGCAGCGGTACCACCTCTTTTTTGCACTTCAGCAACCGCATGTAAAGCTACTGTCGTTTTACCAGAAGACTCTGGTCCATAAATTTCTACAATTCTACCACGGGGATAGCCGCCAACTCCTAAGGCCGCATCAAGAGCAAGCGAACCTGAAGGAACAGTTGAAATTTTGGTGTCAGCTTTATCACCCATACGCATGACGGCGCCTTTACCAAAATTCTTTTCAATTTTCTTAAGCGCATTTTCCAATGCAGCTTGTTTTTCATCTTTGGCCAAGACTCTTGTCCTCCTATAAATAGTTTCATCATTTTAATACGTAATAATTATACTTTGCTTTAGTGTATATTTGCAAGAAAAAAGGCGAACAAATGTTTATTAATTTCATTCACAATAATAATTACGCAAAAACCAGCAAAACTTTTTTAGTTTGCCTTTTTTAATCCTTTTGGTTCTAAAATTTTTTGCAAGAAGTTCAAAATGACATCTGCTAAAATTGCCATTAATGCTGTAGGAAGAGCACCAGCCAGTATGATTGCACTGCCGTTTGTAGCATTAGTGCCACGGATAATAATGTCACCTAAACCGCCGGCACCAACAAATGAGCCAATTGATGTAATACCAATAGCTATTACTAAAGCATTTTTTAAACCTGCTATAATAACTGACATTGATAAAGGCAAACGAACCATGTAAAGCAGCTGCAACTTTGTCATACCCATCCCTTTACCAGAATCAATAACATTTTTATTAACATTACTCATACCAGTATATGTATTTTTAATAATAGGTAAAAGTGAATAAAGTGTAACTGTTACAATAACAGTCATAACACCTAGCCCCAAGCCGATCATTACTATGGACAACAGGGCCAAAGATGGGATAGTTTGAATAAAGTTGGCAATTTCAACAACAAAGTCACCTAAATGACCATTACGGGAGATAAAAATTCCTACTGGAATTCCTATAATTGCAGCAAATAATACCCCATAGATTGAAATGAGAAAAGTACGATTAAATTGTTCCAATACGTAACTGCCATTATGGGCATAATAATAAATAAACTGCTGCCACAATGATAAATGAGACATTATTTCTCCCCCCTAAAGTAATTATGCTTTACTAAAAATTGATGTGCAACAATAGCCGGCTCAAGCAATTTATCATCAACTTGGAAATTCATTTTACGAATATCATGCACACTCACATTGCCAACTAACCGTTTCAGTATCGGCTTTAATTCAGGATGCTCACGCAATAAATAATTATTAATCAACATCCCACAATTATATGGTGGAAAGAAATGCTTATCATCTTTGAGGAGATGTAAATTATAACTGTCAATTCGACCATCTGTTGAATAGCCCAAAATGACATCCATTTTTCCACTATTCAAAGCAGAATATACTAAACCTATGTTCATAGGATGGGCTTTAGCAAAAGTCATTCCATATGCTGTTTGGAAAGCCGGATAACCCACTCCTGGAGCATTAACCCATTCAGATGCTACACCAAAAGAAAATTTGTCTTTAACTTTCTTTAAATCTGAAATTTTATAAAGATGATATTTCTTTTGATCTTTTGCTCTAACCATAAAGGCATAATTATTAGCAAAACCATAGGTATGCAAATAAGTTTGATCCCATCTCTTTTTTACTTCTCTGCGAACTGTATCATTTGCCTTCTTGGAATCTTTAATCGCAGGTAAGAGCAAATTGGCTGTTAATTCACCACCATCATACGCAGCTGCTTGAATATCGGCATCATGACGATACAATGCCTGGTGCTGCATAGGTGCAGACCCTAAATTATTAACAATAGAAGTCTTGTATGATGTTTCATGCTCAATTAATTGGGCAACAATATTAGCCATAATTTGCGACTCAGTCGTTGTCAGTGCCGTAATTCTAATATTTTTTTCACTACCCTCACTATCAGAAAGTCCCGGTAGACCACAAGCACTAGTAGTAAGCATTATGAGCAGGGTGGCTATCATTAATAATATTTTTTGCAAATACTTTTTCACGATAAACACCTCCTTATATTCCCTTTGGAGTCAGCTTACGTTCCAGCTTACCCAATAGGTAATCCGTAAGAAGTGCCAAAATGATTACTGGAATCGTTCCTCCAAAAATCAAATCCGTTTGGTAGAGGCTAAGTCCGTTAAAAATAAAATCTCCTAAGCCGCCAGCTCCGATATACGATGCAAGAGTTGCCCAGGCAATTACATAAATAGCAGAAAGTCTGATTCCTGCCATAATTACAGGCATGGCTAAAGGAATATCAACTTTTAAAATAAGCTGCATATTAGTCATGCCTAACCCGCGTGCAGAATCAATTGTATCTTGATTAACATCAGTTAATCCAACATATGTGTTACGTAAAATGGGCATTAAACTATAAAGAAAAAGAGCGATAATTGCTGGTACTTTACCAACACCAAAAAATGGTATCATAATTGCCAGCAAAGCCAAAGCCGGTATAGTTTGTAACATACTGGCTATTGCTATTACCACTTTAGCAATTCGCTTAAATTTCATTAATATAACGCTCAGTGGAACTGCAACTAGTATTCCCAGTCCTAAAGAAATAGCAGAAATATATATTTGTTGCCAAGTTTTTACTAATAACTCGGAACCGTGTTGTGCAAAAAAGGCTGACATTATTATTTCGCCTCTTTTTCTGAAGAACTTTGCAGGTGACTTTTATCGCCCCATATTTTTTCATAAACAACATTTACTAAACTAGCCCGAGTGACTATACCTACTAATTTTTTGTCAGAATCTGTTACTGGTATGTAACTCTTATTACGACTCATAATCCGACTAAAATTATCACGTAGATATTCCTCAGGACCGACAGTGCCTAGCTTAGTAATCAATATATCACTGACACTACTTACTTTAGGGTAATTCCTTTGCAAATCATCAATTGAAATGTAACCTTTGAGGTGGTCTCCATTATCAACGACTAAAAGCGTATCAACGCGATGCTCCTTCATCATAGTTAAAGCATCAGTGAGTGAAGCACCTAAATCAATTTTTGTTGGATTGGTCAACATCACATTTTTAACTTTTACAGTTTCATATTTTGCTTCTGACAAGCGCTCCTCACCAATCAAGCTCTTAACGTAGTCATTTGCAGGATGATGTAGAATCTGGTCAGGTGTTCCTACTTGGATCAACTGTCCATCATGCAAAACAACTACTTTAGTTGCAAGCTTTAATGCCTCATCCATGTCATGAGTGACAAAAACAATTGTTTTGCCTAAGCGTACTTGTAAGTTTTGAACCAAGTTCTGCAAGCTTTCACGCGTTATTGGATCGAGTGCGCCAAATGGTTCATCCATTAATATCAAGTTTTGATCTGCCGCAAGCGCACGTACGACACCTATTCTTTGCTGCTGACCACCAGATAGCTCTGTTGGGTATCTGTCTAAATATGACTCAGGTAATTCAGCCATTTTAATAAGCTTTTGTGCTTCTCCAGCCAGCTTTTCTTTAGGCCACTTTAATAATTTTGGTACTAAAATGATATTTTCTCTGATGGTCATATGAGGCATTAAACCATTATTCTGAATAACGTAACCGATATGACGCCTTAAATTGACAGGATTGAAACTTTTAACATTCTTGCCGTTAACAAGTACTTCACCTTTAGTTACACTGTTCATGCGATTTATCATACGCATTATAGTTGTCTTTCCTGAACCGGAGGTGCCAATCAGGCAGCAAAAATCACCTTTTTCTATTTTAAAACTAATATGTTTAACAGCTGCATTTTTCATCTTAGGATATATTTTTGAAACGTCCCGAAATTCAACTGTTGGTACTTTTTCTACCATAAAATTTCCTCCTTTTTCCAATATTCCCTTAATTTAATCCTAACAAGTAAATGTAACTTAATCAACAGTCTGTCTTTTCAACAGCAGTTTATATTAAAAATAATGCACAAAAAAACACTACTAAATGCAGTGCTTTTTTTCTATATTAACTTTTCATTAATTTACATTGATCCTTCGAAAACATCCCATGAACTGCGGAAATAATCCCAACCAGAATAAATTGTAAAGATTAATGCAATGTATAGCAAAATTGTTCCTATGTGATGGAAGTCTCCGATTAACAGGAAAATAATTGAAAGCATTTGAAAAGTTGTTTTAATCTTGCCAGGCATGGCTGCAGCCATAACTTGACCCTTGTTTTCTGCCAATATTAAGCGCAAACCTGTTACTGCTAATTCACGACAAACTATAATAGCGATAACCCAGTCAGGAGCCAGATTTAACGAAATTAACATGATAAAAGCAGTCATGGTAAGCATTTTATCTGCCAGCGGATCCGCAAATTTACCAAAATTGGTAACAAGGTTGCGTGATCTTGCTATGTGCCCATCAAACCAATCCGTTGCAGATGCCACTGCAAAAACAATAGCTGCAATGACTAGTTTCCAATAAACAGTTGTTCCTGCAACCTTAACACTAGCATCGCCACCAAAAATGACAATTAACATAAAAACTGGTATCAATAATATTCTAAAAACCGTTAACTTATTAGGCAAATTCATTCTTAACTTTTCCTCCCAAAATAATTATCTTTCATTACTATCATTCCCACCTGAAGAAGTGCCACCTGAATGACCAGATTCACTACTGTGTTCATTATTATTTGACTGATTGCTATCATGGCCTGACTGATTATTATTCTGGTTACTCTGGTTATTATTTTGATTACTTTCTTGGCTATTGGATGAACTAGAATTATTGTTGCCACTAGTACCATTATTAGTGCTATGACTGCCAGTTTGATTATGGCTCTGGTTTTGATGATTTGAATTACTATGTCCTGAATTATTGGTCGTGGTTCCAGAATTGTTCTGATTATTTTGAGTTTGATTACTTTGATTGCTGTTGCGTTTACCAATATAAAAGGTCAAAGAAAGATTCGAATTCTGAGCAGTATATGGAACTTTTTTACCACCAATTGTAACTGAAGTCCCGACAGCATTACTGAAAGTAACAACAACAGTTTGAGCAGTTTCAGGAATCCTCAATGTGTGCTTTTGACCAGCAGTTAAAGTCTGACCACTTTGGTTAACGCCGTTCATAGCAATAGAAACTGTAGTAGCCTGATCACCGGCTCGCACAACCAAATTACGATTATTTTTTAGACCGGTAATTTGGAACTGATTTGTAGCTAATTCTTTAATTTTTACGCTCTTCTTTTTAGGTTTCTTGATCTTTTGACGACGTTTATCATTATCTGAAGAAACTGATACATCACCCGCTGTACTATTATTTTCATTGCGGTTAGAAGAGAAATGAGCATAAACAACATAGCATACCAAAATAACAACGATTATTCCCAGGCCAACAATAATTCGTGGAAGGTAATCTTGCCATATCTTTTTCTTATTATTAGTTGTTTTGCTGACTTCTTCACTTTTATTGTCAATCGAATCTTCAACAAATTCTTCAGGTTCAGCCTTAGGTATATCCTCATGATATTCACTTAGCAGCTTTTTACCATCTAAACCGACTATTTGAGCATACTGTCTGATAAATGCTCTTACATAAAAATCACCCGGAAGCTTATCAAAATCATTTTGCTCAATCGCCGTCAGATATCTGCCTTGAATTTTGGTTGCTTTTTCAATATCTTCAATTGAAAGTCCCTTAGCCTCTCTGGCACTGCGTAATTTATCTCCGATATCTGCCATAGTTACCTCTTTAAATCTTAAATTTACTCTTTGAGTATAACATATACTACATACTATTTTTATATTTAAATGAGCCAGCCACCACTTACATAAATGGTCTGACCAGTTAAATATCCAGAATTAACGTCCAGCAGCGTTTTAACCCAATAGGAGATGTCTTTGCCTTCTGCTAAACGTCCAACAGGTATTTCGCCCCTAACCTCTTCCATTGCTTCTGGTGCTAATATTGAATTCATTGATGTGTTGACCGCGCCTGGTGCTAAAACATTAACTGTGAGATTGGCAGAAGCCACTTCACGAGAATATGCTTGTGCGAAGCGCTCAAGTCCAGATTTTGAAGAACTGTAGACAGCTTCCATAGCGCTGCCTGAACCACCATAAACCGAACCTAAATAAACAATACGACTATAATCACTTTTTATCAAATGAGGTTCTAACAAGCCTGTTAATTTAATAGGAGTAATCAAATTTATGTGCAAAACTTCATCAATTTTTGTCATATTCTGACTGCTAACAAAATTATAATCTGTAACTCCTTGGGCAAATACCACTGCGTTCACTGGCAAAAGCTCACTAACAAATTCTTTTAATTCGTCATTTTTAGCCAAAAAATCTAACTTTATAGGAATAAAGTCCTGACTAGGATATTTTTGACTCATTCCTTCAGCCATAGTATAGGCCTTTTGCCAATTTTGACTGCAATGAACATAAAGAGACCAACCGGCATTGGCTAAGTCAGCACAAATCGCTTGACCAATGCCACCTGTTGCACCAAATACAAGTGCTCGCTGCAATTAAAACATTCCTTTTATTTTATTTTAGTATGAAGATGACCATATAGCTAAACTAGTCTGTTAACGATAAATTCAGTTATGCATTCATATTCAATTTTATTTTAACATTATTTTTTTGCAAATTTGAACTAATAAAACGACATAATAAACTTTCTTAAAAATTAGGTCTTGTCCTCATCTTTTTTAGGCGGTAACAAAACTTGACGAGGCTTTGATCCTTCAGATGGGCCCACAATACCCTTCTCCTCCATCGCATCAACTATTCTGGCTGCACGATTATAGCCTATACGAAATCTTCTTTGTAAAAGTGATACACTTGCTGTTTGTTGCTGTCTTACCAGTTCAACAGCCTGATCATAAAATTCATCCTCTGGCTCGTCATCTTGTTTTTCTGAATTTTCTTGACCTTTTTGCGGAATCATCCCTTTATCATATTCAGGCTTTTGTTGTTTCTTTACCCAAGAAATTATCTTCTCAACCTCACTTGAAGAAACATAAGCACCTTGAATTCGTTCAGGTTTGGAGGCTCCTACCGGCATGTATAACATGTCTCCTCTGCCGAGCAACTTCTCAGCTCCAGTTTGGTCTAAAATTGTTCTTGAATCAATACCACTTGAAACAGCAAAAGAAATTCGAGATGGTACGTTTGCCTTAATTAAACCGGTAATGACATCAACACTCGGTCGTTGAGTAGCCAATATCATGTGAATTCCTGCAGCGCGTGCCATTTGCCCTAAACGAACAATTGCACCTTCAACATCGCGGCCACCAACCATCATCAGATCACTAAGTTCATCAACCACTACCAAAATATATGGCAATGGTTTCATTGCAGGCTTCGATTTATCTTGATTATTGAGTTGAACCTTATCATTAAACTCACCCACATTACGGACACCACTTGCGGCAAATAGTTTATAGCGTCGTTCCATTTCCTTAACAGCTTTGCCTAATGCATTCGCAGCTAACTTAGCATCTGTAACTACCGGTATCAACAAATGTGGTACACCATTATAAACTGAAAGCTCAACCATTTTAGGATCAATTAAAATCAACTTAACTTGATCCGGCAGTGCCTTCATTAATATACTTGTTAAAATGGTATTGATTGCAACAGACTTTCCGGAACCTGTCGAACCAGCAATGAGAAGGTGGGGCATTTTAGTTAGGTCAGCTGAAATCGTTTGTCCGCTAACATCCTTTCCCAAAGGTACTTGCATAGGATCTTTTTTAGCCCTATTATCTTGACTCTGCATTACATCTTTAAAAGCAACGACCGAAGTGTTTTTATTGGGCACCTCTATACCAATATATGGTTTGCCGGGTATAGGTGCTTCTATTCTGATATCTTTTGCCGCCAAGGCAAGAGCCAAATCATCTGCTAAATTAACAATCCTGCTAACTTTAACTCCAACAGCAGGCTGTACTTCATAACGTGTAATTGTAGGACCCAAAATTGCTTTTTTTATGATAACTTTGACGCCAAAACTTTTAAAAGTAGACTGTAAAGTTTGCGTATTTTTGCGAATAAGAGCCTTATCGGTACTTTGATCAATATTCTTAATGCTATCAAGCAAGGTTAAAGGAGGTTTTTGATAATTTGGTCTTACTTTCTGATCTTGTTTAAGTTCGCCATGATCAACAGATTCCAATTCTTGCTTAATTTTCTTATCTTCTTCAACAAAAGAATGTGATTTAGGTAAATTGCCACTGGTATTATTAGTTTTGCTCTCTTTTTGATTATTATTTTGACTGGCCACCTGAATTTGTGGCTCAACTGGAGAATGTTCTGGCATATCACCAAATTCAGATTCATGCGAAACAGAATTGTCTACGTCCTTAGTGTCTGCAAACTCTTCAGACGACTTGTCATTAACAGCAAAATCATCAACATCAGGAAAAACCATATTTTTAGAATCCGATGTTTCCTGAAAATTTTGAGATTGTTCATTCAAGTTCTTCTGTTGTTGTTTTTCTTTGAATGAACCATATTTATCTTTTATTTTCGTGCCAGCTGCCTTGTTTTTATCAATAAAAAGCTGACTAACCGTCTGAAATTTTTTAATTATAGTTGCAAACTTTACATCAAAGAACATCAAAATACCACATGGAATTAGTAGAATTGCAATTACTCGCAATCCTATATGACCTAGTAAGGGATAAAATATTTGGTAGCATAATGCACCAATTACTCCTCCACCAACATGTTGGGTAACAGCCATTCTGCCAAATTCAGCAGATATTTCATGCCAGAATGCATTCATAAACGCATTATTTACAAATTCACTTTCAAAATAAACGCTGCTCTGAATTAATAAAAATCCGAGTATTGCAAAAAACAGACCACAACTGCGCTTAAATTTAAAGTGCATCGGCTTGTTATAAATCAGCATAACCAGGCCAAAAATAATACAAATTCCAGCAGCTAATAAATAGGAATCTCCAAAAAAGAAACGAAAAATATTCGCAACTTGTTTACCAAGAATTCCAAATTTAACAAATGCCAAAACTGAAATAATAATTTGTACAAGGCCAAAAATTGCCCAAGTAATTCCAGTATTCTGATTTTTCTTATGAGACTTGGTGGTTTTTCTCCTCTTCTTTTTAGGCATAATACTACCTAATCAACAATTAAAAATTTGCTTGGAAGTTCAAATTAACTGGTTCATCCAAAGTAATTTGAGTAACTTCATAAGTAAGGGTTTCAATATATTCAACTAATGGCCGACTAAGCAACTTATAATCTGTCTTTTCCAGGTCGCTGCCATCACCAAAATAATCTTTGATTTTAACGATCTGACTAATCATTCCGCTAACCGAAAAATCACCCGGCGCTGGTGCCACGTCAAAAATAACAGTCACATCAAAATAATTGCCGTCAGAACCAGCATCAGTTGAACCATCATCATTTTGTTTTTCGACCTTTTTTAAGCCAAAATTTACCTGATCTTTAACTTCCTGGTCTTCATTAATATCATAATGAAAGTTTTTGACAATAACAGGAGTTTCTTTTTCAAATTCCATCTTATTTTCCTCCTAAATTTCTTTCATATCTCTCAGGGCGATTGTAGTTATCTTTTAATTTATCATTTTCATAATGATGTGTAGTTTCTAAATTAGGAAAACCTTGCTGACGCAATGCTTCAAGTAAAACTATCGCCACTGAGTTAGCCAAATTATAACAACGAATATTATCCGACATTGGTATTCTCAAATTGCGTTCGTAATATTCTCGCATAAATGTTTCTGGTAAACCAGTAGTTTCTTTGCCAAACACAAAGTAGTAATTTTTCGCAGAATCTGTATAATCTATTTCCGCATAATTTTTTGAAGAAAATTTAGAAATAAGATACATTTCGTCTTGAGGACCAAGTTGACCTAGGAATGCATTAAGATCTTCATGTACCCGAACGTCAACCTTATCCCAATAATCCAAGCCAGCTCGTTTCATTTTTTTGTTATCGATTTGAAAACCTAATGGCTCAATCAAATCAAGAACTGTATTAGTTCCGGCACAAGTTCGGGCAATATTACCAGTATTAGCTGGCATTAGTGGCTCATATAACACTACGTGATTTGTCAATCTTTTTCTCCTTCACTATATTTTTAACAAATAAAACTTATTTTTTTGGCGGTTTTTCTTCTGATCCTGCGATTAAATTATTCGGGTTCTCAGCCGCAACTTGGAAGTTTTCCTCATCTTCATCTTCTTTGAATACCTGAGAAACATTACGGTAATAGTTATAAACACGCAAAATAATAATTTTTAAAATAGCATAAATTGGAATACCAAAAATGACGCCCCATAGTCCCCAAACAGAACTTGAGCCTATCAATAATAAAATAGTGGTTACCGGGTGCATCTCCATCTTGTTTCCCATTACCAAAGGACTAATAACCCTTGATTCAATGGTCTGTTCTATTGCAAAAACAACCAAAACTTTAATTACCATTGGTACAGAAAGCATAATAGCAATCACGATTACAGGTATAAAGGAAATAAAAGTACCAAAATATGGAATAAGGTTAAGAATACCGCTTAAAACAGCAAGGGCAATGCCATACGGAAGTCCAATGATACTGTAACCAATGGCAAACATGATTCCGACCCAAAAGGCAACAGTAAGTTGTCCCCTAATATATGATGCTAGTGCAGTATTAATATCGTAAAGAAGTTCGCCAAAACTTTTCTGCCAGCGCTTCGGTGCAAATTGCATTAAGTAAGGGCGTAAATTGTGAGCATCTTTTAACATAAAAAACAGGATAAAGGGTGCAGTAAGTAAGGTCATAACTATGATAGTAACAACACTAATTGCTGAAGAAATATTGCTAAGCGCTGCATTGACGGCCTCATGACCTGACTTAAAGAGCATATCTTGCGCCCTATTGATAGCATCATTAATATTGCCCTTAACACTGTGAAGTTGCGGATTACTCAGCCAATCCTGTACCGCATTTGTAGCATCCTTCCAGATATGGGGCCAATGAGTAATTAATGAATTAATTTGACTTTGAACAATTGGCAATAAAGTATTAACTATCCAAACGAGCAAAACTGCTACTAAAACAAATAATCCAAGAATAGTAACAATCCTTGGTACTTTGAACTTTCTCTCTAAAATATCTACTAGCGGATTCATAATATAAAACTGAATCAAAGCCAGCATTAACGGAGGAAGAATCGCACTTACAAAGACCTTAGCGGGATTTAAAACAAATGATATTTTGTTGAACAACCAAATCACAAGGAAGAACAACAAAATGTTTAGTAGTGCAATACTAAACCGATTATTCAAAAACCATTTTTGAAATATGGTTCTTTTTTTATGCTTTTTCTCGTAGTCCATCAAATCATCCTAATCAAATATGCTCATATATTATGTCATCACCGATATTAAATTCGGGCATAGCCTGTTTATCTTCTAAAGTAAAATACACACCGTTAGCCAATGGATTTTTTGACTTTTTCTGATTAAAAAACAGTGTAACATGACCCAGAGCCCTCATATCGCTGGCAACCATAGAACCGACAAAGTCAGCAACATAGGTCTGCCCATCAATAGTAATTGTATCGCCTTTTTTCATAATAAAACCAGTGGGAGGAGTTTGGGGATCGAATTTTTGAATAACCGAAACATCGACTAGTTCAGGAGTGACATTTTCACCAAATAAAATCACCATGTTTCCCTTAGGCTCAATAGCTTGCTTACCAATTTTCGTAATAGTTGCTGTCCATTTCATAATTTGCTCTCCTTAAGCTTTAATTTTAGCATAACAAAAACCGCTTAACTAATATATAAGCGGTTTTCTTTGTTACTTCTTTATTTTTTATGATAGAGAAGCCATTTCTTAATTTCATCAATAATAACTAACGGTATTGGAAGACAGAATAAGAATAACCAGTCAACCGGTAATAACCTTGTCGTATTGAATAATTGCTGCAAGCCGGGAGTAACCGTTAAAGCTAAAAACAGAAGTATTTCAAAAATAATGCCATACCAAATATTACGATTGCTGAAAATGCCTTTTTTAAATAATGAAACTTTGTTTGTTCTGCAATTCAGCACGTTTGCGATCTGCGTAAAAATAATTGCTCCTAAAACCATTGTGGTTGCGCGCATATAAACTGGACCATCAGCAGCTAATGGCACATGAGGCCAGCCGTTTTGGAAATTCACAAAGAAATATGCACCGATCGATATGGCACTGGAAATCAAACCATACCACAAAAACGCTTTAACAATTACGCTTCTGTTGAGCAGGTGCTCATTACGTTTTCTTGGAGCTTGTTTCATGACATCAGGATCAACAGCTTCTCCGCCCAATCCTAATGCAGGCAACATATCTGTTCCCAAGTCGACTGTTAAAATCTGCATTACAGTCATTGGCAAAGGAATCATGCCTCCAGAAAACAGGAACAATATCGAGGGAAAGGCCTCAGGCACATTTGAAGTCAAAATATAAGTTAAAAACTTACGGATATTGCTGTAGACGGCACGGCCTTCTTCAATTGCGGCCACAATAGACGCAAAATTATCATCAGTCAAGATAATATTGGCTGCATCTTTAGCTACATCCGTACCAGTCAAGCCCATTGCTATACCAATATCTGCCTGCTTCAAAGCCGGTGCATCGTTAACTCCGTCACCAGTAGAAGCTACAATTTCACCATTTTCCTGTAAAGTTTTAACGACCTTATATTTTTGTTCAGGAGCTACTCTAGCAAAAATCACTTCTCCTTTCAATGCTTCTCGTAAATCTTCATTGCTCATGGTTTCTAGTTCATCACCAGATATGACTCGAGCCTTGTCAGAGGTCAAACCAATTTGAACTGCAACGGATTTTGCTGTCAACTTGGAATCCCCAGTAACCATAATAATTTTAATTTTTGCCTGGTGACAACGCCTAACGGCATTATATATTTCAGGACGAGGTGGATCACTCATTGTAGTCAACCCAACAAATATTAAGTGCTCCTCAGCTGATTCAATGGTTAACTTAGTAACATCAGTATTTTCTTTTTCCACAATTCGATAGGCCATAGCCATACTGCGAAGTCCTTTAGCAGCATAGTCGGCATTGTGTTTTTCGGCTCGTTTCTTATCATCGTCAGTCAGAGCCCGAACTTTACCATCGACTTGAATTTGGTCACACTGCTTAATCACATCGCTAAAAGAACCCTTAGTAAAAATGATATATTGGTGATCATTCCAGCGATGAATAGTTGACATACGCTTTCTATTAGAGTCAAAAGGCAGTTCTCTTAATCGCGGATACTTAACCAAAACTTTTTGACGATCAAACCCTGCTTTTTCGGCCATAATAATTAAACAGGCTTCAGTTGGCGTCCCCAAAATTTTGGGCTTTCCTCCTTTGACCTTGCTGGGTTGAACAGCAGTATCGTTGTCCAAAGATGCTATTTGAACCAACTTATGCAAGTCGGGATTTTCTTCATACCACAACTGTTTATTGTTTAATTCAATCTGCCCATTATTGACATAACCATTGCCAGTAACTTTATATTCATTTTGAGGAGTCCAAATGTAATGAATAGTCATTTGATTCTGGGTTAAAGTACCTGTTTTGTCTGAACAAATAACTGTAGTTTCTCCAAGTGTTTCAACAGAATTTAATTCCTTAACCAGTGCATGTTTTTTGGCCATGCGTTTAACACCCTGAGCTAAGCTAAGAGTTACAGTAGGCAATAATCCTTCTGGGATAAAAGCTACAATCATCCCTAAAGCAAAAATAAAGGCTTTAGCAAACGGATATTTAACAAAGAAAATCGCTGCAATTAGAAACAAAATACCTATCGAAACAGCAATTATTGATAATTGTTTCGTCAGGCGGTTTAATTCTTGGGTTAGTGGACTATCGACTTTATTTTGCTTTTGTGTTAACTGCGCTATTTTGCCAAATTCAGTATTCATTCCCGTAGCAAATGCTATTGCACGAGCTGTACCTGAGCCAACTGTTGTTCCTGAATAAACCAAATTAGCTTCTGCGTAGCTGCCTTCGCCCGGTGCGTAATCCGTAGTTTTTGATTCAGGTACAGATTCACCATTTAGAGCACTTTGATCAACTTGCATTGAGCTGGCAGTAATTAGTCTGGCGTCTGCTGGAATAGCATTACCTGCTTGAAGAATAAAAACATCTCCGGGAACCAATTCTTTGGCATCAATCTGCGTTTTTTTACCATCACGAATTGCCTGAACATAAGTTGGCAACATATTATTTAAAGCATCTGTTGCTCTTTTAGCTGCCCTTTCCTGCCAAAAACTAAACAAACCATTAATAATGTTGACCATCCAAATGGCAATTCCCAATTCAATGGTACCGCTGAACATCGCAACAGCTCCGGAAATCCACAACAAGATTGCCATCATACTAATAAAGTTCTTAAAAAAAGTCTTCCATTCAGACTCTTCCTCAGACTTTTTAATTTCATTACGACCATATTTAGCCAATCTTGCGGTTGCCTCTGCAGAAGTTAAGCCTGCAGAAGATGAGTGAAGATTAGTATAAACTTCAGAAATATCATTCTTAGCATAAAGCTCTCGAATTTTATTTTCTTCCATTCCCAACATACCTCTTATTTCAAAACTTTCAATTTAAAATTAATAAATAAAGCCGACACCATACTTTAACACTTTTTGAAATGTTAAAGTCACTCAATATTTTTACAATTGCGTGTCATGCTATACTAATTATTGAGACAATTATAAATGAAATTGGAGGCTTTTCAAGCATGAAATTATTAATTGGAGGATATACCAAAAAAAAATCAACGGGAATCTATGAATTACCACTCACACTCGATGAAAACGGTCTGGAAATGCAAATGGGACCAGCTAAAGAAGTAATAAAAGTTGGAGGTCCAACCTATTTTGTTCAAGATGGCAAGCTTATTTTTACTATTAATAACGCTGGCGATAAAGGTGGCATCAGCTCATTTGAACTCGTTGATGGTAAGGATCAGGAAAAAGATTCATACTTAACTCCCGGTTCGTCACCTGCCTACATTGGCATTAACCAGAAAAAGAAATTGCTTTATACTGCCAATTACCATACAGCAGTTTTAGCTGTATTCTCATTTGATGATGATGGCAAGTTAACTTTTTTGGATTCAGTGACTCACACTGCAGATAGCCTGGGGCCTTGTCCTGAACAAGCTGATGGTCCCCATCCGCATTTTTTTGATCAAACACCACAAGGAAATCTTGTAAGTTGCGACTTAGGCAATGACTGTGTTGATTTTTATAGCTTTAAAAATGATAAGCTGCATCATTTAGCTAAATATCAAAACGAGCCAGGCTTTGGCAGTCGCCACATTGTTTTCAGTCCTGATGGCAATTATTTTTATGTTGTTGGTGAGCTTTCAAGCAAAATTAATTTAGTCAAGTTTGATGAGGTTAATTGGCAATTTAAGAGTATTGCCACTTATTCAACTATTCCTGATGATTATTCCGACCACAATGGAGCGGCTGCTATTAAAATTAGTAAAGATGGTAAATTTATTTATGCTTCCAATCGTGGTCACGATACTATTACTGTTTTTGCAGTCAACGATGATCACACTTTACAGTTGCGTCAAAGAATCTCAACCTTTGGCGAATTTCCGCGAGATTTTAACTGGGATAAAGACGAAAAATATGTAGTAGCAACTAATCAAAATTCTGATAATGCTACTTTATATACCAGGGATGCGGAAAATGGCTGTTTGACTCCTGTGCAAAAGAATATTTTTGTTCCAGAAGGAACCCGCGTGCTTTTTAGCGAATAATTTTTCCAAAACAAATAAAGAGTTGTCTAAAATAATGACAACTCTTTTTTATTACATGTGCTAAAACTATTTCGGAATATTCTGCCATAATTCTTGCATATCAATTGGATCAGGGATCTCAATACTAACTTGCCTTTCTTTACTGAACGGATCAGGAAATTCTAAGTAAAAGCAATTTAATGCTTGTCGTTTGAAATTATCTTTTTGCCCATATAATGGATCTCCATATAACGGATGACCAAGATATTGCATGTGCAAACGAATCTGGTGAGTTCTCCCGGTATAAAGGCGTAGTTCTACTATACTGGCATTTTCTTTTTGTGCAATCACTTTATATGCCGTTTTTGCTTTCTTACCAGTGGGTTCAATACTACGTACAATCGAAGTTCCTTTTCGTCCAATTGGCTGATCTATGATGCCCTTTAGTTCGTCTAAACCAAAATTACCATGAACTATTGCATGGTACTTTTTAATAAATTTATCCTTTTTGAGCTGACTAAAACGTGCATGCGCAATAGCATTTTTACCAACTAAAACCAAACCAGAAGTGTCACGGTCAAGTCGCGTTACAATATGTGGCTTGATATTCACACTTTTTTTGCGCTCAAAATAACCTAAAATTTGGTTAACGAGTGCGTTATCATCATAGCGGGAAGGAATCGATAAAATCCCTGCAGGCTTATTAACAACCAGGTAGTTTTCAGTTTCTTTAACAACCTCAATAGGTTTTTGGGAAGGTGTGAGCCATGGATTATGCTTTTCCTGACCCGGAATGAAAATCACTTCATCGCCAACATGTAAATTGAAGTTTGTATAGCGCCTTTTATGATTAACAAGAATTAAGCCACCCGCATTTTTAGCATTATTGACAGCTCTTTTTGAAAAACCATTCTTTAATAAAAAAATCCCCAGTTTTTTGGGGGCCTTTTCATCTACAGTAACTTTAAATAGTGTCATCGTTATCTCCAATAAATGCACTTTGAACCCTTGACCAAAAATGGGTATGTCCAAACCTGTCAAAATGAATTTCCTTACTAGAAATACGGTAATTAATCTTTTTAGCATTTCTAATGTTAATGCGACGACCATCAATGGTCATTACAAAATGATCAGCATTAGGAACTATGGTAACACACTGCTGGGGAGCGAGTACAATTGGTGATGACAAAGATCTAAAAATACTATTGTTAATAGAAGCTATTTCTGCCATCTGTAAGGCTTTAAGTCTCGGATGGATCACGGCACCACCAAGCGATTTATTATAACCTGTTGAGCCAGTTGGAGTTGAAATACATAAACCATCTCCGCGGAAATTTTCAAATAACTGATCATCAATGTAAACTTTAGCTTCAAGCGTATGTGAAATGCGCTTTACTGCTGACTCATTTAAAGCTAAAAAGTGTTTCTTTTCATTAGCTTCAGTTAGAAGTTCCACCTCTAACAGCGGATAGCTGGCAGACTCAGGTTCTCTTAAAAATAAAGCATCTACCATTTTATCAACTTCAGGACCACGCCAATCAGTATAAAAGCCCAGATGTCCAGTATGGATGCCGATGAAGCGAATTGAACTGATTTGGTTTTCATATCTGTGAAAAGCATTTATCAAAGTTCCGTCTCCACCGACCGTAATCACTACATCTGGATACTTGGCATCAAAGACAACGCCCTCTTTGGTTTCTAACAATTTTCGCAAGTGCGCCACTACCTTTAGTGTCTCCTGATTGGTGTTATGGGCAATTGTAATTCTCATTATTTTTCCTTACCCTTGTTTTTGGTAAAAACTTTCTGAGCTTCTTGCACTTCATCTTTAATTAATGACATTTCTTCATCAAGCTTATATGCCGTTTCTGCAGTAGATTTTAGTCTTTCAGAAATATCTTTAGGATAAGAACCCTGATATTTGTAATTGAGAGTGTGTTCTACCGTTGCCCAAAAGTTCATTGCCAATGTTCTAATCTGAATTTCAGCTAATAATTTTTTTGGACCAGTCGGCAAATAAACAGTATATGAAATAACCATATGATAAGAGCGATAGCCCGAAGGTTTAGCATTTTTCACATAATCACGTTCTTCAATGACTTCCATGTCGGCACGTGTATGAATTAAGTCTACCACCTTATAAATATCATCGACAAATTGACAAACTATTCTAATTCCCGCTATGTCTTGCATATCAGTTTCAATAACGTCGAAACTAATTACACGTCTTTTCATTTTTTCTTTAATTGAGTCAACAGTTTTCACCCTGCCGACCACAAATTCTATAGGTGAATGTTCTCCCTTTGTCAAGAAACTTTGTCTTAAAGAACGAAATTTCACCTTTAATTCTCGCACGGCCTCTTCATATGGCCATAAAAAATTATCCCAGTCATAATTCATAGAAATAACCCTTTCTCAAACAGCATATTCATTTTAACATAATTTATATGATAGCAATTTCATATGGTCATTTACCTTAATAAAATAATCCCTGTTTTTCTATACAGGTGCCTAAAGCCTTATTACAAAGTCTTTTTTCTTGCACATTAAACCTTTTGATATTATGATAAATTTATTAATTTCAATTAGGCTATACTATCATAGCTTTAGCACTTATTTTACTTATTTAGAAAATTTTAAAATTTAATGACATTTGTTTTTGATTTTTAGAAACTACTTTTGAAAAATATAGATTTTGCTACAGAATATTAAAGTATTTCTTTCATAAACAAAATTGAATGGAGTAATATTAAATGTCTCAAAATAATGAAATTGAAGCAAAAATCATCTTACCTAAGGCAATATACCAAAAACTTTGTCATGATTTTCCAGTAAAGCAAAGCTTTACACAAGAAAATTATTATTTTGATACTACGGACAGTTTGCTAAAACAATATAACATAAGCTGTCGCATTAGGCTTTTTAGTGACCATGCAGAGCAAACTCTGAAGGTTCCAAATAAGAATCCCATACAACACGATTTTCATGAAGCAATAGAAATTAATGATTCCTTAAAATTAGATGAAGCTAAAGCATTAATTAAGCATGTAGCAAAAGGATCGCCTATAATTTTTAAGTATAGCGTAGGAGAATATTTGGATCAGAAATTTTCACAGAAGTTAAAACTGCATTTACAAACTTTCTGCAAAACTCACCGTATATTAGCGAATGGACCACAAAATTGTGAACTGACTTTTGATGATAACACTTATCCAGATAACTACGAAGATTTTGAGCTTGAGATTGAAAACCATAATCCAGATTTAATAGAGCAGATTCTTGCAGAATTAAAAAAAGAGTATAAATTTACACAAAATTATACTAATACTAACCAAGCAAAAGTTGCACGCGCTTACATACATTGTGTTAGAATATGATTGAGTGAACTTTTTAAAAGGGTAGATTTTTAATCATTTTATACTTAACAATCAGTATTGGAGGAGCCTGATCATGTTCGAGATTTTTCTTTTTGTTAATTCCGTTGGTATTTATTGTTATGATACGGAAGTTTTAATCAAAGACGCGATTGATGAACTTAATATCAACTCTTCTTTTCATTTTGTTCCGATCATAAATTCAAAAGTAATAAAAGAGGACATTATTAGAAGAAAAAATAATGGCCAGAAAATAAAAGATATACCGAAGTATACAATTGCTTCTTTCCAGGCTTTACGGCACTACAATGCAATCAAGATAGAATATGGCAACAAGAAAGCACGTGCTTATTTAGTAGCTTTACAGCGTGTTATGAGTACCGATTTTAATAAATACTCAGAAAGTTTGCCTAGAGAAATTGCGCAAAGTATAGACTTGGATTTTAGTCGCATTAATAGCCGCAAAATTGCCCGCTATGTTGATGATTCAATTCAACAAGACAAAGATCTTGCGCGTAAATTCAACGTCCGCAATTTTCCTACTACTATTATTTTTAATGAAAGTGGCAATTATAATGGTGTAATGTTAGAAGGTATTCTTGCACATGATAAACTGATAAAGCTTCTTAAGGATAATGGTTGTGTTGCCAGAGAGCCAAAAAATTATTACCCTGTACGACATTTACGGTTGATTTAAATATTTACTTACATTATCTGGCGAATTTATTTTACGAAAATTGTTAAAAACCCAAAGCGGCAAATCATCTATGGTTTGTCGTTTTTTATATAACAAATTTGCAATTTGTTTGCCTTTCAAGCTTTTATGTGCAAGCTGCATTTGCAAATATTGTTTTTGCTGTTTAGGATTAACATGATATTTCTGTAACAATGGCTGAAAATTCCATAATTTTTTTAAGCCTTTTGCACCGATACCAAATTTTTCTTCTTGAAAATGAACTTTATTTGTTAGCGGCTCAAGCAAAACGTTATATTTTAACCGAATAATCTTTTTAAAAGGATCAATCTCTAAATAATAATCTCGCCAAAAATTATTTTTACGAAAGAAAATGAGTTGAGATTTTTTCAAGTTTTGTAATAAAAAGTGCCTCTTACCAACTATCCATATATCCTTAATGCCTATTTGTTTATATAAAAAATGGCGATGTCGAAATTCTGACTTATTAAGAGGAGCACACTGAATTTCAAAGGCTAAATTTGAAGATGCCAATACATCAGCTCGCAATTGTCCATTAGCAAGACTGACCTCTGATTGAGCATCAAAATGTACCTCTCTCAATGCTTGAGTCAGTATTTTTTTACTTTGCGCATGTTCTTTATTTTCCCCGCATAAGTTAATTTCAGATGGTATATGTTTAAAGTAGGGTCGCTTATCTTTACTTACTAATCGCATTTCTCGTTCACAGTGTGGACAAAAATAATGTTTTTTAATTTTATTGTTACTTTGGGGCAACTTGGCTTCCTCAATTGCTAAAACCAAAATATTATTTAACAATGCTGCGTACATATTTATCACCTAAGAATAAATACGCAAAAAGGCAGGGTTTTACCTGCCTTTTTATTCAGCTATTTTGCTATTTTATTTAATATCACTAAAATATTGGCGTAATCGGTCTAAAGCATCATGAGATAACAAACATTTACCATTTGTTCGCACGCGAGCCATTTCACTTGTCTTTACTTTTATACCATATTCGTTTGCAATTGCCCATGCATCTGCTGGCTTTATTTCTGAATATTCTTGATCAGTAAAAATCAGCTCTAAATAAAATTTACCTCGTTCGAAATATAGGCTGGAAGATAAATCACTTGCTTCAAGACTGTCTGCTAATTCAGTTACCTGATCAAGATCAGTAAAGCAGTATGCCTGTTTTTTCTGCAATTTCCAAAACTGTTTCTTAACCTTAGGTTGAGAAGAATCTGCTGGCTCACTTGAACCTTCTTTATCTTCTTCCTCATTTTCAGGTTCAAGGTCGAGAAAAGACTTGCGAGCATCATTGTTCTTTTTATTGCCGTTGTTGGCAAAATCATTATCAAATAATTGAGCAAGATTATTACGATCTTTTTCTGTTACTTTAGTGATTAGTAAATCAAGTCCACCGTTATTAGGCATTACTTGAAAAGTTACCGGTGCATCCTGACTAAAAGAGTGATCAGTATCAATTTCATCCAAAATTGAGTAAAAGAAATGCTGGATTTTATTTTTATCACCTAGTAAATCCAAAACTTTGAGACCACGATTAGCTAACTCTTGTTTACCTATTCTCACGCGAATCGTATTATTGTTTATATGATCTACTTGCATGAGTTCTCACCTCCATCAGATTCTTTGTTCTATTGTAGCGTACTTTGCTAATAAAATAAAAGCGTTAGTTTAAAAACTAACGCTTTTATTTTAAACTTACCTGAATTTTATAAATCAGCTATCTTTTGCATTTCTTCAAGCTCAAGACGACGTACTTTTCTTGGTAAAAAGCGACGAATTTCGTCTTCATTATACCCAACTTGCAAACGCCTATCATCCATAATGATTGGACGTCTTAATAAACTAGGATTCTTTTCCACTAAGTCAAGCAGTTGGTCTATTGATAGATCATCAAGATTAACTTTAAGTTGTTGAAAGGCTCTTGAACGCGTAGAAATAATTTCTTCCGTACCGTTTTCAGTCATTCGCAATATTTGCATAAGTTCGTCTTTTGTCAGCGGCTCAGAAAAAATATTCCTTTCCTTAAACGGAATATCGTGTTTCTTTAACCAAGCCTTTGCTTTGCGACATGATGTACAGCTCGGAGATATATATAAGTTGACCATATATTTCACGCTCCTTTTAATTGTTTTCTAAATTATTATAACATACTACTTCTTTTTTGTAAGTAGTGTTTTTGATAACTAATTACATTCTTATGTTAAGTTCAAAACGTGAATATTCTGTGAACTTTTTGCCAAGAAAGATTAAAGAAATTAAAAAAGGATACAAAAACTTTAAGAATGTACCCTTTTTGAATATTAATATTTATTTATTTACTTTTTTCATTAAATCGCTAACTAATTTTTCGTTTTCTTCAGCAGTTTCTGAAACATAGCAAGCTTTATTTGCTAATTCTTTGATGTCATTAGTGTCAAGCTTCTTCATCAAACTTCTGATTCGTAAAATCGAGGTAGCACTCATTGAATACTCGTCTAAGCCCATTGACAACAGAATTGGGAACATGGTGCTGTCTCCAGCAGCTTCACCACACATGCCACACCAAATACCATTTTCATGAGCTGCATCAATTGTATGTTTAATCAGACGTAAAACAGATGGGTTCGCTGGTTGATACAAGTAAGAAACGTTATCATTACCACGATCAGCAGCCATTGTATATTGGATTAAATCATTAGTACCAATTGAGAAGAAATCAACTTCTTTTGCAAGTTGGTCGGCTAAAACGGCAGCAGCTGGAACCTCAATCATCATTCCAACTTCCAAATCTGAACCGATCTTAACTCCCTTTTCAACTAACTTGTCTTTTTCTTCACTTAAAATTGCTTTAGCTTTACGTAATTCATTAATGGTACCAATCATTGGGAACATGATACCCAACTTACCATAAGCAGATGCACGTAACAAGGCACGAAGCTGAGTACGGAAAATTTCTTCATTTTGCAGTGAAAGCCTAATTGCACGCACTCCCAAAAATGGGTTCATTTCTTCTGGCAAGTTCCAGTAGTCAAGGTGCTTGTCACCACCGATATCCATGGTTCTAATAATAACCTGCTTGCCATGCATGCCTTCAAGGACTTCTTTATAGGCTTCAAACTGTTCATCTTCTGTTGGAAAGTCTTTTGAATCCATGTACAAGAACTCAGTTCTATAAAGGCCTACAGCCTCAGCACCATTGTCATTCACACCCGGCATATCATTTGGCGTACCAATATTTGCTGCAATTGTGAATTTTTTACCATCCGCAGTTACTGAAGGCTCATCCTTTAACTTTTCCCATTCAGCTTTTTGCTTCAAGAAATCAGCACTCTTTTGCTTATAGTCTGCAATTTCGCTGTCCGTCGGCTTAACGACAACATCACCGCTAAGACCATCAACAGCAACAGCATCACCATTTTGAACATCTTTTGTGATTGAGTCAGTACCAACAACAGCTGGTAATTCAAGAGAACGAGCCATAATAGCAGAGTGAGCAGTCCTACCACCAATGTCAGTTACAAAGCCCTTAACAAACTTCTTGTTTAATTGAGCAGTGTCACTTGGGGTTAAGTCATGGGCTACCACAATTACTTCGTGATCAATCGATGCGGGATTAGGCAACTCTTTACCTAGTAAATGAGCCATAATTCTCTTTGAAACGTCTCGTACATCAGCTGCACGTTGCTGCATGTATTCGTTATCAGTCATGCCTTCAAAAATTGTAATGAATTTTTGAGCAGTTTCATCAAGTGCAGCTTCACTGTTAATTTTTTGCTCTTTGATTTCATTTTCGATGGCACCAGTAAATTCAGGATCGTTTAAAATCATCAGATGAGCTTCAAAGACTTGAGCTTCATCTTCACCTAAACTCTTCTTTGCGCTATCACGGATTTTTTCAACTTCAGCAGTTGATACTGAAATTGCCTTCTTATACCGTGTTAATTCACTTTCAACATCGCTAACTGTAGTTTTTGAAAATGAAAGATCAGGTTCAACCAAGAGATAGGCTGGTGCTACAGCAATACCATCACTTGCAGCAATTCCTTTTAATGTCTTGGTCATTATTCAGCTAAACCCTCTTTTTTCATTGTTTCAGAAATAGCGTTAATTGCGTCTTTTTCATCATCACCATCAGCACTGATCGTAACATCAGCATTTTTACCAACTCCGAGTGACATAACACCCATGATTGACTTCAAGTTAACAGATTTACCGTTGTATTCCAAGTTGATATCTGAACCAAACTTAGAAGCAGCTTGTACTAGCAATGTAGCTGGACGAGCATGAATACCTGTTTCTGCAACAACATGAAAATCGCGTTTTTCCATTATATATATCTCCTTTTAATTCAAAAAATCAAAACGGTAATAAATACCTATTCGCTTACTTAGACTATCATTTTTTTGTGAATTAGACAACATAAATGTAACAGTTTACATCACTAAACTCCAGTCTTAGACTGCGAATAAATTATTTTACCACCCCGCAAAGCCTTTCCCGTTATGTTTTGCCTCTTACCAAAAGACCTTAATGCAGATTGAAATTCAAAAGCGTTTTGAGGATCAACTTCATAATGATCTAGTTCACCATCTGCCAACTGCTCAAGAATTTTTTGATAATCCAAATTTACCACCGCTTTTATCCTATATTAATTCAGCAATATTTTTGATTTTGCCTACATGTATTTTAGCATATTTACCGTACTTACAAATAATAAGATCCAAGTTTTAGCACTTGATTATTCCGAGTGCTAATTATATAATTTAGTAAACTGATATGAAAGGCGGTAATACAATGCTTTGTCAAAACTGTCAAAAACGACCAGCTTCCATTCACTTATTTGCAAAAGTTAATGGACAAAGTCGAGAAATTAATTTATGCGGACAATGTTATCAACAACTTAAACAACAAGGAAATATTAATATGAATAATGACAATAATGGCTTCTTTGGTGATTTCAGCGACCTGTTTAACTATAATGGCAATGCTGGAAATCCAGGAGACCCTAGAATGAATAATGGTGGACCTAACAATGGTAATAATGGTACCGGAGGTAGTCGTTCACTTTTAGATCAATATGGTACAGATCTAACTGCATTAGCAAGAAAAGGCAAAATTGACCCAGTCATTGGACGTGATAAAGAAATTGCACGCGTCATTGAGATTTTAAACCGCAGAACAAAGAATAACCCAGTTTTAATTGGTGAAGCCGGAGTAGGTAAAACTGCTGTGGTTGAAGGCTTAGCTCAACAAATTGTTGATGGCTCGGTTCCTGCCAAATTACAAGATAAAAGAATAATATCATTAAACGTAGTTTCTTTAGTGCAAGGTACAGGTATTCGTGGCCAATTTGAACAGCGTATGCAGCAACTTCTTAAAGAAGTGGAAAATCACGATGACATTATACTATTTATTGATGAAATTCATGAAATTGTTGGCGCGGGGAATGCTGAAGGCGGAATGGATGCAGGCAATATTATTAAACCCGCTCTTGCCCGTGGCGATCTGCAACTAGTCGGTGCTACTACATTAAAAGAATATCGTGAAATTGAAAAAGATTCTGCTTTAGCAAGACGCTTTCAGCCCGTCGATGTTAAAGAGCCGTCAGTTCCAGAAACTATTCGGATTTTGAAAGGCATCCAAAAGCGTTATGAAGACTACCATCATGTACATTATACTGATGATGCCATAAAAGCTGCTGCTGAATTATCCGAGCGTTATATCCAGGACAGATTTTTACCTGATAAGGCTATCGATTTGCTTGATGAAGCAGGTTCACGAATGAATCTGACAATTCCGTACGTTGATAAAGATAAAATGAAGGAACGGATTGATGCAGCACAAAAATTAAAACAAGAATCTTTAAAGAACGAAGACTATGAAAAAGCTGCATACTACCGCGATCAAATTGAAAAATATAATAAGATGAAGGATCAAAAAGTCGATCCTGACAAATCTCCTATTATTACCAGCAAGATTATGAATAAGATTGTTGAAGAAAAAACTGGCATTCCTGTGGGCGATTTGCAAAAGCAGGAAGAAAACCAGCTGCAAAATCTGGCACCAAACCTGAAAGCTCACGTCATTGGCCAAGACAAGGCTGTTGATAAACTGGCTCGGGCAATTAGGCGTAACAGAATTGGCTTTAACAAATCTGGTCGTCCGATAGGCTCTTTCTTATTTGTTGGACCAACTGGAGTCGGTAAAACTGAACTAGCTAAACAATTAGCCAGACAAATGTTTGGGTCAGAGAATGCTTTGATTCGTTTTGATATGTCAGAATATATGGAATCATATTCAGTGTCTAAGCTTATCGGATCTGCACCTGGTTATGTGGGTTATGAAGAAGCCGGTCAATTGACTGAACGAGTTAGAAGACACCCATACAGTTTGATATTGCTTGATGAGATTGAAAAGGCTGACCCAGCTGTTATGAATCTATTTTTACAAATCCTCGATGATGGTCGTTTGACTGATTCTCAAGGTAGAACAGTATCATTCAAAGACACAATTATTATCATGACCTCTAATGCTGGTCAGGGAATTAAGAATACCAGTGTTGGTTTCGCAGCTGAAAATTCTAAGGATAAGCCGGATTCTGCCAGAAGTTCAATGAGTCAATTCTTCAAACCAGAATTTTTAAACCGTTTAGATGATGTAATAGAATTCAATGAATTAACTAAAGATGATCTGATTAAGATTGTTAATTTGATGCTTGACGATGTAAACAATATGGTTAAAAATCAGGGCTTACAGATTACTGTTAGCGACGATGCCAAGAAGAAACTTGTTGAAGAAGGCTATAATCCTGCTATGGGAGCAAGACCTCTGCGCAGAACTATTCAGGAAGAAATTGAAGATAAAGTTGCTGACTATAAGCTTGACCACCCTGCAGCAAAAAACTTACTAGCAAATGTTTCTGACAACAAAATTGTCATAAGCGAAAATGAAAATGTTGTAAATTCAGAAAACAGCAGTGATAATTACTAACTAAGTCAATTCTTATTAAGCATGGTTATTGTAAATTATGATAATCATGCTTTTTACTAAAGAAAAAAGTTTAGATTAGTTGTATACTAAAATAAAAAAGAGCTACTAGAAGAAACGGGTGAAATCCATGCATTTAATAGATGTAACCAATAGTTATAAGGACCTAGTTCATAGTCAACTAAATACGACTAACGTAAATTACGTCAAAGTTTACTCTCTAGGCAATACTTCCGTTATCTACACCGAAAGTGATAAAGCGATCGGAATTGTCTTGGAAAACCACAATCGCCGTGTACGCAAGGACGAAACAGATTTTGTCATTAAACGACTTATTCAGGAAAAAGATCCTATATATAAGTTGACAATTGATGAAAGCCAACATGTAATTGAAATCCATATCGATAAATAAAAAAAGCTGGTTTAAAAACCAGCTTTTTTGTTATAATTTTTCGGTTAATTTAACATCAGGATACTTATCTTTGAAAAATCGTTCAGCAAATTGATTTTCGAACAAAAATAGTGGTTGACCATAGCGATCTTTAACCAGTAGGTTTCGACTATTAGCCATGGCAGGATCCAGCTGTTCAGGGTCAATCCAACGGGCTACTCTATGACCAATATTAGTCATTTCAACATCAGAATTATACTCATTTTTCATTCTGAATTTAAAGACTTCAAATTGCAATTGACCGACTGCACCTAAGATATACTCATCAGTTTGATAATTTTGGTATAACTGAATTGCACCTTCTTGAACCAGTTGTACCATTCCTTTATGAAATGATTTCTGTTTCATAACGTTTTTAGCAGTGACCCTTACGAATAATTCCGGTGTAAATTCTGGCAGTGGTGGGTAAACCACTTTGTCTTTGCCGGCATAGATACTGTCACCTATCTGAAAATTACCAGTATCATAAAGTCCAACAATATCTCCTGCTACAGCATCCGAAACCTGTACTCTTTCGCTGGACATAAACTCTGTCGCATTATTTAACCTTATTGGTTTACCTGTACGAGCCAAAGTAACGTCCAATCCCTTTTTAAACTCGCCACTGCCAATACGAACAAAAGCAATGCGATCACGGTGATGAGGATTCATATTAGCCTGAATTTTAAACACAAAACCCGAAAATTCTGAATCATCAGGAGCCAGTTCTTCAGTTTCATTAACTGTATGACTTGCAGGTGCAGGAGCCAGTTTGACAAAGCTTTGCAGGAAAGTTTCAACACCAAAATTTGTTAAAGCAGAGCCAAAGAATACCGGAGTTTGATCTCCTTTAGCAATCTTTTGTAAGTCAAACTGGTTACCGGCTTCTTTAATTAATTCAATTTCTCCTAGTGTATCTTGAAATTGAGGATTTTGACTAAAGGGTTCACTGTCCGGCAATTTACCATCTTTATCTAGTGACAAAAAGCGGTCAGATCCATCTTTATGATACATTTCAATTTTGTTATTAGCGATATCATACAATCCCTGTAAGGTTTGGCCTGAACCAATTGGCCAATTCATAGCCACGCCTTCAATGCCCAGCAGATCTTCAAGTTCAGCAATCAAATCTAGCGGAGGTCTGCCGTCACGATCCAACTTGTTCATGAAGGTAAAAATTGGAATCCCCCTTTGTTTTACGACCTTAAATAATTTTTTAGTTTGAGGTTCGATACCTTTAGCAGAATCGATAACCATGACAGCTGAGTCAACTGCCATTAAAGTACGATAAGTATCTTCAGAAAAGTCTTCATGCCCAGGAGTATCAAGAATATTAATTCTCTTTCCCTGATATTCAAATTGCATGACGGAGCTGGTAACTGAAATGCCACGTTGCTTTTCAATTTCCATCCAGTCACTTGTAGCATAATGACCGCTTTTACGTGCTTTAACTGTCCCAGCACTGCGAATCACGCCACCAAAAAGAAGCATTTGCTCCGTAATCGTAGTTTTCCCTGCATCTGGATGCGATATGATAGCAAATGTTCTTCTTCTTTTTACTTTGTCTAACAGTTCGTTACTCATTAAGTATTTTGTTCTTCTTTCTTTTTAGGTTTTGCTTCAGGTATAGTTAATAAAACTGTCATTAGTCTTGAACGCATCATTCTTCTGGTAGTTAAAACCATGCCATTGTCTAATTTGACTGAGAGTTTTTCGCCTTTTGCAGGAATTATGCCTAATTTGGTAATCATATAGCCGGCAATGGTATCCACATCTTCCATTTCAAGATCCGTGCCAAATTGTTCATTAAAATCATCAAGAGGCATTTTACCATAAATGACAAACTTGTTTGGTGCAATCTGATGCACTAAAACCTCAGTTTGATCTACTTCATCATCAATATTACCGACTATCTCCTCAATAATATCCTCAATGGTTGCAATTCCGACAACCCCACCATATTCATCTGTCAAGATAGCTAATTGCTGCTGTGTTTGCTGCATTTCTACGAGTAGTTCTCTAAGTTCAGTTGTTTCTGGCGCAAAAAGAGGAGGATTCATTACATCATCGTAAGTAATTTTGTCAAAGCCCTTCTCCCAAGCTTTACGCAAAACAGTGCGAATATGAATGATACCAACTATTTTGTCCTTATCATGTTGATAAACCGGTATTCTGGAATATGGTTCACGCAGTATTTCTTTTAGATGATCCTGCAAACTTTCCTGGCAATCAACCATGAAAGCATCAATTCTGGGTACCATCACTTCACGTACCATCCGTCCCTGAAAATCCAAAACTGCATTTAACATTGAAAATTCATTGTCACTAATTTTCTTGTCTTTATGTAAATCTTCAATTTCTGTAATTAAGTGCTCTCTTGTTTCTTCATCATTTGTAGGGGAAAATTTATTTTTGAAACGCTCAAATAAATTCCCCTTGTCGGGGTCGCTAGCCATTTTATTGCTCTCTTTCTTAAAATAACGTATTAAATACCAACATTATATCATGTACGCAAACAATATGTTAGAATAGCACGTAAGAAATGAGGTCAAACTATGAAAAAAAGTCATGTCATACTTGTTTTCACGTTTTTACTGTTAATTCCCTATCTGTGTAGTTTAACCATTATTGGTATTGGTTATGATGCTCTGGTTTTACATTCAGCTGATCTTTTTCGCACTAGTATTGGTGCAACAGTCGGTGCCTTAATTATGTTTGCAATTAAGGCAACGATTCAAAGACCGGTCGATTTGCTGGCAGTTGAAATAAACGATGGCTTCTTGAAGCAACTGCTACGTTTTTTCAGTATCAGAAGACGCTACTTTTTGCAAATTGCTAATGTAATTTTGGATTTCATTCTTTGCTTTGCTGCCACTTTTGTAGTCAGAGAATTTTTAACACTAGATCAGATTGTGGGCAAATCAGTTGGTATCGTGATGCTGATCATGCTTTTGTCAACTTGCCTTGGTGCATATGTGGAGTATGATAACCTGTCAATTGATCCCAAACAACACTAATTTTTAAGACTGTCTTCAAGATATAATTCTTGGGTCAGTTTTTTTGTGTCTAAATTCAAGTTTTGCAAAATATAAGGAGTTAAACTATCTCCCGGATTTTGGTAAATTTTAATGCCTTCATCTGCAACAGCAGCTAAAAACTGTGAAATTACCATATTTAAAGGTTGACTAAAAAAGGAAATGTTTTGATTAGTTTTTTCTTCAATTGCTACTTGAGTTTCAGGCAAAACAAATTTCATTAAACCTTGAGGAACTTTAATATTGTTTGGTGCAACAACACCATACCAATACATGAAATTTTCAGGACCAAAAACCACCATACTGCTCCTAGTATTTTTCAAATTGTTTTTGCTAATAAAATCTTGGAAAACTTGATTTTGTTCCATTTCCATGTTTGCCTGATTAAAAGTTTTTTGTTCATCCATCACTTGATCTGGAAAAGGACGACCAACGAATGTTACTTTTTTTTGCAGTTTTTTCATAAATTCTCCTAATATTCAGCTAATTCATCTAAAGGAATAATTTCGCCAGCAAGAAAGGCATCAATTTCGTTACTGGCAAATCCATGTGTGAAGAGATAATTACGTATTTTATTTTGTCTTTCGCTTTCTGGTAAACGCCGAAAGCGCTTATATGCTTTTATGCCCTGCCTTTTTAAGGCTTCTGTTTGGTCTTCATCATTTTGTGGTAAATCAATTTGAGCAATTATTGTGCTGGTCAGAGAACTGGAGAAGCCATGACTTAATAATTTCACCGTCATTTTTCGTTCCAGCTCACGTTTTGCTAATTTGCCCACTTTGCTTCTCATTGATTTGAGAACTCTTTTGCCTGCATCCAGCCACTTATCGTCATCTACTTCAGCTAAAGCATTGTCGATTATTTCAGGATCAATTCCTTTTTGTCTAAGCTTATTGCTTAAACTAAGTGGTCCATCAGTACCTATACGTAAATCTTGTCTAATCATCAATTGAGCGTACTTGGCATCATCTAAAAAACCCATTTCTGTCAGCTGACTAACTGCTGCTTGTGCAGGTTCATTGTCAATGTCATGTTTATTGAGGTATTGTAAAACTTCAAAAACTGTTCTGGGCTCATAACTTAAAAATTTAGTTGCAATATTAGTTGCTTTAGCATCTGTATCAAATTGTTTAATTTCCACAATTTGTTCTTCAGAAAGCTCCTGCCCTTTTAAGAGCATAAACTCAGCCACAGTTTGTTCAGCAGCCGAAAAAGAATATTTGCCGTCTAAAAAGATATTAAAACGACCGGGTCTTTTTTGGCTGCTGACTTTAGTAATTATTGCCATAGTGACTCACCTTTCTACTCCCTAAATCCATGCTAGCAAATTTTGCTCTTTCTTGCTAAAAACTTTTTCCAGGGAGTACAATAAATTATTAACATTTAATATTTTATTGTAGAAAGAAAATTATGTACAAGAAATTTAATCAAAATAATCCAAAAGATAAAGATATTATTATTACAATTAAAAGACTAGGAATCAATGGTGAAGGCATCGGCTATTACCGCAAAAAAATAATTTTTATTCCCGGTGCCCTGCCTAATGAAGTAGTTGTTGCCAAAATTATTACAGAATATCCACGCTATATTGAAGCTGAGCTTGTCCGCATTAAGGAAAAAAGTCCTGATAGAGTATCTTTCCCCACTAATGTCAATCCAGAAATTGGTGGACTCGAACTTGCTCATTTAGATTATCCTAAACAGCTTGAATTCAAGCGTGACAATGTTCTTGAAGCTCTTAAAAAATATCATCCACGCGGTTACAGCAAGTATAAAGTTAAAAAAACAATTCCGGCTCCAGAAGAATGGCATTACCGCAATAAAGCTCAATATCAAATTGAACAATCTCATGGTCAGACCAGTTTGGGGCTTTTTGCACCTAACTCACACGAACTGTTTGATTTGCCTGAAATGCCAACTCAAAGTGAGGCAACCCAAGACACCGAACGTAAAATTAAAAGTTTAGTGGAAAAATTGCACATTAGAATTGCAGATCCTTTTCGGCACTTTGATGGTCTTAAGACCATTGTAGTACGTCAAGCCTATGCTACTCACGAAATTCAAGTAACTTTAATTATCGTAGGACACAGCCTTAAAAATATTAATCAACTTGCAAAAGAAATTATAAGGCTTCCAGATGTGGTTAGTGTTTATCAAAATGAAACTGATTGGCGCAACCCACAAGTCTGGGGCAACAAAACCACTAAAGTAGCAGGTAAAAATCAAATCACTGATGAAATTTTAGGCAAAAAGTTTGCCTTGTCACCGCGAGCATTTTTTCAGTTAAACCCGGTACAAACTAGTACTTTGTATTCACGCGCACTTAAATTTTTAGATTTGAGTCCAGATGAAACGCTGATTGATGCATACAGTGGTGTGGGAACGCTGGGAATTTTGGCATCAGATCAAGTCAAGCAGGTTATTGGCATTGAAACTATTCCTGAAGCAATTGCTGACGCTAATCATAACGTGGAATTAAATCATATCAAAAATGCTAATTATATCCAGGGAAGTGTGGAAAAGATTTTACCTGAACTAGTAAAAAATGGCGTTCCAATTGATGCGCTGATTGTCGATCCGCCCCGAACTGGTCTAGCGAAAAGTTTGATCAAAACCCTGTTGAGAGTAAAACCCAAAACCTTTGTTTACATTTCCTGTAACCCATCTACTCTCGCTCAAGATTTAGTTCTTTTAAGTGAGGCATACAATGTCAGATTGATTGAAAATGTCGACATGTTACCCCAAACACCTAGATGTGAATGTGTCGTTAAACTTACTTTAAGATAAATAAAAAGTAAAATAGTTGTCGCAATCAGCGACAACTATTTTTGTGGATCGGGTGTCAATTGAGAATATTTCTTGAGATAAAATCCTCATATACAAATATATAAAACTTTGCAAATTTTCGCGATAAACTTGTCATTTTAAAATTAGATAACAAACATATTATGGAGATAGAAATCTTGTAACCTTAACCACACTTTAATAATAGCAGATAGATGTAAGCGCTAGCAAATAAAATGCATAGTTTACTTCACATATTTAGCTAAAAATGTCGCAACACGTCTTTTATATTCCTTTGGATGCTTTGAAAATGACTTGGCATGTTTAGCTCCGGGAGCTACCCATATTTCCTTTGGTCCTCTGGTAGCATTATAATTAGGATAGACCATTTTAGTTGGTACAAAATTATCACGGCTGCCATGAATAAACAGCATTGGTCTATGATTTTTATGTAACTGTTTAACACTAGAGGCATTACCCATGAAATAGCCAACTTTTATCTTATTAATGCCGCTTAGAATTTCAACTAGTGGAAAACGAGGAAAAGCAGGCATATTGTACAAGACTCCTGCTTCATGCTCAATTTCATCCTTGACGCTGGTATAGCCACAGTCTTCTACAAACGCTTTAACTTGATGAGGAAGTTTAAGCCCACTTGTCATCATGGCAGTTGCCGCACCCATACTTAAGCCATAAATTACTACCTGTTGGTTCTGACCATATTTTTGCAATAAATACGAGACCCATTTTTTTACGTCATCTTTTTCCGGCCAACCATACCCAATGTATTTTCCTTCGCTCTTTCCCTGAGCTCTCGGATCTGGAGTTAAAGTATTATAGCCTAATTGATGAAACAAGGCATCATATTCTCCCATATCTTCTTTCGTGTCCATATATCCAGGTAAAACAATAGCTGTCTTGTTGGAAGTTTTGTAAGGAATAAAATTTGCGTCTAATTTGAATTTTTCATCAGCTGATTCAATATACCACTTTTGTTTAGCAGTTTTTTTAAACCAAATTTTTTCACGGTAAAGAGGATCTGACTTCTTGATTACTTTACTTGAAGAACTTAAAAAACTTTTTTTACCTGGTACACATGCCACTTTAAAGAAATAGTAACCTGCTCCTGTAAATAATACACATACTAGTAAGATAATAATAATTGATGAAAGCCATAGCTTTTTATGTTTTAATTTTTTCAATTAGTTCAGCCACCCTCACTAAAATAATATCTTATAGTATAACATTTTAAATTTGTATAGGAATATTAAAAATGAGATTAACAGATTTATTACAATTAACCAATGATCTAAGCAACCAAACTAACTTGTATTTAACTATCGGTCAAAAAACTATTCCTTTGGCAAAAGTAAAAATTTCAAGCAGTGAATGCTTGCTTTTTCCAGGAAAAAAGTCACTTACAAAAGAAAAATTGATTAACTTGGTTAAAAATATTCACGGTCGCAGTATTCCGATATTTATTTATAATCAAAAAGAGAGAATTGCTGTTTATGGTATTCAAATTTTACCTGATCAAAATGGAGTTAGGCTAACCTAAAAAGGCTGCCGTTTGGCAGCCTTTTTATCTATTTTTGGAAATATTGACGAATGCGGTTTTTGGTTCCGGCAAAATACCAGTTGCCGTTTTCCTCATCACTTTGAAGCTCTAAGTTATCTTGTGGAAATTCTAAAGCCTGATTAAAAATTTGTTCATATTCAGGAATAGTTAATTTCTGACGGCGATTAATCATTGTTTGATCTGCACTTGCATGTAGATTCTTTTCATAACCCTCAATAATTTGTCCTGAATAAAACTCACCCATTGCCCCTGAACCATAAGAAAATAAACCAATTTTTGCATTTGCCGGCAATTTAGTATTTTCCAGTAAACTCAAAAGGCTTAAATATAAAGAAGCAGTGTAAATATTACCGACTTCCTTGCCATAACTAGCAGCAGCAGTAAAATTCTCTGTCAGTCGTTTTTTTGCCTTTTCATCCAGATCAGTAATTGCCCATTCATTTGCTTTAAAGCCCATTTTTACAAAAGGCAAATGATAAAGTAATGCTGTGAAATCACTAGTTTTTATTCCAGTTTGTCTAAGATAATCCTTGAATGTGCGTTTAAAAAAGTCTAAATACACATTTTTAGAATATTTACCATCAACTACGGCAACTGCTGAATCATTAGGACGCCAGAAGTCATTAATATCCTCACTGTGTGAGCTGTGTCCATTATTGATAGCCAAAATTTGGGGATCAGCCTTTATCAACATGCTAATGCTGCCAGCTCCTTGTGTCACTTCACCCCCCGTGTTAACTCCATAACGAGCAATATCAGAGCCAATTACAATTGCACTATGATGTGGATGAACGCGGACGTAATCCCGAGCGATCATGATGCCTGCAGTCATGCCAAAGCAAGCTTCTTTTACTTCAAAAGTTCTGACATTTGCCGGTAATTCCAAAGCCGATTTGATGAAAAGCGAAGCTGATTTAGACTGGTCAACACTGCTTTCTGTTCCAACGATTAATAAACCGACTTTTTTACGTTCAATTTGATCTAAATATCTAAGCGTTGCATTAATTCCCATTGATACTGCATCTTGAGTCTGATCAGCAACACTCATTCTAATTTGACCAATACCAATCAAAAATTTATTAGGATCTTCATTTCGAGCTTTTGCCAAATCCACCATATCAACGTATTTGTTTGGTGTATAAAAACCAATTTGATCAATTCCGACTTGCATTATTTTCCTCTCTGATTTCTTTTAAAAATTCCTTAGCTGCAGATTGACTGTATTTTTTGCTATTTATGATTTTTTGGAATACAACTTTTTTCTCGGCAGCAGTAGCATCTAAAACTGCAACAATATTTCTGGCCTGCAGTTTCATGTGTCCTGCTTGTATTCCCCTGGTAGAAATTGCCAGTAATGCTGCTAAATTATTGGCTAAACCAATGGCAGCAATAATATTAGCCAATTGTTCTGCAGTAATTTTCTCCCCTAAAATACGATAGTTTTGCTTAACATCTTTTCTGGTATTAATTGAGCCGCCAACAGTTCCAATTGGCAAGGGAATGCTAAGCTTTCCGATAAGATTTTCATTTTCAAGCTGCCATTTGCTGAGACTGGTGTAGGTATCCTTTTTACTTGCAAAAACACCACAAGCTGCCTCTACTGCGCGAGTATCGTTTCCAGTTGCCAGTAAGACAGAATCAACTCCGTTCATGATTCCTTTGTTATTGGTAACGGCTCTCATTGGGTCGTCCTGACCAATTTGACTCAATAAAGCAATTTTTCTGGCAATTTCTGTTCCACCTATTAAATCAACAGGAATTGCAGCCTTGACTGTTGTGATTTGGCTAGGATAATTTGACAAAATGGCAAATAATTTTTGTTTAATGCCAGCAAAATCCTCTAACTCATCTGCCATAAATTCTAAAATTGAATTTACTTTATTTGCACCCATAGCCTCTGCAGGATCAACTAATACTTTTATATAAAGCAAATCATTTATTTGCTTAAGTTCTATTTTACGGACTCCACCGCCATGACTTACAAGACTGGCAAAATCAGTATTTGTCTCTTTAATAAGGGTTGGCAATACTTCTTGCAAGTTGGAGACTTCAAAATTTTCAGCCACCTGCATTACAATTTGGCCCCAAATACCGTCTCGTTGACTACTTGCGGTAAAGCCACCAGCTTTTGCAACAATACCAGCGCCATTATTAGCCGCTGCAACTACCGAGGCCTCTTCGGTCACCATTGGCACTTGGTAATTTTGACCATTAACCAATAGGTTTTGTGATAAACCAACAGGTAAACGTAATTGACCAATTACATTTTCACTTAATAAATCCAAGTCATGCAAAACCTGAGAATCAACTTGATCCAGTTTAATTCCTTGTTTTTGCAGCATTTCTCGTCTTTTTTCTGGTGCTAACTTATAAAACTTCATTTAAAATTTCTCTATTTCATATGCAATTGCTTGTCCGCCACCAATACAAAGAGTTACCAAAGCCTTATGACCATTGATATGATTCATAATATTGACAGCTGTTCCTACTAAACGAGTTCCGGTAGCAGCAAGAGGATGACCTAGTGCAATGGCTCCACCAAAAATGTTTAGTTTAGCGGGTGGAATTCGGAGTTTTCGAGCTAAGACAACGCTAGGGGCAGCGAAAGCTTCATTAACTTCGATTGCATCATAATCATTAATGGTATTGTTTGTTTTTTGTAATAATTTTTCTACTGCAAAATATGGCGCTACACCCATGTATGCCGGATCAGTACCAGATTCAGCAAACGATCCCAACCGCGCCAGAGGTTGCAGTTTGAGTTCCTTTACTTTTTCTGCGCTTGCCAAAATAATCATACTGGCACCATCACTTAAGGGCGAAGAATTGCCAGCTGTAACTAAACCATTTTTCTTAAAAACAGGTTTTAACTTGCTTAGTGCTTCTAAATTAGTATCAGCTCGAATTGTTTCGTCCTGCTGGATCATTTTACCGTTTACTTCTACGCCAATTATTTCATCTTGAAAAAAGTTTTGCTGAACAATTTCAACTGCTTTACGATGAGAAGCTAAACTATATTCATCCATTTCTGTACGCGTAACTCCATATTTTTCTGCTACGTTTTCAGCCGTTAATCCCATATGCTCATGAGAAAAAGCATCAATGAGACCATTTTGCAACATTTCGCTTTGAAACTGTGGTTTTTCTTTGTCCTCTGTTAAATAAACAGCATTAGACATACTTTCAGCACCTCCAACAGCTACCAAGTCAAAGTCGCCCAGTTCCATCTGTCCTTGAGCCAGTCTGAGAGCTTTTAAACTTGAACCACAGACTTCATTAATTGTAACGCTGCTACTTTTGGGACTCATACCCGTTTTCAGAGCAATTTGCCGAGCCATATTTTGTCCTAAACCAGCACCCAAAACATTACCCATAAATAAGGCGTCCAGTTTTTCAGCAGGCAGATTAATGCTTTTTAGTGTTCCTCTTAAGGCTAACTCTCCTAAATCTATTGCATTTTTTTCAGCCCATAACCCATGATAGCGACCAAAAGGAGTTCTTTTAGCTGCAACAATATATATATCTTTCATTTAACCTATCCCTTAGCGAAAAGTTTCAAGTTGCATGATACAAAAATTTTCAACTCGAGGACAGTAATTAGTCAGACATTAAGAAAAATTTTACATAAAAAAAGAAACCATTAAATGATGGTTCCTTTAATTGCATAATTGATTAATTTGTTATTGTTAATTTTGTTCTTCTAATTTTTTTCCTAAATCAATAATATATTTACGTAATGCATCCTTCGTTTCCGGATGTTTTAAGCCATATTCTATCGATGTTTCCAAATAACTTTCTTTATTCCCAACATCATGACGAGTCCCCTTAAATACGTGCGCTAAAACCCGTTGAGTTTTATTCATGGTATCAATCGCATCAGTTAATTGAATCTCCCCGCCTTTATCTGGTTTCTGTTCAGCCAAAATTGGAAAAATTTCTGGAGTTAAAAGATACCGGCCAATAATGGCATAATCACTCGGAGCCTTGTCTACTTCTGGCTTTTCTACAAAAGATTTAACATTTATTAAGCCAGGCGCAATTTCACTATCTGGTTCAATTATGCCATATTTATAAACTTCTTTATGTGGTACCGGCATGACTGCAATTGTGGAAGCATTAGTTTCACTATAACGGTCAATCAATTGCTTTGTTAATGGTACTTTGTCCATCATCAAGTCGTCGCCAAGCATAACGACAAATGGTTCATCTCCAATAAAACTACGTCCACGGGCAATCGCATCCCCTAAACCTGCTGGATAGGGTTGACGAGTATAATAAATATTAATTCCCAAATGGGTAATTTCCTGCGACATTTTAAGCAGACCTGTCTTGCCTTTTTCCTGCAGATTTTGTTCAAGTTCAGGATTGGAGTCAAAGTGATCTTCAATCGAGCGCTTATTTTTTCCAGTGACAATCAAAATGTCTTCAATACCAGATTTTTTGGCTTCTTCAACAATAAATTGAATAGTCGGTTTGTCGACAATCGGCAACATTTCCTTAGGCATTGCTTTAGTTACCGGCATAAACCTAGTACCAAGGCCAGCAGCAGGAATAATTGCTTTTCTTACTTTCATATTTTTTACGCTTTCTTTAAAATCATAAAACTAATATACCAAAATAAAATTGAATGCGCTAATTTTTAATGACTGCGTTTTCTTTGAATATATTCAGCTAAACGACCCACTGAATAGTTTACTTCTCCGTAATTAAGCGTTACTATCGCAGCATTTACACATGTCCCCAGTAAAAAGAGGATTGAGGAAATATTCAACCACAACATGAAAATAATAAAAGTACCGATAATGCCATAGTTTTCCCAGCTAATACGAAAATGATGCAAATAGAAACTAAAAAGCCAGGAAAGAATAATCCAGCCGAATAATGTAGTAAAAACACCTGGCCAGATAACTTTTTTCTTTAATCTGATGTTGGGTAAAAAATAATTGACATAATACAGTGAGCCTATCATTGTGATAATAATTACTGGGTAACGATAACTAAAAATTTTTTCAATTTCGCCAACAGAAAAAGAGAAAATTGGGCGTAAAAATTCGAGTACCTGCTGACCAAAAATCAAAGTTAAATTAAGCAAGGCAAATACTATAATCATGAGGTTGGTCAACATAATAGTAATAGATCTTGTCCAAACAGTAACTTGCCATTTTTGCTTTAATTCTTGGGCACGAACACCATAAACCCGATTCATACCAATTCTAATAGC
The DNA here is from genome assembly GCF_019972815.1 of Lactobacillus huangpiensis. Lineage (GTDB taxonomy): Bacteria > Bacillota > Bacilli > Lactobacillales > Lactobacillaceae > Lactobacillus > Lactobacillus huangpiensis. The sequence continues at coordinate 91,812 of NZ_BPPA01000006.1, forward strand.
ATTAACTAACGAAGAAACAGACCATAATGCCAATATAATACCGAATGAAATATAACCACTTGATTTGCTTTTTAATAATGAGTTAATTATCGGCATAATAAATTTAGCAATTTTATCTGGAAAAATCAGTTTTAAATAACTGGCAATCGGTTCAGTATTAATATTAAATAACGGCAAAATATTTCCGATAATAATAATTAACGGAAATATCGAAAACAAAACATAGTAAGCAACCGCAATTGCGCTTGTTAAAACTTCACCTTGAGTAAATTTCAAGGAAACAGTTTTATAAAATAAAAAAGAGCGTTTCCTGATTGCCTCAGCTTTTTTACCCATGCAATTTAGTCATCCATTTCGTCAAAATGTGGTAAGTATTTTTCGTAGCCATCATATGGCTTTTGTAGCGTTAAAATTTTAGGACCATCCTTAGTTATTGCAAAGGTATGTTCAAATTGTGCGGATTTTGAGCCATCCGGTGTAGCGTAAAAGACCCAATCATCTTTAGGATCCGCAACGCTTTTTTCAACAATGCGCCAATCACCACCGGCTTCAACCATTGGTTCACAAGTAATAGTCATTCCTTCACGCAGTCTTAATCCGCGTCCCGCTTTACCCCAATGTGGCACTTCTGGATCTTCATGAATACTTGGCTGGATACCATGACCGACTAATTCTTTAACGTCACCATAATGATGCTCATCTTCTACAAAATGCTGTATTGCGGCTCCGATGTCCCCAATGCGATTACCTAAAACTGCCTGATCAATTCCTAAGTACATGGCTTTTTTAGTTGTATCCATCAAATCCTGATCAGCTTGAGAAATTTTGCCTACTGGGTAAGTAGTACAAGAATCTGTTTCAAAGCCATTGAGATTGCAAGTCACATCAACTTTAACCAAATCGCCTTCTTTTAAAACAGTGTCTTTACGTGGAGTAGCGTGGGCGATCTGGTCATTAACAGAAATACATGTCCCATATTTGTAACCTTCAAAGCCCTGCTCTGACAACCTGCCACCACGACTTTTGACAAAATCTTGACAAAATTCTTCAATTGACCAAGTGGTAATTCCGGGCTTAATTACTTCCCTTAGACCTTCAAACATTGATGCTAATAACCTGCCTGAAGCTTGCATGCCCTTCAATTCTCTAATGGATTTAATTGTAATCAAATTTAAATTCTCCTCTATTAAATGATGTTTGATTACATTATAGCGTTTTTTAAAAGTTTACTAAAGAATTTCATTAATTACGCAAAATTAGGTATAATGTTTTGATGAATTAGTTTTTGTGAAAGGTATGAATTTAATGAAAGCTAGAATAGTCTATGCAAGTATGACTGGCAACGATGCAGATATAGCAGATATTCTGGAAGAAGATTTGCAAGATTTGGGCTTCGATGTGGAAACGAGCGAAGCTGAATTTACTGACGCCAGTGATTACTTATCAAGTGATTTGTGCATCTTTATTACTTATACCTATGGCGAAGGCACTATGACTGACGATATTGCAGATTTTTATGACCAACTAAATGACTTGGATTTAACTGGAAAATATTTTGCTGTGATGGGCAGTGGCGACATGATGTATGCTGATCATTTTTGTGAAAACGTCTTTGATTTTGAAAAAAAGTTTAAGCAAGTTGGAGCAAAAGAAGTGACTAAACCTGTTACAATTGAAAATGCACCAAACGATAACGATATAGATGCAATTGATAATGCAGCTAAGGAAATGGCTGATCAGTTAAATGGTTAAGAATAAGAAAATGGATTCACAAAAATTTGACTCAATGTCTGATCCTAAAATTCATCACTTAGCACAAAAAGTAGTCAAAAGACATCGTAACTTATTTGTTTACATGATCTTTGGTTTTATAGCGGCTCTAATCAACACCGTGGTTTTTATGGTTTTACATAAATGGTGGCATAGCATTGTTTTAGTATCAAATACTATTGCATTTATTGTGTCTAACCTGGCCTCCTTCGTATTTAACCAAAAGGCTGTTTTTATCAATAATGTTGATGAGGAACATTCAACTTGGCAAAAACTGATTATCTTTTTTACTTATAGAATTATTAGTCTTATTCCGGACAGTTTAATTATGTTGGTCGGATTGTCCTGGCTTCATTTAGATGCACTGTTAGTAAAAATTGTTGATCAAATTTTAGTGGGTATTTTTAATTACCTCACTACGAGATCTGTGTTCCAAGCCCAAGAAACCACCATGATTGCACGAGCAAAAGAGAAAATTAAATCACGTAAAGAAAAAAGTGATAAATAAAAGCCAAGAAAAAACTTTTTCTTGGCTTTTTGTATAATAAAATTTAGACAGCTTATTTAAAATCAACAGGTTTTTCACCCTTATTTTGAGCAAAATAATAGGCAATATCATCCATTATTCTTTCTGATGCATGACCATCACCATAAGGGTTCTTTGCATTGGCCATCTGGTCATAAACTTTTTTATTTTCAAGTAATTCCAACATTGCGTTTCTGACATTATCAACTTGTGTTCCCACTAATTTTAGTGTCCCAGCTTTAACACCTTCTGGTCTCTCTGTAGTATCCCTTAAAACCAGTACTGGCTTATTTAATGCAGGAGCTTCCTCTTGAACCCCACCAGAATCTGTCATAATAAAGTAACTTAATTTAACTAAGTTATGAAAATCAACCACGTCTAATGGGGCAATCAAATGGACACGCGGGTCGTTACCTAAAATTTCGTGAGCAACTTTTTGCACACTTGGCGATAAATGAACGGGATAAATAATTTCAACATCATCTTGATTGTCTACAACTTGTTTCATCACTTTAAAAACTCGTCTCATAGGTTCGCCCTGATTTTCCCGCCTGTGCATGGTCACAAGAATTATCTTGTTTCCATGCTTAATCTGATCTAAAACCTCATGGTGGTAATCAGCTTGAACAGTTTCTTCCAAGGCATCAATAGCTGTATTACCTGTGATAAAAATATTGTCAGAATTGTGGTTTTCTTTAATCAGATTTTGCTTACTTACCGCAGTTGGTGCAAAATAAAGATCAGTTAAATCATCTGTCATTTGCCTATTCATTTCTTCGGGAAAAGGTGAATACTTATTCCATGTTCGCAGTCCAGCCTCAACATGACCTAAAGGACATTTATTATAAAAGCTGGCTAAACCAGCAGCAAAACTGGTAGTTGTATCTCCATGGACCAAAACAATATCTGGTTTAACTTCTTTTAAGACTTTTGTCATGTCGATTAATACTTTAGCCGTGACACCCTCTAAACTTTGGTTCTTTTCCATAATATTAAAGTCATAATCTGGCTTGATTTTAAATATATCAAGAACCTGATCTAGCATTTCCCGGTGTTGTGCTGTAACCACCGTAATTTCTTCAAATCGATTATCTTTTTTTAATCTCTGTACCAACGGAGACATCTTTATAGCTTCCGGTCTGGTACCAAAAACAGTCATTACCCTAATAGTGTTCATAAAATCCTCCAATTACTCCAATAAATAATATATTAATAAATCAACTAACAAAACACAAGCAAATATTATGCAATATTATTCATTGAACTGAAAAGGGTGAAAAAATGAATTATAATTTTAAGTTATTATTAATTACTGGTTTACTAATTGTTGTTGCCACTTTTTGTTTTGTTTTTGTTTTTGACAAGACAAAGACAGTCAAATGTAGAAGAATACTGCTTGGAATATCATTAACTTTATTCATATTAATCATCTTTTTAATTATTCGGATTTTAAAATCGCCAATATACTAAACAATTTCGCTAGCAACTGCTTTAAATTAGCAAACACACAAATAAACACTTTATAAAAAGTGTTTATTCTTTCACATTATATATTAATTAGCTGTATAATTACTTTGAAAAGAGGTGAATAAATTATGGGTAAGGAAGAAGTCACAAAAAATGTTTGGGTTACTACTCACGGCGATAAATGGGCTGTTAAAATCGCTGGTAGTGACAAAATTTCTAAAACTTTTGACCGCAAAGCTGATGCCTTGGAATACGCAAAAAATCTAGCACAAAAAGAAAAGACAGAACTTATTAGTCAAAAAAGAAATGGGCGTATTAATTTGAAAAATTCATACGGTCATGATAGTCCTAAAACTCCCGGATAGTATATATTGATACATTATTATTAATACTATTTTCATATATTTATCTATTTCTGACATTTTAATTAATCTTTATTTCTCAAACTAAAATATAAACTTTATTTTATTCATATTTACATAAATAACAAATCTTTCAAATTCTGGTCTGATTATCTTCTTGGTAGTCAGACTTTTATTTGTCCGCAATTATTTTTACCCCTAATATATCTGAACTATCAATACTATCTTCTTTTTTGTTACCAACAAACGTGAAATTTGTCTTTGTTGTATTTTTGATTAAAACATTCATTACCACAAAGGTTTTAATTGCACCATCTTTAAGCTTAAATTCTACTTTTTGACCTTTTAGGACAAATTTTAATTCACAGAATGGCATTTGATGTATATCTAAAGAAAAATTGGCACTGCCTGGAATTGCATCAACTACTTGTGAGATAAAAACATCATCTTTTGGATCATCAGCCATAAAAATCATTTCAGGTTGGTCATCATCTTCGTCCTCAATTTCATTAACAAAGATTGTTCTTTTAGTACCATCTTTTAATTTAAAAGTTACATTACGAGCCCGAAAATTATCTAAAATTTCGGGTAAAGACATTTTGTGTGGATTCATTTTTAAAAATTCTAATTAAACTAAAAAAGCCAATCTTGTTTAAAACAGGACAGTTAAGCTGAAAATGATCCTGCTACAAAGGATTATCAACTGTTTTCTAATAAATTTAAAATCTGTAAAATTTGTATTTAAATTATACCTTATATGACCCCGGTGAGATTCGAACTCACCTCTACGGTTTAGGAGACCATTGTTCTATCCAGATAAACTACAGGGTCGCAATAAATTAACTTTACCAAATTTGAGTGATAAAAGCCAATTTTTTTAGTAACTAATATTGACGAGTAAAATATGGTTGTGGTGCATTAGAATCAGCGATTTTATCTGCCGCAAAAACGAAGGGGGTCCAAATAGCTAAAGCTATCAGCATGTTGACAATTGACAATACAATAGCACGCCAATCATAATTACAGGCTAAAAATGGCCCGATGATTGGTGGCACAACGGCAGGAACTGCTACTTGTACAGGATTAACTATATTCATCATGCTGACACCATATGAAAAAGCTACATTGACTAAAGGAGCAACAACAAACGGTATAAAATAAACTGGATTGAGAACTACAGGCAAGCCGAAAACAATTGGTTCATTGATATTAAAAATTCCCGGTGCAAGTGCAACTTTAGCAATTGTTCGGTAGTCACTCCGTTTGGAAAACAGCAGTATGGCCACAATCAGCATCAAAGTTCCCCCTGCTCCCCCAAACCAGGCAAATGCGTCAAATGATCCGCGAACCCAGATAAAAGGTGCTTCTCTTCCTGCACGGGCAGCTGTAACATTAACGTTCTGGGCAGTTAGCCAAATTGAATCTAAAATTGGAGCCCAGACACTTAAACCATTAAAACCAAAAAAGCTAAAAATTTGGACTAATAAGGTCACAAGCATTACCATACCGAATCCTTGACCTAATTTTACTAAAGGTGTTTGAATCGAATTGAGCAACCAGTTGCCAAAAAAAGTTCCCGTGATTGTCTGAAAGACAAAATTAATCATACCAACACAAAATATCGCAATAATTGCAGGAATAAGTGAATCAAATGCCATTTGCTCAGCATAAGGCAAATTGGCAGAAAGATGAAGCTTGATTCTCGCTCTAAAACAAAGTGCAAAGATAGCAACACCGATTGAACCAAATAAAATAGCAGTAAAAATGCCAGTAGTCGAAAATTGTGAAATATTAAAAACTTTATGAACAGGAACTACTTTGCCGTTAATTTTAAGTTTAGTTAAATTAGCAATGCTCATGGCCAAAGAAGATAAAGAAACAATTGCTCCAGCAACTGGATCAACTTCCATGCTTTTAGCTAAATGATAGCCCAAAGACATTGACAAAAAAAGGGCAAATAAAGCAAAGGTACCGCGCCAAACTACATTACACACTAGTGAGAGCGGCTGCATTGCCCAAGCAAAAGTATACCAGCCTAATTCAGTTTTGGCTGCAGCAATCAGGCTTTTGACCAAAACAGCAAGAGAACCTGCAATTGTAATAGGCATTACTGAGACAAATGCATCCCTTAATGCCACAAGCCAGTGAGTTTGCCCTATTTTGTTTGCTACAGGCAAAATATAGTCTTCAAGCCAAGCAACTAATCGACTCATTTTTACTCCTTTCTTTTCAAATAATGAGGATGATATCCCTTGTTTTTATTCTTGTGCTTTTTATGTTTTTTGTTTGATGTACTAGCCCTCTTTTCTTCAATTGCGATTTGTTTCTTACTTTCCTTTTTACATGGCAATTTAGTAGTTAAATGAAATCCTGCAAAATATACACGTTCGATTTTTACACTTTGTTCAAGCAGCTTCCTAAGATCGCGCAAATCATGATCATCACCCAGGGTAACCACAAATCCTTTAGCACCCATTCTACCAGTTCTTCCGGCACGATGCATGTATGTGTTAACTTCACTAGGAATGTCGTAGTTTACCACATATGTTACTCCTGCTAAGTCTAAACCACGCGCAGCCAAGTCTGTTGCTAGGAGCAATTTAATTTTGCCAACTTTAAAATTGTTAAGAGCCGCCTCTCTTCTCTGCTTGCCAAAGTCATTAGCTAAAATACCAAATTTAGTCTTAGTATGTGCTAGAATACCCGCAAAACGCATCATAGTTTGGTTTGAATCAAAAAACAGAATGCCTTTAAAACCATCAAGTCGCATCAGCCGCTGAATAAAATCAACTTTATGCGCATTGTCTATTTGCAAAAAATAATTTTTAACAGTTGATTTCTGTTCTGGTCGCACATCAATCGTGATAAATTTACGAGCAAAAATATCTTCTGCCTTTTTGGTTATATCTGATTCAGTAGCACCAAAAAGCAAGATCTGCGAATTAGCTGTCATATTTTGTCCTAAAGAACTTAATAATTCCATTTTATTAAATTCTAAAACGTCATCTGCCTCATCTATTATCAGAGTTCTTATCTGATTAACTTTTATGCGATTAGCGGAAAAGAAATCAAAAAATCTTCCGGGAGTGGCAACGACAATTTCAGGGCGTTTCTTTTTTAAATTATCTTCCTGACGTTTGCGATTTCCTGCTCCAACAAGTGTAATTCCAGTTAAAGCGAGAGCATGAATAAAAGGATTAATGGCATGACGAATTTGCACCGCTAATTCTGTTGTTGGTGCAATAATAATTAAACTATTGGGTTTGCCTTTTTCTACTTTTTCCAATGCAGGTAACGCATAAGCCAAGGTTTTTCCCGTTCCAGTTTTGGCAAGCGCGATACAACTTGCACCATTTAAAATTGGAGTTCGCGTTTCTTGCTGAATCAAAGTTGGTTCAGCCATTTTTAATTTTGTTAAAACTGCTTGAATTTCTTGTTTCATTATTGTGTTAATTGTCCGTATTTCTCCTTGTACTGGGTAACTGTACCATTGTATGTTAGCATAACTACCCCACTTTCTAAATTTCTTACAGACTTTACCCGTCCGTCATTGTTATAGCGCCAAAATGAATATTGCATTTTATTTGGGGCTTTTTTACCGCCAGTAATAAACTGTACACCATGGGGAAAATATTTTTTATATTTAACTGGGATATCTACCATGACGCGTTTATTTAATCCTTGAAGCATGCCAGAAAATTGAGCCATTTGTTTAATATATGTTAAATCATAGTTATCAATAGCTGGTTCTATCCAAATTGGTAAACTTCCCGTGTCTGTGCCCACCTTTTTCAGAAAATACTGATAGTGCTGCAATGGTGTTGATTCATTGCTGTAAGCAACGATGGTGCCAAAAGCAAGTTTAGTTCCTAATATTTGATCACGATAAGACAAATAATCATCGTCAAAGTACGAGCGCCCCTGTGTACTTCTCAAATAGACAAATGAAATGCCGTTAGACTGCAGTTCATGTAAATCAACATAACCATAATTCTGGTTTAGTTCAACGCCAATTGCACTTGAATTGCCATTTGGCGGTAAAGTAGTTTGCTTATGCATATTGGCTATACCAACGATAAGAAGCCCAATTGCAACAATTAGCAATATTAGAATCGCAGGTAAAGTAAACTTATGATGAAACCTTTTCATCTTTTTCTCCGTTTATTTTTCTACACCTGTACATTATAGCAATTTTTCAGCTACAGTTGCTAACTACAATCTTGACAATAAAAAAGTGGCTGACTTTTCAGTCAGTCACCTAATAAGCAGTAACTATTCTTCAACTAAATATATTGGTTTTTGACCGTTTAATACTCGTTTAACATCAGTCATACTGTGTTCAATCATATTTTTAACAGAGGTCTTGGTGTAATATGCGGAGTGCGGCGTAAAGACCACATTAGGCATTTTTGCTAATTCCTGGTACTCAACTGGCAATTCGGAAATATCTTTGAATTTCTTCATGACAATTGCCTCTTCACCAGTCATAACATCCAATGAAGCACCAGCAATTTCTTTGTTCTTCAATGCATCAATCAAGTCTTGAGTATTAACCAATGGACCTCTAGCTGCATTAATGAGATATGCGGTGTTCTTCATTTCTTTAAATTGCTTTGCACTAATCATATCTTCCATTGAAGGCTCAAGCGGTGTATGCAATGTCAAAATATCCGCATTTTTGACTACAGTATCAAAATCGGTATATTCTAAAAATGCTTCATTAGCAGGATTTTCAACCAAGTCATAACCGAGTACGTTGGCTCCTAAAGCATGAAACATTTCTGCAACGCATGAACCAATACGTCCAACACCAATAATACCAACTGTTTGGTTATAGATTTCATCACTCATCAAATCTTCAGACCGAACAAAATTGAGGTGCTCTCTTTCATTATCTAAAATAGGTCCCCATTTTCTCAACAAGTACATTGCAGAAGTCAAAGTGTTCTCCGCCACTGCACGAGGAGAATATGCCGGTGTATTAGTTACAATCATATGATACTTGTGCACAAAGTCAAAATTGACAATGTTATACCCAACAGACCTTAAAGCTATTTGCTTAATTCCATATGAGCTCAGTTTACGATAGACCTCTTCCTCATCTATGTCAAAGACCTGCAAAACGCTGACAACATCATAGCCTTTCGCCATCTCAACAGTCTTAGCATCAAGCTTGTCTTCAGTTGAAACTAAATCATCTTCAGGATGATCTTTATTCCACTTGTCAGCATATACCTGTTGCTCCGGGGTCATATTGTAAAGTAAAGCTTTCATTATTAATCCTCCTTTTTTGGATAAAAAATTTATATCTCTTATTGTATCCAAAATTAGAATAAAATTAAAGATAAATTTTAAAAATAATAATTAATAATTTAAGCCTAATCATATGAAATCTAATAAGACTATCAGATTTGCACATTATAAATTAAATTTTTTGTTCAATTTGGTCGATATTAACCTGTAAAACTTCTCTTAGCCAAGGAAAACGTGCCTTCATTTCAGCAAATTCCGGTCCTTCTGCCAAGAATTTTCCGGTTCCTTTAACATGAAAGCCAGCTCCTGGACCAGCTGTACCCTCTACTTTTTTAGAACCCATAGTCAAAACAACATGATTGTCATTAGCAAAATCATTTTCAATACTATGCATGCCTGCTGCTGGGAGATAAAGGCGATTATTTTCCTCATCGACTTTTACATACGACATCCACGTATTTACCACACTAGCAGGGTTAGCATTAATAGTAACAATAGTGACTGGTCCTTCATCTTTCATTACATCTAAAAACTTCTGATTCATTTTTGTCCTCCTAAAAAATAAAAGAAGCTGCTTTTTTAGTAGCTCCCTTTATTATAGAACATTTGTTCGAAAATATAAAATAATATGCTTATATTTAGTAAGCTCGTTTGCCTTTCTTGTAAACCGCTTTGTCCTTTTGTACAACTGCACTGATTTTTTCTAACGGATTTTCATCCAGAACCAAGAAATCTGCATACTTACCTTTTTCTAAAGAACCGTATTCTTTATCTATTTTTAGAAGCTTTGCAGAATTATAACTGGTTTCTAAGGCTTCAAAATTAGTAAAGCCTTGTTCCACCAACAAAGGCAATTCTTCAGGAGTCATTGTAAAGTCATTAAATGGAGTTCCCGCATCAGTACCCAGAGTGATTTTGACACCAGCATTTTTAGCTTTAGTTATGTTGCCCCGCAAGTCTTTCCAAGCTGCAGCTATTTTATTCATTTCCCATTCAGGAATTTTCCCAGGAGCATATTCGATGAATGCCCAAGCTCCAACTATTGTTGGTGTTAAATATGTTCCTTTTTCAATCATCAACTTAATTTCTTCATCATTAACGTAAAAACCATGTTCAATGCTATCAACGCCGGCTTTAATCGCATTCAAAATTCCTGGGTTGCCCTCCGCATGTGCCGCTACAGTTAAACCTTTGTGATGAGCTTCTTCTACTGCAACGTGCATTTCGGCTTCACTTAATTGGGGATCATCAAGAGAGTCATTCTCAGTCATGACTCCGCCTGTTGCCATAACCTTAATTGCTTTAGCACCAGCCTTAATTCCTTGGCGAACAGCCTTACGCATCTCATCAGGTGAATCAACCAATACACCAAAGTTAGGCAAATCACCATGTCCACCAGTCATAGAAAATGGGTGTCCTGCGGGCACAATTTCTGGTACCTTAGTTAATTTGTTTTTCTTAATTAAATTATTAAGAGCAATATCTATATTATATGTACTGCCACATTCACGAATATAGGTAACACCTGATTTCAATAAATCATGCAAATGTTTAACGGCACGAACCGTAGAAGATACAACATCAGATTCACTGCCACCGTCAGGGGTCAAAGGATCCATAATAATATGAGTATGGCAGTTGATTAAGCCAGGAATCACATACTTATTCTGCAAATCAACTGTTTTATCTGCTTGAGGTGCAGTACCTGTAGCAATTTCGGTAATCTTACCACTCTCGTCATCAACCACTAATGTTGTATTAGACTGAATTTTATCATCAATCCCGTTAAACAAATTAACGTTAGTATAAGCAGTTTTAGTCATCTAAAAAACCTCCAAATTTTTGTATAAAAAAAGCACTCATCCTTTTCTTCTTAAGGACGAGTGCTCGCGTTACCACCTTTTATTCATTTATTACTCACGTAATAAACCTCATTAACTATCAAACAATAGCTTGCAAAAATAACGGATGCAACTCCGCCACTGGCTGATTATCACCAATGGACATCAATTAGAAGCCCATGTTCACTACTTACTGCTAACTGATTTTCACCAAATATCAGCTCTCTTTATCAGCAACAAAATAGTTACTCTGCTTTGCAGGATGTTGTTTATTTAATTGACTTTTAATCTATCATTATTTATTAATTATGTCAACACCATGAAGTAAAAATGAAGAATCGGCAGTTCACTTGGGGGTATAGCATTAACTATTTGGCTAAGAATGGTAAAAAATTTTATCATCTTAGCCTTACTTTTCTGATGTTTTTATAATAGTTATTTTGTTTAACCTGATGATATTGCTTTTTTTAAGTTTATGCTAGGTAAAATTTTAGTAACAGGTAATCGATAACCGCTTTGATGCCACACCTCCAATTACGACTTTAAATTAGTTCTGATTACCACTGTTTTTAGTCGTTAAGCCAGAATGCTAATAATTAATCTATCCCTACTCATATGCGTTTTTTCTACTAATTTGTAACTAGTATTAGCTTAATTGATCAACTAACAATCCTTTTTCCTGAAAGATGTAAAAGGCAAAAGCCTCAACTTTTTGCTTTAATCATCCGCTATTTTATTTCAACGTTGATGAGATATTAGCAAATTCAAATAAAAACTGAACTGATGAAATCCATCACCATTCAATGATTAAATGAATATTAATTATTCTAACTAAAACAACAGTTTATTGAGAAATTAGGTTTATACACAAGAAAGAAAGATACTTAATTAACAATGATTTAAATGTTTAATTAATGTCAAGATTAAACTGATAACTATATTTTTAACATCAGATTCGTTACCATTATTGGCTGCGTTCAGGTCTTAATTTCTTGGTGCTTTTAAAAGCAATATCCTAGTCCTGACCAGAGATTAACGGCAACGAAAAAGATTCTACAATGAAAGTTGATATAATTTAACCAGTTACATTCATAAATAAAAATATTTACCTTTTGTTAATAATTTAGTGGTATTTATTTGATAAATATATACAAATAAATTACTGTATGGTTTTATCAACAAAATAGCTTTTAATTACATTATTTTTAAATACTCTAACTTGAGAAATATATCTTCTTAATACTGGCTAAAACTAAAATCACAATCAACAAACGACCAAACTTTTGCTAACCAATATCATCTTATCTACCAATTTTATTTATTTGATTAAAGCATGATAAACATCATCTTGAGCGTGAATCTCATCGCCTGTTTTAGCATCATCACCTGCTTGTATAACATGATCTACTGAATTTGTAATTACTGTAATAATTGTTGGCTTTTTACCACTTGCTTTAATTTGCTCAAGATCCACTTCAGCCAACTCAGTTTTTGGAGAAACTTTCTCTCCTTCTTTGACTTTAATAGTAAATGGTTTGCCTGCCAGATCAACAGTATCGATTCCCATATGTAATAGTACTTCCAGTCCCTCTTTCGTTTTAAGTCCAATTGCATGCTTGGTCTTAAAAATTGAAACAACTTCACCTTCTACTGGACTGAAAATATGTTGATCACTTGGTTCAATTGCAAAACCTTCACCCATCATTTTTTTAGAAAAGACTTCATCATCAACATCAACTAAAGATTTAAATTTACCGTTAACGGGTGCAGTAAAGTCAATTGTCATTTTATTATTTTCACTTACTGTATTATCTTCAGCATCATGGCTAGTTATGGTCTCTTTTATTCTTTCAGGATGAGCTAGCAAATCATTTATTTCTTGACTATAAAGATCGGCTTTCCCACCAAAAATAATTTGTAGTCCACCTGCAACTTTTAAAACACCTGGAGAACCTAATTTTTTAAATACAGATTCATTAACTTGACTGTTATCTTTAAGTGAAATTCTTAATCTGGTAGCACAAGCAGAAATAGTATTTATATTCTCAGCCCCACCTAAAGCCGCAATAATTTGCTCAGACTCTGTATGTAGACTGGTGGCATTTCCTGATTTTTGATTATTTTTTTCAACGTCATTATCTACTTCAGTTTGCATTCCAGGGATATTGACGTGGAATTTTTTAATACAAAAAGTGAAAACAAAGAAGTAGAGGAAAAACCAAATAACACCAATAATTAATACATTAGGCCAGTTTGTTTTATCTTTTCCTTGCAAAACACCAAACAACAGATAATCTATTAATCCACCAGAAAATGAATTACCAATTCTGATGTTCATAATATCTGCAAGATAGAATGAGCAACCATCAAGAAATGAATGAATCAAATATAACCAAGGAGCTACAAATAGAAATGAGTATTCTAAAGGCTCGGTAATACCTGTAAGAAAAGAAGTAAGACCACCTGAAAGATACAATCCACCATCTTTTTTCCTGTTAGCTTTTGGCAGGCAAAGGTACATTGCTAAAGCAGCTCCAGGCAAGCCAAACATCATGGTTGCAAAACGTCCAGCAAAAAACCGAGTACCATAAGTGAATAAACCATGGAAATTCGGATCAGCTAATTGAGCAAAGAAAATATTTTGCGCTCCGACAACGGTTTTTCCAGCTACTTCTGCTGTGCCGCCGAGTGCCGTATACCAGAACATCGGATAAATAGTATGATGTAAACCGACGGCTCCAGTCAGCCGTAATAAAAATCCGTACAGGAAACTACCAAAACTGCCCATTGCAGCAATTGCATGTCCAGCAGTAGTCAGCCAACCTTGAATTGGAGGCCAGATTAAGTAAAATATTGCACCGATAACTATAGCAGCAATTGCAGAAATAATTGGTACGAATCTTGATCCGCCAAAAAAGCCTAAAAATTGTGGCAACTGAATTTTACGGTAATGATTATGCAAGTATGCAACAACGGAACCTATTACGATCGCACCTAAAACACCGGTGTCAATTGTATTTTTAGGGTTAAACAATTGTAGCAAACCAGAAATTGTCGCAGTATATACAAGATAGGCTACACCACCTGCTAAACCGGCAGTACCCTTATCACCTTTAGCTAAGCCAACGGCCAATCCAATTGAAAAGATTAAAGCCAAGTTACTAAAGACCGCGTTACCGGCAAAATTCATTATTTTTAATGTATTTTGTAACCAAACTTGATTTAAAACTGGAAAAGCTGAAACAGCCGCATCATTTGTTAAAGCTCCGCCAAGTCCTAATAATAAACCGGCAACCGGCAAAATAGCAATTGGCAGCATGAAAGCTTGCCCTAATTGAGTAAACCACTGACCAATTGCAGTGAATCTCTTATTTTTAGCCATTTTATTCTCTCCCTTTTTTAAATACTGAAGTGAACGTCCTAGCAATTTGCAGAGGTCTGGTAATAGCACCACCAACTACAATTCCAAGCGGATTAAGGTCTATTACCTTTTTTAATTCAGCTGGAGTATGAATTTTACCCTCCGCAATTAGTGGCAGGTCAGCATCCACAATTTTTTTAATTAATTGAAAATCTGGTCCAGACTTGTTTTCACTTTCAGCTGTATAACCAGCCAAGGTAGTACCAACAAAATCCATGCCACATTCATAAGCATTCTGCGCTTCTTCAAAGTTTGATATATCAGCCATCATTAACTGATGCGGATATTTCAATTTAACTTTTTTGATAAATTGATTAATAGTTTGTCCATCATGCCGAGGACGTAAAGTGCAGTCAAAAGCTATAACATCAACCTTGGTTTCAACTAATTCATCTACTTCTTTCATTGTTGGTGTAATGTACGGCTCTTCAGGTGGATAATCCTTTTTAATGATTCCGATTATAGGTAAACTAACCGTAGCTTGAATTTCTTTAATATCACGGACTGAATTTGCACGTATACCTACCGCACCCGCTTCTTCAGCAGCCTTCGCCATAAGAGGCATTATCCCTCCTTTTTCAGTATACAAAGGTTCTCCGGGTAAAGCCTGGCAAGAAACAATCAATCCCTTATGAATCTTATTGATAAACTTTTCTTTTTCCATATGTATTTTTACTCCATTAATGTTATTTTTTGAAGTTTTACTTCATAAAGTATGATATTATTTTTTGACGGGAAATGCAATCGTTTTCTTGAAAAAGGATGATATAATTTACTCATTAGCGAAAGAGGCTTTTTAAAAAATGAATTTTATTCAATTATTTAATGAGAACAAAAAAGAGTTGACCAAATCTGAAGTAAAATTAGCTAATTACATTGCTAGTCACGCAGAGCAAGTAATTTACGATACGATAAAATCATTGGCTATAGCTTCAGACACAAGCGATGCTACCATTATTCGCCTTTGTAAAAAACTTGGCTTTTCAGGCTTTTCTAAACTAAAAATTTATTTAGCACAAGAATCAATTTCGCAGAATAAGTTGGCTGCCACTAGTGGGGATAGCAACTTTTATGATAAAAGTGCAAACTTATTGATCGATTCAATCAACAAAACTAAAAGTTTGTTATTTCCACAAAATTTACTTAAAGCGGTAAAGATACTGGCTAAGGCCAAGCGGGTCTATTTATTTGGCCTAGGGCACTCTGGAGAGTCAGCAAAAGATTTTGCTAAAACATGGTTAAGGATAGGTCTAATAGCACATGCTGAAGTTGATCCACACATTCAAGTACAAATTAGTTCATTACTAACAAAAAAAGATGTTGTTATCGGCCTATCTCTTTCGGGTCATACCAAAGATACATATGACTCTTTAAAACTAGCTAAAAAGAACGGGGCAAAAATCATTACCATTTCTAATGAATTGAGCTCGCCCATAGCAAATTTAGGCGACGTTCAATTACAAACAGCAGTGGGAGAATTTATAAATATTGGTTCTGTAGCCGGACAAGTTTCTCAACTTTATCTGTGCGATGTGTTAGCACGCGGGTACGAAATTTATACTAAAATTGATAGCAATTCCATTAAGGAAAAAGTCCTACCAGAAATATTAAAAAAAGAAATTTAATAGTTGCTATAAAAAAAGATGGTAAATCTATTTTTAGATTTACCATCTTTTATAATATTCAGAATAAAAGTTACATCTTTACTACCCTAACAGGATTACCCAAACTTTTTATGACTTTAAGCAAGTCTTGCGGATCTAGCCAAATAGTAGCTGTATTGTCGTTGGGATGAACAGCGATTCTAGACTGCTGACTAAAGTATGAGTCAAGGTAAAACGGTATTTCATGCTCAGGATCGTTTAACAGACCTAAAGGTGTAACTGAGCCAGGTTCCAAATCCATTTTTTCTTTCAAATCTTGCGGCGAGGCAAAACTAAGTCTGCGTGTGCCATTTTCCTCACGAAATTGCTGTAAGTTGACTCTTTTATCGCCCTTAATAGTCAAAAGATAGTAGTTACGTTTCTTGTCATCCCTCACAAACAGGTTTTTAGCATTAGCTTCAGGATATGGCAGAGCAATTTTTTCCATTTCTGCCATATTATAAACAGCTGGATGCTCCACTATTTCATATTTAATTCCGTGTTGATCAAGGTAATGTAATGTTTCGTTTTTGTTCATTTGGTGTTGCTAAATTCGTGTTAAATAGTTTAATCTTTATCAGTATAAAATGATTTCAACCGATACGTTGTCACAGGCTCCACGTAATAATTATATTTTGCTACCAGGTCACAGATTTCCTCACCATCAATCAAAGTGATAATTCTGGTGCCCTGACGTGCCGTCTTAATTGCGCCGCGAGTAAAATCAGAATTCGTAATAAAAATACCAAATTCCGCATTGTATTTATCCATTGCTCCGCGAAACTTATCTATTTCAGGTGCTGGCACATTAGATTGCCAGCGTTTTGCTTGTAGAGCTACTCGGGTAGTCCGATAATCGTTTGAACGAACATAGCCAAAACCATCAAGACCACCGTCAGCAACGTAGTTAACGCCAATCGTGTCATCAACGTCAATCCCCATTTTGGTAAGTAAACCGCGGCAAAAGATTTCAAACCTTCCTGGATCCATTTTCATCAAAGCATCAAGTAAATCTTGTCTCCACTGGTCGTTTTCTATGTCTTCATCCGTAGTTTCTTTAGCAGAGTTAATTTCAGCTAAGCTCTTTTTCTTCAATTCCTGAGAATTATTGTCTTCTAAAAATGGGCGTACATCCTTTTCCGGATCAAAAGTATCAAGATCAACTTTACGACCTTTTTCTGCTAATTCTAATTGATGACCGTCTTCAGCTAAATAGCCTGTTCTCACCAAATAGATAACTGCATAATTCAGCGTATAGTCAAAAGGTTTATATTTATTACCCGTTTTCTTAGACACTTTAATTTTATCTACTTCTTGTTCTGAGATTGCAGTGGAATTGTCACGAATATCTGAACTAATTTCACGTCTTGTAACTTGACCGCCCAAACGACGCATTGCAATCAGAATTTCTTTCATAGTTACATTCTGAAGATTAATTTGTCGATTAGCCATTTAAATACTCACCTGTTTTTAATTATTATTGTCTCTTACACTATAATTAATTTTAGCAAAATTTTTTGATTCAAGAAAACATAGCAGATAAAATTAATTGCTATCTTGGTTCCATAAGAGCTGTATTAATCATCTGCTGCCATCAACTCTGCCTGCTCAACGACAGTGTCAACTGCTGCTGGAGCGATATCCGGTGGGTAACCGTATTTTCTTAATAAGTGTTTGACCGCAACTCTCATTTTTGCTTGGATATTTCTACGTTTTTCCCAATCAACACCAGCCTCTTTTTTAACTAGTTTAACAAGTTCTTGAGCAATTAAATGTAATTTTTCTTCTCCTAAAACTTCAACTGCCTTCTTATGATCAGCCAAAGCATCATAAAATGCAATTTCTTCTTGACTAAGTCCAAGATCTTTTCCTCTTTCTTGTTCAGCATTAATTTTCTTGGCCATTTCAATAAGCTTTCGGATTACCAGTTCACTAGTAATACCCCGCTTATTGTATTCATCAATGGCTTTTTGAAGCATTTCCTGAAATCTTGCTGACATTACCTTATTAGTTTTCATCATCGCTTTTACTTTACCTTTAAGTAACTTTTCTAATAAAGTGATCGCAATATCTTTTTCAGGCATACTTTCGACTTTTTGTAAAAATTCATCAGAAATAAGATCAACACTTTGTCTTTTAATACCCAATTCATTGTAAATATCGATATCTGGTTCAGAAATAATCGATTGATCAAGCAACTGTTGCATTTGATATTTAATATCCTTATGGTTATTATAGTTTGTTGAATTATCAGGTGCTTTTAATTTCATAATGAAAACTTTAACAGTTTTAAAAAAAGCAATTTCTTTACCATAAGCTTGTGCTTGAGGCTGCGTTGCAGTTAATGCATAGGCTTTTTCTAACTCGGTAACCACGTCTAAGAACTTTTTCTGACGTTGTTCATTCTCATGCAAAATCTCATTTGCAACTTTTTGCGTAACTTTCAGTCTAACTGCACCATCAGGAGAATTAAAGTCTGAATAGTCAATTCCATAAAGATAATCATTGGTAATAATGTCATATTTTTCTTTCAGTACGGCAAGCGCTTTATCCATATTAATAGCAACTTGACCTTGATCATCTGTAGAATAAACTTTTAAAGCATCCTTTAGATTTTCTGCAATACCAATATAATCAACTATTAAGCCACTATCTTTATCTTTGAATACGCGATTAACCCGTGCGATTGCTTGAATTAAATTATGACCTTTCATCGGCTTATCAATGTACATAGTATTCAATGAAGGTACATCAAAACCAGTCAGCCACATGTCAACGACTATCACTATTTGTAATTCATCGTTATCGTCTTTCATTCGTTGCTGCAAAATTCGTCTTTCGGATTTATTTGTTTGAAACTTAGACATCTCTGGACCATCCGCAGCAGAAGACGTCATTACAACTTTAATTTTGCCTTTTTTTAAGTCCTTACTCTCCCAATCTGGACGCAATTTTATTATTTCGTCATACAATCTAACCGCGTTACGACGTGACATCTCAACAATCATTGATTTGCCAAACGTTTCTTTTTGACGAGTTTCAAAATGATTCACAAAATGTTTTGCAAT
This sequence comes from Lactobacillus huangpiensis, assembly GCF_019972815.1. Taxonomy (GTDB): domain Bacteria; phylum Bacillota; class Bacilli; order Lactobacillales; family Lactobacillaceae; genus Lactobacillus; species Lactobacillus huangpiensis. The sequence continues at coordinate 111,163 of NZ_BPPA01000006.1, forward strand.
ACTTTTTAAACGTGGTTGTGCTCCTGCCAAAGCTTCTAAACGCGAAAATTCACGATTTCGTCTGGCATTATCTTCATTAGTAGGGTCATCATCTAGGTCAACTTGTTGTATAAGCCTTTGATATTTTTCATTCGCATCACTTTTTAACTTAAGGGGAAATACATGACTTTCATAATAAATTTTTACAGTTGCATGATCATTAACAGCTTGCGTAATGTCATAAACATCGATGTAGTTCCCAAAAACAGCCACTGTTGACTTATCTGCTGTAGACAAAGGGGTGCCAGTAAAGCCTATAAATGACGCATTAGGCAGCGCATCTCTTAAATACTCAGCAAAGCCATATCTCAAGCCACTACTAGTAAACTTGGGCTTTAAACCATATTGACTCCTATGGGCCTCATCAGCAATAACAATAATGTCGTTTCTTTTCGACAGAACAGGCATCCTAGTTTCACCACTATTAAAATCAGGCGAAAATTTTTGAATAGTAGAGAAAACTATCCCACCCGCTTGTTTTTTCAGCGTTGAACGTAATTCATCGCCAGATTCAACATGCTCAGGATTTTGACGCAAATATTCATGTGCTGCAGCAAAGGTATCATATAGTTGATCATCAAGATCATTACGATCATTAATTACCACAAACGTAGGATTGTTTAATTTACGAGCAGCTATACTAGTAAAAAAGACCATTGATAAGCTCTTACCTGAACCAGTTGTATGCCAAACGACCCCAATTCTCTTATCATCGGGGCTTTTAATTGCCTTGTTAGCAGCTTTAATTGCTTTATTTACCATGTAGTATTGGTGATAGGCTGCAAGAAGTTTGATTGTTTTGTCGCCGTCTGTTTCAAAAATTATGAAGTTTTCAATGATATTAAGTAAATCTTTTGGCCTGAGCATGAACTTTATCATTGTTACTAATTCCAGTTCATCTTCAGATTCACTATTCTTAGGAGCTCTCCATCTCATAAAACGATCAAATCCGGCAGTTAATGAACCAGCTCTTGCATTAATACCATCAGAGGTAATCAGGATTTCGTTATATTTCATATAGTCAGAAATATCAGATTTATAGGTTTGTAATTGCTGGTAACCACTTTCTATACCAACATGTATATTGCCAGCGTCCTTAAACTCAAAAGTAACTACAGGAATACCATTGATAAACAGTGTTGCATCAGGTCTACGTTCTCTCTTACCTGCAAAAGTAAATTGATTGGTAGCTATAAATTCATTAGCATCAAATTTTTCAAAATCTATCGGATATAGTGTATCTGTATGATTCTCTCCGTTTAAAGTAGTTCTCACTTTGATACCTTCAATCAATAACTTATGAAAGTAATGGTTGTTTATCATCATATCTGGATTATCAGCTAATCGAATTATTTGTCTAAATGCGTCTTTATAAATTTCTTCGTCATAACCAGGATTAAGTCTCCTAAGAGCTTTATTTAAGTTATCAAATAAAATTGCTGAAGTATGATCATTGTTACGTGCAGCATCAATAATTGGATTAGGACCACTTGAAATAGGACTTTTAAACACCTTATACCCCACAGTCTGTAGGGTATTTAAGGCTAAATTTTCAACATCTGATTCTAAAAGATATCCTTTTGACATATTAATTTCACTCCTTTCTATACAGATATTGGTTAACTAAATGATAATTTAGATGATTTACTGACCTTAATTTTTGAGAAATTTGCAATTAATGAGAAATTCGAAAAAAGTAATTTAGTTGGTATTGCTAATTTTAAAAATGGTCTCCCAATGCAAAAATTTCAATGTGAAAAATTTGAAAATGGAATACCAGTACTTAAAATTAGAGAATTAAGCCAGGGATACACTGACAGCTCATCAGATAGATGCTCTATGAAAATTAACAAAGATTATATTGTGAAAACAGGTGATATTGTTTTTTCTTGGTCTGGTACCCTTATGGTAAAAATCTGGTCAGGAACTACTTCTGGGTTAAATCAACACCTTTTTAAAATAACATCAAAGAAATTTCCATCTTGGTTTATTTATGAGTGGACAAAGCATTATTTAAAAAAATTTAAATTAATTGCTGCTGGAAAAGCAACAACCATGGGACATATAAAAAGAAGTGACATTATGGACTCAATTGTTTTTATACCAAATTACAAATTTTTAAGTCAATTAACTAAGATAATGAAACCTATTTACGATGAACGAATTAAAATAATTAAACAGAATCAACATTTAAATTGTCTAAAGAAGGAATTTTTAACTAAATATTTCTAAGCAGCTAAATTATCATTTATCTGATCATTTTCCTCAATTTTTTTAAAAATCGGATTCAGTTTCTGAACTATTTTCTTTTGTTCTTTTAATTCCGGTATGTCGACCGTAAAATTAGACATTCCTTTCCCAGAAATTTCTTTAAAAGTAGACCCAGATGCTATTTGCTCTAATTTATCCTTACTTTTTAACATTAAATAATAAAGATATTCAGGTATTACTTTTGAAGTATTTGGTACAATGCTTTTAAAGCCTTGACTCGTAGCTAAATCTGTACCTGCCATTGCAACGTAACCAATAGGAGCTCTGGAGCTTACTAATATGCTATCAACAGGCAATAATTTAGCGCTAGAATTTTTTAATCCTTCTTCAGAAATATCTTTTGCACCATGCCCAATATATTTTTTGTGATAGTCACTCAGGTCTTTAGGCGTTATCCAAGCTATTCCATTTTTTGAATAATATTCAGCATGCTTAGTGGATGGAGTTCCCCCACCGACAACTTTACCTATTTCTGATATTTTATATTTCATATCCAAGCTCCTTTAAAACATCTTTTATTTGAGCTTGAAGTTTATCGCTTTCAGCAAATTCCTTTTTTAGTTCACCAGTAAGGCGTGCCATTTTAACTTCATAAGGTTCACCATCATCTTCTTGTTTGGCTAAACCTACATAACGCCCCGGGGTCAAAACATAATCGTTTTTTGCAATCTCATCTAAAGAAGCTATTTTGCAAAAGCCTGCAACATTTTCATACTTCTGCTTGTTAGTCCCACGATAGGCATGATAAGTGTCAGCTACCTTAGCAATATCCTCTTTAGAAAATTCTCGATGAGTTCGATCCACCATTTCTCCAAGATTACGTGCATCAATAAATAAGGTTTCACCTTTACGAACCCGCTCTCCTTGAGAAGCTTTATCCATGTCAATAAACCATAATGAAACTGGAATTCCTGTTGAATAGAACATCTTATCAGGCAAAGCTACAATAGCATCAATTTTATCGTCTTCTAAAATTGCTTTACGAATAGCATATTCGTCCTTTGTAGAAGTCGATAATGCGCCGTTTGCCAAAACAAAACCAGCCTTGCCATTAGGCGCTAATTTACTAATTATGTGCTCTATCCATGCATAATTAGCATTACCGGTTGGAGGTACTCCATATTTCCAACGTGAATCTTCTCTTAGCTTTTCTCCATTCCAGTTTTTAACATTGAATGGTGGATTAGCCAGAATAAAATCAAATCTTTCACCTTTATGTAGATCGTTGAGAAAAGTATCACCCTGATGAGGTCCAAGATTATTATCAATACCACGAATAGCTAAATTCATCTTAGCTAATTTCCAAGTGGTCGGGTTTGATTCTTCTCCATATACTGAAAGATCATTAATCTTTCCTTGATGTTCCTGCACAAATTTATCAGATTGAACAAACATACCACCAGAACCGCAACAAGGATCATAAATTCTGCCTTTATAAGGTTCAATCATTTCTACTAGTATTCGTACAATAGACCGAGGAGTATAAAACTCCCCTCCCTTTTTCCCTTCCTGCGAAGCAAACTCATTTAAAAAATACTCATAGACACGTCCCAGCACATCAGATTGCTTAGCTTTTTCGTTTCCTAAACTGATATCGGAAATTAAATCAACGACTTCGCCCAACCGGGTTTTATCTAAGTCAGGCGAGGCGTAATTCTTACTCAATACACCGCGCAAAGAATCATTATTTTTTTCTAAAGCATCCATGGCATTATCAATAATTTCACCTATTTTAGGTGATTTAGCAGAATCTTTAATCAATTCCCAACGTGCTTTTTTCGGTACCCAAAAAATATTTTCAGAAAGATACATATCAGGATCTTCTGCATCTTCTGGAAATTCTGTTTTTAATAACTCGCTTCGTCTAGCTTCGAAAGCATCGGAAACATATTTTAAAAAAATCAATCCTAAAACCACATTACGATATTCAGAAGCATCCATGCTTCCTCTTAAAGCGTTTGCAGTTTCCCACAGTTTGTTTTCTATATTTAATTCTTTTGTATTTGCTGTCATATAATAATTTCCTTTTGTCTTCAACTTTAATCCTTATGTTAAAAACCTTAATTAAATTATACACTTTGAATATATATGTGTGTGCTGATTTTCTTAATTTTATAAATTAGCAGTTATGAAATAACAGTTTTCTTGATTTAATTTATGTGTTTATAATTTGTATCCGCTTAATAATTTATGGTATCAAGCTTTTTAAAACTAATCATTTTAGTTTTAAAATATTCAAATTTGCTTTTCTAAATACAATTAAATACTATTTAGTATTTATTAAGTCATAAAAAAAGAACAGATGATTAATATCACTGCTCTAAATATAGTTTTTATTTACTTAAAAATTATATTTTCCTATTTTCCCAAACTAAAGCCAAAGAAAAGATAATTTCAATTCCCATCATTGTTAAAGCCAAAATTGCTGGCTCAAAGTTTAGTCCAATGATTAAAGCCAAAAAGGGTATTAAAATCGACAAGACCAAATAAACCCTTGACTTATAGAGCCAACTATATGGTAGCAAATGTGCGCCAAAGATAATTGCTAATATCATAAGCATTTTTTCTGCTATAGTTGGATAAATCCACATTGCAATTAGCAAATACAATGCTTGATTAACAGAAAACAGTATTCCTAATTCAGTTAATGGATTCCCTTGTATTGAAAATCAACCTTAATTAGCTTAGAGACAAAATAAGATAATGGCAATAAAACCGCAGCACAAACAAAAGTAAAAAGATTTTTCGTTAATATTGGCATAGACGAAAAGTGAATAATTGAAATAGCTAGCCAAATAATAATTGAAGCCAGTATTATATGCACTCCTCTTTTTTTGTTTAAGTGCACAATCTAATCTTAATTCATTAATTTCTTTCATCATCTTCATCCTTTTAAGTAAAAAACTTTTCTTTTAAATTATACTTTAGTATATTCATGCACTTAAACTCTCTTTTTATTATAAAAGCTAAATTTTAGCCAGAAAGACAGATTTTGTAACCTTTAATGACACTTATTCCACCATTTGCAGTAATCTAGGATAAAAGTTGAATTCATCTACTATACTTATTAACAGAAAGGAGCGCCAGGAATGAAAATTAATTGTCACATCAATCCTAATATTAGTGAAGAACACGGTGAATTATGGATCAAAAAAATGACACCAGCAATTAATGAACTTTTGCAAAAATTAACAAAGTCCGAAAATTCTTTATGGTGCCATTATCAATCTCAAATTTATCCGATTAATTTTGAAGATATTTATTCACTTGAAGTTGCTAATAGAGATATTAATGTTTATACAGAAAAGCAGCAACTTACATATAATGATCGTTTATCTAATTTGAAAGCAGATCTACCGAACTATTTTATTGAAGCTTCACGCAGCGCTATATTTAATTATCAGCATATCGACCACCTTGAATTACTTAATAATGGGTTAATCGATGTTGTTCTGACTAATAAGCATCGCGTACAAATATCAAGAAGAAATATTAAGAACCTGAAAGAGAGGTTAGGAATATGAAAAACACAAAGAGATTTATCATTTATTTGTTTAATTTTGCGGTTAGGGGAATCTTCATTGGTTTGATGATTTCTATCTTTTGCAGTTATGCATCACATAGCCCAGTCTATGTCCCATCTAGTCCATCTTTTACGACAAAATTTAGTAATTTGCTCAATGCTTTTAGCGTCTCAATTATTCTTTGGGCGGTTACTGGAATATTTTTCGGTTTTGGCAGTTTTATCTTCACTATTAACCAATGGTCATTATTAAAGAAGACGGTTATAAATTTCTTTACCTACTATTTTGGGTTTGTTTTTTTGGCCCTTTTAGCTGGTTGGGTTTCGTTAAATTTGATTAACTTTACAAAATTTACTGTGATTTTTTTCATCATCTACTTAATTTGCTGGTATTATAATTACCATAAAATTGCAAAGGAGATTGCAAGTATTAATTATAAAATCAAAAAAAAGTAATCTAATTACCATGGCAAAAAAGTTGAGCATTCATGTCAAAGTGCTCAACTTTTTTACTTGCGTTTCTTAAAAAAATCTAGGAAATTGTCATCATCCAGTGTCAATTTTGCAATTTTTAGCAAACTAAACTTAATATAAATCAATTCCTTTTTGGTGCAAATTATCCAAACAACTTTGTAAATATGCATCGTCGTGCTCAGGGTATATCGGATCGGTCCAGGGAATAGCCGGTAAACTTTCGTACTCAGGACAATATTGTCCTCTATAATAAGGATCAAACCATTTAACATCTGGATGATACTGGCGCCGTTGCATTTCAGCTAATACTAACAAATGAAATTGATACAATTTATATGGTGAATATTGAAAAACATAGTTAACAGTAGAATGTGGTTTGCCCCAGCCACGTCCGCGCAAAGCTGCAATTTCTCGATGTTGCCCTAATAACTGTTGCCTAGGCAATCGCCAAATTAAGTCTTGATGCCATAACCTCATAATTTTTCTCTATTCTCCTGAATTAAACGTGAATTTAATAAATAAGAAACTTGATACTTTTCAGCTAAATGACTTAAAAATGAACCCAATTCATCTTCTGTTGGTGATAATTCTTGCAATAAATGTAAGTAAGTTTGTTTTTCCTCTGGCGTACAAATTTTCTTAAAATAGCCCCAGACATGCTGATAAGCGTTGGTTAAAGTTTTAACTGTTGGAGTTTGACTGGCCGCTTTTTCTAATAAGTTCTTGAATTCAATATTCTTTTGTTCTGGCCATTCGTTGTCTTTAGCCAGCAGCCTAATCTGCTCATAGCACTGTTGCGAATGAGCCATCACCCAATATTTATTATACGCCCACTCTTCTTGCCATTTTTCCATTTTCATTTGTCCTATTTTTCGCGCATTTACATGTATAGTTTTATTAATAATAAATGCTCCCTGACTAAATTTTATTACTAAATACTATTTCTAAACAAATGATTCAAACTAAATTTATTAAAACAACTTGTCCAAAGTTAACAGCTGTTCCATGTATCGTTTTTGAACATTTTTATTCTTACCTTTACTCTTAAGTTGCTGTAAATCACCATTAACAGTTTTTCTTTGTCCAAATTCAATATCCAACACATCATAGTTTTCATTAACAAAATCTTCGAAGTGCATTTCGTGAACAAATTTTGGAAAATCATCAGTAAAGGTATCTAGCCAAATTTTAGTATTATTATTTTGATATGCTTTTTGCATTGGTGTTTTTTCACCCATAAAGTAATGTTTCAAATCATATAACAAGTAATCAATGCGGTCGTAATAAATTTGATAGCGATAAGTATTTATTGTTGGAACTTTACGTTGCGACCATATGAAATGTAACTTTACACTTGATCTTATTTTGGCATAATTTGACAAAAATTCTGGCGCACTTGACCCTAAATCTTTTAAACTTTTAACACCACAAACAATATCTGCTGACATTTTTATCTTTTGATTATTGACGTCAACAAATAAATTACATTTCTTGCACTCTAAATTATATTTAAGAGCTAGATTTTTGTATAATTCATCATCACAATCATCTGGATCTTCATATAGAGCATCTTCAACATTTTTGACCATTTTAGGATCATTAGTTTCCAACCAGCTGTAATAATCACTTTGATAGAAGTTTTTAAACGCTCAATGTTTTTTAAATATACTTGCAAAAGTCATTCATTCCTCTGACTCTATTAGCCATTAACCATCCAGTCATGGAAATCCGGTGATTTTCTAGGGTCAAAATAACCATTTTCATCGATTTTGACATCCTCAACTGGAATTTGCTTAACCAAATTAGTCCAATCTAATGCCGTTAATACTTTTTTGATAGTAATTTCACCATTCTTTAGCTCGAATGACACTTTGCTTCCCTTTTTCAAACCTAAAGCTTTTCTGATTCGTATTGGAATAACTACTTGTCCTTTTTGTGAAACTTTACCAATCAAAACGCGGTCCATAACTATGCCTCCTTTTTAGTTTACTTCTATTAATTGTTTTACCAAAAATACCTGTTAATGCCCAAAATTATATCAATTAATTTTGTTAACAAAGTATTTGACATCAATAAAGCATCGCTTAAGAATAAATTATTTAGTACAAAATTCTCTTGTTTGTTAAACAATTGAAAAAACAAGTGGAAACTTTTTAGCTAAAAATCTGTTTAGTTAATTGGTCTAAGTATTTCCTCCTTCGTTCAAGAGAAGAATTAGTAAAACCACCAAAATTTTGCCAATAACATTGCCTAAACCCTAATTGGCGCAAAGTTTTGTTAATGAAAATTTTTTTAATAGCATTACCTAAAAAGAAACGAATATACCATGTTGGTGAAGTTGAAATGGTTAGCACATAGCAATGTTTAACATTAGTCAACTCACCTTTCACTCCTATTTTAGTAACAGTGTGTGATAAACCTTCTCCTTCTTTCATTACCTTGTCAACAAATCCTTTTAACATCCCTGGAATATCATTCCACCAAAAAGGAGTAATAAAAATCACAGTATTCGCTTGTTGACATAGTTTTAGGTATTTAGTAACTAGAGGATCGGTAGTTTGACCATGATGATAGAGTTTCAATTCTTCCTTTGAGTACACTGGATTAAAATGATCCGCATACAAGTCTATTATTTCGTATTTCTGATGAGCAGCACTTAGATTTTCTTTAATTATTTTTAGTTCCGCATGATTAAAGCTCTGATCATAGGGATGACAATAAATTATCAAAATCATTTTTTACTACCTCCAATCATTTCATTTAGGGTTTTTTCAACTAAAATAGGCTCATATTCAGCTACCCTGTTTATGATTAACAATGAATATCCTTGAATAAAGGCCCAAATCTGAGTAAAGAATTGTTGATCAGTAACTGCACCGCTGTTTATCTGATGAACTAACCTCATTACCTGATCGTAAAATTGAAAATCATGATTGGCATGTTGGTAAAAATTCTGCAAACTTGAATTAAAAAATAGGAAGTTGATTAGCTTCGCCTGTTCCTGGCTCAACTTACAGAATTCATTAGCTAATGAAAGTAGTTCATCCTTTGGTGAACTCTCAGAAGTAGTAATCAGTTGTTCAGCAAATTGCTGTGATAATTTAATCGACACTTGGTAAAACAACTCATCCTTGTTTTGAAAGTATTTATAAATGGCCCCAGTAGTCATTCCTATTTTTGTTGCCAATTTACGCATCGATAAGTTCTTATAATCATCTGTTTTTATCCATTCTATCGTTGCTTGAATGATTTTATCTTGTGTATTGTCCATTTTACATACCTCCTTAAATAACACCGTTATCTGCAATCTAAAATATAACACTGTTATCTGAAGACGTCAATAAGATTAATAATTTAAGATATTACCAAGTAGAAAACAAAAAAGCGTACTAACTCCAATCATTAAAAAATAAATTAGTACGCTTTTATTCTATTAAAATGCCACATATACGGGCTAGTACTTATTTCCTAGTCCGTTCCAGTACCGTCACTGCTTCAACATGCGGTGAGGCAATTGCGCATTGAGGATAAGTGGCAATGTGTCGTGGTTGTCTATGTCCGTGTAATAGTAGCTTTTATGTCTACACAGCCGTTATGGCTCATGGATTTGAGAATTTTCAACATTACTCAAAGGCAAAATTTTTAATCGGTCTGTGGAAAACCATCAGCCCTATTAATTAAAACTGTGCGTTTGTGGGAACTCAACTTTATTCCAAGGACAAAACCCAGATATGATTATAACCACCTTTGCGAGAAGTTTTATGGGCGGTGACTGTTTTCTCGAGATGAGGTGGTTCTATGAGCTATTCTTCAAAAAGAATTCGGTCCATGAACGTCTACCAGGCGCTTATGCTAGCGTCAGCATTTGCGACTTTAATCGCGCCTTGCTGACATTTATTTTCACGTTTTATGCATAAAAGGCCGCCCAATTTGGCAGGTTGCGAACGAATTTTCTGAAGATATAAAGGTAACCAAGTCGCTTTCTTTATGAAGGATGGGACAAAAGTTAGACAAAATTGAATAATCAAGCTGCTAAGGTATGATTAGAATATTTAACTGGAGTCATGCTTATTTAAGTCGTTCTGACGTTGTTTAAGTATGAACATATTCTTAGTCAATTCGGTTATTGGGCAACATCTTAAGCATATTACTCACGACTCTTTAGAGAATAATCTTTCCATAGTAATTAAAAAATCATTTTAGTTTGTCCGAATTATCAAATATTTCAAACCGGTAATTTAAAAATAAACAGTTCTTCCAAATAAAAAGGAAGGCATACTGAAGATTAACTTAACAATTATTTCTCAATCTCTAGAATAAAAAATCCCCTAATTGAAGTTTAAGATTGCTTAGTTAAATTGTTATTTTTTGGAAATCTTTTTCTAAGCTCTTATTAAACTTTTGCATCACTTCTGCAGTTGGTATCGGTACTTTAACATTTTTTTCAAAAGAATTAAATATCAAATTTTTTATTCCCGTAGTATTATTTTCAAGGTTAAAGAAATATCCGCGGTCATATAAAAGCACAAGATAGTTATATACATATAATGCTAATTCAGGTGATTTCAATCTTAAAATCCTGCAAAAGTTGGTGCATAACACAGGTACACTCATTTCTTTTAGTAATTTCTCTGTAATTAAACAAATTCTCCCAGTTGATTGAATCGGACTACCTCCTGAAATTTCAATTATTATGTCATTAACACGTACACTTTTTTCTTTAATATGCTTGTCCAAAACATATCTGGTAGGTACCTCATCATAATATGCTATCGATACATTAGGAATATCTGTACCTCTAATACACTTTATTCTATTTTTATAATTACCCTGCTCGTTAGCCTTTCCCCATTCTCCTCCAATTGTTTTATCTAATAGCTGTTCTAAAGATATGAGTTCAATTTCAACGGGTATGTCCCCATATAATGAAGATTTTTGCTCTCCTGAAAATACACCAGTATCAGCATTAAATTTTACAAACCATTCAATTATTTTATTACGTTCCAATTCATTTCTTATATTCCATAGCAATCCTTTTTTTCTTTGCTTTGCTTTCCTAATTTCACTATTTAGATTCACAAGATAGTTAGTCAAGACAGAATATTGCATTTCGAAATAAAGGCCCGGTTTTAGCATATAGTCATTATCAGTAATTGTACTGGTTGGAACTAAGGTAGAAAATTCTTGCACTTCTTTATTGTTAACTATTGCATCAGATATTCTTTGTTGATCTTGGTCAGAAAGAACAACCCTAGTATTATCTTTTGCCTTTACTAAACTTCCTAACTTTGAAGCATCTACAAACATAACATTAGTGTGTTCCTTACTTTTATCAATAAAAATTACTGAAACGCTTGTATTAGTAGTTGCAAATACATTTGTAGGCATCTGAACAACCGCAAATAAAGATTTATTTTCAATCACTTTTTTACGAAGTTCTGATTCAATGGAACCTGTATCTGTCAAAAAGCCACTAGGTACAACTATTGCAGCACGCCCATCATTACGCATTGAATACAAAATATGTTGTATAAAAAGTAAATAAATAGACATGCTACTTTTTTTCTTTTTTGGAATATTAGGAGTACCAGCAAAAAATCTTAAATTACTATCAGGTAACGTCATTACCTCATCTCTCCATTGAGAGAAGTCTAAATTGAATGGTGGATTCGAGACAATGTAGTCCATTTTTTCATTATGTTTGTTATGAAGTATTGTATTTCCCTGAACAATATTATGGATTGAGTGACTCAACCCATTTAAGATCAAATTCAAACGCAATAAATTGGTCGATTTTTGAGAAATATCTTGACTATACACAGTAGTTTTATCAGTACCAATTTTGCTAGCTAACGTCATCAACAAGGTACCAGATCCGGCTGCAGGGTCATATACTTTTACATTCTCTGGCGTATCATTTCCAACCAGAATATTGGCGATAATTTTAGCAACAGAATGTGGGGTATAGTATTCAGCGTATTTTCCACCACCATCCTTGTTGTAATCTTTGATCATATATTCAAAAATAGTGGAAAAAAAGTCGAAACCAGCATCAAAGATATGCTCATCAAACTTAGTTTCTGACAATTTATTAATAATTGCTCGAGCGACAATATTACGTTGTGATCCGTCGATAACGTTATCTTGAATAAGATCACTATCAAATAACCGTACTTGAGTATTTCCGGCAGTTTCTACTGAATAAATATCATTATTATCAATGGCAATGTCATTCAATGTAGCATCAAATAAAGTACTAAAATCATCTTCATTTTGACGATTAAACAGTGTTTCAATCAGATCCTCTCGTTTAATTACTGCGGACTCATTACCCAGATCCATTTGTAATCCCTCATAAACATCATCACTCATTTTCATGAGAGTTTGATAATCATTCTTAGGGTCAAATTTCCGTGCTTCATACAAGAATTTATCGTTAATAAATTTGTACAAGAAAGATTGAGTAAGTAGTTTATATTCACCGGCTTCTCCCCCTAGCCCAGCACTGGTAAAGACGCCTTTCAAATCATCAACTAATTGCTTGACCTTATTACTGTACTCAGTATTATTCATTTGTTTTGATCAACTCCTTGATACTCTTTGTCATATTCCTCAGTCAAAAGACTAGAAACTTCTTTAACTTCTGGCACAGGTATTTTTATATTCTCTTCTCGACTACTTTGACGAATAGATTGTCTAGCTTCGTTGTTAAAGTATGCCTTATTTACGACCATGTTTTGGTTTTTAGACACCTCATCATCAATTTTATCTTTTGATTTTTTCATAACCTTATATAATCCAGGTTCTTCAGCTACTGAACTAGGTGCAGCACCCTTTTTCTTATATATGACATACTTATACGTTCTAGCAAACTTTTTATCGCCATTAAATGCCGTTGATAAACGTCTATTCTTAGCATTTAAATTGTTAATTCGCTTTATTATTAGATCAAGAGCAGTTGTATTCAATTTAGTATCTGTTGTTGTCATTTCACCAATATGCTGTTTTTCAAGAACGCGTGTAAATTCTTCATAAAGGCTAATCCACTCAGGATCTTTTTGATCCCAATTATGACCCAAAGCTGATGCAGCTTGCCTCTGCTTCTCAAAAAAATCATTTGCTGCTAACTGCAGTTCAACCTCGCCGACCTTCTTAAAACTAAAGTCTATTTTATTCATGGCCATTCTCAAAAGCTGGTCACTAGAGTCATCTTTGGCATTAGAAATAAGATTTAAGGTCATCAACCTGTCAGATACTATTTTTAATAGTTTAGGAACTTCTACTGCCTTGATTTTTTCTGTTAAATCAGTGTACGACATCAGTCGGCTAATGTTGTAATACTCTTTAAGCTTTTCAAGGGTATTTTTTAACTCCAACAAATCTTTCTTTTCTGGCGTTTCACTAACCTGATAACTAAAGTTCTCTAAATTATATGTATCATATTGTGACAGAATAATTTTTGCCTGATCCAGGCTATCCTCAATTTCATGTGCGGGTACAAAGAGGGATCCATATATATTTTCAGCTTTTTCATCTGTTAAGTCAGAATTGTACTCACTATTTAATTCTTCAAAATATGCATGGTTTGTCTTATCAAACTCTTTTGAAATATTCGCAAAATCTACAATATAGCCCATACGAAAATCTTTATATGGTCTGTTAACACGTGTTAAAGCTTGCAATAAGTTATGTGCTTTAATCATTCGTCCAAGATATAATTTTTTGAGCCTTGGAGCATTAAAGCCTGTTAGTAGCATCTTATAAACAATGAGTAAATCTGTTTTACCTTTTTTAAAATCTTCAACCTCTTCTCCCCTAGTTTCTTTATCATCTTTTTCAGAAAGGATGAGTGACGCAGTTAACTTTGTCTTGCCAGACCGTCGCCTTTCTTGGAATTTCTTATACATCTCGCTAGCTTGTTCACGAGATTGTGCAACAATCATTCCTCCGATGGTATGGTCTCCATATATATCCCTCGATTTGACAAAATCTTCAATTATATAATCCAACATTGGAGAAACAAATTTTGGATTGGAGTAAAAACGGTTTTTATTCAAGCTTCCCTTTTCAACATCACCATCTAAACCATCTAAAATATCCTTTAATTTATGCTTATAGCTGGTTTCAATTTCCTCTCGCATCAAGCGTAGAGTATAACCATCTTGGATAGATTGGTTGTAATAGTACTTATGAATATAATCACCAAATATTTCCTTAGTGGTAGTTTTCTTATCTTTGTGATCAATATTGATTAATGGCGTACCAGTTAATGCGATTTTTATAGACTTTTTGTCAGCATTGTATAAGTTAGGCAAATATGATCCTTTTTTATTATATGAGCGGTGAGCTTCATCAATGAAGTAAATATTTTGAATATTCAGATCATATCTGGATTTGTTCGTCAAATCAGTATCTTCACTAACTTTTTGAATATTAACTACAGCTACATCCTCAGAAAAAGACTTATTAAGTTGTCTCTTGTTTGAAATTAGCTTAACTTTCAATCCACGTTCTTTAAAAGACTTACTTGCCTGAGCCGCTAAATCCAATCTGTCTACAACAAAATAAAATCTCGGGATAACATTCTTTTTTTGAAAAAGGTATCGCAGATATCTAATATTAAAAAATGCTAGTGCAGTTTTACCTGAACCCTGTGTATGCCAAATAACGCCCTTCTTCACTCCTTCTTTAATTTTGTCAGCAACTGCTCGGGTAGCAAAAAATTGCGGGTATCTCATAATATGCTTTTGCAGAACTTCGTTACCATTTTTGTCTTTTTTATCAACATAGGTCATCCCAAAGCGCAAGAAAAATAGTAATCGCTGTTTGTCATACATTGAAGTTAAGAATTTATTCATTGGGGTTTCATTTTGACAATTCGTCTTAAATTCAGGACTATTTTTTAGAACAATCTTATTTGCATCTTTTAATACTTCATTTACTTGTTGGTCTGAAATAGCTCCAATTCTATCCACTAATTCTCCGTACCTTTCTTCATGCATGGAATTAAAAATGACTTTTCCAAGACTTGTAGTAGCATAATATGAGCCTTGCAATTGTTGTCCTTTATCATCAGCATAGGGCATATTGTCTGAAAAACAAATTAATTGAGTAATATTGTGGAACTTTCTGAATTTTTTATTTTTAAGCCTAACAGTCATCCGATTAAATTCTGACTTCATTCCCGTTGTTTCATCCCTAATTGCATTAGGTTGTTTTACTTCGATATAACTAAGTGGAAGGCCATTAACGAATACCGTTATATCAGGTCTAAATTCTTCTTCGCCATTTATGCAAGGAACTTCAATAGCTATTTTGAATGAATTCTTACTAAAGTTTTCCCAATCAACAAATTTATAATTAGAATTACTTGTTCCTTGTATTCTGTTAAAGAAGCTGTAACCTAGATCGTTATAGCCTAACTCTAATTTGATATCCTTAAATTCTTTTTCAAAATCAGAATTTGTTGCTCCTGAATTTAATTTTAGAAACTGCTCTCGAAACTCTGGAACAAAAATATTAGTTTCATTATCAATATCTTGTTTGTTTTGCTTATAGGAAAAATATTTATAGCCCAGCTTTATTAAATGCAGTACAGCAGGAAGTTGAACTCGAGTTAATTCATTATATGTTTTTACCATGTTTTCTCTCCAAAACTAAGATCTTACAATTCCCATAATTTGTTGTAGCTTAAATACATACTTTTTCTTTGAATAAATAGTCTAATAGTTTAATTATACAGTATTTTTTATTAATTATAGATACTTAATTCTACGTTCGCATAATCTAAGAACAAACAAAAACTGATACTAAAAAAATCCTTTTCAGTACCAGCAGTTTTCAAACTCTATTTGCCAATATATAGCAAAAAGCCTCCCCGTTCGCTATTATTTTCAAATTCGGTTACATTCGCTTTTACTTGATCAAAAGCTCTCCTCGACATGTCAGTATTATTTAATTAAAATTACTTTACCTTTTTTGGATGAGAGATTAAATAGCTCAGCAACTCTGTCTTCAGATTATTAGGTAAACGAGAATTTTCAACTTCTAACCAATAAACAGTTTTTCAGCATCACACAAATACCAAACATTTCAGCTATTTTCACTACACACAAGTACACGACTTCCAAAATTGGACACTGATAAATTATCAAAATAGGACATAGAAAACTCGACCCACCAGCCAGAAAAACAAAAATTGTACTAATTCCTATCATTCTGAAAGGAAAAAGCACACTTCCGATTATCTACAGATGATATTAGGATAAGGTTTAACGGTTATTTATCTGTACGTTCCAGCACCGTCACCGCCTCTACATGCGGTGTTTGTGGAAACATGTCAACAGGATCGATTTGACTGAAGGTGTAACCCTCATTTATAAATTCCTGCAAATCACGAATCATGGTTGCGGGATTGCATGAGATATAAACAATCTTCTTTGGACTAGTTTTTACTGCTGCCTCAATAAATTCTGACGTTAATCCTTTTCGTGGTGGGTCGACAAAGATGACATCGGCTTTTATCCCCTTTGCAGCCCATCTTGGCATCACTTCTTCAGCTTTACCTGTAACATATTTGGCATTATTGATACCATTCAACTTAGCATTATTATTGGCATCTTTCACCGCGTCAGACACGCTTTCAATTCCGCGAACAGATTTGACGTGTTTAGCAACACTTAAGCCAATAGTTCCAATACCAGAATAAGCATCAATCACGATATCATCAGGCTTTAAATCAGCTTTTTTGATAGCTAAATCATATAAGCGGGGAGTTTGCAGTGAATTAATTTGAAAGAAACTTTCAGGGGAAATCTTAAACTTAACATCACCTATTTGATCCGTAATTTGTGGTTTACCAAAGATCAAGTAATCAACCTTACCCAAGATAACGTTGGTCTTCTTCGGATTATAATTCAAGACAAGACTAGTTACACCCTCGATTTGTTTAATTGCATCAGCCACTTCAGGTAGTTGCGGAAAATCCTTGTGCAGACAAACCAAGATGACCATAATTTCACCAGTCGCTTTACTGCGGCGAACGTCCAAGTACCTGACTTCACCCTGATTATGAATTTCATCGTAAGCTGGAACACGGTATTGTCTTAAAATGTCACGCACAGCAACTAAAACGCGGTCAATTTCAGGATCAGTAGTAAAGAAATTAGTCAGTGGCACTAAATCATGTGAATGTTTTCTGAAAAAACCAATTTCAAGCTGGCCCTTAACTTCACGAACCGGCACCTGTGCCTTATTACGGTAGCCAGTTTGTTCTGGACTAGGCAAAGTCTCGCCTACTTTTACATCATCTAAATGTGCTTTCTGCAATAAATTTAATACTTGATTACGTTTAAATTCCAGCTGCTTATCGTATTTAACGTGTGCTAAAGATGCCAAGCCGGTTTGAACCCACTGGTTGAGCTTAATATTAACCCGGTCAGGACTTTCCTTAATGATCTGCTCGATTTTAGCAAAAGCAAAACTCTTTTTGACTTTTAAGATCTTGGCTTCTACCGTTTCTCCCGGTAAAGCATTGTTAACGAATACCGTCATCCCTTCATAATGGGCTACTCCCATAGCTTCATATGATAAGTCGGTAATTTCAAGTTTAATTATTTGATTCTTTTCCATATTTTGTCCTTTTTTACAAACACTAATTAATATATCTATTTTACTAAAAATCCCAACAAAAGTAATGTACATGCCGTATTCTTAATATTGAATTAATTTCAGTTTTTTCCCTTCACACTTACTTTAGTCTGTGTTACTTTTAATATTAATAATTAAAGAAAGGACGTTTTTCATGAATAATTACGATACTAATTCAGATAGGCGCCAAATCCACACCATCTCCGAAACTAATACTTTTTTAACTAAAATGTATGCTCTCATGGGTGGTGCCGTGCTGATTTCTGCATTAGCAGCTTACTTAACAATGACCGTATTCAGAAGCGCTGTGATGAACATGCCAGTAGCTATGATGTGGCTCATTTTATTTGTACCTTTTGGCTTATCAATGGGAATTAGCTTTAAGGCAGATCGTAGTCCAGTTGCAAGTTTAGTAATGTTAACAATACTATCAGCAATTTACGGCTTTGAGTTTGCCTTAATTGCCGGCTTTTATACCGGCACCCAAATCACCACTGCTTTTGTTTCAGCAGCTGCCGTGTTTATTGCCATGGCCTTGTTTGGTACTTTTACTAAAAGAGATCTTAGCAACTGGAATTCATACTTGAGTGCTGCTTTACTTGGTTTCGTTGTTGCCTGGGTAGTTAATATGTTTTTACGTAGCCCTGCCGTTACCTATGTCTTCTCATTTATCGGTGTCATTCTTTTCACGGGCTTAGTTGCCAGTGATGCTAACCGAATGAAAGCAATTTACAGTAATTACAGTGATCAAGTTTCAACTAATGGTTTAGCAGTTCTTGGTGCATTGCAACTTTACCTTGATTTCATTAATATTTTTATGTTCTTGCTAGAAATCTTTGGTGGCAGTGGCAATAGCCGCAACTAATAGATTTTATTAACAAGCAAAAAGAGCAACTACTGTTAATAGTAGTTGCTCTTTCTTTGTGTTTTAATTATTCACCAACAAAAAATTCAATTCGTTGTTGTAAATTTTTAAAGGTAACAGGACAATAATCACCAATTTCACCATCAAGGTTAACTGGCAACTTCTCTCCCTTGCTTTTACCCATTAGTTCAATCTTTAAGCTACGTGTCTTGGTGTAAATAATGTCTGGGTCATCAACATGCTTGCCGTTTAATGCCAAAGCCATCAATTTCAGTAATTTTACTGGATCGGACGGCTTAACAATTATTAGTTGGAATAAACCATCACTTAGTTCAGCATCAGGCATTATTTGTTCAAAACCACCAATAGAATTAGTCATTCCGAGCAATAGCATTGAAAGCTTGCCCTCATACACGCCCTCATCATATGTCAGACGCAATTCATTTTCAGTTAAATGAGGCAACATTTCAGCACCTTTAATTAAATAGGCGGTATAACCCAGAGCAGACTTTACTTCTGAAGGAACTCCATAAGTTAATTCGGTTAGTGAGCCACAAGCTGCAATATTGACGAAATACTGAATATCTTTGGCAAAAGTCGCTTGACCAATGTCCATTTTACGAGTTTTATTTTTGAGAATAACTTTTGTCGCTTCGGCAATATCATTTCGTGGAATATGTAGAGCACGAGCATAATCATTAGTTGTACCGGCAGGAATAATTGCCATCTTAGGTCTTTTCTCTAAATAAGCAATGCCGTTTACTACTTCATTGATAGTGCCATCACCACCAGCGGCAACAATCAATTCAAAACCTTCATTAGCTACACGGGTTGCTTCTTTTTGCGCACTCTGCTTTTCCGGCTTAGTTCTAAATGCACTTGCCTCATATCCAGCTTGTTCCAAAACGTCCAATATATCCGCGACATTTTTAGGCATCTGTTCGTGACCAGATACAGGATTATAGATCAATCTTGCTTTTTCAGTCATAATTTCTACCCTTATTATTTCAAAACTTACTTAACGCTTCTGCAATTCTTCATTCAGTAACTTATTAATTACCTTTGGATTTGCCTTGCCCCTGGTCTGTTTCATCAACTGGCCGACAAGATAGCCAATTGCACGGTCTTTACCGTTCTTAAAGTCTTCTACTGATTGTGGGTTGTTATCAACAACTTCTTTCACCATAGGTGCTAAGACGCTGGTATCAGATAACTGCACCATACCTTTGTCTTCAACATATTTCTTAGGATCGGTACCATTAGCAATTGTCTCTGCAAAAACTTTTTTAGCAATCTTAGAAGAAATCGTGCCATCTTTAATCAACTTAATCATGGCAGCCAAATGCTCTGGTGTCAACTTAATATCAGCAAGTTCAACGCGATTATCATTCAAATAACCATTAACTTGGGTATTCATCCAATTGGCAGCAAGTTGCGGATCAGCTCCAGCAGCAACAGTTTGATCAAAGAAGTCTGAACTTTCTTTAGTTTGCAAAAGAACATTAGCGTCGTATTCTTTCAAACCAAATTCATTCACGTATTGGTTGTATCGTTCTTCAGCTGAGCGTGGCAAAGTTGATTTGATTTCATCAATCCACTCTTGGCTGATATGATCAGGAGCAATATCAGGTTCAGGGAAGTAACGGTAATCTGCATCTCCTTCTTTGACACGTTCCAAAACAGTTTTACCAGTTGCTTCATCAAAACGCCGAGTTGAAAGTTGCACGCGACCACCAGAAAGGAGAACTTGTGCTTGCCGCTTTTCTTCATATGCCAAAGATTTACGCACATGTTCAAACGAGTTCAGGTTTTTCATTTCAACTTTAGTGCCCAGTTCTTTTTGACCAGCGGGTCTAATGGAAATATTAGTATCAACACGCATTGATCCCTCTTCCATCTTAACATCAGAAGCTCCTGTAAACTGAACAATTTTACGTAATTTTTCAAGGTAGGCATAGCCTTCATCAGGATCAGCAATTTCTGGTTCAGAAACAACTTCAAGTAAAGGAACACCCTGACGGTTTAAGTCAACGTATGAATACCCGTTTGTACCATGAGTATTTTTGCCGGCATCTTCCTCGATGTGCATTTCATGAATGCCGATACGCTTTTTCTTACCGTGAGATTCAATTTCAACATAGCCATCACGAGCTAGTGGTTGGAAAAATTGGGTGATTTGGTAAGCCTTAGGACTATCTGGGTAATAATAATTTTTCCGATCAAAATGAGTAGTCGGTAAAATATGAGCATGCGTTGCCAATGCAACCATAATTCCTAAGCGATAAACGTCTTTGTTAACGTAAGGTAAAACACCTGGCATTGCCCAATCAATTACATTTGTTTCCGTGTTGGGCTTTGCACCATAACTTACTGGTGAAGGTGAAAAAATCTTACTTTTAGTTTTTAATTCAAAGTGAACTTCGAACCCAATCGTTGATTTAAAATTCATCAGTTAATCCTCCATTCCAGTTGGTGTTTTTTCATAAAATTTATTAGTTCTTTCAATAAAGTCAGCCACTTGGAAAATGCTGCCTTCATCGAATCTTTTGGCCATAATCTGCAGACCTACAGGCATTCCGTCAACTAAACCAGCTGGAACACTGGCAGCCGGTATTCCGGCTAAATTAGCTGAAATTGTCAAAATATCATTGTTGTACATTTTGATTGGATCGGAAATTTCACTACCGATGCCAAAAGCAGGAGTTGTCGTTGTTGGTCCCACAATAACATCATTTTCTGCAAAAACTTTTTCGAATTCATCACAAATTAACGTTCTCACTTTAGATGCTTGTCTAAAGAAACGATCATAAGAACCAGCTGAAAGTGCAAAGGATCCCAGCATAATCCGGCGTTTAACTTCTTCACCAAAACCCTCTGAACGAGATTTAACGTATACATCTAGGAGGTTCTTAGTATCTTGAGCACGGTAGCCGTAACGAATCCCATCAAATCTTTGCAAGTTTGATGAAGCTTCACTTGAGGCAATGATATAGTAGTCTGGAACCGCATATTTTGTTAAAGGTAAGGATACTTCAGTGATAATAGCACCTGCTTTTTCCAGAGCATCAATTTGTTCTTGCAGAACAGCACGCATATCGCCATCAACTGCAGCCATATATTCTTTAACAACTGCTACATGCATCCCTTTAACATCTTGACCAATATACTTGGTAAAATCGGGAACTGCCCTAGTTGAAAGAGTAGAATCGTGATCGTCACTACCTGCAATAACATTTAAAACTTGAGCCGAGGTTTTTGCTCGCTTACTCATCACACCGATTTCATCTAATGAAGAAGCAAATGCAATTAAACCCCAACGTGAAACTCGACCATATGTCGGCTTAATACCAAAAATACCGTTAAATGCAGAAGGCTGTCTGATTGAACCACCAGTATCAGATCCTAGCGCTGCTACAACTTGCCCAGAAGCAACAGCAACAGCTGAACCGCCCGATGAACCGCCCGGTACCTTATCCAGATTCCACGGATTATGGGTGATGCCAAAGTATGAGTGCTCCGTAGAGGAACCCATCGCAAATTCATCCATATTGGTTTTGCCCACGAAAGTCACTTGTGCTTTTTTCAGCCTTTCAATGACCGTTGCATCATATACCGGAATATAATTATCCAAAATATGACTGGCAGCTGTGGTCTTAACACCATCAGTTATAATGTTATCTTTAATAGCAATTGGAATACCAGCAAGTTTATTTTGATCAAAATTAAGATTACTTGTAGGTTTAGCATCTTCTTGAACAGTAATCCAGGCATTCAACTTGTCATCTGTTTTTTTAATATTAACGATTGTATCTTGCGCTAATTTGTCTGCAGACAAAGTTCCTTGGGCAAGCTTTTCATTTAAAGAGTCAATATCTTCATTTAAATAATTCATTACTCGTCCTCATCCTTGTTAATAATTACTGGAACCTTAATGAAGCCATTGGCTTGATCAGGAACATTTTTCATTAATTCATCTCTGTCTTGCCAGTGTTCAGGCTTATCTTCTCTAAAGACAGTATCACGATCAACAACCTGAACTGTCTCCTTAACGCCATCGGTATTAACTTCTGACAATTGATCCGCCATATTAATAATTGAACTCATTTGTTCAGTTACTTTGCCGATATCTTTTTCATCAATTTCAAGTCGCGACAAAGTCGCAACGTGTTTAATTGTATCTTCTGTAATTTCCACGCAAATATACCTCCTTATTCGCCACCATAAATATGGACTTGATAACTACTATCCCCTGTTTCCTTGGCAACTAAAGCCTGGATGTCATTAACAGAGCCAATTTTAATTTCAATTGGCACGTTATTAGCTAAATACTTCTTTGCAGTTGATAAAACAAGTCTCGTGAAACTTTGAATTTGCTCATACCCATAAAACTGGGTAGTAATTGAAATATTTTCCTGAGCTAATTTACCATTTTCATATCGCAAAGTTGCCGTCACACCACTGATATTAGGGAAATAATTTTGAATAGATTCTTTAAAACTATTGAAACTGGAAGCATCACTGCTGTTGATTGCTTTTTTACCACCAACAGTAGGCAAAACTTCAGATTGAGTATTAATAGTTTTCCATTTAGTTATTTTACTACTATTAGCAGCCGCTGTCCCACTCAAAAAGTAAGTTCCAGCAACTAACGAATCCTTGCTTTCTTTAGCAAAAAGACCAACGGTGATTGGGATTTTCTTTAACGATTTTTTCTTACGCAAGCGAGCTACGACTTGCTCAGCTGCTGCTTGGCCATATTGCTTTTGCTTTGCCCGCGATATTTGGGCTTGATATTCAGGACCATCTTTTTTCTTTTGGTAGTAATCAATAGAATTAAGAGCAAGTCCAACGCTAATACCGCCAATATGATAATTCGAACCGGATCCTGTCAAAAAATCTTGTTCAAGTATTTCTTCTAAATAATATGGCTGATAATTTTTCTTAGTTCCAGCTACAGGATTCAGACCATTGGGATTTGACTTTGACTTGCGCCCTAACCATTCATTAGCCATGTTGGCAGAAATATACTGACCCTCTTGAAAAACATAAGAATTGGTTGAATAAACACCCTTAGAAATCTGAACCAATCCTCGTTCTAATTCTCTGGTATCCACCGAATTATCATTATTAGTTGCCGTTAAACCAGATATTGGGCTAGTTACATAGTGTCCGTTTTTAAGTAAAACAGTATATCCATTGTTACCAGTATCAGTAGTCTGATAAGTTTTAGAATTGGAATTAGAAGATGTTTTGGCATTATTCGCCAAGTCAGAATTTTTCAAGTTTCCACAAGCCGTCAAACTTAATGATATTCCTAAAAGCGCTAATATATGCAAGTATTTTTTCACTTTAAATGGTCCTTTATTTAACTTGAGCAATTGCTTCTTCCTCAGTCAATAATGGTACACCCAGTTTCTGAGCCTTTGAGTACTTGGAACCAGCATCCTGACCGTAAATGACATAGTCTGTTTTACCAGAAACAGAACTAGTTACTTTTGCACCTAAAGATTGCAATTTTTTAGTAAATTCACTTCTAGTATAGTGAGCCAAAGTCCCTGTTAAAACAACAGTCTTATCTTTAAAGTAATTATCTGGAATAGACTCAGTTTCTTCTGGACCTGCACCAAGATAATCCATATTAAGGCCGCTATTTTTAAGTTCATTGACTAAATCTACGACTTCATCTTGAGCAAAATAAGTAGTCAAAGATTCTGCAATTGTCATGCCTATTGTATCTATTGCAGCCACATCTTGCACGTCCGCTGCCATAATCTTTGCCATATTTTTAAACTTTTGTGCAATCAAACGTGCAGCTTTAGCACCAACATGATCAATACCCAGTCCAGTTAACAATAATTCGACTGAATTTCTTTTCGAATTATTTATTGCATTTAATAAATTGCTGATGGATTTATCTTTGAAATGTTCTAGTTTTGCTAAATCAGATGCATTTAAATGATATAAATCAGCCACATTATGTACCAAATCGTTCTTAATTAGCTGTCGCACAATTTTGGGTCCTAAACCATCAATATTCATTGCAGGTCTTGAAGCAAAGTGAGTAATTCCTTCTTCAATTTGAGCGGGACAAGACGGATTAACGCAACGCAAAGCCACTTCATCTTTTAGATGAATCAGTTTTTCACCACACGATGGGCACTTTGTCGGAATTGGATACGGCTGGGCATCCCTAGGCCGTTTAGCTAGCACCACTTCTGAAATTTCAGGAATAATGTCACCCGCTTTATGCAGCATAACGGTATCACCAATACGAACATCTTTTTGTTGCAACAAATCGGCGTTATGCAAAACTGCATGAGAAACTGTGGTACCAGCAAGTTGCACAGGATCCATGATAGCAGTCGGCGTTACGACACCAGTACGACCAACGGTCCATTTGATTTCATGAACCACAGTTTCTTGCTCTTCTGGTGGGAACTTATAAGCTATTTCCCAACGAGGCACTTTAACCGTGTTTCCCAGTTCTTGTTGTAAATCCAGATTGTCAACTTTTAAGACGATACCATCAATGCCATAATCAAGTGAATTTCTTTTTGCAGTAAATTCATCAATAAAAGCAAAAATGTCAGACATTTTAGCAATTCTGCGCCCAGTTTGGTTGGTATGAAAACCAAGCTGAGTCATTTTTTCAATAGCCTGGTGTTGACTGGTAATTTCTGCTGGTGGATTAACCCAAGTATAAATAAACGTACTTAAATGACGGTGCTTGGTAATACTGGCATCCAGTTGCCTCAAAGACCCAGCTGCAGCGTTACGCGGATTGGCAAAAGTTGTTTCTCCCTTTTCATCACGTTCTGCATTAAGCTTTGCAAAAGGCTCTTTGCCCATATAACATTCGCCCCGTACTTCCGTTGTCAATTTTTCAGGTAAAGTTTGGGGAATATCTGCAATATAGCGAGCATTAGGTGTAACGTCTTCACCTACTTGACCGTTACCTCTAGTGGAAGCTCTGGTTAATTTACCGTTAGTATACTCAAGTGCAATTGATAAACCGTCAATTTTTAATTCGACGTTATAAGCAACTTCATGACCAATCTGTTTTTGTACTCTGTCATCAAATTCTTGTAATTCTTCTTTTGAAAAGACATCACCCATTGATAACATCGGAATTTCGTGATTAACCTTAGCAAACTGATTGTCAATCTGTCCCCCGACCTTTTGGGTAATTGAATCTTGCGACACCAGCTGCGGAAATTCCTGTTCAAGTTCAACTAAACGATTATAGTTTTTATCATACACATTATCTTCAACTTCAGGTGTGTCTTTTGTATAATATGCATTTGCCCATTCATCTAGCTTATCTCTTAGCGCAGAAACTTCTTTTCTGGCCTCATCAAGAGTTAAATCTGCCATTTTCTTCCTCCTGATTAAAAAATAGTATTTTTTACTTCTACTTTAATTATACCTTTTTAATTGGTGCAAATGCTGCTAGAAGCCGCTTGATTCCTTTGCCACTAAATGCAATATCTAGCTCCATGTCTTCGCCTTTACCGTTAACCTTAGTTACAACGCCTCTTCCCCAAGACTTATGTTCTACTTGATCACCGACATTCCAACCCTTTTTCTCTGCTCCAACTGCACCAGCAGGTTTGATTTTAGGAGTGTAAACCTGTGCACGGGCTCGTTCATCGCTATTAGCAAAGGGAGCAGTTTGTGTCTGGTAATTGTCATTTGAGAAAGTAATTGGAACTGAATTTTCAATATCCAGATCATCTTGATCAATTTCTTCCAAAAATCTGGATGGCAGATTATTCTGCATTCGACCATACATCATACGCGAGTATGCATTAGTTAAGAATAGCTCGCGCTTAGCTCTGGTAATTCCAACATATGCCAATCTACGTTCTTCTTCTAATTGGTCATCTTCCATTAATGAACGTGATAAAGGAAAAAGTCCATCTTCCATCCCCACTAAAAAGACTACAGGAAATTCCAGTCCTTTGGCAGCGTGTAATGTCATTAATGCCACCTGATCATCATTATTAGCTAAATCATCTTGGTCACTTAAAAGAGAAACTTCCGCTAAAAAGTCACTAAGAGCATTTTCGGTCTCATCACTGTCGTCATTTTCTTCATATTCGTCATCAAAACGTTTCGTAACAGACAAAAATTCATCCAGGTTTTCTAGTCTGGTTTCAGCTTCAATTGTGTGTTCAGCTTTCAAGGCAGCAGTATAGCCAAAATCCTGCAGTATTTTTTCTGTTAGCCCAGTAACGCTATGATCTTTAGCAAAATTAATCGCATCGCGTAGTTTAGCGCCAAAATCACTAAGTTTGGCCACTGCCCGAGCAGTAACGCCCGACATATTAAGGTGATCAAAAGCTCCTAGAATCGACAAATTATTTTCACGGGCAAAATCTAGAAAACGTCTGACACTAACTGGTCCAATACCACGTTTAGGGGTATTAATAATGCGGTTAAAACTCATTGAATCGCTCGGATTAGCAACCAATTTCAGATAAGCCATAATGTCCATGATTTCTTTTCTGTCATAGAACTTATGACCACCGACAATTTGGTAAGGCACGTTCGACTTTACGAATGACTCTTCGACTGTTCTAGACTGGGCATTAGTACGATATAAAACCGCAAAATCATGGTAAGAACGTCTTTTCTCTTCTACCTCTTCTTGAATTTTTACAATAATAAAGTGCGCTTCATCGTCGCCACTTTGAGCACGGTAGTAAGTTACTTTTGCTCCTTCACCTTGGTCTGTCCATAATTTTTTAGCCTTACGGTTGCTATTATTCTTAATGACTGCGTTAGCGGCAGACAAAATATGGCCAGTTGAACGGTAATTTTGTTCCAGTTTAACGGTTTGAACACCTGCATCATGATAATCTTTTTCAAAATTCATGATATTTTCCATATTAGCACCGCGCCAGCCATAGATAGACTGATCCGCGTCTCCCACAACGCAAATATTTTTATATTGTGCAGCTAATGCATGACACAATTCATATTGTGCCTGGTTGGTATCCTGGTATTCATCAACTAGCAAATAGCGAAACTTATTTTGATAATAATGCAAAACAGTAGGATCAGTTTTAAACAGAACTAAGGTCTGCATGATCAAATCATCAAAATCCATAATTTGATCATTCTTTAAACGTTTTTGATATTCCTGATAAACTTGGGCAGTTACTTTTTCAAAAGGTGAGGAAGCGCTAGCAGAATAGGCATCTGGAGTAAGTAAATCATTTTTGCCATTAGAAATAGCAGATAAAATCCTGCGCGGTTCATACATTTTAGGATTAATATTTTGTTCTTTTTGAATATGCTTAATTAAAGTGAGCTGTTCCGCCGAATCCGCAATAGAAAAATTACTGGTATAACCAATTTTTTCTGCATCTCGCCTTAATATTCGCACACAAAGTGCGTGAAAAGTAGACATCCAGATACTGTCAGCCTGTTGTCCCAATAATTTATGCTCACGCTCTCTCATTTCAGTGGCAGCCTTATTGGTAAAAGTGATAGCCAAAATATTCCACGGCGCAATTCCTTTTTCAGCAACAAGGTAAGCAATTCTTCTGGTTAAAACGGAAGTTTTCCCTGAACCTGCTCCTGCAACAACTAATAATGGTCCTTCAGTAATCTGCACTGCCTTTTTTTGCTGTGGATTTAAACCCGCTAAAATTGATTCTGCGCTCATTTTGAATTCTTTCACCCCAAAAATTTTTTAACTATTCTATTGTACCAAAAATCATGATCATATTTTGAGTTGATTGCATTCTATTTATCAAAACGTGCAAGATTGTATTCTTCGATTAACTTAATTAATTTGTCAGCATAATTGGGGTCTGTTGCGTAACCGTCTTTTACTAAGGCACGAGCCTGCGTTTGATAGTTCTTAGCAGCCAGAACGTGACGATATTGTTTTGCGTCCCAAGTTGTCCCCTTTTGGAACAATCTGGCATGAGCCCTTATAGAAGCTTCATAGGAATCATAAATTTGAAAACGGGCTTTAACAACTACCCATTTGCCTTTTTCAAACTCTTTGGTTTTTAGTACTGCCGAAGTATTAGGATTATTTCCTTTGACGCCAAATAGGTTATTGTATTTTTGTGAAAGGTCGCTTTTGCCATAATCACTTTCAAGGCAGGCCTGAGCAATCGTGATGCTTGGCAAGAGAACGAAGGATTTATCTACTTCTTTAGCTATCGGACCTATTTCTCTGATAAAAGCTTTATGTTGCCTGATGATCTTCTGCCTTGCCTGTTCTCGAGCAAGCTGCTCCTGTCTAATCTGCTCTGATTGAATTGCCTGTCTGCGATAATAACGAAAAGTTGCAAAAGCAATAATCAATAAAAATAGGATTATAAATGTTCGAATGATGATCGCTGTATTAGATAATTTTTTGCTTTTTCGTTTTCTCGCCATTTGTTTTCCCTTGCTTTAAAAATCTCCTCTTAAGTATAACCTCTCTTGAGTATAAATTATGCAATGTAATTAATTTTTAAAATAAAAGTAGTAAGCTGACATAACAATTTTGCTCATTTAAAATTAAGTATACAAAAAAATGGAGCCAAAGCTCCATAAAAAATGCGGGCAAGAAGACTCGAACTTCCACGATCTAAAAGCGATCACAAGATCCTTAGTCTTGCGCGTCTGCCATTCCGCCATGCCCGCAACACATTCAATACTATAACCCAAAATTAAATTTAACACAAGACTTTTCTTACTCATTTTGTCTAAAAAGGTTTAATCGACCATTTGCTCATTTACATACTTGGCATACAAACTGTGATTTTGCATTAATTCGTGGTGAGTACCATGACCTGTAATTTTACCGTTCTCTACAAAATAAATTTGATCAGCATTAACTATCGTAGCCAGGCGGTGTGCAATAACCAATGTTGTTCTATTGACCATTAGTTTATCTAGAGCTTGTTGCACCTTCCCCTCAGATTCTGAGTCCAGACTTGCCGTTGCTTCATCCAGCATTAAGATTTTAGGATTACGCAAAAAGGCTCTGGCAATAGCTAAACGTTGTTTCTGACCACCAGATAGTTTAATTCCACGCTCACCAATTTCAGTTTCCATTTGATTAGGAAACTCACGCACAAATTGATCGGCATATGCCAATGCAAGCCCATGCCAAAGATCATCGTCAGTCATATCTCTGGTCAAACCGTAAACCAAATTTTGCCGAATCGTTCCGGAAAAAATAGCACTGTTCTGAGAAACATAGCCTATTTGGGAGCGCCAATTTGCCAGGTCAATATCCTGAATATTTTCATCCCCAATAGTGAATTTGCCACTTTCAGGCTGATAAAAGCGTTCTAATAAGGCAAAAATGGTAGATTTGCCACCACCACTAGGTCCCACAAAGGCAATTACAGAGTTGGGTTTTGAAACAAATGAAATAGATTGTAAAACGGGTTCGTTTTTAACATAACTAAAACTAACGTTTTGTGCCGTCAACGTTTTATTACTCAAATCAAAAGTATGATGACTTAAATTCTTTTCAGGTTCAATTTGTAAAATTGCTTGTATGCGTTCAGTTGAACCCAAGGCTTTTTGTATCTGTGAAAAGAAAGTTGCAAAATTAGCAACTGGTGCAATCACGTTAAACAGATATAGTAAGAATGCTACAAGAGAACCACTGGTCAAAGAACCCTGACCTACGCGAATAATGCCAAATGCCAGAATGCCTGCAAAAGCCGCCATCATTAAAGTCATGATAATCGGCTGCAAAATAGCTTCAACACGAGCATCTAGTACGCCAATAGTAAAAATCTTCTTGATCCTGTGGTTACCCGATTCTTGTTCATACTTTTCGCCATTACTGGATTTAATTAAACGTACTTCAGACAATTTTTCACTGACATCACCGTTAAATTTAGCTGTTTCTGACTGCAATTTGCGACCAAGTCTCACCATAATGCGACCAATTGGCAATAAAATTACTACCACAATAGGAATTACAGTAAACATTAAGGTGGCCATTTGCCAATCCATCACAAATAAAATGATTAATGAGAAAAAGAGTTGAATTGCGCCAGTAATAAAGTTAGGGAATTGAGAAGCCAGCAAATCTTTAATAATTCCCGTATCATTAACCAGGCGAGAACTGCTTTCACCTACTTTGGTAACATCAAAATACGTAACAGGTAACTTTAAAAGATGTCCCCATAAGCGTTCACGAAGGCTCTTAACTACGCTTTCACCAAAATAGCGCAGAACAAATCCCCCAACTGTTCCTAAAATTAATTGTAGGACAAAAACAACGATAATAATAATTAAGCTCGAGTAATTAAAATTATCCCACTTGCTCGTATCCACTAATTCTCTTGTCAATAGTGGCAATACTAAATTTGCTACACTTGTGATCAGACTGAGAAACAGCCCTATTGCAAATAACGATTTTTTAACATTCAAACTTTTTAACAAGTTTAAAAAATCACTGAATTTAACACTTTGTGTTTTATCTTTAAGTGACTTGAATGCCATAAAAGATACCGGCTTTCCTTAGTTAGACTAAATAAAAAAGTTTTTCAATAATTGAAAAACTCTTTATCTTATCTTGCTAATTATAATTCTTCATTTTCATTATGCCAGAATTTACGCCAAAAGTCCCGATCATATTTGTGCATTTTATCATAATTGTAACAATTTTTGGTAAAGTCACGTGGTTCAAAGTCATGATTGCAGTGATGCTTCCTATACATGTGGCGGCACATGTCTCGCATATCAGACCTAGAGAAGTCATGGTCTTCAGCATATTTACGCCATTTTTTAATCCTTTCCATACGGTAGGCAGGATCAACAAAATCAGTGGCTTTTTCCTTAAAATCTTCATCCCAGCCAGCAGCAATTTTTTGCAGATATTGACCAAATTGCTCCTGCTCTTCCGCAGTCAAACCGGCAAAGAAAGGTTCGGTATCTTGCTTGTCTTTTAATTCAGCCAGCTTGGCAGCCTTTTCTTTCCCAGCTGCTGTTAGATAAACACGTTTAACTCGTTTGTCCTGCTCATCAACTTCACGTGAGATATCACCTTTTAGTTCCATTTTTTTCAATAATTCAGCTAAAGACCCGGGTTTCAAAGCCAAAATTTCAGCTAAATAATTTTGGGTTAAACCGTCTTCAAGTTTTAAAACAGCCAATACCCGTTTTTGTCCCGATATCGGTTCTTTGTTTTGAAACATATAATAACGACTAGCCCGCAAAATAAAATGAAGTTGTTTCATTAGTTGATCACTTGTTTGACTCATAATTAAGCTCCTTTTATGTAATAAAAAGTTAGGTACCTAATATAATTTACAATTAAATTATAGTTTGGTACCTAACAGTTTGTCAAACAAAATATGTTAATTAGCTTCTATTTAACTTTTTTAAAACTGACTAATTTTAACCTACCGCCGCATCTACCACAGCCATAGCAACGTAAATTAATGCGCCGAACCCGCACAAACTGTTGTCCGCATATAGTGCAAACATACAAATATTTTGCTTTTCTTTTGCGTTTGAGACCTATGTCTGGGGCATATCGCGAACCACCTACTTTATCAAGCAAAATCTTGAAATCTTGATCTTTGTGACGATATCCTTTATGAGTTAAGTGCAAATGATAATGTGTTAATTCATGTTTAATAATGCCAATCAATTCTTGACGATACTGTGGAGCTAAAAAATGCGCATTAACTTCAATATGATGATCGTCTAAGTGATAACGACCACCAGTAGTTGTCATGCGCTTATTAATTTTTACTTGGTGCTTAAACTGTCTGCCAAAATACTTAAGAGAAACTTCTGCCACCAGGTTCTGTAATTCTTCTTCAATCAGATTATCTGAAAACTTTGGCATATAGTGCTGCCTCTTTTTTCGTTTTGATCCTGACTTTTAAAGCCGTCACTATTTTTCTTTTCAGTGGCTTAGCTCCTTCCATCCATGTTCCGGTAAAAACATGGATGGTCTTTGACTGCGCAGAAGGATTACAAAGAACGCCATCAGGATAAACATGTATGCCTTCCTGCAATTGCTGCTCCTTGTTATTAGGCTGAGCATTATACTTATTTTTTAAAATGTCAGACACCGATACAGTATTGACTCCCGCCAATTGGTCCTGCTTATCAAATGTAAAATCTCGGTCATCATAATAAGAAAGCATGTCTTTAATTAATGGATGACCTTTTTCAGCGCCAAAGACTGCCGTAAAGGGATTTTCCTTATTTTCAAAACCGACAAAAGCTCTATTACCTAATAAATCATGCAAATCATCTAGCACCAAGACGTCAGTATCCATATAAATGCCGCCCATTTCATAGACTGCTTTAGCCCGGATATAGTCGGAAACAAATGCCCATTTTTTAGCTTGATAAGCCTGCTCGACATATTTATTTTCGTGGATATCAAAATTTTGTTCGTTCCATTCGATTATTTGGTAGTCTTGCAAATGCTTTGTCCAAGTTTTCATGCAACGCTGAATATTTTTAGGCTTAGGGTTGCCCCCCACCCATACATAGTGAATTATTTTGGGAATCATAATTTAACCTCTGGTAAAAAATTTCTTCAATAGCAAAATTATGTCTTGATTAAAGTCTAGTTTCAACAAGAACATTAAAGCGATATACAAAACAAACATAATGATTGATTTGACTAGCATGTTAAGAAATGCTGATGAAAACATTTGTGGCAAAAGCATCCCCGCTGTCAAAACAATAATTGCAATTATAAAATATTTAGGAATTTCGCGAAAAGAATATTTAAAATCATAGCCATCACGAACAATCCATAGTCGTAAAAGCAAAACTATAAACTCGGTAATTAAAATTGCAATCATTGCTCCCGTTGCACCATAAAACTGATCCAAGAAATAGCTTAATACTACTTCTAAAATGGCTCCCACTATAACGGGAATGGCATAATCTCGGTCTCGGTGGTTTGCAAGTGCAAATTGGTTAGCAAAAACTCCACCTGTTGGAATCATTATGATGGTCAAAGTGAAGAAGAACATCAAAGGCGTCATTGGGATAAATTTATGCCCAAAAAAGAAAGGCACAAATTCTTTAGTATTAGCCATAATAATAACTGCAAATAGTGTTCCCAGCATCACTGTCGCTTCCAAAGATTTTTTTAAAATAACCCGTTGTTCTTTTTTTCCTTCACCCGCCATTTTAGGCATAATTACTAAGGAAATACTAGTTACAATTCCCAAAACCATATTGGAAATTCTTTGTGAATTGTCATAAAAAGCAACCTGAGTGGAATTCTGAAAAAGTCCTAAAATAGGCTTGTCAAGTGAAGTGTAAATCTGTGTTGCAATTTGCGGAATCAAGAGAGTGATGATTGCTTTAACAGTCGCACGGTATTGATAAAAGTGTTTGACAGGCCCACCTACATAACGGTGTATATCAAACCAAAAGACAAATGATCCCAACATAGTTGAAACCGACATAATCAACATATACTTCCAAAGATCACCAGGACTTTTAACCCATAATAAAATCAAGATAACAGATACTAGTTTAACGGCAGTATTTTTTAAAACCACTCGGCCAAAATCAGCCAGTCCCTGAAAGAACCAGGAAATATCTACTTGTGCTGAAATAAGGTAAGGCACCATTAATAACAAATATTGACCGTACTTAATATGGAAAAAACTCGTTACAGCAATTACTAACGCAATTGTCACAAAACCAGCAATAGCCTGAAAGTACCACAGACCCCAAAAAGCTTTGGTTAAATCCTGTTCACTACCGAAAGATCTAATCTGCGAAATTGTTCTCATACCAATATATGACACAGACAGTGTACAGAATATCATTAAGAACTGAACAATATTATTCACATTACTATAAATACCATATGTTTTAGGACCCAAAATTCTGGAAAGGTAAGGCACGGTTATTAACGGTACTAATACCAAAAATATTTGGTAAACCGCATTATATAGAATGTTTAAAAATGTTCTTTTCACAATTTACCCTCTATTTTTTAACAACTTAAATACATTTTCACAATTTGAATCAGCCTGCACCTCATTAGTTAAATTTAGCCAGTAGTGCCGCTTTTGACTGAATTGATCAGGCATTACAAGTGCCTTAATCAGCTCCTGCTGCGTTTTCACACATAGTCCAGGCACAATTTCTTCATAAGGACCCATTAAAAGTCCTCGCTTTTTTTCGTATTGCCTCAAATAATTGGTAATAAATATGATTGGTTTGTCAATGTTTAAATAATCAAAATAAATCGAAGAATAATCAGTAATTAAAAAGTCTGTATTACCTAAAATTTCATATAAATCAATATTAAGTTGATACAAATAGTCGTTATTGAGAAAGGCAATATTTGAAAAGCTGCTCCGAAGGTGTTTAAACAGGTTCATTTCATAGGGATGCAACTTTACTATTAAAAACTGATGGTTCTTTTTTAAAGAATTATTCAGCTTCACAGCATCAAAATCAGGCAATGCAAAGAAATTACCATGCTCAACTTGCGTCATAATTTGTCGATCATCCATTTCATAACGAAAAGTTGGCATGTATATTCCAATTTGAGCATCATTATCCTCAGCTTTGAATAAGTCAGTTAATAATTTCTTTTTACTAATAGCAGGATTTTTCAAGGCATCAAGACGAGGAAACCCAGTTTTTCGATATTTGTTAGTTTCAATCGCGCAACAGGCACTCATTAGACTTTCGTATAAATCACTGCTTGAGCAAACAACGTCAGCATTTTTTTGCCATAAATTAGCATTACGCTGATCAGTTTTGAGACTAGTATTATTAGCCATAAATCCCATGCGCTTGAGTGGAATACCATGCCAGAACTGAATATTGATTTGTCTAGCATGAACTTTAAATGGTTGGTGTGTCGTTAACACAAACTTTGCTGCACCGATTTGTCGCCAAGTTTTTAACGATAAATGTGAAGACGGCCATGGTTCAACGGTAATAACTTCATATTCAGGATGGTTTTTCTTCAAATATTTGCCAAATAAATAACCATTTGAACCCGATCTACCTGCGCCATTAAGTATAACCACTTTATTATCTTGCACTGGTGTGAAACGAGCAATTAATTTCATTGCCACCAAATATAAACGAAACAAAAAACTCTTCATTATTTAACTTCCCAATTTCTTACCTAGTATAAGGGTACAGAAAAAGCCTGAGAGAACTCAAGCTTTTTTACTTTATTTTTTAGTTTTTTAATGATTATGGTTTGTAAATAACTTTTTTTAGTTGTTGTTTTTCAATAATTTGCATTTGCTCATATAAAGAATCCACAATTAAAATAGAATTTTCTATGGACTTTAAAAAAGAAGCAAAAATACAGTATTAAAGAAAGTTTTAGTAATATATCAATATTTTTTACCTTTGGCGGACTGTATAAAAGTTGACATATTGGGGCTTAATACAAAAGCATTGTTTTTTAAAATATTGCCAGAGGCTCTTTATGATCTGGTTTCGGATAAGCCTGTTCCAAAACTTGTAAATCTTCCTTTGTTAGCTCAATATCTAACGCCCTAAGATTAGATAATAAGTGCTTTGAACTACTACTTTTTGGTATCGCTAAAACATCTGGCTGTTGCATTACCCAAGCAAGTAAAATTTGATAAGGACTTGCCTTGTGTTTTTCAGCTACTTGTATGACCGCCTCATTTTTCATCATTGTGCTACCCATTTTAGGTCCTCGACCCAGTGGACTATAGGCAATCAATGGAATATGAAGTTCTCTTTGCCAAGGCAAAAGACTGAATTCAATTCCCCTAGTCTCCAAATTATACAAATCCTCATTAACAACGCAGTTCTGACCATTTGGCACCTGCCAGAGTTCTTGCATATCATCGATATCGAAGTTTGATACGCCCCAAGACCGAATTAGTCCTTCATCTTGCAAAGACTGCAATTCCGAAACGGTCTCCGCCAAAGGAACCATTCCGCGCCAATGATATAGATACAAATCTAAATAATCAGTTTGCAGCCTCTTAAGACTAGCTGCCAAACTTTGTCGCATTTTATGTGCAGAAGCATTTTGGGGCAATACTTTAGATATTAAAAAAATTTGTGATCTTTGATAAGGCTTTATTGCCTCACCAACTAGTTCTTCCGAATGACCATTGCCATACATCTCAGCCGTGTCAATCACTGTTAAGCCAGCATCAAGTCCTGAACGAATAGCTGTTATTTCTTCTTCTCTGACTTCTGGGTCATCCCCCATTTCCCAAGTACCAATACCTAAAGCTGGCAGAACCTGATTATTGATAGTAACATTTTTCATAAGCAACCTCCTTATGATTCTATCTAAACTATTGTGCATATATGTATAATTATATAAGCGAAAATAAACAAAATTTTAATAGCATCCACTTATGGATTTTCCAATCTTGATATAATTAATTGTAACACATGTTCTACTAGTCTATATTTGGGGAAATTCGCCTTTAAGTTAAGGTATCAAAATCTCATTAAATAGTTACACAAAAATATCATGTTTTATTTTTCACAAGCTTGGGGATTGTATTTTTATGATTGGCAATATAAAATCAAAAATAAAAAGGTGAATTTCAATGACAAATAATTTAACAAATTCATTTCATTTATCTGGCAAAAAATGGTTATTAATATTATTATCGAACATAATCGCATACTGCTGTTTGATAATGCCTGGTATACAAGTTCCAGACTATTTAGTTTTTGATGAGAATCATCCCTCTTTAATAGCTGCTTGTTTTCAGCTATTAATTGTAACCATTTTTTTAGTAATTCAAATAATCGGTGTACAAATTGCTACTGGTAAAAGATGGCATCATTTATTTCATGTACCACATGCTAAAGAATGGCTTTGGATTCTTGTTTTCTTTATCTTTGCCTATTTCATATCTGTGTTATCAGGAACAATTTCTCAAAAATTATTTGGTTCTGTTTCTGGCAATGCAGCTGCGGGATTGACTATGAAGACACCACATGTTTGGCCAATTTTTCTCTATCAACGTATAAGCAGCGCTATCCAAATATTGGGCGAAGAATTTTTAGCAATCATGCCTTTATTAGCTGTCACCCAGTTAGCTGATTCTTGTCATATGCCTCACCCTTTATTATGGGGTAATATTGTTTCGGCTTTAATATTTGCACTACTGCACTTATCAACTTATGACTACAATCTGGGTTATGTCATATTAGGATTGGCATTTACACGTCTAGTTTTAAATTGGGCTTTCATCAAAACCCATAATATTTGGGTCAGCTTTTTAGTCCACTTCTTGTTTGATACAGTAGCTTTTCTAATTTTATTGTTAGCGACAAAGTAGAAAATTATTTAATTTCCTAAATATTTAAACAAATCGGTTGGTTTATATAGAATCATTTGTGCTTGATTGAACAGTTTTTCTTGAGCTTTTGAGCCCCATTTTGCCCAAGCAAAATTTACGTCGCTATTTATAGCGGTTTCCAAATCATAAGGTGAATCACCAACATACACGGTTGAACTGCTAGGTTTATTTAATTTTTTTAAAGCAAAATTAATTGGATCAGCATCAGGTTTATGCTTTTTAGTATCAGACGCATTTATAATACAGTCAAAATAAGTGTTTAAATCAAATCTATTGAATTCACTGTCCATCTCATATTGATTTTTAGAAGTGACAACTCCAGTAGTATAACCAAGTTTTTTTAAGTCAGCTAATAAATTTTTGATGCCGGGGAAAACTTTTTCTTTATATTTCAAGGTAGCAACATTTTTAGCCCAGTCATTTAATAAAATTACTTTTTCTGCATCATTGGTCACGAATTTGGTTATTGCCTTTTCCCCAGTAATTCCTAAAATAAAATACAATTCAGAATCATCTTTTATGGTAATATTTTTAAGCTTTTTTAAAGTGATTTTTAAAGAGTCAATCATTACACTAGCAGTATCTATCAAAGTGCTGTCTACATCAAATAAAATCGTATCAATCATTATTATCCCTTTGCTTTTAATATTTTTACTTGGTTCATGGTTAGAGCTTTTTCCAGTTTTTTAGGTAAAGTAACTGTTGTTATAAGTACATCAATGTCTTTTAAGTTAAAAACATGAAAATTATGAGTAGCATTAATTTTTTTATGGTCTAACAATAAAACTAGTTGATCTGTTCTTTTCTTAATCTGTCTTTTATATTCTATGTCTTCATCATAAGAGTAAAAAACGCCTTGTTGAGTAATACCGTCCGCACTTAGAAATGCCTTACTAAAATGGTAGTCAGTTAAATCAGAAAGTGCTTTAGTTCCAATCACACACCTTTTTTCTCTATCCAAATTACCACCCAAAAGTCTAACTTCACTGTCAGTTTGCCTTAGTAATTTATCCGCAATATCAATGGAGTTAGTAATTGTATACAGTGAATCGAATTGTTTTAAATACTGAGGTAAAAAACTAACTGTTGTTGATACATCTAAATACAAAAACTCTCTAGATTGGACCAGATGACTGGCCATTTTAGCTATACATTGCTTCTCGGTTTTTTCTTTATCCATTCTATCCAAGAAAACGCTTAATTTATTATAAGAGCTGGGTAAACTAAGACCTCCATAATTACGAACAGCCATATTATTATTAACCAATTTTATAATATCGCGTCTAGCAGTATCACGAGAACTACCTGTTAAATCAATAATCTCTTGCAGTGTTAATGAATTTTTTTCTTGCAAATTTAATAAAATAATATCTAGCCTCTGTTTTTGATTGATGATAAACACCTACATTCTGATAAGTCATTTTAATGTTATATTTGATATTAACTTATTCTGCCTTACAAGTAAATGATTTTGAGACCTATTACTACAATTTTTAAACTAATATTCAACAATTTACTCAGTTAGAAGCTTGAATGACCACTTTACGGGCAGCCCAATATTTCTCACATGTCTACTATGGAATACAAAATGCTTTAACCTATAGCGATAAATTTTTAACACAATACCAAATTTGATTATGCGCATTAATTTTAAGTGCCTTGTTACTTAATGTGATAATTGTTACAATTAGACACAAACAGCCATTATTGAAATTTAAAGAATTGAGTTAAGGTGGGTGGCCAAAATGAGCGGTAATGTTGAACAGAGAATATTAACAGCTTTCTCACAATTATTAATTCACAATGGTTATCAAAGAACCACTACTAAAAAAATTGCTCAAGTCGCTCAAGTTAATGAAAGCACCTTGTTCAGACATTTTAAAGACAAACGTGGTATTTTGCAGCAACTGATATCCAAGTATCATGATGATATTCAAATGATTAATAAAAATTATCAGTTAGTTGGCGATTTAGATAAGGATATTATGAATTTTTCCATTATATACCAAAATTTTATAAAGCAACATCTAGCTTTGTTTTTAACTGGTATTCGCGAATCTCAAAATTTGCCAGAACTGCAAACAGTGATTAAAAATCTTCTCGATTTAATCAGAAAAATTTTAGCTGAAAAGTTTGAACAAATGCAAAAAACAGGAGAAATTGCTCAAGATATTGATAAAAATGTTGAAATTGATAATTTAGTCCTACTCAATTTAGGTCAAGCTATTATGCAGCATTCCTTTCCTAATTGTGTTTTTCAAACTCAGCCACATGCTTTTGTACAAAATAATATTCGTGCCTACTCTCAACATTTAAAGCCTAAAAAATAATAAAACGACCAGGTGAATTCAATTCACCTGATCGTTTTTAAATATTGGAAAGTTTTTTAAATACAATTACTTTTTGTGGTTAAGATAAATATTGCTGTCATTTTTGGAGTCGATAGTATAAACCATTTTATCTCCTCTTACCACATAATGAGAAAATTCTAGCGGTTGATCAAACTGATTATAAACAGTCTTGTTTACATCAAAAAGTGGTACTACATTAGTTAATGCCAGTAATCTAGCTTGTTCACTACTGGGTAAGATAGTGCTGATTTCGCGATATGAACTTGCTAAAGTTTCATGGTACTTATCTGCTAGGTATTGGTATAGTGAGATATCTTCCTGAATATTTGTAAGCAAATCTGGAAAGCGTTCAGCTGATAGCCAGGCTTCATCAATTGCCATAGGCTCATTTCCTGTTTGAGAAATTCTTTTAATATAAACTAAATCTGCTGGCTCAGACAGTTGCAAAATCCTAGCAATTTGAGAATTTTGTAATATTTCTCTTTTTAAAATAATCTTTTTATTTGTTTTAGAGCGAGACTCAGAAAATTCTGAGAAGCCTTCAATTTGTTCCAGTCTTCCCCTCAGCTTTTTGACATTGACATAGGAGCCTTTTCCTTGGATAGTAACTACTAGTCCTTCATCAGTCAATAATTTCAGAGCTTTACGCACTGTTATTCTGCTAACCTGATATTTTTGACACAAATATTGTTCACTCGGTAATTTTTCATCAGTTTTCAAAATGTTTTGCTGAATCTTTTGTTTGATATCTAAGTAGATTTTTTTGTAAAGTGGTACGCCAGCTATTGTTTTGACAGAATTCATTATCACACTTCCTTAACTATTCAATATTACTAAATTAAAATAAAAATAACAAACTCAAAGATTAGTATAACAGTCATT
The DNA here is from genome assembly GCF_019972815.1 of Lactobacillus huangpiensis. Taxonomy (GTDB): domain Bacteria; phylum Bacillota; class Bacilli; order Lactobacillales; family Lactobacillaceae; genus Lactobacillus; species Lactobacillus huangpiensis. The sequence continues at coordinate 152,515 of NZ_BPPA01000006.1, forward strand.
TAAAATTATAACTGTATGAAAAGTTTGGGAGATTAAACTAACTAAAAAACTCTAAAAATATTTTAAAGCCTGAAATATTGCTTTAGAGCCTTAGCTGTCAAAGTTTTTCCTTTATCAATTAATTGTTCTGGACGACCAGAAAACATAATTTTCCCACCTTTATTACCAGCATAAGGTCCTATATCAATAATCCAATCTGCTTGTTCAATTAAGCGTAAATTATGTTCAATAACAATAATTGTTAATTGATAAGTTGAAATTAAGCTTTTTAACAGATCAATTAAATCTTGAATATTATATTCATGCAGACCACTTGTTGGTTCGTCTAAAACTAAAATTTTACTGGACTGTTTTAAAAGAAACTTGGCTAATTTAAGCCGTTGCAATTCGCCACCAGAAAAAGTGTCTAAGGACTGATTTAACTTTATATAACTTAATCCTACTTGTTTTAATGCTATCATTGCAGGATTAAGGATAGGATATTTAACAGCAAATTCGGCAGGACTCAAAGCCATCGCTTCTGCAATATTCAAGCAATTGACTTTTAAATTTAAAACCTTTTCTGAATAACGTTGTCCCTGACAAGCTTCGCAAACCGTAACAGACTCTCCAATATATGCTAAGTCAAGCTTAAGCATCCCCTTGCCTTTACATATCGGGCAAGCTCCCTGACTATTAAATGAAAATAAACCTATTGTTTGATTAGTGGCATCAGCAAAATACTGTCGCAATTTATCAAAAACATTTAAATACGTTAACACATTTGACCTGTTATTCCCACGAATTTCACGTTGACTTAAAACCGCTGTTTGCGGATACTGTTTTTTTATTATTTTTACTAAACTACTTTTGCCCGATCCGGCAACTCCTGTAATTGCTGTTAAAGATTGTTGAGGAATTTTAATGCTTATATCATGCAGATTATTTAGGGATACATTACTTATATGATAAAAACTGTTAAATAATTTGGTTTCACTTTTAAGAATACCAAAATTACGCAAGCTTTTTCCTGTTAAAGTATTACTTTGAACTAAGTTTTTAAAATCACCTGTAAATGTAATATATCCACCTTTTTCACCAGCTAACTCCCCTAAATTAATAATTTTGTCAGCTATTGCCATCACTTCAGGGTCATGATCAACAATAATTATTGAATTTCCTTTATCCCGTAATTGCCTAAAAATATTGTTAATTTTTTGAAGGTCATATGAGTGCAAACCTACGCTGGGCTCATCAAAGATATAAAGCAAGTCGGTCAAATCACTATTTAAATAGTTTGCTAATTTAACTCTTTGAGCTTCTCCACCTGATAAAGAGGCAGTGGTCCTGTTTAAACTCAAGTACCCTAAACCTGCATTAATTAAATTAGTTATCTGAGCTTCTATTTCTTTTTGAATAAGTTTAGTTTTTTCATCATCAATTCTACTTAGCCAAAGTTTCAATTCAATTAAACTCATCATACTGCAATCAGCAATATTATTATTATTAATTTTAGCAGAAAGTGCTTTTGCATTTAGCCTTTGCCCATGACAAGCTGGACAGACCTTCACTTTAACAATCCTCTTTAAATCATTTTGGTATTGAGAATCATTTTTGCTTAAAAAAGTTTGAGTTATCCTGGGGATAAGACCAATATACTTCGCACTTTTATGCCATTTTCTCGTTGGGTTTGGTGGTACTTGCTTCTCACCATTCAATAACAGAGTAATTTTTGATTCAGACCATTTTTTTAGTGGTAAATCATTATCAAAAAAGCCTGACTCAGTATAACGAGTTAATCGCCAACCACCTGGTTGAAAGGTAGGAAAATCTATCGCTCCTTCATTAAGTGATTTGCTCATATTCAACAAATCCTCTGGAATAATTTCTCTAACTTCTCCTAATCCTTGGCATCTGGGACACATGCCCACTGGATTATTAAAAGAGTAGTTCATTGAATAACCAATAAACGGCTTTGCCAAACGTGAAAACAACAATCTCAATGCTGAATAAATATCAGAATAAGTACCAAGAGTTGAACGCTTGTTGTTTCCGATACCTTTTTGATCAACTACTACAGTAAATGGCAAATTTTTAATTTTATCAACTTCAGGTTCTTTAAAATGAGGTAAAAGTTGTTGAACATAGGCGCTGTATGTCTTATTCACCTGCCTTTGAGCTGCTGCTGCAATAGTCGACAATGCCAGTGAGGATTTGCCAGCGCCAGATAAGCCGGTAATAACGGTAATTTTATTTTTGGGAATTTCAACCGAAATATTTTTTAAATTATTTGTATGTGCACCTTCAATAATTATTGGTTTACTACTCATTTCCAATCCGGTCTTTCCTTAAAACAGCAATTAGTTTATTTGCTAATAAAACAAATTGTTCTTGTTCTTTCTTGGACCAAATTTTTTGAGCCTGATTATATAGTTCGCCATGCTTTTCAGCAATATCATCCATAAAAGCAAGTCCTTTTGCAGTAATTTCTGTTATCAGTTCTCTATGATCTTGTATGTCTGGGGTTTGCTTGATATAGCCTAATTTTCTTAATTTGGTAAAATTTTTGGATAATTTCGCCTGCTTAATTCCAAGTTGCCGGCTTAAAACGGTTGGTTTGCAAGCATGATCCTGCAAAACGCTCAAAATATCATATTGCAACCAGTTAATTTGTCCTGGATTTACCAAATTTCTTTCAGCAACCAACTCACACTGTAAGTCCATTAATGTCTGGTATAACTTATTATTTTTCATTATAATTTCCTTTTATTAATATTTTCTATTTAGAAATTATATCTATAGAGAAATAAATTGTCAAACTTCTAATTTACCTAATAAGTAAATTAATCAATACAAAAACCGCAGCTTTTACGCTAACGGTTTTAATAAGCCCTTATTTCAAGGATCTTTGATATTTTCGTAACTTTTTTAAAGCCCATTCATAATGACTGCAAGTATTTGCAATGAAGTAAGTACCTAATGCATTATTACCAGTCCAAGGAAAAACATTTTTTTGAAAGAGTTGCTCTTCCGTATAGGTATCAAGCAAAGCCATGGTTTGCTTATGACTAGTCGCTAGCATTTTTTCTGCTTCTGCAAGTGGCGTAGATTGGTGCTTTTGCCAAAATTCTTGATTCATTTCACCATAATTACGCCAATTATACCCTTCAGGCAAAAATTCTTTGTCTTCACCGGATTGATTGCTTTTAACCCACTCTAGCAACAATTTTTGCCATTCATATAAGTGAATCAAAACATCACGTACATTATTATCTCTCTTCCAATGGGCTTCTTTTAATTTACTCGTATCAAAATTGAAACTGCCAGTGCGAGCATCCTCTGGCAACTTAGCGATTAAATCAACTATCTTCTGGTATGACGAATTACTTGCATCAACTAATTCTTGCTTGGTTTTAGGACGTGGCATCTATTTTTCCTTTTCTTGATAATATTAAAAATTTATTTATCAATATTTTATCATAAGGAGTTTTACTTAGTCCACGACCCATCGTCTATTGCATAGTGACCATTGCCTAAATCTGCCATTTCTTTATTTTCATATTGTTGTCTAAATGCATGATAATTTGATAACTTTTTATTTTGTTCTGCTATTGGATTAGTAGTGGGGATAGCAGTTAACAAACTTTTTGTATAAGGATGCACAGGATCGTCAAAAATTGCTTCTGTTGGCCCAATCTCGACAATATGTCCCAAATGAATTACTCCTATATGACTTGAAATATGTTTGACCATTGCCAAGTCATGGGCAATAAAGAGCATGGCACTGCCACTTTCTCTTTGTATTCTTTGAAGAAGATTAACAACTTGAGCTTGTACTGAAACATCTAGAGCAGAAATAGCTTCATCTGCAATAATAAGTCTGGGATGCATGATAACTACTCTGGCAATACCAACTCTTTGTCTTTGTCCACCTGAAAGTTCTTGCGGGTAGCGGTTAACAAATGATGAGTCAAGGCCCACTACTTTTAACATTTCAATAACTTTTTGCAGTTTTTCATCCTTAGATAATTTAGGATAATGAATATCAAGACCCAGCTTGACTATGTCACCAACTTTTTTACGAGGATTTAGTGAAGACATAGGATCTTGAAAAATCATCTGCATGTCTTTACGCAACTTAGCAGTCTGCTTTTTACTTAGTTGACCTGCTATTTGTTCACCTTCAAAAATTACTTCACCTGCAGTAGGCCAATAAAGACGAATAATAGAGCGTCCAATAGTGGTCTTTCCACTTCCTGACTCACCTACCAGACCAAAAGTTTCACCATTAGCAATATTAAAGGAAACATCATCTACCGCTTTAACTACTTTTTTATTTGCAACTGGAAAATATTGCTTTAAATGATGAACTTCAAGGATATTTTTAGTCATTGCTTATGATGCCCCCTTCATTTTTAAAATTCTCTTTTGCAAAACTGCTGGAATTGGTACTTTGGGAGCTCTTTTATCTAAGAGCCAAGTTGCAGCATAATGGTGGTCATTAATTTTAAACATTGGCGGTTGTTTTTTAAAATCAATGTTTAAGGCATACTTATTTCTGGGAGCAAAAGCATCTCCAACAATCGGTTGTGTTAAGTCTGGAATCGTTCCGGCAATAGTCGGTAATTCGTCAACCTTCTCATTGATATCAGGTACTGATTCAAGCAGACCCCAAGTATATGGGTGACGAGGTTCAAAAAAGATATCTTGGCTCGTTCCAGTCTCAACTATTTTTCCAGCATACATGACGTTCACATATGTTGCAATATTGGCAACCACCCCTAAATTATGGGTGATAAAAATAACAGATAATTTCCTGCTCTTTTGTATATCTTTAATCAGGTTCAAAATTTTAGCCTGAATAGTAACATCCAAACCCGTAGTTGGTTCATCACAGATCAGTAAACTGGGATTCCCGGCCAACGCAATGGCGATAACAATTCTCTGTCTCATTCCCCCAGAAAGTTGATGTGGATATTGGTTCTGAACAACCTTCATGTTTTGAATGCCAACGGTTTCAATTAAATTAAGCACCCGTTCGTTGATTTGATCCTTGTTCATCTCAGGATGAGAAGCCTTTACTGCCTCAGCGATTTGCTTATTAATTTTCATGGTTGGATCGAGAGAAGTCATTGGGTCTTGAAAAACCATTGCTATTTCTTTGCCCTTAATATGATTTTGCATAATCTTAGGACTAATTTTTAATAAATTAACTGTTTGTGGACCATTTTCAGTCTGGTAAGTGAAATTGATCTCACCGGATTTAATTATTTGATTGGCTTCTTTTTCGCCCATGATTGGCTTTACACTAGCTGACTTGCCACAACCGGATTCACCAACTAAAGCAACTGTTTCACCCTTTTTTACCTGATAACTTATTCCTCTGACAGCTTGCACTTCTCCGTGATCGGTATGATAGGCTACTTGTAAATTTTTTATTTCTAAAACTGTTTCGGTCATAATTTTACCTAACTTCCTTCAATAGCATCCCGTAAGCCATCCGCAATAATATTAAAACTCAGCATAATTAGTGCTAAAAACAATACGGGGAAAATGACCATGTATGGATAAACGATAGCCTGGGTATAACCATCATTAATCATTGTTCCTAATGAAGCTAATGGTGCCGGAACACCTAAACCGATAAAGGCTAAGAATGCTTCCAAAAAAATTGCGTTCGGAATAGATAACATAAATGTGGTAATTATTTGTCCTAATGTATTAGGCAAAATTTGAGAGAAAATAATTTTAATATCAGATTCTCCCATTGTCTTTGCTGATAAAACATACTCGCTGGTTTTTAGTTCCAACACCTGTGCTCGAACTATTCTACTCATATTAATCCAGCCGACAATCATCATCGCAGTAATTATGCTTACTAGACCTGGCTTCATGACCAGAACAAGCAAAGTCACAATAATGATCATAGGAATAGTACTAAGAATTTCTGTTATTCTTTGCATGAATAAATCAATTTTGCCACCAAAATATCCTGAAATCAGGCCATAACTAGTACCAATAACCAGATCAATTGCCATAGCCACTAGAGCAACCCTTAGTGAAACTGAAGTACCAGCAGCAACTCTTACAAAAATATCTCTGCCTAAGTTATCTGTTCCAAACCAATGACCATTAACTCCAGGAGCTAAATTAGACTGGTTAGGATATGGTGTAGTGGGTGAGTATTGACTAAGGTAAGGCGCCAGAATGGCTATTAAAGCAATAATAATTAAAACAACTGCGCTAATCACCGCACCTTTATTTCTTAAAAAGCGATGCCAAACCAACTGCCCATATGAATAAGATTTACCGGAATAATGGTCAACTGTTTCAGATTTATGGGCAAATTCAAAATCATTATTTTCTATATTAGTCATAATTATTTGCCCTCATCTAATCTAATACGCGGATCTATTAACCCATAAAGAATATCAACTATTAACATAATACTAATAAAAAACACTGCATAAAAGAACGTTATGCCTAAGACTACATTGTAGTCATTAGCTTGTATAGCACTGATATACAATGTTCCCAAGCCTGGAATAGCAAAAGCTTTTTCAATTACCATACTCCCGGCAATTAGGTCAATCATCAGTGGTGCTAATACTGTAATAACTGAAATTAAAGTGTTTCTGATAACATGGTGTCCGATCAACTGGAACTTTTTAATTCCTTTTGAATCCGCTAAACGATAATAATCAGAATTCATAATATCAATCATGTCATTTCTAACATATCGCTCAATACTTGCCATAGTAAAAGTACTCAATGCTATTGTAGGCAGAATACTTGATACAAATGGTTGTGTTGGTTGGTATGTTCCTGGAAAGACCATTAGTTTATAAGAAAATATGATTGACACGATCAATGCTACTACAAAGTTAGGAAGACTTATTCCCAAAACAGAAATGCCAGTCATTAAGTTATCCCAAATTGTACCTTTTTTGATTGCTGCCAAAATTCCCATCAGAAAGCCTAAAACTGAACCTAGTACAGTAGCCTGTAAACCTATCTGGAGTGAAATGGTAAAATGCTGCAAAATCATTGTAGTAACCGGCGTATTAACTTGAACGGTATACGAAACACCGAAGTCACCAGACAACATATTTTTCAAGTAATTAAGAAACTGCAGTGGCACTGGACCGTCTAAACCATATTTATGATAAAGTGCCGCTACTTGAGCATGTGACATTTTTTCATCATTAAATGGAGAACCAGGCATTGCCTTTTCCATAATAAAAAGAATCAAAGTAATCAAAAATAATGTAATCACTGCGATTAATATTCTTTTTAAGACATACTTTTTCAATTTTTTCCCTCCAATCTTCCTAAATAAGCAAACAGAGCTGAGATTGTATCCCAGCCCTATTAATACTTTTAATGAAATTATTTAATTGAAGCATATTTGAAGAAGAACGATACGCCGGCTATATGCATTGGCAGTCCTTTAATATTTGCTCTTTGCAAAACTGGTGCACCAATCTGATAAAGCGGTGGGCAAGAAGCACTGTTAATTAGGATATTATTTGCTTTAAGAAGCAATTTGTATCTCTTAGCTTGATCAGTAGTTTGGTCAGATTGGGCCATTAACTTATCAAATTCTGAATTTTTCCAGCGACCATAATTACTATCATTCTCAGATTGATACATACTTAAAATTGCTGTTGGATCTGCATAATCAGGTCCCCAGCGTGTCAGTGTGACATCATAAGTTGCTTTTGACATCTTATCATTCCTAGTCTTCTTTGCTACTTGTTGCAGTGTTACTTTCATTCCTGGAAGATTTTTCTCCACCTGTGCCTTAACATAAGCTGCTACATTGGCATAAGAAGGATCACTGTCATCATAAAGCAGGGTAAATGAACGCAGGTTAGTTGCTTTTTTGGCCTTATTCCAATACTTTTTAGCTTGAGCTGGTGAGTATTCTGACAAATTAGTGGTTGATTCATCCGCAAAATCTTTGCCATTTGTAGGATTTTTAACCAAATTTTTCATAACCATTGAATGAGAAGGAATTGAACCATCCTTCAGAATATGAGTAGTAATTTCTTTACGGTTAATACTGGAAGATATAGCTTTACGAAGGTCAGCATTATCTAGTCCAGGCTTTTTCAAATTAAACATGAGATATTGAGTAAAGTTACCAACATCATTCTTAAAATTCTTATCTTTCCGATACTTAGAAACAAGCTGACCACTTAAGTGAACATAGTCTGCACTGCCATTTTCGAATGCAATAGCTGCCTTTTCCGGGTCCGTAATAATATCAAGCTTAACATTCTTAATTTTGACATTCTTGGCATCCCAATATTTAGGATTTTTAACTAACTGGATAGTGTTATCACCTAATTTCCAATCCTTGATTTGGTAAGGACCAGAGTAAATTAAATGATTTGAATCTTGTGCAAATTTCTTTCCTACTTTTTCAAAATATTTTTGGTTAACAGGAGCAAAATCACTGAATGCCAGCAATTTGTTCATATAAGGTACAACATGATCAAGTTGAACAACTAAAGTTTTAGGACCTGTGGCCTTAACACCCAATGACTTGACTGGCTTCTTTCCAGCTACAATGTCATTAGCATTTTTAATTCCAGCCGCACCTGGCTGGAAATTAAATGCTGAGGCTATCTTAGGATCTGACAGCCGACGCCAGGCAAAAACAAAATCATTAGCCGTAACTGGATCACCATTTGACCATTTAGCATTTTCACGAATTGTATAGGTCTTGGTTAGTCCATGATTGCTCGTTTTAACTTTAGAAGCCAAAGCTAATTGAGGTTTATCATGGTCATCAATGGTATAAAGCCCTTCTGTAGTGTTAGCAACAACAGTTACAGAGGTGTTTTGATACGCTAATATTGGGTCAAGAGAATCCACCGTAGTATTTTGAACAACAGTAATTTTATCTTGATTTTTTGTACCAGAACTAGAATTTTTCTGGCATCCTGTTATCAACAAGCCTACACATGCAATTGCAGTTGCAAACAATGCACTTTTTTTCATAAATATCACTCTTTTCTAAAAGGATTTCTGATGACCAAAGCCACCAGATAGTTGGCAAGTAGCTGCAGCATTTTTACTAGCTGCTAAAGCAGCTTCTTGCAGATTGTTTTTATTTAAGTAAGAAACTAGAAAACCAGCAATAAAGCTGTCACCTGCGCCCATAGTGTCAACGACTTTTACTTTTTGTGGTTTTTGATAATAGGATTTCTGTGAAGTTAACAAGAATGCAGAATTTGCACCTCTTGTGATGACTATGACTTCCGGTCCCAAAGTTAAATATTTTTTAGCAAATTCTTCCACTTGTTCATCAGACATCTCTGAACCTGAAAAGAAAGCATAATCTACAAACGGTAAAACACGTTTAAAGTAACCTTCATTGCGAGAATCTGAAAAATCAAATGATACTTTGGTAATATGATGTAATTCATCAAGATAATTTTCAATTCCCGAATCAATTCCAATATGAACAACATCAAACTTTTTTATTTCCGCAAAATCTGTTGGGGTAAGCCTTAAGGATAACAAATGCATTACTGAATTTTTAGGACCAGGGGCAAAAGTTCTATCACCTTCATCTGTGAGAATAACTCGAGGCTGTGCTGTGGGGGCATAGACCTTACGACAATTAATAAGTTCTACATTTTCTTCTGTTAAAGATTTTTTAATATGCTGTGCTCGATCGTCATCTCCAAACATTCCTAGATAAGCTGAAACATCAGCTCCAGCTTTTTTGGCATCAACTGCTACATTGACACAATTTCCGCCTGGAAAAAATATCTTTTGCTTGATGTATGTATCAGCTACATTGTCACCAACTGCAATTATTTTCATGATTTACAGCCTTTTTAATAATCCAGATGTCCCATATAACGACGGACATCTAGTGAGTGTCCTCTTTCATAAGCAAATCCTTCGGCTAATTGACGGAAAGCAACTCCTGAAAGAATCTGAGAATAGTATTCTTTAAAGTCGTCATCTACTTCATGCATATCAAAGTCAGCGTCGTCAATCACGTAAACTTTTTGACTATGCTTTTTAGCAAAATCGATTACACGTTGATCCATTTTTCTTGTTACGCCTAATCCTTTGCAAATGATAAAGGGCACATCAAAATCTGTTACTTCGAATGGACCATGGAAATACTCGGCAGAATTGATGTAACCACTATGAATCCATTGCATTTCTTGAAGCCAGCATGCTGAGAATGAATATGTTTCTCCAGTATTAATACCTGATCCTAAAGCATAAATTAATTTTTCGCGTTTTAATTCACTGGTCCATTTCTTTGCAGTTTCTCCAAATTGCTTTCTTACCCTGTCAGCCATAGTTTCTAAACTATCCAAAGCTTTCAGGCCTTTTTCAAATTTGTTATCACCAGTTATGGACTTCAATAAACTAAATATGAAACCATATAAAACTCCATTATTTAAATCAGAAGCATCGGTACCTTTGCCCCAACTGTAGTGCAAAGTGAAATCGGAATTCTTTTCTAAGTCAGAACCTGCTGTATAGGTAATACCTACTGTTAGAGCACCTTTACTTTTGGCAAAATTAACTGCCTCATTTGTTTCCGGTGTACTACCTGAATGTGAACAAGAAACTACTAAACTATGGTTTCCCAAATCATGAGGATTACGTGTTGTAAATTCCCGTGCTGGTAAAATTGTGGCTGGAATATCACATTCGCGGTTGAAAATATATTCAGCTGGTTGCATAAAAGCCATCGATCCTCCACAAGCTACAAAATAGACATGATTAATGCCATCAATCTTTTCTGCAGCGGCAAGAGCATTCTTAATTTCTTGTTGATATTCTTTTTTCATTTTTAACCTCTCAATCATTCTTGTTATATGATGTTATATTATAAGATAATAGCTAATTTTTAATATGTCAAGCATTTTTCTTAAAATTATTTAATAAAAATAATTGACTAGTAAAATCAAATAAAAAAGTTTGTGAAATGGTATGAACCAATGGCCTGTGTATCAGAGCAAACAAAAAAAGCAATTCACAAACTCGTGAATTGCTTTTTAATAATTACTAATCAAATTCTTATTTTAAGACAAATGCCTGCCTATTGCACTGCCGATAATTGACAATGTAAAGCACACAGCAAAATACAAAACAGCTAAAGCAGCAAACATCGGCAAAATGTAGTTTGCATTTTGACCATAAATAACTTGTGCGTGCTGCATCATTTCCGGAACAACTATGATTGTTGCCAAAGATGTGTCCTTAATTAGAGAAACAAACTGACTAATAATTGTTGGAATCATGTTTTTATAAGCTTGAGGCAAAACAACATGCCATAAAGCCTGAACAAACGACATGCCAGTTGATCTTGCACCCTCCATCTGACCGATAGAAACGGATTGAATACCTGAACGCACAATTTCAGCAATCATACAGGATTCGAATACTGTCATGGCAATAATCGCTGCGGGTATGGTTTCCGGCCTTAAACCAAAGTTTGGTAGCCCAAAATAAGTAAAGAAGATAATCAGCAGCAGGGGAATATTACGAATAATATCAATAATGAAACCTACAACAGCTGAAACATACTTAATTTTAGAATATCTAATTATTCCTAAAATCGAGCCAATAATAAAACTTAAAATGACCGAAATTACGGAAATGTAAATAGTTACCCAGAGGCCCATTAACAAAAAGCGTACATTAAGCCATGAAAAGGCGTTAACCCAATTTTGCATTTTCTAGTACCTCCTTTAACCTAATTTCTTTTCCAGGTGTCGCATATAATAACTAATCGGCAATGTAACGATCAAATATAGAACACCTACAACCAAATAACTGTTAATAGTGTCAAAAGTTGCTGAAGCAATTGAATTTGCTTGATACATTAAATCAAATCCTGCCACAAAGGCTAGAACTGAAGAGTTTTTGACCAAGTTAACAAACTGGTTGCCTAAAGGTGGTATTACTATCTTGAATGCTTGAGGCAAAATTATATAACGCATTGCCTGCCAGTAGGTCATACCAGTTGATCTTGCACCTTCCATTTGACCGCCAGAAACAGATTGAATTCCTGAACGAATTGTCTCGGCAATAAAAGCAGAAGTATATAAGGTTAACCCGATTGTACCAGCAGTAAAACCGTTTATTTTGACAACGTAAATCGGAATTACCAGATAGAAAAACATAGTGATTACAAGCAAAGGAATGTTACGCATTATTTCCACATAAGCATGTCCAATTACACGCATTACTTTACTTGGAACAACTTCCATAATTGCAAATATCGTTCCAATTATTAAACTGAAAAATAAAGCAATTACACTAGATAGTATTGTCCAGCCCAAGCCAACAAACAGCTGGCTGCTGAATTTTGAAAAAATATTAATCATCGGCGATACAGCTCCTTATACTTAAATCCTGGAACATCGCCAAACCACTTTTTAATTAAGCGATTATATTCACCATTATGCTGCATCTCAAGAACTGCCTTGTCTACAGCTTCAGTAAATGAGGTTTGTCCCTTATTAACCGCAACACCGTATGGTTCAACAGTAAAAGTGCCGCCACGAACTTCGTAGCCCGGATTTTGAACTGCTAACCCAAACAAAATTCCGTTATCAGTAGTTAATGCATCCCCCTGATGTGATTTTAAAGCGTTCATTGCCTGAGCATAGTCTTGCAACTCAATTACTTTTGCTCTTGGTGCCACCTTTTTAATGTTATCGACTGAGTTTGCGCCTACAACACCGATAACTGTCTTACCATTAAGATCTTTTGTACTCTTGATTGAAGAATCTTTAGGAACTAAAAGTGACTGACCAGCATCAAAGTATGACTTTGAAAAAGAAATAATCTTTTTACGCTCTGGCGTGATTGACATCGTGGCTATAACGGCATCGACATTTCCATTCTTTAAAAGTGGAATTCTGGACTGAGATGTTGTTGTAACAAACTCAGCTTTCCCTTGAGGTCCTAATATATGCTTTGTAATATGCTTTGCCATATCAACATCAAAACCCTTTTGTTGGCCGTCCTTTACATCAATTAAGCCAAAAAGTTTAACATCACCTTTAACGCCCCAAACAATAGTATTTGATTTCTTGGCATTATTTAAAACAGATTGGTCACTAAGACTTTTACCACAACCGGTTAGCATTAAAATACATGCTAATAAAGGAAGTAGCCAAAATTTCTTTTTCATAATTGGCCTCCTTAGTGAGAAATAATTTTACTCAAAAATTGTTGTGCCCGCTCCGTCTTAGGCTGCTTAAAGAAGCTCTCGCTATCATCATCCTCAACAATTCGGCCTTGATCCATAAAGATAACTCTATTTGCTACCTCTTTAGCAAAGCCCATTTCGTGAGTAACAATTAATGAAGTCATACCACTTTCATTGGTAACCTTCTTCATAACTTGTAAAACATCATCAATCATTTCCGGATCAAGAGCAGATGTTGGTTCATCATATAAAATAAGTTTTGGTCTCATTGCCAGCGTTCTGGCAATAGCAACACGCTGTTTTTGACCACCGGAAATTTGTGAAGGCATATTATGTGCCCATTTGCGTAGCCCAACCATATCAAGTAAATCTAATGCCTGTTTTTTATTTTCTTCTTCAGGCATGTGACTTACTATTCTGGGAGCCAGCATAATATTTTCCAATACATCTTTATTCTTATACAAATTAAAATGCTGGAAAACCATCCCAACATCACTACGTAAGATGTTGAGGTTTGTCTTTGGATCTGAAAGATCGTGACCGTTAACTACTAACTTACCTTTCTGGATTGACTCAAGACCATTTACGGTCCGTACTAAAGTACTTTTACCTGAACCAGATGGTCCAATCAGAACCACCGTTTCACCTTCATCAATCTCTAAATTAATGTCGTGCAGTGCATGAAAATGGCCATAAAATTTTTGCACGTCATGGAACTCTATCATCGACATTGTCATCGCCCCTTTCATAATCAATGCATGAAATAATAAGTTGTAGAATCTATTTTACTATAACCGTTAAGAATTTTAAAAGTAATACAGTGTTTTTAATAAAAATTTATAGAAAGATCTGTTTAATTCACATTGGCTTTGAAGTCATTTAGTTGGCGCTATGACAGGAAAGTACAATAATAAAAAGCCTTTTTGTATGTTCATTAATGACAATTTATTGTCAGAAATTGCCATTTATAATTAAAATTATCTGTGAAAAATATACTCTTATTTGCATTTTTTTCTTTCAAAAATAGTTCGACTAGCATACACTCTAACTAAGGAGAAAACTTATGGATAAAGAAAGAAATTATAAATTACTTTTAAAACAAGCCGGCAGTCTTCTGCAAGGCGAAAACGATTTAATTGCCAACATGAGTAACATTAGTGCACTGCTTTTTAATGGGTTACCCAAAGTAAGTTATGCCGGATTTTATCGCTTTCAAGAGCAAGAGCTTATTTTAGGACCCTTTCAAGGACCGGTCGCCTGCATGCATATTCAGTTAGGAAAGGGTGTCTGCGGCGCAGCTGCACAAACCGGTCAAACTCAAATTGTTCCGGATGTTCATAAGTTTAGAGGTCATATTGCCTGCGATGCCAATACCAATTCAGAAATCGTTGTTCCCATTATCCACAATAAAAAACTTGTCGCTGTTCTTGACCTTGACAGCAATGACTTTGACAGATTTGATCAAATTGATGCTCAATATTTATCAAAAATAGCAGAACTACTATTTAATTAAGCGAAAGAAATAATCTTGCATAAAATAAAAGACCAATAAATCATCTTTTAAATGACTTATTGGTCTTTGTAACTTATAAACGACTTTAGATCTCTATCGAAAAAGTGTTCGTTTCACTTTTTTATTTTTTACCGGAGAGACGCTGAAATCCCTTCACAATTTCTACTATTAAAATCATACAAATTCCAGCTCCCAAAACTATTAACCATTGTGTTGAATTTAATTCCGTGACATCAAAGAACTTTGTCATAAATGGTAATTCAACTGCTGCCATGACAATAGCTGAAATCAAGATTGCCCAATTAAACCACTTATTAGCAAATGTCCTCTTAGAAAAAATTGATTGATGAATATACTTAGAATTAAAAGCATGAAATAGTTGAATAAGTCCTAATGTAAGAAAGGCCATTGTCAGAGCATCAGCGTGTTGCAGATTGGCATTACCCCTGTGAGGGCCAAAGTTTAAGCCTAGTTGATAAGTAGTTAAAACAATGACACCTTCGAGTATTCCTTGGTAAACAATTGAGCTGGCAACGCCACCGCTAAAGAAGTTTGATTTCTTACCCCGAGGCGTACGCTTCATAATACCTTTTTCAACTGGTTCAAGTCCCAAGGCAATAGCTGGTAAAGTATCTGTCACCAAGTTAATCCACAGCAATTGTACTGGAGCTAAAATATCCCAACCCAGCATGGTCATCATAAATACTGTTAAAACTTCCCCGACATTACAACTCATGAGGTAAAGAATGGCTTTTTGAATATTGCTAAAGACCTTGCGTCCTTGTTTAACTGCTTCAACAATAGTTGCAAAGTTGTCGTCTGCTAAAACCATATCACTGGCACCTTTTGACACTTCTGTACCAGTGATGCCCATACCAATTCCAATATCAGCTTGCTTTAAACTAGGTGCGTCGTTAACTCCGTCCCCTGTCATAGCCACAATTTTGCCTTGGGCTTGCCAGGCCTTAACGATACGAACTTTGTGTTCTGGAGAAACCCTGGCATAAACATCAAAATCAGCTACATGCTTTTCCAGATATTCATCACTAAATTCATCCAGCTGTGCACCGGTAACTACCCGCTCATCTTGGCCAGGCTTCAAAATGCCCAGTCTTTCTGCAATTGCCTGAGCAGTGACTTGAAAGTCACCTGTAATCATAACTGTTCTAATACCGGCACTGTGAGCTTCTTTAATAGCCTCTTTTGCTTCAGGACGCTCTGGGTCTATCATCCCCACCAAGCCAGCAAAAATCAAGTCCTGCTCAACATTATCAGTTGTAGGATCATCATATAATTGTTCAACTGGTTTATAGGCTAACCCCAAAACTCTCAACGCATTTTTAGCCATATTTTGATTTGAAAGCATAATTTCATCTTTTTGCTTCTCAGTGATCTCACTGACTTTACCATCAAGTTCAATCCGCGTTACTCTTTTAAGCAGTTGATCTGGAGCTCCTTTAACTGCTACAAAATATTGTCCATTGTTCTCATTAATAGTACTCATTAATTTACGACCGGAATCAAACGGAACTTCCTGGAGTCTCTGATGATTTGCAAGCAAATTATGCACATCAATTTTTTGATCAAGCGCATACTGAACCAATGCAGTTTCAGTTGGATCACCCAACAATTGATTATTATCGTCAAGTTTTGAATCATTAGCTAAAACCATTGCCATTAAAGCATGATTATCAGTACTGATTCTATTGGAAGAATTATGAACCTGGTTATCATAATAAACCTGTTCAACTGTCATTTTATTTTGAGTTAATGTACCTGTTTTATCAGAGCAGATAATATCTGTAGCTCCTAAAGTTTCCACTGCTGGCAACTTACGCACAATCGAATTGTGCTTAGCCATTACCTGAGTACCAAGAGCCAAAATAATGGTTACAATTGCAGGCAAACCCTCCGGTATTGCAGCAACAGCAAGTGAAACTGCCACCAAGAACATATCAATTGCTAATTTATCTGTAGGTTCTGTTCCCTTTTTAGTAAAAAAGCCTACAACAAAGACTACAGCACAGATCAGCAGAATCATAATAGTTAGCGTTTTACCAAGCTGATTTAGATTACGCTTTAATGGCGTATCCGTTTCATCAGTGTTGTTAAGCATTGTCGCAATCTTTCCGACTTCAGTATTCATACCTGTTTCAGTGACAATGCCTTCACCGCGACCGTAAGTAACATTAGTATTAGCAAATGCCATATTATCTTGATCTGCTAGTGCTACTTTTTCTTCATTAATAGGTTCACTAGTTTTGTCAACCGGAACCGACTCGCCGGTTAAAGCTGATTCTTCAATTTTGAGACTTTTGGTAAGAGTCAAACGCAAATCTGCCGGTACAACATCACCCGCTTCAAGTAACACAACATCCCCAGGTACTAATTCCGTACTTGGTATTTCTGCAATTTGGCCATCACGACGTACATGGGCGTTAGGAGTAGCCATTTTCTTTAAAGCATTAATTGCCTCCTCAGAACGTGTTTCTTGAAAAACGCCTAATACTGCGTTCAAAATGACCACAATCATGATTATTGCCGCATCTGTCCATTCTTGAGCTACAAAGCCTGAAAGCAACGCTGCAACTATCAAAACAATAATCATAAAATCCTTAAACTGGGCTAAAAAACGTTGCCAAATGCTGATTTTCTTTTTGCTCGTCAAACTATTAGAGCCATATTTTGTACGCAATTCTTCTATTTGGTTTACGCTTAATCCTTGACTTGATGATGTTTCTAACTCTTGAGCTACATCTTCAATCTTTTGATTGTAAAAATTCTGGGGCATTGTTACCTCCTAATAACAAAAAAGAGACTTATATGTACAACACACACAAGTCTCACTATTTAAGATAAGTCCAGAAGTATTTCTTCGGGTGTTGGGCTTATCGCAAGTAATTGCTGTTACTCCCTTATGATGATTCTTATTATAAATAAAATTATTGTTTTTAACAAGAATAAGGCTAATTAAATTAACCGAATAAAAAGCAAAAACATAGCTTCTCTTATTAAGAAACTATGTTTTTAACTAACAATATTTACTTGAAACCTGTCCATTTCCATTCAGTAACTTCAGGCATATCTTTACCATTATCACGAATGTATTGGTGGTGTTTTGCAAGCAATCTGTCCATTTCTGCCACAAAGCCAGCACTCTTTTCAGCGTAACGAGGAACACTTAAAATGGCATCCTTTGCTAAATGGAATCTATCAAGTTCGTTAACCACCCTCATATCAAACGGTGTAGTAATATCTCCTTCTTCTTCATAACAATGAATATGAACATTGCCACGCTTGCGACCAAACCAAATGGATTGCATCATTGCCTTATAGCCATGCCATGCAAAGATTACTGGCACATCGCTTGGGAATAATTCAGCAAATTCTTCATCAGAAATTGCTTCTGGGTTATCCTTAGTATTCATCAATTTCATAACGTCAATTACGTTAATATAACGAATCTTGAGATCAGGGAAATTCTTATGCAAAATGTCAATTGCAGCAAGAGATTCCATTGTCGGTTCCGTTTCAGTTGAAGCAAATACAACATCAGGCTTAGCATTTTGGTCAGTCGATGCCCAATCAATGTATGATAAGCCGTGGTTTGCAATACGAGTTGCTTCATCAATTGAGAACCACTGAGGTCTTTCCTGCTTTGAAGTAACCAAAATGTTGATGCATTCACGATCGCTGAAAGCTTTTTGTGAAATAGCGAGTAATGAATTAGTATCAGCTGGTAAATACTCATGAACTAAATCTGGACGATTCTTTTCATACATGTGAGTCAAGACACCTGGGTCTTGGTGAGTATAACCATTATGATCTTGTTGGAAGACAGTTGAAGTTGCAATGAAGTTTAATGATGGATAATCCTTACGCCAATATTGTTCCTTAGCTTTTCTTAACCATTTCATGTGTTGAGTCAGCATTGAATCTACAACACGACCAAATGACTCATAAGTAGCAAAGAAACCATGACGACCTGATAAAACGTAACCCTCAAGCCAGCCTTCGGCTTGGTGTTCTGATAATTGAGAGTCAATTAAACGACCACTTGGTGCCAAGTTTTCATCATTAGGTGTATGAACGGAGCTTTCCCATTGCCGTTTTTGTTCATCAATAAACTTAAATAAGCGGTTAGACTTAGACTCATCTGGTCCAAAACCCCGGAAAGTATTTGGATTTAGTTCAGCAATTTCGTTCAAATATTTAGCCCATTCCGACATGTCTTCAGCTTCAATAGAACCTGGTTGATCAAATTTTAAGGCATACTTACGGTAATCAGGCAAACTAAGACGCTTAGCTTTCTCCCCACCTGCATTAGTGATTGGGTTCATGGCCATTCTGCTATCGCCAGTAACATTATCAGCCGTGACTATTTCAGTTGGAACGCCATTTTCATCGAATAACTCTTCCGGTTTATAACTCTTAAGCCAATCAACCAGCATATCTTTATGTTCCATGTCATTTTGAGCGACTGGAATTGGAATCTGATGAGCCCTAAATGAGTTTTCAATTGGATTACCATCAAGATCCTTCTTTGGACCTGTCCAACCCTTTGGTACACGGAAAATGATCATTGGCCAATGCGGCAAAGTTTCATCATTATTCTCACGAGCATTCTTTTGAATAGCCTTAATTTCTTCAATCACGTTATCCATCAATTTAGCCATTTCTTCATGAATCTGCATGTGGTCTTTATAGCCATCAAACTCGCCGCCCTTGTATGCAGAAATAATATAAGGATGCCAGCCCATGCCTTCAAAATACTTGGTCAATTCTTCATCTGACATTCTAGAAACAATAGTCGGATTTGAAATCTTGAAACCATTAATTTGCAATATTGGTAAAACTGCCCCATCTTTGATAGGGTTAATAAACTTATCACTAAACCAGCTAGCTGCAAGAGGACCTGTTTCAGCCTCGCCATCACCAATTTCAACAGCCGCAATTACGTCAGGATTATCTAAAATTGCACCTGTGCCATGAGAAAGAGAATAACCTAGTTCTCCACCTTCGTGCATCGAACCGGGGGTTTCAGGTGCAGCATGTGAAGCAGACCCGCCAGGGAAGCTGAAACGTTTAAAGAGCTTAGCCATCCCTTTTTCATCTTGTTGAATTTCAGGATAAAGTTCACTATAAGAACCATCAAGGTATGAATTAGATACCATAACCTGACCACCATGACCTGAACCTTCAATATAGAACATATTTAGGCCATATTTTTTGATAACTCTATTTAAATGAGCATAAATAAAGTTTTGTGGTGAAATAGTACCCCAGTGACCAATTGGTTTAGGCTTAACTTCACTTGCTTTCAAATCATGTTTTAATAATGGATTACTCATTAAGAAAAGCTGACCTACAGATAGATAATTTGCTGCACGCCAGTGAGCATCAACACTTTTGAGAAATTCTTTTGAGTCGTAATCAACTGCCATTTTTATTCTCCCTTTTTAATATTTGCTAAAATTCATTTGATAAACATATTATAGCAAGTTTTTGTCAAAGTTCAACCATTTTGAAAATTGGTTCGTCCCAATTTCTAAAAAATAAGTGTTTAGTTATTGTCGAGTAGATAATTAATACTATTATTATGGTATTTTTTATTTACAGATCAGCATATTTATGTTCAAATACTGATAAATACTTATTTTTTAAATTAAATACTGAAAAAGTGATTAAACAATATTTATTCTAGTGCTAAATTAGGCACAGGAGAGGTAAAATGACACAAGAAGAACGCCTGCGACAAATTAAGCAAATGCTTAATAAAGAAAATCATTTGAGTACTCGCAAGTTAGCTGATTATTTCAAAATTTCTTTTGATACAGCTAGACGAGATGTAGTTCGTTTAACTGCAACTGGACAAGCAATTCGTGTTCATGGTGGATTAGTAGCGATAGACCGTAGTGATGTACCCAACTTCCTCATGAGAAGTCAAATAGATTCACCAGTTAAAACTAAAATGGCAAAAATGGCTCAAAGATTTATCCATCCTAACCAGTGTGACTTTATTGGTCCATCAACCACTTTAAAGAAATTATGTGAATTAATTTGTGGTACTGACTTGCAAATCGTTACTAACTCAATTGATAATTCATTAGCTCTGATGCAATCTAAATTACCTAATGTAAGACTTCTTGGAGGCAAAATAGATAAGGAAGACAGATTTAATTACTCTGTTGATTCACTTGAACTTTTGCAAAAAATAAGTTTTAACACTGCTTTTGTTGGCACATCAAATGTTAGAAGCGATGGTATCTATTCAGCAAAAATGAGTGATTCAGAATTAATCAAGATCGCATGTTCAAGAGCTAAGCAAGTGGTTGTAATCGCAGAAAAATATAAATTTAATAGTCAAAATACTTCTCCTTACATGTCAATTCCGCTTAATAAGATTGACGTTTTAATCACAGATTTGCCTTTATCTGAAAATTTCCAAAAAATTTTTTCACCAAAGACACAAATTATTTCGATATTGAGGAAGTGAGGTTATGAACAACTTTTTTTGATAGCTTATTTTCTAAAAAAAAGCAACTAATCGAAGAAGTTTATATAGATTTAGATCAGTTTTATAGGAGTTTCTACTCTAATATATATAATGAATTGAATATTAATAAATATAAGCAAATTCGTGATGCTATTGGTATGGTAATGCGTAAGTTTGACAGTCACGATCACCCATTAGATTATACTGGTAAATTAGTATTGTATATTGAAGCTTGTGTCGCACTTCAGCATTTGCATTTAACAACCTTGCAGCAAAAACTTTTACATGATTTAGGTGAAAAAACTAAAAACATTAACTTAAATTTTGTTTATACTGGACGGATCACGGATATGCAACAATTTGGAAATGTTTGATTTTCTTTTTTAAATAGAATGTATCCCAAAAAAGCAGGCTTAAGCCTGCTTTTTCTATTTATTCAAATTAACAAATGTATTGAATTTCATATATTGATAATGAATTCGCATTGTAGAAACTTCAAATGGAGTTCCATCATCCAAAAAGAAGATACCTTCCATTACTCCCACTGGTTCACTCTTTTTTAAATTAAGGCGAGATTGGTCTTCATCATTTGAAGGCTCAACCGTAATATTCAGAAACGCTTTGGTAACAACTTTATTTTGCGAATCTTCTAGGTAATTAAAAAGTGATTTTTTCAAGTGTTCAGGTTTTAACTCAGGAACAATTTTAATAGGCACATAGCCTGTTTCTATTAAAAATGGTTGTTCATCTAGAAAGCGCAGCCTTTTAAACTCATAAACAAAGTCATTTTCTTTAAGGAATAAGTCTTGTGCTATTCCTTTCGGAGTCTTGATTACGTTAAAAGAAAGCAATTTGATTCCCTGCTTTTTACCAGGAACCTTCAAACTATCAGTCAAACCTAGGTTAGACCCTTCATAACGAAACAAAGATTGATTTTTTAAATATAAAGGGTTAATAAATGTTCCGCTGCCTCTTTTTTTAAAGACAATACCTTGTTGAGAAAGCATCTCCATCGCCCTTTTCATTGAAGAACGACTTACTTGATAGTGTTCAGCTAGACTACGCTCGTCTGGAAGGCGCATCCCCTCATATTTGTTATCTAGAATATTTTGTTTGATATCACGCATCACAGTACGATAAACGAAATCTGCCATTATCTACCTCAATTATTTATATTCCTGATGGAAGAAACTAACCATTCTGAAAATTGAACTCGGTCAACTTTTACACCAACTTGAACATTTGCCGGTTTATTAAAAAAGTTATTAAAATCAATCAGCGAAGCACCATAGGCACTTGGACTTTTGGTATCTACTATGACATAAGCTGGCTTAAAAGCAAACATTTCGGGCTTTACCAACATACCAGCTGCCAGTGCATCGTAAACTTCACGGCCATTGGTTTCAGTATGATCATGTAAATTGCTCATAATATGATAGAGCATATCTCCCGTTCTGCCCGATTGCTTAATTTGATCCAAAACATCTGGGGTCACATATGCTTGATGTCCTAATTCGAGTGGTGCTAATAAAATTTTTATGCCACTTGAAAAAACAATCTGTGCTGCTTCAGGATCGCCCGCAACATTATATTCTGCATAAGGCCCCCAATTGCCGCGACCAATTGCACCACCCATAATTACCAGTTGCTCAATTTTAGGCAAATCTTCTGGAAATTGTCTAAAGTAAAGCGCAAAATCTGTTGCTGGTCCAATTTGCATTAACGTTACTTTTTCAGCACTGCCAGCAACAACTTCATGAATTGCCTCTGCAGCTATACCTGGTTTTAATAAGTTGTGATTGGGCGCAGGAAAGTCAAATCCAGCCAGTCCACTCTTTCCGTGAACATCTGAGGCATCGATTTGATCTCGCAGTAAAGGTCTGACAGCACCACTTACAACGGGGACAGTGGTTTTTAAAAATGTTTCCAATTTTAAAGTATTGTCCAGAGTATTTTTCAATGGTACGTTGCCCCAAGTTGCTGCTATCAATTTAACATCAAATTCAGGGGCAAATAAGGCAACGGTAATTGCAACAACGTCGTCAATTCCGGGATCTGTACTAATTATCAATGGTTTTTTTAACATAAGTATCCTCTTTTTAAAAATGGTTATAAAACAATAATACCAAATTTAGCTACTCGTTGCTGTAAAAATAAAAAGAGCTGGCATTGAAATAAGCCCCGAAAGTTAGAAAACTATTTGGGACTTATTTCACTCATAGTTATGTTTCAAGCTAACTTAAAAGCTACTTTTTTCGATCTTCGATCTTGCCATTAGAATGTGCAATAAATGCCTCATCGCACATCCCAAGAAAAAGCCCATGTTCTACCACGCCTACGGTATGATCCAAATAATCAGCTAAACCATTGGGAACTGGAATAGGATCAATATTCAAATCGATAATAAAATTGCCATAATGAGTTACAAAGCGTTCATTTCCTGACATGCGCCACTGCGGATTTAAGCCTTCGGATTGAAAAAGTTTAAAATTTTGTTCACACGAAACAGGTAAAACCTCAACAGGCAAAGCAAAGCCGCATAAACGCTCAACTACTTTAGATTCGTCTACAATCCAAATTATTTTGCGAGAATTTATTGCAACATTTTTTTCCATTGTCAAAGCGCCACCGCCGCCCTTAATACCATCAAAGTTAGCTGCTAACCTGTCTGCGCCATCGATAGTCAAATCAAGTTGATCTACTGCATTCAAGTCATCAACATGAAAACCGTAGCTTTCCATTTGCTTCTTGCTTCTGCTTGAAGTCGTTACCACAGCATCAAGGTCAAGTCCTTCTTCTTTTTTTCTTCTGCCTAATTCATCAATTAAAAATGCTACTGTTGAACCAGTGCCTACTCCCAGTTTCATTCCTGATTTGACTAATTCAGCAGCTTTTACGGCAGCCTGTTTTTTTAACTTATCCTGCTCTTCTTTATCCATAATTCATGCTTTCTAAAACTATATTATTAATTGTCAATTTAAATCAATTATAGCAAAAGTAAGATAAAAAGAAGATACAAAAAAGCAGTCAAAACTGCTTTTACACTTCACTTAATTATTCTGGATCAATTTCAGGAGCCTTGTTAATTTCGCCTGACATCATCCAAATTCTCTTTTCTACATCAGTGTGGAAACCAGTTAACATATCATTAGTTGAATAGTCTCCTTCTTCATCACTGACTTTAATGCCTTCTTCATAGAGTTGATCAAGGTAATGGTAATCTTCAATAATTTTTGCATAACGTTCATCTATTGTTTCGTTCCAATTGCCCTTTTCATCAGGAATCTTAGTTTTAGCTGCTATTTCACCTAAGGTTGAAACTGGAGAACCATCAAGAGTAATTAAACGTTCAGAAACTTGATCCAGTTGGTCAGCTAATTCGTCCATTACCTTATCTAAATATGGATGTAATTTCAAAAAACGATCACCACGCATGTACCAGTGATGTTGATGAACCACCATGTGTAGTTGAGTCAAATCAGCAACTAATTGGTTTAAAACTTCTTTAGTCTTTGGATATTTCATATAAAAGTGCCTCCAAAATCTATTAACATTGTTACACTTTTATTATAGCCAGTAAGCGCTATTAATACTAAAATATTGTTTAGCATTTTTTACTCCTACTATAATCTATAATAAAAAAATCTGCCTTTACCAGACAGATTTTAAATAATCTATTTTTTATGCAACATCTGGGGTTGCATTGTTCTTCTCTTTCTTTAGAGTGACATTGTCATAATGCTTAATAAACGGATACCAGATTAGAAATGCAACTATTGCACATATAATTGCGAGGATCCCTCCTTGCCAACTTGTCGTAGCTAAGTAGCCGCCAATACCAACTGGTGTTGGCCAAGGCTGTTGTACTCTAATGACCGGAACTATCCTTGCCGCAATAGCTAAATAAGCTACCAGACCGGAAGCCATTGGAGCACAAATAAACGGCACAAATAAGTCAATATTATACACAATTGGCAACCCGAACAGAATTGGTTCGTTTATATTGAAAATTGCTGGTACAATTTCAACTTTACCTAATTCTTTCAACTGTGTTGAACGTGCTCTTAATACCAGCCAGATAGCAACACCTAATGTGGCACCTGAACCACCAATTGTAACAAACGCATTTAAAATTTCACCAGCAAAAACATGGTGAGTACCTTGATTAACATTTGCCTGCATATTGGCTAAAACTATTGGTGAATAAAAGGAGCTAATAATTGTTGCGCCATGAATTCCAAACCACCATAAAAAGTGAATTAAAAAGAGTATGATCAGGAATCCCCACCAAGTATCTGCAATATTGCTGATGAAAGAAAACGGGATAAATAACACATTGAATAAATCAGTTCCTGCCAAAACTAAGGCCATATTAATTGCCGACATCACTACAGCAACACAAAAACCAGGTATCATGGCACTAAATGAGTTTGCCACTCCTGATGGGACTGAATCTGGCATTTTTATTTGCCAGTTGTGCTTAATTGTAAAGCGATAAATCTGAACGGTTATCCACGCAACCACTAATCCAATAAAAATACCTACAGCACCTATACGATAAATACCGGTTAATGGAGCTGCTTGGTATCCGCCAGCAACCATTTTGTCTTTAGTAAATATGGTTATAAATTCTACTCTGCCATTTTTCCAAACTAATTCAGCTACGGTAATAAAGAACCCCATTAGGAACATCATCAAGCCATCTATAGGTATCAAGTTTAAATGTTCTTCATCACGGTAAATTTTTGTATAAGAGTAAGCAAAAGTGCCAGAGAAAACTAGTGCGATGATTCCCATAGTAGCATTATAAACAGACTGAAACAGATTAGTAAGACGACCTATTGTTCCCGCATACCAAGTAGCAAACCCGGGAACGGGAATTGCTTGCGGCAATACAGTCAAAATTAAGAAAATGGACCCAATTATCGAAAATGAAATAACGCTATAACCCGCGTCCATAATCGACCTTACAAATCTTGTGGCAGCAAATTTACCGGCCACTTCAGCAATTCGATCTTTTATTGGTTTTTGATTTGGTTCAGCCATAAAATATACTCCTCTCAGATAGTAATACATAATTAACTACTATTAATAAATATTGTAAGCGTATTCAAATAAAATGCAACTATTTGTCATTTATTACAGTTTCGATTGCATTTAAATATTTATCTTTTCCAATAATAATGTTATGTATTCTACGTTCACAGAAATAAGCTAACAAAATGCCAGCTAATAAAATAGCAATCATAAAATAACTTGAACTTGTACTGGTTATAAAAGGGAAGATTTGCAATTTAAAAGGTAAAAACAGACAAACGATCAGAAAAGTATTAGCAACAATTTGTATCCAAAAATAAATTCTTGTAATTGGTACATCACTCTTGTGGTTGTACATTTTTGTTAACTGTTCTATAGCAGCAATGCTGGAGAATAGAGTTAGTATACCAGATAAAATTATCCCTAAGAGTTTTTTATATTGAACTAAAATTAACAGCCAAAAAAGGTTAGCAAACCAAAAAATGACAACACAATAACGGACCATTAGATAACGGCTAAAATAAAGATATTTGATCTTATCATTATGCTTTTTACGTTCAACTTTATTTTTCTCTGAAGAACTATTCATTTTAAGCTTCATTCCTTTACTATATTATATTAACAAGTATAGTCTAAATTACTCAAATAATGATAATAATTGTACGCCTTGAACTATAGGTAATAATTGTTATAAAATATATCTGTTAACGCTATCACAATTAACTAAAAAGGAGATAAAAATGTATTCAGCAAAAATGCCAGATGGATTTTTATGGGGAGGAGCCGTTGCTGCTCATCAGTTAGAAGGTGCTTGGAACGAAGATGGCAAAGGAATGTCAGTTGCTGACGTCATGACAGTAGGTTCTGCTTCTAAGCCACGCGAAATCACTGATGGAATTATTGCAGGCAAAAATTATCCTAACCATAGTGCAATAGACTTTTATCATCACTATAAAGAAGATATAAAATTAATGGCAGAAATGGGTTTTAAAGCCTTCAGAACCTCCATAGCCTGGACTAGAATTTTTCCTAACGGTGATGATGAACAGCCAAACGAAGCCGGTTTAAAATTTTATGATGACTTGTTCGATACTTGCCATCACTACGGCATTGAGCCAGTAATTACTTTATCTCACTTCGAAATACCATTTAATTTAGTTAAGAAATACCACGGCTTTACTAACCGCAAATTAATTGATTTCTTTGTTCGCTTTGCCACAGTTTGCTTCAAACGGTATCAAAGTAAAGTGAAATACTGGATGACATTTAATGAGATCGATAACCAGTCTGCATACAATGATGACTTTTTAATGGCTACAAATTCGGGAATTATTCTCAAGAAAATGACTGACAAAGAAAAAGAAGCTGCAATGTATCAAGCAGCTCATTATGAACTAGTTGCCTCTGCCTTAGCTGTTAAAGTTGGACATAAGATTAACCCAGATTTTCAAATTGGTTGTATGATTAACTATTCTCCAGTAAGACCCTTGACCCCTTCATCTGCTGATATGCTTTTAGCGGACAAGTTTGAGCAACGGCGCGACTGGTTTTCAGACGTTCATGTTTTTGGTGAATATCCGAAAGAAGTTGAAGCATATATTGAACGAAACGGCTATCGTCCTGATATTACTGACGAAGACAGAATTGTACTCAGGGAAGGTACAGTAGACTATGTTGGCTTCAGCTACTATCAAACAACAACTGTATCAGCCCAAAATGTAAAAGCTGATGAATTAAGTGACTTATCTAAAGCAAAAGCTGCCAATCCAACTTTGGAAAAAAGTGATTGGGGTTGGGAAATTGATCCAGCTGGCTTAAGAATTGCTTTAAACCACTTAACTGATCGTTATCATAAACCTTTATTCATCGTTGAAAATGGTCTGGGTGCTTACGACAAAGTTGAAAAAGATGGATCTATTCACGATGATTACAGAGTAGATTACTTAAGAAGGCACATTTCTGAAATGGAAAAAGCAGTTGAAATTGACGGTGTTGACTTAATGGGTTACCTGCCATGGGGCCCAATTGACTTGGTATCCGCTGGAACGGGCCAAATGGATAAGCGTTATGGATTTATCTATGTAGACAAAAATGATGCTGGCGAAGGCACTTTGAAGCGCTCACGCAAAGATTCATTTGATTGGTATAAAAAAGTTATTAGTTCAAACGGTCTTGATTTAGATTAACCTCGTAACTTTAAAAAATTGGCATTTTTTAAAAAAAGTAAATTTAATACACGGCACTTGTATAAGTGCCGTGTTTTTCTTATTCAAATATTAAAAACATGCTTAAAAAGCCGATACACTTTTTCTAAATTCAAGTGATAAAGTTATTTCTAATCTTTAACACAAAAAAGGCTCTAAGCTCTTTTTTAATTAGCTTAAAGCCTTTTTTTTGTTTTTTAGAAGTTGCTAAATAACTGATCTATTTGCTGATATTCATCTGTCGTCAAATTAACATGCAAAGCAGCTGCATTGCTTTTAACTTGATCAGCGTTACGAGCACCAGGAATTACAACACTAATTGCTGGATTTGCCATATACCAAGCTAATACGGTTTGTGTAACCGTTGCTTGATGATCAGCAGCAATTTTTCGTATTCCATCAATCCCTTTCATAGCATCTTCATACTGCTCTTCACTGAAATCTCCCAATAATTGTCCACCATCACTATTTTTAAACTTTTCCCAGTCTTTTAGATAGTATTTTCCTGTTAAAAGTCCTGATGCTAATGGGAAGAAAGGTACAAAGGAAATATTATTTTCCTGTAAGTACTTTAATTCCTCTTTAACTGGAGCTTGGTGAACTAGGCTGAACTGGTCTTCAACAATATCAACTTTGCCATTTTTATTTGCTTCTTTAATCTGATCTAAAGAAAAATTGGAAACGCCGATTGCTCTTATTTTGCCTGCTTTTCGTATTTCATCTAAAGTTTCAATTACTTCATCTTTTGGCGTATCCTTGTCTGGAAAATGAATATAAAAAATATCAATATAATCAGTTTTCAACCTTAACAAGGCTTCATCGACTGCTTTTTTAATAAATTCAGGACTATTATTGATAGCCATATCATGAGACTTATCTTGGGCAGCCTTAGTAGCAATTATTACTTTTGAACGATCATAGTCTTGCAGCACATCACCAATAATTTCTTCAGATCTTCCAAGACCATATACATAAGCTGTATCAAAAAAATTAATTCCTTGTTTTAAAGCTTCTCTTAAAAGATCATAGCCATCTTGTTCATCTAAATTCTGAAATAAGTTATGTCCACCAACTTTGTTAGTTCCTAAACCTAACGGAGTAGTATAAACGTCACTTTTACCAATTTTTATTTGTTTCATGTTGATTCTCTCCTAAATAAATGACTTGAGAGGCTCAAGGCAATAGCTTTGGAATTTATACATATAAGAAAAAAGCAGACCATATTTCATTAAAGCTAAATCAATTATGACAATTCAATGTTTTTAGCTATGGAATTTATAAAAAATCACCAATATTAAACTGATTGAGATACCACAGTCATTAGTTTTTAATTACTTATTCTCAGTTTCTTTCTTTAACGCATCTGCTTTAAAAAGTTTTTCATAGAGATCTACCATTTCTCCAGCCAAATCCCTAAAGGTTATTGCATTCATCAAATGATCTTGTGAATGGACTACCAGAAGGGTAACCTTTGTATGATCTCCTTGAGCTTCTTTTGTTAACATCCCTGTTTGAGAATTATGTGCTTCGTTCAAAGATTGATCCGATTCTTTCAATTTAGCACGTGCACCTGCAATGTCACCCTTTTTCGCGAGACGAATAGCTTCAAATGCAAGGCTTTTAGCGTTACCACCATTGGCAATAAGTCCCATGGCTGCTTCTAAAGTTTCTTGTTCTTTTTGTTCAGGTGTTTCCTTTTCAGACATCGTAATCCCCTTATCCGTTAATTAAGTCTTCTGCTTGTTGTAAAACCTTTTTACCATCCATCATGCCATAAGCACGCATATCAATAACTCCAAGAGGAATGTCCTTACCTTCTTTTCCTTGACCTTGGACTTTATTCTTAAAGTCATCTTCCATATAACGAATTTGAGGTCCAAGCAACACACAGTCGGGATGATCTTGTTCAATGTATTGTGAAGCTTCTGAAGCTGGACACGCAAAAATATGTGCGTCAATACCCTGATCCTTCGCAGCTTGCTGCATCTTAGTAACTAACAAAGATGTACTCATTCCAGCACTGCAGTTAAGCATAATAGTTTGTTCTGCCATAATAATACTTTCCTCCTAAAATGTATCCTAATATTAATATCTTCTATTATAGCACGTTTAAAATAGCGCTTACTAATATATCCATTAATTTTTACATTATTCGAAATTTATAATTACATCTAATTTTTTCTAATTAAAAATAAATATTCGTGGTTATGCACTACTTTGCTTACCACGAATATTAATATAATATAGTCTAAATGTACCTTTTAAAAATTTACATAATAATTTGCCTATGGTCTTTTAAAAAATCAATTAAAATCGTCTAAAAGTCATAACAATTCCAGCAATACCAATAATTAGCAAAGCCAAACCAATAATTAAAGATGTCCACATTGCAAGTGGCATAAATCCATTATTGGTACCTTTATGCAAAATTCCACGGATATAAACGACACTATTAACTATTTGATAAGACCCTAAGGCCATCATAATCACAGCAACGATCATTAAAAAAGCTGCACTTGTTAAAAAGTTTGTCATTTTAACACCCTCTTTTAAATTAACTTACTATATTATAAATCAATTTTACCACCTTTTGAAATTAAGGTGCGGAAAATTTATCATATTTTTTTAACTTTAAATTTAAAAATGATAAAACACACAAATAAATCCGCCAACTAATAGTATTATCCCAAAAATGAAAGCAAAAATAATTGCAAAAAGCGAGAACCCATTATTTGTACCATTCTGCAAAATTTTCTTAGCATATTTGTAACTGCTAATTATTTCAAAGACAGCCAATACAATTAAAACTATGCCTATTATTTTCTGAAATACTATACCATTGAAAAAGCTTCTCATTACAACCGCCTTCTTCGATATTAAAAAAGCCCTTTCATTTTAGTTTTTCCTATTATAAGTCTTTTAATAAAAAAAGTATAGCATCTCTGCTATACTCTTTTATTTAGAATTCTTCATCTGCTGTCCTAGAATCAATAGCTTGGTAGTGATAAACTCCAGTTTTACCCGCCTCTAAAGTAGCAGAAAGCAACTTGTCCGTTTCTAACTGACTGCGATTGATGAATAGTTCCAACAGCATTGGAATATTAACACCTGTAATAATTTCTATTTCAGGATTACTCTTAAGCAAGCTGACCAGCGTATTAAAAGGAGTTCCTCCCTTTAGATCCGTTAAACAAAAAACTGTTCCTTTAAGATCGCTAATTTTCCCACTTATTTCTGCTTTTAATTGTTCTAAAGATTCACCTTCTGTGAAACTCACGGTTTGACAGTTTTCTTGTTTTCCGCAAATCATTTCTGCTGACTTTAATAATTCAGGTGCTGAATTACCATGTGTACAAATAATTACTCCAACCATATAATCACACTAAAACTAATAATCTAAGCAGCGGTAATAACGGCGTATATCCATCGGGTGACGGTTAATATGCTCAATATGAACATCAATTCTGTTATTAATGGCATGGAAGACAAACGGCGACAAGGTGCCACGATATTTATCAGAAAAACCTGGCAGATCATAATCTTTAGAGTCTATAATTGTATAATTACCGCAGATTTCAGGTAAAAATTTGGCAACACGTTCACTTAATGGTCGTTGACTGTCTTCACCGACATAGACGGTAACTGGAGTATCACGATCAACAATTTCAAACATTCCATGGAAAAATTCTGCAGCTTCCACTGCGCGAGTCCTAATCCAGTGTTGTTCTTCCCAATAGCACATTGCATATGAGTAAGTTGCACCCCATTGATTGCCGGCACCGACAAAATAATGAATTTCATCGTCATGGTGCTTTTCAGCAAACTCTTGAGCAAATTTATCTGCATTTTCTTCAATGTCAGCAATGTCTTTTGCAAAATGTTGATCCATTTCTTGATAAAATTCGTCATAATCTGGAAATTCGCCATTCAAATACATTAAACGGTCTCCAACCATAAAGAATTTTAACTGTTCATTTTCAGGATAAGAAATACAATATGTTAGCATTGAAGCTAATTTAGCTTTCGGATCGTCCATAAAACCTAAAATGATTGCACCAACTTGGTTTAATTTTTTAACTGCATCAACCATTTCTTTAGTATTTCCAGTAACTGAGGAAATCACCACTAACGTCTTATCGGTAATACGTTTATTTCCAGTTACATTATATTCAGCAGCATTTTGATAAAAAGTTTCTAAAGCACTTTTTTCCTTCATGTGGATATTTGCCTGCATCCCCGAAGCATAGGTACCACCGATTCCTAACCAGCAAATATTGGTTATGCCTTTTTTAAATAGTGGATCAAGCACATCGTTAATTTGGCTCCGCAGTTTAAGAGCACCAGTCATACTATCAATTAATTTTTGTTTATTAAACTTACGCATTTTTCTTCCTCTTTTTTTAAAATTATTCTATATTTTTGAAGCTGTTATCTGATCAAAATCTGGGTATGCAGAATGTTGCAAATCTATCTTCTTCACTTGTGATAACTTATAGGCCAGCAAGTGAATCGGTACAGTCATAAATAAAGAAGTTAAAAGCTCGTTTGTTGTGATACCTAGACTGAGGTCGTTAGCTGCTTCACTTTGATCTTTACCAGGATAAATTGTATATACATTTTTAACATGCTTATTTAAGAACCGCTTTAAAAGATCCATTCTATCGTGAAGCTTTCCCATCGGGTCTAAACAAATGATAAAGTCATCCACGTTCAATCCCAGATAAGGACCGTGCATGTATTCTTCCAGTTCTTTTCCCCACGAATTAATTCTGACCGTTTCAGTTGTTTTAGTTTCACCTTCACGGCTAACACCATAAGTTGCACCGTAGCCAATAAAAACTAATCTTTTTGCTGTGGTAAATTTACTAATATTATTTTCAACCCAGTTGCTTGCACTATTAATTGCTTCAGGCATCTTAAGGACTATATTTTTTATTTCAGACAAAAGTTTTGTAAATTCTACAAACGAAATTTTGCCTGTTTTTTGTGCAATTAACATAGCTAATAACATTAAATCTAAAATTTCTACGCTATACCCAGCACTGACATATGGCATTTCTTCAATAGGCATACCCATATCTAAAACGTGATGACAAACTTTTCCAACTGGACTATCAAGTTCACTTGTTAAAGCAAAAACTGTATTACCGGCATCTTGTAATCGCTGAATAATTTTTACTACAGAATAGCTGTGACCGCCTTGAGATATCGCAATACATAAAGAATTTTGACTAACATGAAGCAAGTAATTTTCAGCTATAGAAGGCTCTTCAATTTTTACTGGCATTTTTAAAATATTGCTCATGAATGGCAATGCACCATATGCGGCATTTGAACTAGAACCTGTTGCATAAATGACAATATTATCAAAATTTTTATTTAATTGAGTCAGTTTATTGCTGAACAAATCAGAATAGTTTTGCAAAACCGCTTCATAGTATTTTGGTTCTAAGTGGACATAATCTTCTATACTTTTCACAAGAATCTCCTTTAGTTACTGACCCAGCAGTCCTGACCAGGCACCAAATATTCCGATTGCTGCTATCAGCAACAAAATATATTGTGATTTCCAGCCCTTTTTATCAAGCCAGAAAATAAAGAATGTGAACAATAGAGGTAAAATACCAGGAACAATGCCATCACAAATTTTTTGAACGGTAGTCGCTTCAGCACCACTACCAATTTTCAAAGGCATTTTCAAAGTTACCATGGTCGCAACCATAGCCCCGACAACAGCAAGTCCTAAAACAGAAGCACCATAGGTTAACTTATCCATTAATCCAGTCTTTTGCACTTTATCAATAAATGATGAACCGATATTGTAGCCAATAAACAAACCATAATATCTAGTGATAATGGCCGGAATATTAAAGATCAATAAGAACAAAATTGGTCCTAAAATATTTCCTTGCATTGCAAGAGAAGTACCTATTCCCGTGGCAATAACCCTTAACGTACCCCAAAAGAATGAATCACCGATACCACTCAAAGGACCCATTAGAGCAACTTTAATGTTATTGATTGAAGCTGCATCAAAATCAGGATCAAGTTCGTTTTGCTCTTCCATCGCAATTGAGATACCTAAAGGAAAAGTACTGAGCCATGGAGTAACATTATAAAATTCCAGGTGACGTTTATAGGCTTCTTTTAATTTTTCCTTGTTTTTGCCATAGATCTTTCGTAAAGCAGGAACCATTGAGTAAGCATAGCCAAGATTCATTTGGCGCTCATAATTCCAAGCCCATTCCATTGTGAACGACCGCCAGAAAGTTTTCATTAAGTCTTTTTTGGTGAGTAACTTAGAATTCTTCATCTTCATAATCTATGCCTCCATCATCTGAATCTTTTTCATTTGTATTATTAGAATTAGCAGCAGTATTTACCAACGGTTGACCTTTAAATGCGGAATAGCCAGTTAGAATAAGAGCCAAACATGCGCCGAAAATGGCTACGCCAGTTACTGATACTTTGAGATAGACTGCCAAAGCAAAACCAATAATAAAGAAAGTGACATTATTTTTGTTGACCATCATCTTAAGCAGCAGAGCAAAACCATATGCTGGTAGAAGACCTGTGGCAATTCCCAAGCCATTAATAATGAACTGAGGAATAACGGCTAAAATCGCCTTAATTACTGGGCTACCTAACACATAAGAAATGCCAACTACTAACCCTATTGGCAAGTTAACCGAGAAAAAGCCTCCCAGAACGTTCATCCGACTTACACCACTACCATCGGCTTTTTCAGCATATTTATCAGCACGGTGAACGAAGAACGGTAATATGAAAATAAAGCACAGATTTTTGATTACCAAAACAAGAGATGCGATAGGAATACCTAGTGTTAAAGCAACAGCAGTGCTTTTACCAGCTTCAATTGCAAAAGCAGTTCCCAAAACACTACCGGAAATTATTTCTGGGGGAATTGCTGCACCAATAGAAAATGAACCAACAAAGGCTAACTCTAAAGTTGCCCCCATAATAATTCCCTGATGCAGGTTACCCAACACCAAGCCAGTTAACGTACAGGTTACAAGTGGCCTTGACAGCATGGATGAACCTACAAAATATTCGCCATTACCCATCATCGCAATTAAAGCCAAAATAATTGCGGTTAAATATACATTCATTATTTACCTCCAATCATTTTTTACGAAATTCTTGTCTTTCATCATTTGGCACCTGTTGAATCCAGACATCCACTCCCTTTTGTTGCAGTTGATCTAATTCACTGGCTTCTTCTGCAGTTAAATTAATTGTTTTAGAGTAGTTTTCTGTTCCTTCTCTGGGCTTAGTGCCACCAAGATTAAGGCCGGTTATTTTATCACCAGTTCCCTTAATAAGTTCAACAGCGTCAGCAACTGATTCAACTACAATCAACATTTTATATTTGTCCGTTATGCCCGAATTAATTGCTTTTATGCTGTCTGCAACAGACTTCATTACCAACTTAGACTTTTCTGGCTTGGCCAGCCTGATAGCCGACTTACGGAAATCATCATGGGCAACATCATCGTTTACTACAAATATCGTGTTAACATCTAAACTATTAAACCAAGAAACAGCTACTTGTCCATGGACCAACCGGTGGTCAACTCGCACTAGTTTAATCACTTTTCATTCCTCCATTAACTAAAATCTATTGAGTACCTTGTTTTTAAAGCATCTTGCAGTCTGTACTCTACGGCTACAATTTTGCCTTCTCTAGTTGAGAATAGGTTCATAATTTTAAACACTGGGTCTTTTTCCTGAATATGAAATTGTTTACTAATTTCTTCGGTTGCTTTAATTAATTGAAAGTCTTGATAGACATCATTCGGCTTATGGATACCAGTATTGACTGCTTCAATTATTGACATTACTTTTAAACAATTAGGATCAAATCCCGGAAAGTTATCAAGAAGCAGAAGTAAATGTTCACATGTGATTTCATTCTTAATTTCAGCAGCAAAGGAGATATCATATAGCAATTCGTTTGAACTTACGTTAAAAACCGCAGCGTAATATGAACCAACCAGTCTTAAATAAGTTTCTTTAAATTTAATTTTGTCTGAGGACTCCAAGTATAAAGGCTTGATAATACCAGTCATTTCCAAAATATTTTGTTTAGAAATTATTGGAGCAACAAATAAACCACTTCCTTTTTTACGGACAACCTTATTTTCAGCTACTAATTTATTAACAGCCTTTCTAATTGTTGTTCTACTAACATCATATCTTTTTTGTAATTCAACCTCATTGGGTAAAGTACTACCTGGTGGATAACCACCATTAACAATTCTTTTATCCAAATCGGCATATACTTCTTTAAAAAGCAAAATTATTCCTCTTGATAATCATAAATATTATTAGCATTAAAATGATATTTAAATTTATTTCCTACTAAATATTGAGTTGTACTCTCAATTGGTAAGTCATCGTCTTGATAATTGAAACTGTTTACTTGATAAAGAGGAGTACCTTTTTTGACTTTCAACAGACTGCTTATTTTTTTATCGGCCAAAAAACACGAGATACTTTCTTTACCATAAGTTGGCTTCACATGATACTCCTTCTCCAGAACCTCATAAAGCGATTTATTAGTAAAATCAATCTTTTCCATTCTGCTAAAATTCTTTTGACTAAAATACGTTATCTCATATGTTAGGGCAATATCTTTAACAAACCGAACTCGCTCAATTTTAATAACTGGCCCGTTTGAATTAAAAAAATCATCTAATCTCTTGGGCATTGTTTCGATAGTTGTTGCCAGATGTTTGATGCTAACTGTCTTATTTTTAAATTCAGTAGTCATTGATTCCATTCCCAGCATATTAATGTCAATTTTATTGTTAGAAATTATTCCTGTTCGCTCTTTTACCAGTATTTGTCCCTCATTTTTGAGCCCATCCAATGCATGTTTCACTGCATTACGACTAACTTGCAATTTCTCAGAAATTTCGCGTTGTGAGGGTAAATCTTTCACTTTTTTAAAGTGGATTAAAAATTCTAAATACTCTTGAACTTGAACCGCAGCAGTTCTCTCTTTGAATTCCATGATATCTTCTTCATTCTGGTATCATTATTTTATTTAATTGCTTCTCTTTTTGCAAATTGTCTTTTGTTTAAGACGTTTACTACGTACATTTTCTATTTTTAAAGTATATCTTTTAAATTTTTGATACCAGATTTATAGTAATCGCTTCCACAGTTCTTGTCAATATTTTTTTATTTTAGTTTCCAATTTTCTCAGAGCATTTTTAAAGTGAAATATACCCTAACTGTTGGTAATTAAAGGCAAAGTAAAGTAAAATATTTAAGGATTAAAAGGGAGTGGCACAATGTCGAGACTTGAAAAGCCTGTCGTAATTGGTATTACTGGTGGTTCAGGCAGTGGAAAAACTACCATTGCACAAAAAATAGTTGCTCAAATGCAGGAAGATGAGCATGTCCTGATTATGACACAGGATTCTTATTATAAAGATAATACTGGCATCCCTATGGATATACGAATGAAGATCAATTATGATCATCCCGATGCCTTTGATGTACCCTTACTAGAAAAGCAGCTACGCGACTTGTTAGCATACAAAGCTATTGAGATGCCTGTTTATGATTTCAAGGAGCATACTCGCAGCAAAAAAACCATTCATAAAGAACCTGCTGATATCATTATTCTCGAGGGAATTTTAGTTTTAGCTAATAAAGAAATTCGTGATTTAATGGATATTAAAGTATATGTTGATACGGACGATGATATTCGCTTTATTAGACGTTTAGAGCGAGATTTAAGTGAACGTGGGCGCTCAATTGACTCCGTAATTGATCAGTATCTGAGCACGGTTAAGCCAATGTATCATCAATTTATAGAACCTACTAAGCGTTATGCTGACATTATTGTTCCTGAAGGTGGCAAAAATGATGTGGCAATTGATATGTTGACTACTAAGGTTCATTCTATTTTAAGTAGAAAAGAGCAATAAAAAAGGAGTAAATGCATTACTGGCATTACTCCTTTTTGCGTATTTAATCAACTTTTGGCTTTAACGCATTATCGAATAAATTTGTGATCAGTTTAACTAAAACGCCATCGAAAACTAGCGCAGAAATGATATTAGTAATAAACATCACAATTTGAACCTGCATACTGAATTTACTCCAACCATATAAAATATATGATGGAATGAAACAGCCAAATGATGCAAAGAATGCACCGGTTAATACGCTTTTCCAGGTAAACTTTTGGTAACACTCTTTTTTAGGAAAAAAACCAATTTCATTAGTTGCACCTTGAATGACACCTGAAAGAATAGTAGTAGCTCCCCACTGCCCACCAATCGCCATTTCAACAATTGATGCCAGCAGTTCACCTATTGTTCCAGAGCCAGGCGTAGGAACAAAATACATTGCCAGTGGTCCCGCCATAAGCCATAAACCAGAAAACACAGTGTCTGTTACTGGCGCAAAACCTGTCGGTACCAAGAGCATCTTAACTAAATTAAAAGCCCAGTTAAAACCATAGGTATAAATAACACCCATAATGATACCAATTAATGCAATTAAAATAATTGACTTCACATTCCATTTCGAAGACCTTGTAAACATAAAAATACTCCTAACTTTATATGTCATTAGGAGTATCTTTAGTAACTAAATTTAACACTTCCCTAACGCAGGTATTATCCCGTTCAGGTTCAGAGGGTATTTCTCAGCTATTTGGCACCCCTAGTGACTGATATTCATTTTTTATTAGTATATCACATTTTAACTAGTTTTTCTGCTCTATTCAAAAGAACAAGTGTTTTTAAAACTGACTAAAACTTGCTAATTTCTCTTTTGTAAGATCACGAATAATAGCCAGCGTCAGATCTACAGAAGCTTTAAAATCGGAATAAGCACTAAAACAATATGGCGAATGTTCATAGCGCACTGGAATGCCAATTACAATAGTTGGTGCTCCGTTTTCATAATAAATTGCAGCTCCATCTTGTCCACCACCAGTACGAACCGACCGAGTATACGAAATATTATTTTTATCCGCTAAATCACAGGCATATTGCTGAAATTTAGGATTAGGTAAAAAGGACGTATCCATGTCACGCAACATTGGTCCTCGTTTTAACCCTGTTTGTGATAACCATTCTGGAGTAAAAGTATCGTCAGCAGGACAAGATTCCAAGACTATAGCTAAATCCGGCTTTACCGCTCTAGCTGTGACATATGCACCTCGCAAACCCACTTCTTCCTGACTCGAAAGTGCAGCAACAACGTTAAAATCGCATTGTTCGTCCTTTAAATTGTCCAGGACATCTGCCATAGCAGCTGCGCCAAAACGGTCATCAAAGTCCTTACCGAAGAATAGACCACTTTTTTCATTGTATTCACATTTAACATCAACAAAAATTGGACAACCAGTATCAATTTGATAATCATTTATAGTTTCAGCTCGAGAACTGGAGCCAACATCAATAGACATATCTGCTACATCGGGTACATTATTTTTTTCAGCTGCAGTCATAAAGTGCGGGGGTTTAGTTGCAACTACTCCGGGCACATACTCACCTGCACGATTCTTTATTTTGACGCGTAAAGCAGGGATATTGTATTTGACCCAGCCACCCAATGGTACAAATTTAATCATTCCATTAGGCCGAACAGCCTGCGTAATAAAACCAACAGAGTCGGAATGAGCATCTAATTGAATTACCGGTTGATCTTTTTTATTTTCTTTCTTAGCTGCATATACGTTGAGCATGCCATCAACTTTGACATTAGCAAAATCATGCACTGTTTCAGTAAACAATTTAACAAATTCTTCTTCAAAACCTGAAGTAGAATTAGCATCGGAAAAAGCTTTGAGCATTTTAATTTCTTGTTGTTTATCCATTTTTTTACCTTCCACTTAAAATATCTTATCTATTAATTCTACCAAAAACATGAGTTACAGGCCTTAAAAAAATAAATAAGATGATAAATAATCCTACTGCTTTTACTAGTATATATGCTTTTTGTACGTAATTTAGTCCATAAATACTTAAATTGCTTCAAAATAATCTGTTTTTCTAGCCAAAAAATGATATAATCGAAAATATTAGAAATTTTAATTGTTTTAAATGAAGGGTAGATAAATGCCAAAAAACGACAATATTAATAATATTATTGATCATAAATTGTTTAGTGAAGATGACATTCATCAGATGTGTGTCAAGCTAGGAAAGCAGCTTACTACAGATTATGCTGGTAAAAAGCCTTTAATTGTTGGAGCACTTAAAGGTGCCATCTTCTTTTTAACCGATTTAGTAAGAGAAATGGATGTTAAAGCAGAAATTGATTTCTTGGACGTTTCCAGTTATGGTAACGAAATGGAGTCTTCCGGCAAAGTTAAGCTTGTTTCTGATTTAGCAACAGATGTTAAAGATCGTGATGTGTTAATTGTTGAAGATATCGTTGATACTGGGTTGACTCTGGATTTTATGAAAGAATTGCTTAAAAAACGTGGTGCTAAAAGCGTTAAATGCTGCGTTTTACTTAACAAAGAGGCAAATCGCAAAGTAGACGTTGATATTGAGTACTATGGTTCAAAAGTAGGAAATGAGTTTGTAGTTGGCTACGGACTTGATTTTATGAATTTTTACCGTAATTTAAAATATATTGGTGTATTAAAACCTGAAATTATTAAATTAGTTAATAATAAATAAAAAGGAGTTGTCTAACTGACAACTCCTTTTTACTGTCTACTCTGCTTTAGGTGCTTCTTTTTCTTGGTCGACAGCTTTAACAATAAACCAGCGCATAAATCCCTGCTCTATATCGTCAAGTTTGAATTCAAATCCTTCTAACTCAACTTTTTCACCTTTTTTCAAATCTGGATAGTGTTCCATCATGTAGCCACCAATAGTAATAATATCACTATCTTGGAAGCTTTTTAAATCCTTTTTAAAGTAACGGGCAAAATCATATAAAGTGGTTTTGCCGGATACATGAATATTACCTTGCTCGTCTTTAATTATATAATCATCAGAAACATCATCAATTTCATCTTTGACAGTACCAAATAATTCTTCGTAAATATCCTTATCTGTAACTATTCCGCTGGTACCACCATATTCATCCACAACAAGGACTATTGGGGTATGCTTTTTAATCATTAATTGAAGAATGTCTTGAATTGGCATCGATTCAGGTACAGTAATCATCGTTCTAATAATACGCGTAACTGGTACATTATCATCAATCTGACTCTGCTGAATAACATCAAAAGCATAGATATAGCCAACAACATCATCTTTATTGTTATCGCGCACAACTGGAATTCGGCTTGAACCTTCATCTAAATACATTTTAAGAGCTTGCTTAATTGTTTCAGTTGAATTAATAACTACTAGCCGTGTTCTATCAGTCATAATGTCTTTAGCTATTTTGTCATTCAGTTCAAAAGCACGTTTCATATAGGTCAGATCGTTTTTATCAAGTGAACCTCCATGAACAGCTTTACGTGATAGCTTGATGATTTCCGATTGAGAATAGACTTGATTTTCCTCATCAGCCGGCTCAAAGTCTAACATTTTCAGCAAACCATTTGAACTAGCATTAAGTAACCAAACAAAAGGGTAAACCAAAGTATGAAACAACTGCAAAGGTGTCACAATTTTTAGCAAAATCTTTACGGGCATGTCAATCGCAATATTTTTGGGCACAATTTCTGTAACCACAACTTCTAAATAAGTTAAAAGAATAACGCCCAATATTGCGCTAATAGAGCGAATGACAGAATGGTTAAGATCAACTAAATTAAGCATTCTTTCAAATATTGCAGCTAAAGTATCAGCTGAAAACCAACCCAAAACTACACCAACTAAGGTAGTCCCGACCTGCGTCGTTGAGAGGTACTCATTTAAATTATGAGTCATATGCAGAGCGCGCTTAACTTTGCGATGGTTGCCAATTTTATTGGACAGCATATCTTCAAGCTGGCTGGGCCTAGTTTGAACCAAAGCAAATTCTGCAGCCACAAAGAAAGATGCAAAAACAAAAATAACTAAAGTTGCTATTAAATTAGTAACTATTTGGGCCGTACTCAAAATTTATATCACCTTTATTAGTTTATTGTTTAATTAAACTTCCTTATTTAGCATTTTATCATTAATAGCGCTTTATTTTAATTAAATTACTTATCTATTTAACTAATTTATAAATTTTCTTGAATGGTAAACGATCAGGATAAAATTTGGGATCGTTAACTTCTGCTGCATTATCCTGATACCCTAATCCAATTGCCATTCCTACCAGTTCATCTTCTGGGATTTTACAATACTTACGTACCAACTCAGGGTAGGATACCATTGAGTGCGCAGGCATAATTGATAATCCTTCATTAATCGCAAGCAACATAATACTTTGAGAAAAAATCCCTAAATCGTAAACTGACCAAGCTGGAGAAGTTCTAGGGATCGTAAGGAACGCGATATCTTGGGCGTTGAACATATTATTATTCGATTCTGAAAATAATGCCATCTTGTTATTAAAAAAATACGGTTGAGATGCCCCAACAGCAGCCATATTTTGACTAGGATATGAATCCCAATTAAGTGACAACATTTTGACAAAATCCTCGTGAGGCTCAACATTATTATTGATTTGAGTTTTCACTTCTTTTTTTAGACCAGCGAGCGCATTACCGGTTAGCATATAAACTTTCCACGGCTGTGAGTTAAGTAATGATGGTGATAACTGTGCTCTTTGAATAATCTTAGCAAGTAAATTTTCGTTAACTTTTCTACTAGTAAACTTGCGAGTTACTCGTTCATGGTTATAAACTTTATTAAATTCCATTCCGATTCAAATCCTTACATACAAAGAGAGCATAATAAGACGTCCTACTTTTTTAAAACAAATTTCTCTAGAATTCCAAATACAGGTAGAAATAATCAAAAATACTCTATTTTTTAAATACGCACTTGTTTACACTTCTACTAAAGTTATAAATTGAAATATTACTATCCAATAGAATCAGTCATATACACATTAATAATATTAATAAATTCTAAGCAATATTGCAAAGGTATTTGGCAAAAATAACAAAAAAACATTAATTTATTCGTTACTTTGTGTATAAATTACAAGTTTGCTTTTTTTGCTTTTACTGTTAAATCAAGATTAACAAATTATATACGAAGACTATTAAAATAGTTTTTTATGATTTGTTAAGCTTTAAACAAATACAAAATTAAAAAACAGTTTAACTATAAAACAAATTAAACCGTCCATTTATATTTTATATTGTCTGCGTATTTCTCGTTCTTGATCCCGTTTCTTAATTGCCTCACGCTTGTCATATTTTTTCTTTCCTTGACCGACACCAATGAGGACTTTGGCAAAACCATGTTTAAGATAAACTTTCAAAGGTATAATTGCAATCCCGCGTGCAGACTGGTCCTTAGCAAGTCGTGCCAGTTCCTTTTTATGTAAAAGCAACCTCCTTGAGCGAAGTGGTTCATGGTTATACCGGTTGCCTTGCTTATATTCGCTGATGTGGACATTTTCTAAAAATGCAGAACCGTTAATAATTTGTACATAGCCATCACGTAAATTAATACGTCGTGCTCTCACTGATTTTATTTCCGTGCCCGTTAAAGCAATACCTGCCTCATATGTTTCTTTAATGAAGTAATCATGATGTGCTTTTTTATTTTGAGCAATTAAATTTTCATTTTTTTCTTTTTTCAATTTTCTAACCTAATGTTTATATCTACTTAAATGTGGATGATTACCATTTTTTTGAAAATTGTTACGATAGTGACCCTTATGTGCGTGATCGTTGCGAAAGCCCCGATTACCATGTCTTTCGTTTTTAGCACCGCGATTGTTATGAGACTTCTTAGGAGCATTAGGATCATAGATTTCAAAATCAAGCTGATGTTGTTCAACGTTGGCATTAGTAAGGGTTACTTTAAGGGGCATCCCGACATGATATTGTTTATGAGTACCGCGTCCAGTCAGTGTCATGCTTTTTTCATTATAACTGTAGAAATCATCCGTCAAATTTGAAATATGAATTAACCCTTCAACTGTATTGGGCAACTGGATAAACATGCCAAAACTAGTCACAGAAGAAACAACAGCATCAAAGTGTTCTCCAACTTTATCCGCCATATATTCTGTCATCTTTAAGTCGTTTACTTCTCTTTCAGTATCAACAGATACACGTTCCTGAGTTGAAGTCTGATCTGCAACTTCAGGTAAATAGCCGGCAAAGTGATCTTGTACTTTTTGGTTAATACCCTTTTCACTATATGTGTGAATCATTCTATGCACCATTAAATCAGAATACCGTCTAATTGGTGAAGTAAAATGAGTGTAGTAT
Source organism: Lactobacillus huangpiensis (assembly GCF_019972815.1). Lineage (GTDB taxonomy): Bacteria > Bacillota > Bacilli > Lactobacillales > Lactobacillaceae > Lactobacillus > Lactobacillus huangpiensis. The sequence goes on from NZ_BPPA01000006.1 coordinate 197,290, forward strand.
TTAGCGGCAAGACCAAAGTGTCCTAGTGGCTCTTCTGAATAATGTGCCTGCTTTAAGCTACGAAGCATCATGATTTGAACTACTGCTTCTTCAGGTGTATCTGTTGTTTTGGCCACGACTTTTTGCAAGTCAATTGGCTTAATGTGATTGGGATCAGCAGTAATGTGCAATCCAAAAGCACTGCAAAATTCAAAGAAGCCTTTGATACGCTCACCATCTGGAGTTTCATGTACACGATACAGAAATGGAACGCGTTTGCGATAAAAGTCCTCAGCAACAGTTTCGTTTGCCATCAACATGAATGATTCAATCATTTTTTCAGCTATTCCACGATCATGCAACACGATATCAGTTGGTTTACCCTGATCATCAACAATAATTTTTGCTTCTGGTTCTTCAAAATCTATTGCACCACGCTGATGCCTTTGCTGGTATAACACATTATGCAGTTCGGCCATATCTTGCAGCATTGGTGCCAACTTAACGTATTTGTCTTCAAGCTCTTCATGATTATTTGGATCCAGAACCTTATTGACATTGTTATAAGTCATTCTGCCGTGAGATCTCATAACAGAGGGATGAATACGATAATTAACTCTTTTTCCTTCTGGAGAAATTTCCATTTCGCAAGACAAAACAAGACGATCTTGCCCCTCATTTAAAGAACAGATGCCATTAGATAATCTAAAAGGCAACATTGGAATAACACGGTCAACAAGATATGTACTATTACCTCTGGTAAAAGCTTCTTTGTCCAAAGGAGAATTTTCCGTCACATAATGCGCTACATCAGCAATATGAACCCCTAAATGATAGTTACCGTTGGGAAGTTTCCATAAAACCACGGCATCATCGAAGTCTTTAGAATCATCCCCGTCAATGGTAACTGCGGGCTGGTTCCTAATGTCCTCTCGATCCGCCATTTCTGCCTCAGTCACGTGATCAGGAATGGCATTAGACTGCTCAAGAGCATCTTCAGACCATTCTGTACGAACATCATGCTCAGAAACAATGGCCATAATATCGACACCTGGTAAATTTTTGTTACCAATAATATTGGTAACAACACCTGTCATTGAATCTGGATTATCTTTGTCAGGATAACTAGCAATCGATACTTTGACAATGTCTTGTTTTTGTGGACGCAAACTGTCCTGACTAATATAAACGCGATAGTTTGTCAGTTTTTTATTTGAGCTGAGAACATAACCAATAAAATGACTGGTTTTTATTTGAGCATCAGTCATTGAATGAAATTCACCGACAAGTGTTTTCGTGCCACGTTCGAGAATTTCTTCTATTTGTCCTTCAGGTCCTTTGCCATTCCATGGATTACCACCAGCAGTTATTTTGACCTTAACACGATCACCGTCCACGGCATATGCTGTATAATCGCGAGCAATGAAAATATCATCAGCATCTTCGTCTTCGAGTTTGACGAAGCCGAAACCCTTGCTGTTAGCCTTAAAAATGCCTTCCACTTCGGTATTTTCTTCAGCTAATTGATATCGGCCATTGCCATCAGTAATTATTTTCTTTTCCTGCTCCAAATAGGATAATGCTTTGACCATATCTGAAAAACTGCCAAGTCTGTCTCGGCGCAACATACGGTCAATTTGTTCAACTTGATATTGTTTTTTAGGATTGTGACGAAAAATCTCTAAAACATTGGCTAAGATATTCTCGTTTTGTGCCATGCACTTAACTCCATTTCGTTAGTAAAAAGATAAAAAAAGTCCTCCCATCACTTGATCGGGAGGAACCATTAGTTATTTTGAAGACAAATAAGCTAATACAATAGCAAAAGCGAAAAAGAGCACCAGTAAAATGGATGTTACTTTTTCCATAAATGCTTCAAAACCACGTTTCTTCGTTTGACCACTAAAAACTGCACCGCCAGAGAGTGCATTCAATGCATCTTGCTGCTTTTGCGGCTGCATCATTGTCGCAATAACGATTAAGATTGAAACAATAATTAGTAGCGTCATAAATAAATTGTACAATGCGCTGCCTCCAATATACAGATACGTTACTGATAAATTTTAGCACAAAATAGATTTAATTTCGAGTATTATTTTTCGAGTTCAGGTGCATCGGTTTTAAATTTATTTTGCGTTGTTTTTTGGTGATTTTTATACCATAAAGAAGTTTTATTCTTTGCATACAAATTCTTTAATGCTTTTTGTTCATTATAATCATAATCTTGCGGTTTAACCTTTTTAAACCATTTTGGATGATAAAAACGTAAAAGGTTACCTGCTATAACACGATCAGACAATGAAAGCTGTGTTGTTACCTTGTTTGAAATTGCTACTAACTCAGTTTTTAATTTTTTGTCTGGCTGAATTATTTCCTCACCAGTTCTAGTATCATAATATGTACTGCCTACTTTTGCATATAGCGGTGTTATAAAGTCACCATTACGCTGGGCAACTATTTGTGGTGCCCTTTTACTTAATAAATCATGACCAAATTGTATAGTGCCCCTGTTCCTAATTCCAAGCAAATTTAACAATGTTGGCAACACGTCAATTTCTCCACCATAAGTTTTTTTAATGCCGCCTTTTAACCCCTTCATATGAAACATTAAGGGAACACGCTGAAATTTCAGGTTATCAAAATTAGTAAATTCATCCTGGTCCAGAAGCTCTGCACTTGCCTTATGGTGGTTGCCAGAAATACCATAATGATCACCATAAAAAACAAGTAATGTATTTTTATCTAAACCAGTCTTTTTCAACCAACGCATTAATTGCCCTACGGCTTGATCTAAATAATGAGCCGTTTGGACGTAACCATCGACCGTTTCATCACCCGTGTCAGTTTTGTCAATTGATTGATTTTTCTTATCTAAATCATATGGATAATGATTTGTTACAGTAATTAATTTAAGATAAAAAGGTTGCGGCAAACGTTCAATATACTTAATTGATTGCGAGAAGAAAATCTTGTCTTTTAAGCCATAACCAATGTAATACTTAGGTTTATTTTGATAATAAGAAAGAGGCATAAAGTACTCATAGCCAAATTGCTTGTAGGCATTATTACGATTCCAAAAAGAACCGGCTCCACCATGCATAACGGCAGTAGTATATCCACCCTGTTGTTTTAATATTGCAGGAGCACTCTCAAACGTATTTGAAGTGCCATAACTAGACATTGCTGAACCTGATTGTAAACCAAAAAGAGAATTTTCCAGCATCATTTCGGCATCCGAAGTTTTGCCTTGACCTACTTGATTATAAAAATTTGCAAAACTAAGAGTGTTTTTAGAATGATAAAGTTTATTTAGATTAGGAGTAACTTCCTTGCCCTGCCATTTATACCCTATTAGAAACTGCTGAAAACTCTCAAGATGTATAACCAGCACATTTTTGCCCTTTGCAACACCCGTATATGCGCTATTCGGTTTAACGTAGTTAACCTTTAAGTACTTTTTGACAGATTGCAAGTCAGATACGTTAGCCTTTGCCATTTGTTCGCTTGTTTGAGCTGTTTTAAACGCATCATATACTGCATATTCATTCATACCCAAATATTTAACAATATAGCTGTTGTCAAAAGTTCTAGTTAACAAACCTGAGCGGTCTTTTTGAGCCATCAACAAATTAACGCCAATGAGAAGAACTGCAATACCTTCAAGCAAAAGATTAAATCTTAACTTTAATGGTCGTAAATCATATTTAACGACTTTGGCAACCATTAAAAAAATGATAAGAGCAATGTCAATAAAAGCTAAAAAATCTGTTACCCGGGTTATTCCTACAATGCTTTTGCCCAAATTATCAGCAGTTGAGCCGGAAGTTTTAATTATAGACAAAGACAAAAAATTTGAAAACTCGCGATAATAAAGGATATTGGCAAATAACCACAAACTGAGAACAAAATCAATTGCAATCATAATCCAATAGGACTTTCTACCCTTAAAGAAAAGACCAATTCCCAGCAAAAGTAGTCCTGAAGGCAAAGGATTTAAAAATAGCAGAAAATTCTGCATTGCACCCTCGGCACCTAGATTAAATTTTGTTAGATAAATTAAGTATGTTTTAAACCAGAAAGTCACTAAAACAATAGTAAAAAAGCCTAGTTTGGTTTGAGTCAGCCATTGTAGAAAAGACTTAATACGTGTCATCCTATTCTCCTCTCACTAAGCCTATATCTTACCCTTAAGTGCAATTATGCGCAGGTATTTTAATAAAAATTAATCATTTGGTGGGCTTAGCAATTTTTGCGGTTTAAAAATCCAGCCAAAGATTCCTAAGATCATGCCGAAAAAGTACGTGACAAAACGCCACAAGAACATCCCTACGATTAAGGTGCCATTAGATGAAATAAAGGTGGAAAATAAAGTTTGAAAACTATATTCTGCCCCACCTGATGCTCCCGGAATAGGTATAATTGCCATGAACATAATAATCATAATGTTCATTTGAGTTACGCTTGCCCAATCAGCAGAAACATTTAAAGCTACCAGCGTCATATAGGGAATTGAATAAAAACATAACAGTTGTAATACAGTGAGTACTACACACACTAGCAATTTCTTTTTTTCTCTTTTTAGCTTTTGGCTTTCTTCATAAAATGTTTCAATTTTGTCAAGCGTGTTTTTGCGCCATATAGCGACCCGCTCTTGATTAATAAATTTCGCCAGTAAGTTCATTATCCAATTGGCAGCATTTTTAGTCCAATTATAGGCAAACAAAATTGCCAGCAAAAAAGCAATAGAACTAACATGAATTAAAAAGCCGATTGCAATGAAAACAGCTAAACCCGCAAACTTGGTTGCAACCATATGAAAGCCAGTAATAATTGTAGTGACATAAGCTAAAAAAACTACAATTTGATAAATAATAAACTTCATTAGTAGTAAGGATGTTGCCCGACCGCCTTCTATTCCCATTTGAACCATAGCAGCCAATTGCGAAGGCTGTCCACCAGTTGACATAGGAGTGATGGCATTGAAAAGCGCTTGAATCAAAGGAATTCTAAAAAAAGACCATTTTGAACGTTTAGGTTCATTTTTGCGTTTGGTAAGAACTGCCAAAATGCTAGCTTCAAAAACATAAGAAAGAAGCATCAAACTAAAAACAGCAACTAATCCAATCAAATTAATATTGCGAGCTGCTTGCTCCAATTGCGCAATTGGAGTTGATCTTAAGTCAACATATAAGACTATGCCACTTATTACAAGAACTATGGCAACGCCCCACAAGTGTTTTTTATTCATTAGCGGATTTGTCCCAGCTCACGACCAATTTCATACTGTTCGTGATAAAAATCATCCCATATGTGGGCTAAATTAGCTTCAGAATATTTTTCACTGGCTTCATCGGATAACTTGCTATATTTATTTAAAATTGCAGTATCGTGAGCAGCTGCTTGTAATTGCTGATTCATTTCAGTAAAATTGCTGCCCTTGAGGTAGTAACCACTAATTATTGCCTGATATAAATCGAGATCGCGCAACAAAACTGGCGTACCACAACTAAAGGCCTCTAAAACAGACATAGGAAACAGCTCATCATAAGACGGCAAAACAAAAAGATCTGCAATATTGAGGTAGTCAACTAATTTCTGTCGATCAATGATTCCCGTAAATTTAAGATTATGTGGCGGATTTTCGACCAATTTTTTAAAATGATCATAACCATCAGTTATTTTGCCAAAAGAAAAGCCTCCGGCCCAAATAAATTGCATCTCAGGATTTGCCTCAGCCAATTTGGCAAAGTCATCAACACCTTTACGAGCTTGTACTTGACCATCACCGAAAACCACAAATTTATTAAGTGGTATACCTAATTGATGCCTAAATGAATTCTTTTTTTCCTGACTTTCTGAATAAAACTCATTCTTCGATACAAAGTTGGGAATATACTTCACATTTTCACGCTTAATACCATATTTAACTAACTTATCAATAAAAATCGGATTAACAACTACGATCTCATCCATCCGTTTATAAAAATCTATTACATACTTATAAAAAATATTTTTTGCCAATGATGGCAATTTAACTGATCCTTCAAGCGTTTCCGGCAAAAAGTGAACATAACCAATTTTGCGTCCACGTGCTGGTGAAAAGCTGTTAGCAAAATAAGTTGGATTTACCGTATGATAATGTGTCAGATCACTTTTGCCATACTTGTTGTTAGTGACATAAAACTTATCGACCAAGTGTGTTCTAAGTAATCTTATCAGCTCCGTATAAGCAGAACCGACTCCCTGTCCTTTTACTGAGGCAGCTTGTGAAAACATATTAATTCTAATCATTTGTCTCCTCTTTGAGATCCTTTTGATAATTTGAAATTGTGTCTTGATAAAATTGATAAACTGAACTGGCAAATTTTTGAGCAGAGATTTGATCCATTTTTGCAGCTAATTTATCATGTGGGATTTGTTTTCTCCCTTTTCTTAAGTAGAATAGTATTTCATTTAACATTTCGCCAGGACCATGAAAGACTTTGCCAAATTCTTCATCATCAAAAACATGCTCAGTATAGTCTGTATCATAAACGACGCATCTTGTGCCTGAAGCCAGGGCTTCAATATATGTCAGACCTTGAGTTTCCGTATCACTGGCCGAAACAAACAAATCAGCCATTTTATAGTATGAACCAACATCATCATGAGGTATATCCCCAGTAAATATTACACTATCTTCCAATGTTAATCTTTCAACCTGTTCTTGCAAAACTTCCATATCTGGTCCATCGCCAGCAATTACTAGACGTGTTTTTGGAAACTCATCAATAATTTCTGGCATTGCATTCAGAATGCGGTCAATTTTCTTTTCTTCCGCAACTCTGCTCAAAGTTAACAATACTGGTACATCGTCTGGTATATCTAACTCTTTGCGAACGTCAACTGTCTCAAGCTTATTTAAGCTATTTATGTCCACTCCAGTTGGAATAACTCTCATAGGTATGTTTACTCTATAACGCTTTAAAAGTGCTTCTACACGCTTACTGGGAGCTATAACGCCATCCATATTTTTTAAGTAGGCATTAGTAAATTGCTTAACATGATATGGTCTAAGCAAATGTCCATTTAAAACGTAGTGCAGGTAATCTTCATACATAGTATGGTAAGTATGAATTGCCGGAATTTTCAATTGGTGGGCAACGTACTTCCCTATCATACCCAAAGCAAATTCGGTTTGGGTATGAACAATATCCAATTTAACTTCACGAGCAACTTTTGTAGCTTCAAAAAAACCTCTAAACGCAACACGTCTATCAGTAAACGAAATAAAGGGAACGCTGCTGAAACGGAATATGTTAGCCTCAACTGTCCCTTTTTTTATATGAGGATCGGTAGTAGTAAAAATAAAAACATTATGACCCTGCTCCTCAAGAGCATCCTTTAAGGTTTTAATTGATGTTGCAACACCACTTAATTGTGGAAAATATGAATCGGTAAAGATACCTATATTCATCTTAAATACCTCCATAAAAGGTATTATAAAGATTACACATAACTTGTGCAATTTTTATAGAAAAAATTAACAATACAAAAGCAGCTCTCACACGAGAGCTGCTCAGTAAATAGCGGTGATCGGGGTCGAACCGATACGTCCTAAACGGACACCAGATTTTGAGTCTGGCGCGTCTGCCAATTCCGCCACACCGCCATAATAATATGTTTTAATTAACAGTTCAATGAGTGAACCGATAAAGGCGGGGATCGGATTTGAACCGACGATTAAGGTTTTGCAGACCTCTGCCTTACCACTTGGCTACACCGCCATCGAATTTTATTAATAAATAGATTGGGATAGCTGGATTCGAACCAGCGCATAATAGAGTCAAAGTCTAGTGCCTTACCGCTTGGCTATATCCCAATGCTAGGGCGGAATATGGGATTCGAACCCATGTATGCCGGATCCACAAACCGGTGTGTTAACCCCTTCACCAATTCCGCCATGAAGGTAAACAGGGATAGTAGGAATTGAACCCACACTAGCGGTTTTGGAGACCGATGTACTACCTTTATACGATATCCCTATTATGGAGGAGGGTGGATTCGAACCGCCGAACTCAGAGAGAGCGGTTTTACAGACCGCCGCGTTTAGCCACTTCGCTACTCCTCCAGGCTGATGGCGCGGGACGGAATCGAACCGCCGACACAAGGAGCTTCAATCCTTTGCTCTACCGACTGAGCTACCGAGCCATCCTACGGTCCATATCAGATTTGAACTGATGATCTTCTCCGTGACAGGGAGACGAGATAAACCACTGCTCCAATGGACCATATTGCGGGAGGTGGATTTGAACCACCGGCCTTCGGGTTATGAGCCCGACGAGCTACCAGACTGCTCCATCCCGCGATTTTAATAAAGGAGGATGTGGGATTTGAACCCACGCACGGCAAGACCGTCTAACGGTTTTCAAAACCGTCCCCTTAAGCCACTTGGGTAATCCTCCAAATGTAAATATACCAAGAATGGTAATGACCCGTACGGGATTTGAACCCATGTTACCGCCGTGAAAGGGCGATGTCTTAACCACTTGACCAACGGGTCATATTTATCGTTCTTACGCCATAAGACGCTTAATTATAATACCGAACTTATTGCCAAAAGTCAATCATTTTTTATTTAGTTAATTCGATAAATCCTTTTAAGTTGCTGAATCACAACGTTATTAATAATACAGGATTATGATTCATCATGCAAGAGTTTTGTGCAAAAAGTTAAACTTTTTTTCATAGGATCGCCAATTAAAATTTTTACTTTTGGCAATACCAATATTGTTATAACATATTTTCAAAAAAGGCTGAATTACAACTCTTTTAAAGATTTAACAACTGATTAAAGTCTATATCTAGTAATTAAAAAGACCGTTAGAACAAAATCTACGGTCTTCTTAATTATATCAGCGGAGACTGAGAGATTCGAACTCTCGCACCAGAATAACCCGATCTACACCCTTAGCAAGGGCGCCTCTTCAGCCACTTGAGTAAGTCTCCACAATGGGCCTAAATGGACTTGAACCATCGACCTCACGCTTATCAGGCGTGCGCTCTAACCAGCTGAGCTATAGGCCCCAAAAAGCGGGTAACGAGAATCGGACTCGCGACTAAAGCTTGGAAGGCTTTCGTTTTACCACTAAACCATACCCGCACTAACATAAATGGCGCGGGACGGAATCGAACCGCCGACACAAGGAGCTTCAATCCTTTGCTCTACCGACTGAGCTACCGAGCCATCCTACGGTCCATATCAGATTTGAACTGATGATCTTCTCCGTGACAGGGAGACGAGATAAACCACTGCTCCAATGGACCATATTGCGGGAGGTGGATTTGAACCACCGGCCTTCGGGTTATGAGCCCGACGAGCTACCAGACTGCTCCATCCCGCGATTTTAAAATATAAAAGTACAAACAAACTCCATACTTTATGGACCTTGTAGGACTCGAACCTACGACAGGACGGTTATGAGCCGTCTGCTCTAACCAACTGAGCTAAAGGTCCAAGCTCTGGGAAATAGCGGCGGGGGGGATCGAACCCTCGACCTCCCGGGTATGAACCGGACGCTCTAGCCAGCTGAGCTACACCGCCAACAATGCAATCATTTTATAAAGATTACAATCGGGAAGACAGGATTCGAACCTGCGACCCCCTGGTCCCAAACCAGGTGCTCTACCAAACTGAGCCACTTCCCGTAATTATGCGCCCTGAAGGATTTGAACCTTCAACCTTCTGATTCGTAGTCAGACACTCTATCCAGTTGCGCTAAGGGCGCATCACTAAATGCCGAGGACCGGAGTCGAACCGGTACGGTTGAAACCAACCGCGGGATTTTAAGTCCCGTGCGTCTGCCAATTCCGCCACCCCGGCAAGTAATGAAAGCGGAAGACGGGATTCGAACCCGCGACCCCCACCATGGCAAGGTGATGTTCTACCACTGAACTACTTCCGCACAATATGTAATGCCGATTATACGATTTGAACGTACGACCCCCTGTTTACAAGACAGATGCTCTACCAACTGAGCTAAATCGGCAAAATGTAAATATGGTATATATTATTGGCGAATACGGGTGGTGGGACTTGAACCCACACGTCCGAAAACACTAGAACCTAAATCTAGCGCGTCTGCCAATTCCGCCACACCCGCAAAATGGGGCCATGAGTCGTGACGGGCTTGAACCGTCGACCCTCTGATTAAAAGTCAGATGCTCTACCAACTGAGCTAACGACTCGAGATGGAGGATACAGGGCTCGAACCTGTGACCTCCTGCTTGTAAGGCAGATGCTCTCCCAGCTGAGCTAATCCTCCATAAGCACGGCAGCGTCCTACCCTCGCAGGCAGTCTCCCACCAACTACTCTCGGCGTGAAGAAGCTTAACTGCTGTGTT
>NZ_BPPA01000007.1 GCF_019972815.1 Lactobacillus huangpiensis
CCCGATCAAATATCGAAATCGTGCATTGAGTCTTGCGTAATATTAAAATGTCTAACTTTTTAGTTGCACTTCATTTTGCAATGTACCAATTTTTATGCCTGTTTTCTGTTCGGCTTCTAACCAACTAGAATATTTTTTGCCAGCAATTACTATTTGATGAGATTTAGTTGAATCAATTTTTATGCCTTTTTTATCTAAAAATTCAGTTAATGATGGACGATTAATAACCTTTTGATTACTTTGGTTGATCAAAAAATTATTAATACGTGAAATAGTTAGGCTTTTATCATTGGATGCAGCAACAACATTTTTAAAGCTTATTGTTTTACGTTCTTTGATTAATTTTTGAGCAGCTAAGATAATATCTTTTTCGACCTTTTTTTTTCGATTTTCACGTTCCGTCTGCAGATCAAATTCTTTAGCAAAATCATCAATACCTTTCCAGTACTTCATTATTTGATTAGCTGGGAAATGATCTTTATACATTTCTTTCCAAGTTGGCATACGATGATACTTCTCAATTTCTTTTCTGCCTTTATAAATGACCTCTTGTTTGCTAATAATTGAATTTCCAACAAAAGTAGCATTTATGTGACAGCTTTTTAAGGCAGCCCTCCATGATCCACCTAATCTTCTGGCTGCAGTACGTGAATGTTCATATTGATTTTCTTTAGGAGGATAACCTAGTCTATGATATAAGTCTTGAATTTCTGAAATCAGTTGTATGGTTGAAATTCCACGATCACAGTGTTTGATTACACCTACCTTGTAGTCATCCATTGACTGTAAAAAGTAACGATATAAGCCATATTTTTTGATAATAATGGTTTGAGAACTAGTAGATAAATCTTTCTTCAAAGGAATTCTTTGAAGCTTTTCCTTTATTTCTTTATATTCCATAATAGCCGTATTTAAAGTCTTTTCTTCCATCTGTTTTTCCTTTCTAATTAGTCACAATTTAGCATTTGCTTTTTAGCTAGAATAAAATGTAAAAATTTTAAAAAAACTAAAAACAGGTGATGTATTATAATATTTTTAATATTTATCAAATAAAAAAGCCCAGTTATTTAAACTGGACTTTTTCTTTGAGCGAAAAAATTTTGATCTTGTGAATTGATCATAAACAAATATAATAAAATAATTACTAATTCTTCTAAAACAACAATAATTTGATTGAAAGATAAAATCAAAAAAATACAATAAATATTGATTTTATCCAATCATCTAATCTAAAACAACTTTTTTAAAGTCTTATCATAATAAAACCTCCATACTAAAAAAGATCAGTTATGCTGATCCTCACTTGTAGTATTCAATTTTCTTATTTAACTCAACGCAAAAAAGGCTTTAAGTACATACTTAAAACCTTAATTTTAGTTAGCGATAAACAATAAAAATATCTTACGATAGTGATAAACAATAGACGAATTTCAACAATGAAATTCAACACCAACGCTTAATGATAAATCAAAAAATCAAGCAAAATTAAATGAATAAAAATAAAATTTATTCACATGATTATTATACAAAATTTTTATCCAATAGTAACCCTAGATTATCTTGAAATATTATATCGTACTTGATAATATTCCAAGATTTTCCTACATATTAAAACTATCAGGATTTCCAAATTGGTCTTTTAAAACCTCTGACCAATTAGAAATATCATCAATATGATCGGGATATACACTTAATAAAGTTCCAAGTAATTGTATGAAATAATTTGAAACAGAGCGCTTTTCATCAGTGCTTACTCTAACTAACCGAGCAGGGCCATTAGCAGCTTCTGCAAATACGCAACGAATGTTAGAATAATTGATCTTTTCTTGAATAAGACTATCAATAGGTAGAACTTTTTTTTCTTTAACTGTATTTTTTTTTGTTAAATAGACTGTATTGGAGAAGGCATCCCATTTTTGGCTTGGATAAAAGAAATAATTAAGTTCTTCACCTTTAACATTTTCAAAGAACTTATTATAGAACTTAATTGCACCAGGTAACTGTTCTGGATATTTAGTATAAATTGCTTGATTTAATGATTTGAGACCTTTAAAAGTATCATCATAATTTGAATAAGTTAGAGATAAGAAATTGGTGTGTCTAGTACCCACGAAAAGGCAATGCCAATCATATGACTCATTCTGAATGTATTGTGCAACATCTATCACGTCTTGTTCCACTTTGTGTTCACTTAGAGACCTATCACAATCATAAGTGCCAAAAGTAGATAATCTTAATAATAAGGAATTAGTTTGGCTTCGCCAATCTGCACTCCTAAATAATAAATGTGTCCGCAACGTTCTTGCTTTTTTTTCAATAGCTTCCAAATATTTAATAGGATCCAAATTATAAGTACAACAAAAGCTAAAGACTAAATTAGCATATTCAGATATATTATTGAATGATGATTCGTAATACATAGTATTATTGTCATAATTTACAAATAAAGTATAATCAAGAATTTCATCATTCTTTTTTAGAGTCTTAAGACTAAGATTTAAATCCTCAAGTTCCTTTTCAATTGATTCAATTTTAGAAATATTCATATATTTACCGATGTGAGTAAAAGTATCAGTAAGCTGAATATAATCAAAATCTTCATTAATTTTCTCTACAGGATTTTTTCGATAGCAAATATCTTTAATGCCACTAGTTATTCTCTCAAATAGGTAATCTTTTTTAAATTGAGATTGTAGTAGCAAGTTAAAAATCAAATCTGATTGTCCCTGCATAGAATTACCACAAGTAAAATTGGATACAGCTTGGTCTTTATAATATACTGTGATTAATCCTGAGTAACAAGTTATATCATCTAATTTTTCTACCATGTTTTTAATTTCGTTAATTTTCATGTTGTTCTCCATCTGATCTATAATTAATTTCTGATTCACTTTCAATTGTACAAAAATTTATTTGCCCAAAACGAAAGTTAAACATCCAAGAATTATTAAATATTTATCTTTAAAAGCATAATTTTTTCGATGCTGAGAAGGCGATTTTAAGACCAAGTTCAGTTAATTTAATTAACAATGACACAGAATGCTTAAAAATAGCAAAAGAAAAAAGCCCTTTTTTGAATGAAAAGAGCCTTTATAAATTTAGAAAATTAAACTCTATTAAAGTTAATTTGATCTAGTAATGCTTCCTTACGTTCTTCTTCAAAACCTAAGTATCTGAAAGTCATTGCTTCGCTACTATGATTCAACAAGTGAGATACGAAACCAATATTATGTCCTGTCTGTTCGTAAATAATGAATGCTCCAGTCTTTCTCATAGTATGTGAACCAATCCAATCAACACCTAATTTAAGTCCAATTTTGTGACAGATACGATAATAAGTGTTCTCTGCAATCGGCTTATTTTCACCTAAGTATCTTGAACTTGGAAATAACCATTCACTAGATGCTAATTTTTTATAGGGATGCTTTTTTTCATAGTCTTGCAACCACTCATAGTAGTCTTCCAATACATCTCTTACTGGAGTGAGATATAGTCTGTTCTGCTTTTTTGTTTTCTTATCTTTGGTAAAGACTTCTTTTTTTACTCTGCCCCTCTTATCGAAAACTTGATCTTTTTTTAAAGCCAAAACATCACTTACTCTTAAGCACGTAACTTTACCTGTCTGAAAAATGGCATAGTTCCTTTCTCCCATTTCTCCTTCGCTTTTTAATTTGTCTAAAAACTTTTTTAGCATAATTGAGTCCGTAATTGGTCGTGTATCTTTATGTTTTCTCGGCATTTTTTGTTCCTTACTTTATGTTATCTTTTAAAGCCTTGCTATATGGTTATTTTAACGTATTAAGTAGAATAATTCTATTATATTTATTTATTCTACATAGTTAAATAGCTCAAAATTTTACTATCAGTAAGAATGCACCTTTTAGCATACTATGTAGAAAAAGTATCTTTTTCTACATAGTTTAAATTTGAAGATGTTTAATCAAAACAAAATATACGGCTAAGTTTATTAATTAATAGTCAAAAAAGATGAACTAGGCCTTAGAATCGCTCTCTCAGCATAACAAAAAACAGAAGCAAGGTATAAACTTACTTCTGTATATTTAATCTGTAGAAACCTTTTTCCGAAAAAGTACAATATCTTTTAAGTTATAAGGATCATAATCTTTTATAAAAATTGGTATAACCTTCCAAGGACTATTAACCAAACATAAATATTATTTTTCTTGCAAAATTGCATTAGTCAATAAAGATGAAAAATTCAATTTTAATTTTTTCGCTTTACGATCAGCCCACTGGGGAATGGTTAAAGTCTTTTTTACCAACTTATCGTTGTCTAAGTACTTTGATACATTTGCTCTAATCAAAGTTGCAAAAGAACCATCCGGGACTTTCAGCTTATCTATTTTTGAAGGAGAGTTAATTGAGTCACCACTTTCAATATAGTCCGCCAAAGTTAATCCTAGTGCTTCCTCAGCCATCTCAATTCCATAAGAAATATTATCAGTATTGATTCCAGTAAAAGCACCTTGAATGTCAGGAAATTCGATTAAATAACCGCCATTAGTTTCTGGTGTAAAAATTGCAGGATAAACTAAATAAAGCTTAGTTTTTTTACTCATAAAGCATTCTCCTTTGAAAAACGCAAAGTGATTAAATTATCAACTTTGCGTAAAATTTCAGGGCTTTTTAAGCCCTGCTTCCTTAAGAATTTTACGCTCAAGGCCATTACCAAGATCTTGATTGCCATGAATAGGTACCGTTATTCTTACACCATCTTTATATAAATGATGATGTGAGCCAGCAACTCGACGTTCAATCCAGCCATTTTCGAGTAATAGCTTGAGCATCTCCTTTCCTGTAAGTGGCATGTATACTTACCTCCTTACGTTTTTAATTGTAACACGTATTACACGTGTAAACAACAAATAAATTAGTTAGCGTCTTTTAGTCACTAGCCACTTCATTAATCCTAGAATACTAAAAAGCAGTTAGAGGGATGTTTACGTGCATCCATTGAATAGAGCCATCATTCAACCTAAGAGAAGTTGTCAAGAACTTTATAACTTAGCACAATACTTACCTAAGAAAAATTTTTCAAACCAGCTTTAGTCAAACGAAATATCATTAGAGCTTTACCGCAATTTAATTAATCGTTGGCGTCCTGGAACATACACCTTACCTGTTATCAGTCATTTACCATTTGAATTTATCTAACAGCAGGCTTAATTTGTTTTTAAAAACTATTAGGTAGTCGAAACAAAAAGAGAGCTTAAAGCTCTCTTTTTTACGTATTTAGACTTGCTGATATTAAGACGGTATGAATTCTATCCTATCCTTACCTTTTGCTTAGTTGCTTGGGCAATTTTACTCAATAACTTTGTGGAAGTATTCATTGAACCACTCTTTATCCGTACAATTGTTGATTGTGGCTTATCTATTAGTTTTGCAAATTCTCTTTGGCTTAAGCCAAGATTACTTCGTAAATTCCTTACCTGAACAGCAATTTCAAAATTTATATTATTTTGACTAACTTCTTTGGCAAATTCAGGATCACGCATACTACGTTCACGTGCATATTCATAAATTTTTACCTCTTTTCAAATTCAATCTTCTTTTCTTTGCCTTACTTATTTCTTTGATTGGTGTTTTTTGTCTTTTTTATTAAAACCATGTGTCATAACATAATGCCCATTTTTAAGTCGTAATTGTTTTAAGAACCTCTACGATAAAGAATATGAACTAACAAAGTTTGCTACCTTTAATAATTAAAATGGTATTATACTTCCTTTATAGCATCTTTATTATCATTTATAATAGACATATAAAGATTTGGAGATGAAACTACTTGGATGCAAAACAATATTCAAAATTAATTGATAAGGAATTACAAAATTTACCAATTTATGTGTTTTATTATTCACAACAACCTAATCTTTCTTTGACTACTGTTTACCAATATTGTCTAGCTGTCCAATTATTTAATATAGCCCAAATCTATTAATTATGCATACTCTCAAATATTTACTTATCAGTTATTGTGTCCTGACACATGAACTTGTTGGTTATTAATTTTTGATCTAAAATAAAAAGTTAGCTTGACAATCACTTATTTCATATAACTGACTTCCTTGTTAATGCACTTTTTCAACACATGGACCCTAAGTGTCCAATACTTTTCAAACAGATTTAAGCAAGGAAATAACGAAGCTGCCAATTTTTATAACGACGTTAATTACTATTAGGATAAAGCGTAAAAAATGCTTACAACTCAAACCCACTTTAGCACAAAACAAAAGTGGTAAAGGCAAAATTGAGCTAGCCTCATCTCCATCACTAACGTTAGAATGTTTATATATAAAAAATCATAATGAGACTAGTGTGCAAGAGAACCGTTTAACTGGTAAAGACCACACTGCTATCAAAACCTAATCAATAACCTAAGTGTGAAACTTGTGTTAACTATCATCAAAAAAATTTATACTTAATTCTTGACATACTTCATATTTTTACTTTTGATTTTCACTGTACTTAACAATTTAATCTTAAAGTTTTATTTTCAAGTACATAGTGTGTAAAATGTGCATGTTTAAATTCAATATCGTCATAATAATGAGCAACCTCAATCACTGTACAATCTAAATTTTGAATAATTTTATTTATTTTGTCCGACATTTTTGGATCTAAACTAGAAGTTGCTTCATCAATTAAAATAATTTTTTTATTAAAAAGAAGAGCTCTAGCAATTTCGATTCGCTGCCGTTGTCCACCAGATAAGTTTTTCCCACTTTCACCATAATATCTATTTAAAGCATCGTTACCTAGTTCATTAATCAATCCTACTTTTTCAAGAACAAATAAACAATCTTTAGTTGAGAAATCCTCGCCTAAAGTTAGATTAAAACGCAAAGTATCATTAAATAAGTTGGGATTTTGTCTTATATAAGCAATCCTACCAGATTCGAGAATATTGTTTATTTTACTATTCTTTTCCCTCAAATAAATTTTTCCGCTACTTGGTTTAATAGAACCCTGAATCAAATTAAGTATTGTCGATTTACCAACACCAGAAGCTCCTGTAATCAAAATTTTTTCTCCAAAAGTAATATTTAAATTCAAATTATTGATAATCTGTTTACCATTTGAGTACGTAAAATAAACATTTTCAAAACAAATTTTTGGCTTAATATCTTTCGATATTTTTTTAGGAGCTTTAAATTCAATCATATGTTCACTATAAGATTTTCGAATTTCTTGAGTAGTTTTTATCTTACTAAGATACTCTGAAACTGTTCCTAATGGACCTACGACTCTGTCACTAGCCATAAAAATACCAATCAAAGCTGCAGAAGATATCTTTCTTTGAATAACTAAAAGCAAGCCAATACCAATAGGTAAAATATAACTAACAACTGAAAGAATTGAAGCGACAAAAAAAGTAACAGCTTGCCAGTTATTCATAAGTAAATAAGAATTTTCGGATTCATTTAAATACTTATCTGTATCATTGTACATATACTTTTCAGCTAAATAAGTTTTGATAGTATTGGCTCCATTAAATAAATCAGTTACCTTACTTAAAAATCTACTACTATCTTCCTGCCACTTTGAAGAAGTGGCAGTTAATTTTTTACCAAAAATCTTTGGAGTTATCATAGGTAATAAAGAAAATAAAATAAACAAAATTCCAATAGGTATGCTTAAACTTAAAATATAAATTCCAGAGATTAATGCCATTAACAAAGACGCAAATACTTCAAACATCAGACTAAAGTAATCTGTTTCAACCAATTTAAAATCATTAAATATTTTTGAGACATTATCCGCAGTATCACTACTAAAAGTTGAAGTATTAATTTGCCCATAAATAAAATTACTTTTGAGCTTTACATTAAGCTTTTTTATTGCTAAATTTATTAACATTTTTCTTAAAGTCATTGAAAAATACACAATAGCCATTGCTGAAAAGCTTTTGACAGCATAAAACATTACTTCTAAAAATGTTGAGTTATGATTAAAATTTGCTATAGAAGAAAGTACCTGTGCCAAAACTACTCCATCAAATGATGAAATAATTGTTGTTATTATTATTGAAAATACGAGCCAATTAGGTAACCATCTAATTATGTTTTTTATTTTCATTTTTATCACCGTTGTATATTAAATTAATATATAATACTTAATTGATTGATATTCTATTTTTGGAAAACAAATACCAATACCACCACTTTTCAGGAGTCTTAACTATTATACTGTTTATCAGTCTGTGAATATTATTATTAATCTGTCCTACTGTCATATCTTTTATATTTATCTTGGAATAAAATCTTAATTCATAATGAGGAAAATCATCTATTCTTGTAAAAGTAACTGGTTGTATATTTGAATTATTTCGTTTAGCTAAGGCTGCTAATCCGTACGCTACGGGAAAGAAATTATCTAAATACTTAGTACGATACTTGGGTTTAGGACCTAATGTATATTCTGGAAATTCAAGTATATTTTTTGAATTTTTTAATAAATTATCCAACTTAAAAAGAGCATTAACTGGGTTAGATGTGTCTAAAACTTCTGTTATGTACTTTTTTAAGCTCGATAACATTACATCTAAAATGGACCGCATATGCTCCCCTTCATCACCATTAGCTAATGGAACATTTTGAATTCTTAAACTCGCCAATATTATTGGTATAGAATAAAAATCTCCCCAATGTGGACTAAAAATTATCGTATTTCCTCTCTTAATATCATTTAATTTTTCTTCATTTATAATAATTAAATTATTTTTTAGAAAACACTTTGTCTGAGAAAATAAATAAACAAATATAGCATCAGTTTCTTGAAACAAAATATAGTTAGCCCATTTTTTGCTCAGTGACTCTTGGTTTTTTAAATTAGTAAACTTCATGGCTTTACTTGCAATTGTCACAAGGTCTTGAATATTTTCTTTTTTTTCGTTTATTTCAATTTGTCTAATTAAAGAAATTTCTTTCCAAATCAAATCAAGTTGATTACTTTTTTTTAATACTTGGAAAAGACGTTGATCATCTAGATCACTCAAATACATAGAAAAATCATAAATCATTCTGTTGACTCTTTTCTTAAACAATCAAATCTTTTTCATTAACAATATTACCAATCATGTTTACATTTGTACTATGTCCACCTACTTGTACAATGGAATCTTCCGTACCTAAAAATTGTGCAATCGCATGTTCTAAATCTTCATGAATTTTTAGCTCTCCTCCTAATAGCCTACTACCAGACACAGATGTTCCATACTTGTCTATAGCAACTTTAGCAGCTTCTTTTACATTACTATCACCATTTAATCCCAAGTAGTTATATGTAGAATAATTTATATATGTTTTGCCTCCTTCATTTATATAATTAGTAGGCACTCCTTCATCCTAATAAAATATGGCACCTTATCTCCATACTTCTTTTGTATTTCGTCAAATTTAATTATTTCAGGAAATGAATTTATACTTGATACGTTTTTTTCATATTTTGATACATTAATACCTAATTCTTTCTGAATTATACTCCAAACCTCGCCTACGGTAATTTCCTCACTAAGTTCTTTATAATCAATGGATTTTTCAGATAATCCATATTCAAACTCAATTGTCTGAATTAAATCAATCATCATTAATGAGTCAAAATCCATATCAACAATTAACTTATCACTCTTTTTTATTGTTTCTTTATTTTCTCCAGATATCTCAGAAATTATATTGAGCAACTTACTGAATTCTTTTTCCATAGTTAAATCCCTTCTAAATAAATTTTATTTAACACAATGATTATAACATTTTTATTATTTATATTAATAACAGTTAATGTTAATTGTTAGCGTCAACTTTTTGTGTGTAATAAACTTTTAGCCCTTACCTGCTGCTAGTTGCAGGTTTCACTTTTTAAATTATTTGCTCAGATAGTTCTAATATTTTACCGCCATTAATAATTCTTTGATGCCAGTAATGTGTCTTAACTGCTTCGTCAAAGTTTGCTTGAAAATGCTCATAATACTACATTTTTTACCTTAAAGTGCTGATCTTCACGCTTAATTTGCTACTCTTTAATAATTTTTATTTACTTTTCAAGCAAATACTTAGTTATATTACCACTTATATGACCTTCACCGCTGATAAGTAGTAGTCTGCGTATTTAAAATAGCTTGCCAGTTGCCTAAGATATAAGTTTTGACCTTCTTTAACATCTCGATTTGGGTAATGTTAAAGCTCGATCACTATAACGCGTTTTAAAATATAATTCTACTTTGTCGCGTTGACTGTTTAAAGCCCCAAGTGATATAAACAATAAGTGGCGGCTATTTTAGTATTAACAGCAGCCTTACGACAATATTTCAATAAGTGAAAGCAATTTAAAACAAGCTTACAATTAGGTAATATTTAACCCTTTCTCTAATCCAAGGTGCATCATCACTAGAAAGATAAAATTGCTTTGCTTGTGGCACAGTACTTGATCTGGTTGGTTAGGCAGCCGTCGAGCTTTGAGGTGCACAATATTGGCGTAGCTGCTACATAAATAAATCATCAAATAATGCAATAAGCCTTTTTGCTTGTCTTCTTTCCCTTCTTTCGTCATCTTAGTAACTATCCTTATTTTAAAATTGAATTGTTTTTATTGTCCTATGCTATTAATTTAAGAAATAAGCTGTTTTCTGCTATTCAAAGTATCGAAAATTATGATGATGACTTATCACCTAATGATTAATCATAAACGTGTCCAACGCTTAATGCGTGAGAACAATTTAGGAGCTAATAAATATAATCTGAGAGCCGATAAATATGATTCTTCAAAGGGTCCACAAAATAAGAAAGCTAAGAATCGGTTCCATCAAAAGTTTAAGACTGATAGACCATATCAAAAGGTCGTAACTGATATTAGTGAATTTAGATATGGTAACATGACTATCCGTGATCGTGTATATTTATCGCCATTTAAGGACTTATTCAATGGTGAAATTATTAGTTATACGATCACCGATCGTCCATTAACAAGATATGTTCTAGAAGGATTAGAGGGAGTGTTTACTGCAAGACAAAAGCTATTAAATTATCGAATGATAATCCATAGTGATCAAGGAATTCAATATTAATCTAATCCATATCGACATGCTTTACGAAAACATAAAGTATTTCAAAGCATGTCACGAAGAGCTACATATCATGATAATGCAGCTATGGAAAGTTTCTTTCACATTATGAAAGTTGAAATGAATTATTTTACACATCACTTTGATACTAAGAAACAATTGGTTAAGGCAATGAAAGAATGGCTAAGTTATTACAATGAAGATAGAATTCGGCACAAACTAAAAGGCTTAACTCCGATTCAATATCGGAATCAAGCCTTAAGTAAAATGATATAAAACTAACGTCCAGTTTTAGGGGTTAGCTTCAGAATCTGCTGTTTTTATTATTTGATATTTTGAAAGCGATCAATGTCCCTAGATTGAATAACTGCAACAGTTCCTTTTTTAAATGATAATTCAAATTGATCTTTATTAGGTAAAAATTCATTCGAACTAAACGAGACAGGATTATTCCCGCTAAAATCTGTTAAATTATATTTAGCTCCCGTAATTTTTAAATTTTGAACAGCTGTTAATGGTATTACTCCAAAATATTTATAAGTTGGTAATTTTTCTATCAAATGTTGTCCGTTATTGTAGAATCTGATTGAATTTTGTTGGTCAATAAGTTCGATGCTTTCAGCAAACTGGTTAAATCCAGGTTTAAGAACCATAAATAAATTAGATAGAAAATGATCTAATCGCCCTCCAGTTGCTCCAAAAAGGCTTAAATGAGAAGCATGATAATCTATAAAAGCACATCTAATAACCATTTCAGCATCCGTCAAGTCTTTTTCTGGAAGAGAATACCTGATATCATTAACATTTTTTTCAATTGCAGCTAATTCATTTTTTTGCAATGAATCAAAATCTCCTTCAGCTAAATCGGCCTTTATACCCATTTCTTCTAAAAGATAAGTCCCACGATCAACTCCGATTATTAAATCGCCGTTTTTTTTGGCTGCTAAAAGCTGCTTTTTAAGATCATTAGGCCATAACTGTTTAGGAGCGCCTAGCAACGCCCATGCTTTCATTCTAATATACCTTTCAGTTCAGCAATTTGTTGTTCAACACTATTTTGACAAAAAAGGTATGATCCAGCTACAAAAATTTCTGCTCCTGCATCTTTAGCTTTTTTAGCAGTTTGTCCGTTGATTCCTCCATCAACTTCAATAGGAACTTTTCCATTTACTAAATTTGATGCTTCTTTAATTCTAGAAAGAGAATCTGGAATAAATTTTTGTCCACCAAAGCCAGGAAAAACTGTCATTAATAAAATTTGATCTATTTTAGAAATAAATTTGGAAAGTACAGATACGGAAGTATCAGGGTTAAGAACCACACCAGCTTTAACTTGATTTTCATTTAAATAATCTAACCAGTAATTTAGTTTCTCTTCAGTCATTGCTTCATAATGAAGCAACATTATTTGAGCACCGGCCTTAGTAAAAGCTGGTACCAAATCATCAGGATTGTTACTCATCAAGTGAATCTCGGCCACAATAGATGGAAAAGCTTTTTTGAAATCTGAAACAAGTTGTGGCCCAAAAGATAAATTAGGTACGAAATGCCCATCCATGATGTCAATGTGAAATCGGTTAATGCCTGCATTCACAGCTGTTTGAATGTCTTTTTCTAAATTTAAGTTATTAATATTTAGTATTGATGGTGCTATCACTGTATTCTCCTTACTTTAAATATTCTGGTAATTTGCCATTTTCTATTTCTTTGCGCAATAACAAGTAATCATCATAGCGGCTTTTTTTTATTTCGCCTGTTTCAACTAGTTCTTTTACTCTGCACTTGGGTTCATTAAGATGTTGGCAACCACGGAATTTACAGAATTTACTTGCTCTTCTAAACTCAATAAAATAATTGCATAATTCATTTATTTTAATTGGAGTTAAATCAATTGCTGAAAACCCTGGTGTATCCGCAAGGTAACCCTTACCTAAAGGAAAGAGGTTTACTGTTCTTGTTGTGTGCTTGCCACGATTTAAGGAATTTGAAATAATCCCAGTTTCTTGGTGCAGACCACTTTTTAGTGAGTTAATTAAAGTTGATTTGCCCGCACCTGATTGGCCTGCTAAAGTCCATATCTGCTCGGAACCAATGTCATTAGGTAAATTACTTGCAACTTCTTTTTTACTATAATAGACCTTATAGCCTACTTCTTGATAATAATTCAAATTTTTTTGAATTTTATCTAGGTCGGATATACCAACTAAATCTCTTTTCGATAAAAAAATACTTACAGCAATGTTTTTCCAAGAAAAATAAGTTAGAAAGCGATCTAGCAATTGTAATGAAAAATCTGGTTGTACAGCAGACATTACGAGTAAAATTTGAGTCACATTGGCTACAGCAGGACGACCAATCAGGTTTTGGCGAGGCAACACTGCAACCAAATAACTTGTGCCTTGATCATCAATTTGAATCTTAACGTGATCACCAACAGTAGGTTTTAAATTATTTTTACGGAAAACCCCTCTGGCACGGGTTCTTATTGTATCAGTGCTCGTCTGAACGTCATAAAAGCCAGCAATCAGACCAGTAACAATTCCCTGATCTTCTTTAATCATTTTTGACCTTCTCATTCAAAATTGTCTGCCCGTCACGCACTACTTTCAGCTGACCAGGACCATCCTTAAGTTCAAATGGTATTGAAAAATTCATATCTTTTTTAATGTAAAGATCCCGATAAATATTGTTAATTGAATGATTATCATCTGAAACATAAATTTGAACATGATTCCCCCGCTTGTCATCTGAATCATCTTCATCATTATCTTCATAACTAACTGTGAAGTTTTTTATAGCTGTTAGATCACGCTCTTTTTTTGCGCCTTCAGAAACATTAACTGAAATTGTACTTCCCTTTGGTACTTTAGTACCAGCTGCCGGACTCATTGAAATAATCATACCCTTTTTAACTTTATTTGAATACGCAGAACTGACTTGCAAAGTTAAACCATGCTTATGTGCAAATTCTTGCGCTTCCTTCAATGAATAATTAGTTAGATCCGGTAATTTAGTCATATGATCTTTTGCGCGATGATTCTTTCCTTTTGACACAGTTAAAGTAATGGTTGTTTGGTCTGGCTTTACCTCCACATCAGCTGCAACACTTTGAGAAATAACATGATCAGGTGGAACGTTATAAGAAAATTGGTTTTCGCGAATTATTTCAAAGCCCAATTTTTCTAGCTTGTGTACTGCTATTTCATATTCGTCTCCAGTGACATCAGGTACTCTTACCATACCTGCTCCATCTGATATATAAAGATCAATGTATCTGCCTCGTTTTATTTCTACTCCTGCAGTAGGTGAAGTTTCAATTACTTTACCACGATCTATACTGTCAGAACTCCGGTGTTTTATTTTGCCTACTTTCAAGCCTACCATCTCAAGCCTATTTCTTGCGCTTCTTTCGCTCATATTTGTAACGTCTGGAATACGTACATCTTTATGATTGTTGCTGTTTAAAACAAAAAACATTAATCCAACGATTAAAACCGCAGCAATTCCAACAAAAAGCCACCACCATTTATGTTTACGCAAAGCCTGTGTAAAACTGGAATGATTTACTTTGGACTTATCACCTGATTCATCATTCTGTGTTCTGCTTTCTTCATCTAATCTATTGCTATTTGGATCAGATTTGAAATTAGGTAATATAATGGTTTCGTCATCATTATTCCCATGAGTTGGCTTAAAAACCGGTTCATTAGCCCTACCTGGCTCTAAACTACTGTCGAGATCATCTTTCATTTCTTTGGCTGAATCATATCTGTCACGTGGATCTTTAGCAGTAGCTTTTAAAACAACATTTTCTAAAGATTGGGGAATGTTTGGATCTTGTTTTCGTATCGAGGGAATTGGCTCTTGTGCGTGTTTTAAAGCAATTGAAACAGCTGAATCTCCGTTAAATGGAACATGACCAGTAATTAATTCATATAGAATTATGCCTAAAGAATAAATATCAGACTGCTTGGTGACGAGTCCTCCCCTCGTTTGCTCAGGAGACATGTAATGGACAGAACCAATCGCTGAGTTAGTTTGGGTAACTGAATTCTGATTAAGAGCCACAGCAATGCCAAAATCGGCAATTTTTATATTTCCATGCTTATCCATTAAAATATTTTGCGGTTTTAGATCTCTGTGAATAACATTATGTTTATGAGCCAGGGACATTGCACTTAGTATTTGGTCCATAATGCGGATAATATCTCCTAAATGCAAAGGAGAATTTGCTCTAATATAGTCTTTTAAATCTGGTCCATCGACATATTCCATTACCATGTATGGCAGTCCATGATCAGTGCCAACATCAAGAACCATTACTATATTAGGATGGCTCAGTTCGCTCGTTGCCAGTGCTTCTCTTTGAAAACGAGCCAAAGTTTGCGGTTCTTTTTGCAAATCAAGTCGCAAAATTTTAACCGCAACTTTTCGCTGTAAAATTATGTCTTCAGCAAGATAAACATTTGCCATGCCACCTTCACCCAAAGTATCGATTATACGGTAACGATCGCCTAACAAATAGCCCTTATTTATCATTTACCGTCACCGCCTTCGTTTAGAATTAAGCAAGCAGTAATATTATCCTCACCACCTAAGCGGTTAGCTTCATCAATCAATTTTTGACACCGATTCTTTAATGATAAATCTTTTGTAGCAAGAATTTGCTGAATCTGTGGGTCACTTAATGAGTTTGTTAACCCATCGGTACAAAGCAAAATAATATCGTTATCATTTAAAGTTACTTGTTTAAACTCTGGATCAATTGTACTAGAAACCCCCAGTGATTGAGTAATAATATTTTTTTGAGGGTGATTTCTAGCCTGTTGCTTCGTAATTTGTCCTAATTTTACTAACTCATTAACAAGGGAATGATCTTCAACTAACTGGATGAATTTACCATCAGAGTAACCATATGCTCTTGAATCCCCGAGATGTGCAATTAAAGCTTCGTTGTTAAAAATAGCAGCCAGGACAATAGTGGTACCCATACCATTTAGATCTGGAAAGCGATCTGCAGTTCTTAATATAGTTTCATTTTCATTACTTAGCTGGACGTTTAGCCACTTGCGTGCGCTGTCAGAATCGTAAAAGTCAGTAACGCCAAAATTATGACCCAAATGACTTACAGCCATAGTTGAGGCTACATCACCTCCCTGATGTCCACCCATACCATCACAAACTATGGCCAACAATGCGTTCCTTTTATTTTTGAAAACCTGGACAGAATCCTGATTACTCTTGCGTATTCGCCCGATACTAGATGCAAATGCTGTTCTAATCAAAACTTTAACCTCGCATTTTAAACTTAGCTATAAAAAAGCCGTCACTACCATAACTATCAGGTAAAATTTTCAGCATCCCTTGTGTTGCTTTAAGTTTACCCGCAGTGAAAGGTTGTAATTCAAACTGAGTATGACTTTTTAGAAAAGCCTTAACAACGTCTTCATCTTCTTCTTGAGTAATAGTACAAGTAGAATAAACCAATTCACCATCTCGACTTAACAACGTACTTACATGGTCTAAAATATCCAATTGTATTTTTTGTAATTTGACTAAATCCTGTAATGTTTTAGTATAACGAATTTCTGGTTTTCTTCTTATAAGACCTAATCCAGAACACGGAGCATCCACCAAGATTTTATCAAATTGTCCTTTTTTAAATGTTTGATCAGCTTTTCTGGCATCCATCGTTTTAACGTTTATTCTTGATTCAACTTTCATTCTTTTACCATTTTGCTTAACCAAACGCAGTTTGTTTTTGTGAATATCAAGAGCAGTAACATAACCATGTTTTAGCTTTTCAGCAATTTGAATAGTTTTTCCACCTGGTGCACTACATGCATCAAGAACTTCTTCATTACCTGCAAAAGTGAAAGCACTTACTGCCAAACTAGCAGCTTCGTCTTGAATTGTCAATTTTCCTTCTTTAAATAGGGAAGTTTTAAAGACACCACCACGTGCTAAAACCAGTTCATCATCAGCAATTTGAGATTCATTAGGAAAAAATCCTAATTTAGTTAATTCTTCTTTGATCAAATTATAATCAGTTAAACCTGAAACTCTAACAGTATTTTTTGCTGGTTTATTGATACTTGACAAGATAGAAGCTGTTCTGCTCTCACCCCAATTATTAATAAGGTACTGAACTAGCCACTGGGGAGTACTTTCTTTAACACTTAAAAAAAGCACTTTACCTTTATCATCAGGTAAAATCTGTCCCCTTCTTAAGAAAGCACGTAAAATACCATTAACAATCTTAAATCCAGCCGAATGCTTTCTACCAAATTCCTTAGCCAAATTATTAGCTTCGTTTAGAACGGCTCGATCTGGTATGCTGTTCATAAATAAAATTTGATAGGCGGACATTAGTAGCAATGGCAAAAGATAATCTTCTTTAAGTTCAGTTTTTAATAAACCTTGAAACTGATATTCCAAATATATTTTTTCCTGAATAGTGCCATACACGATTCGTGTCGCCAAATTTTGGTCAGCCTGAGACAGCTTCGTTTCCTGCAAACTATTGTTAAAACTGATATTTGAATAAGAGCCATCACGAAATACTCGAATCAAGGTTGCAAGTGCTACCGAACGTGCACTTTTATGAGCTGACAATCTTATCACCTTTACTGAAGTTTTTACCCTGACCGTTCAAAAAACTTTTAATTACCATTTTTTTCTTACCAGAAGGCTGAACTTCAAGTAAATTCAAAACGGTATGATTAGCAAAACTGATTGCAAATCGTTTTTTATTATCAACAACAACTCCAGCAGGAAATGCAGTCGTATCGCCAGCAACTTCAGCTTGCCATATTTTAAATCTTTTACCATCAATGAGCAAATAAGCTCCTGGATCAGGATTAAGACCTCGAATTAAATTATTAGCCTCAGTCGCGGTCATATTTAATTTTATTTGTTCCTGTTTTTTGCTGATATTTGGTGAAAAAACCACTTTATTTTCATCTTGCGCTGTCTTTTTCTGCGGATCAGCAATAATTTGCGGCAAAGTTTGGATTAGCAAGTCACGACCTAAAAGAGATAGTTTTTCAAATAAGGTTCCTGCATTATCTTCTTTTTGAATATCTATTGCTTTTTGGGCATAAATACCACCAGCATCCATTTGCTTAACCATTTCCATAATGGTGACCCCAGTTTGTTGATCACCGTTAATAAGAGCATATTGAATTGGAGCGCCACCACGATATTTTGGTAATAGAGAGCCATGAACGTTAACAGCAGCAATTTTTGCCGATTGCAGAAATTTACTAGGCAAAAACTGACCATAAGCAGCAGTGATGATTAAATCAGCGTGCATTTTTATTAAAGCAGCTAATTCAGCTGATTTTCCCAAATGTTCAGGCTGAAAAACGGGTAAATTCAGTTTCTTAGCTAAAATCTTAACCGGAGTTTCAGTAACTTTTTGTTTTCGTCCAACTTTTTTATCAGGTTGAGTAACCACGGCTTTTATTTCAAAATCATTCTCTGAAAGAGCCTTTAAAATTGGTACAGCAAATTTAGGAGTTCCTAAAAAAATTATTGATGTCATTAATCATTTCCCCTTTACATTATGCGCTCTGGTTCATTATCAATATAAACAGACAAACCATATTTTTTAACCTTTTGCGCTGAGTCTTGAATTTGGTGTAATAACTTGTTTAAATTATCCTCTTTTTTATATTTTACCAGTATTTGATAATAATATTGATTTTTTAAGCGAGAAATTGCACTAGGGGTTGGACCTAAAATTATTGTTGACTTGTGTAATTTTGGTTGTAACCATTTTTTGATTTTAAAAGCTTCTCTAGCAGCATTTTGTTCTTTTTTTTCCGCAACAGAAATTAACACTGTATAAAAATAAGGCGGATAATTACCGGTATGTCGAACACGCATCTCATATTGATAAAACTGTTCATAATCCTGAGTTTCAGCTAACTTAATGGCATAATGATCAGGGTTAAAAGTTTGAATAATTACTTCTCCTTTCTTTTGGGCCCTTCCAGCCCGGCCTGCAACCTGTGTTAACAACTCAAACGTTCTTTCAGAGGCGTTGTAATCTGGTAACCACAGACCCGTGTCAGCATTAACAACACCTACTAATGTCACATTGGGAAAATCCAGTCCTTTTGCAATCATTTGCGTACCAAGCAGGATATCTGCCTCATGATTGCCAAAGCTGTCTAAAATTCTTTTAAATGCTCCTTTTCTTCTTGTAGTATCAACATCCATACGCAAAATACGGCAACCAGGTATTATTTTTTCTAATTCTGTCATAACTTTTTGTGTACCAGTACCTAAAAAGCGGATTTTTGTGCTTTGACAATTAGGACATTTTTCAGGAATGGCAGTAGAAAAGCCACAATAATGACACTGCATTTTATTTGTATCTTTATGCATTGTCAAAGAGAGGTCGCAATTTGGACATTTCATGACGTAACCGCAATCACGACACAACATAAAGTTAGCAAAACCTCTCCTATTTAACATTAAAATAACTTGCTCTTTTTTCGCAATTCTTTTTTTTATTGCCTCAACGAGTTGAATGGAAAGGTCAAATTGTCCACCACTAAAATGCGCTTTTTTTAAATCAATTAAATTAACTTCTGGCAAACTTTGCTGGTTAGCACGATGTGGTAGTTGTAACAGCTGGTATACACCTTTTTGTGCTCTGGCTCTGCTCCCTAGTGAAGGTGTTGCACTGCCCAACACAAGTGGGCAGGAATTATAGTTGCTGCGCCAAATTGCGACATCTCTTGCGTGATAACGTGGATTATCTTCTTGTTTATAAGAACTTTCATGCTCTTCATCGATTACTATTAAACCAATATTTTTTAAAGGTGCGAAGACTGCGCTTCGTGCGCCAACAACAACGCGAACTTCGCCACGGCGTATGCGACGCCATTCGTCATACATTTCTCCTTCAGAAAGCCCACTATGTAAAACAGCTACTTGCTGGCCAAAACGATTTTTTACTTGACCTACCATTTGCGGAGTTAAGGATATTTCTGGAACCATCATTAAAGCATTTTTTCCAGCCTTTAAGGTAGTACTTATAGCATTTAGGTAAACTTCTGTCTTACCACTGCCAGTAACACCTTCTAATAAAAACGTACGTGACTTTTTTGCAATAATTGCTGGCTCTATTTCAGCTAATGCTTCCTTTTGTTCAGGGTTAAGTTTGATTTTTTTATCTGCTTTTTTCTCTTTATCATATATTGTGAGTGGATTACGATAAATTTCTGACTCCCGTTTTTTGAGCCAGCCACTTTTAACAGCATTTGTTAATGAAACAGTATTAACATGCGCATTGTTTTCAATTTCTTTTTGCATTTGGGG
This sequence comes from Lactobacillus huangpiensis, assembly GCF_019972815.1. Lineage (GTDB taxonomy): Bacteria > Bacillota > Bacilli > Lactobacillales > Lactobacillaceae > Lactobacillus > Lactobacillus huangpiensis. The sequence goes on from NZ_BPPA01000007.1 coordinate 20,414, forward strand.
AAATTTATCGTAGTTTTCAATTATATACATTATGAGCTGCTTTTGTTTAACAGCATTCTTTCTCAAAGTTTCATAAATATTTATATAGCCTTTTTTAGTATTCGATAATGAATATTCGTTTTCAGTTTTGATCCGAGCTCTATTTTCAACAACATATTCAATTTTGGCAACATTTGTTCGTAATAATTTGCGAATTTTCGCAATTTGGTTATTATCCGTAATTTTATTTAAATCTAACGGTTCACCTTGGAAAATGCTCATTTTTTTAGCTGTTGAAGATTCTGGTACCAAAATTTTACGATAATTAGCACGCATGACTCTAGGAAGCATAGTTTTCAGAATAGTGATTCGATAAGAATAAACATGATCAGCCAAATTTTTTGATAATTTAATTAATTCCGAAGTCAGAGGTGGCATTTCATCAACTACCAAAAGCAAGTCTTTTAATTTACCCTGATATTGACTTTGGTTACTTAAACCAACAACGAAACCCTGTAACTTGCGTGGGCCAAAAGGCACAAAAACTCTAGAACCAATTTCTACTTCTCCCAATTCATCAGGAATATGATATTCAAAAATGCGATCCGTTTGCTTGGCTGCAACATCAACAATAACCTGTGCAATCATTTAATCACCTTTAAAAAATGACCTCCATCTCTCTAAGGATGGAGGTCATAAAACTTTATTAATTACTGATTAACCTCACGATGTTTGGGATCAACGGTAACTTTGCCAGCTTCAATTTCTTCTAAAGCTTTGCCCACTGGTTTTTGTGATTTATAACTTTTTAAAGCTTCAGGTTCACCGTCTTCAAGTTCATGTGCTCTTTTCGCTGCAAGAACCGATAAAGAATATCTAGAATCAACCTGAGCCAACAATTTATCAATAGATGGATACGTAACTCTCAATTTAATCCTCCTTAACCATTTTGCGATAAGTATTAATGACACGTTTAACACTCACATGTTCAGCTTCAACAATCGCTTTTATATGATCAACTGCATTTGCTACAGTATCATTAACCACCGCATAATCATAATCCTGCATGACCAGAATTTCTTGACGAGCCTGTTTTATTCGACCCATAATTACATCCTCGGATTCAGTACCCCGATTTTCCAGCCTGGTATGCAAAGTATGTAAATCAGGTGGCGTTAAAAATATAAAGACGCCATCAGGCATTTGTTTTCTAACTTTCTTAGCACCATTGACATCAATTTCCAGCAAGACGTCTTTACCTGCGTCCAGCATCTTTTCAACAGGAGCCATAGGAGTGCCATAAAAATTATTTACATATTGATTATACTCCAAAAGTTCATTTTGATTGATCGCCTGCTTAAATCGCTCTTGACTAACAAAATAATAATCCTTGCCGTTTACTTCGCCTGGCCTGGGCTTTCTTGTAGTCATTGATACTGAATATTCAAACGGAAATACTTTATTTTTCACTATTGCACTTTTAACGGTTCCCTTACCAACTCCCGAGGGACCAGAAAGGACAAGTAACAAACCTTTTTCTGTCATGCCATACTCCCTTAATAAAAGCTATTGTATTTAGTTTGCACTAAAATGAAAATATTTTCAAGTTATGTCTTTTTAATAAATCAAAATTCTCCTAAAAAATTTTGATTAAATACTTGTTTTTTGGAACAAATGTTCTTATAATATTATTTGTCAAACAAATGTTCGGTCAACTCTAAAGGGGTGGTTTGATGAAAAACTCGCTTAAGAAAATTTATCACTATTTCTTCGATTATGATGAAGATAAATTAAGTATTTACAGCCAATATTACTATGAAATATTAACTGATCTTAATAGTGCCCTACTACACCGCTCCTATGTATTGGTAAGTTATCAGGATGGAACGAGTGAAATCGGGCAAATCATAAAACGCATTTCTGCAGGTCGTTTTATTTTGCGTTTAGCAAATAAAAAACTAATTAAAATAGTTGATATTGATACTATTTTTAGAGTCGATTTTGCATAATTAGTCTCATAAAAAATCATAACCAAGAATCAATTTGATTCTTGGTTTTTTAAATAAATAGTTTCACTCAGGATCTTGAATCCAGCATTCAAATAAACATTGATAGCTGCTCTATTTGATACATCAGCATTCAAGGCAAAAACTTTGCTACCTTCTTCCTGCAAAATTGCAATCATCTTTTTGATAAAAAAAGTACCAAAGCCTTGTCCGCGAAATGGCTTGTCAATAAACAATCCGAAGAAATAGTCCTCATTTTCACCTTGATCCACAGCGCAATAGCCGACAACTTCATTTCTTTTTAATAAGATAAAGCTTTTGGTATCTTTATCCAACAGAGAATTTTTAATGTATTTAGTAGATGTGGCAATAGCATCTCCAAAAGCATTACTGTGTGCTGCAGCAACTTGATCAACATAGTTCATTGTTAAAGGCTTAACTACTAAAACTTGGTTTAATTTGTCAGTCTTTTCAATTAGTGATGGTTCTGCAGTTCGCATGTAATAATCAGAATCTTCCGGAACAATCTTTAAACCCACTTTTTTCAAAAAGCCTGGATTTTTTTCTAAAAAAACTTTTTCTGACACAAACTCCCATTTGGAATAACCATACTGCACCATGATTTTTTTCGCATGCTCAAACATTCTTGTAGCAATTCCTTGTTTGCGAAATTCAGGATCAACTTCTAAGTTGACTTCCACTTCTTCTTCAGGTTCCTCATCTGCGTATAGCATAGTTAATCCAACTAACTTATTTCCATCATAAGCCAAAATAAAAGTTGGCATATCTTGAAAATAATTAAATTGATTGCTCAAATAAAAATCTGAATATGTTTTATCAGCTTTTTTGACTCTTTCTGTTAATTCATTCGCCTGCCTTTGTTCTTTTTCATTTAAGTTTACTTTTTCAACGATTATCATTTCTTCTTCCTTTTAAAACTTTTCATTAGATCCTTGGCATTTTGTTTAGCTGCTTGTGTTACATCACTACCTGCCATCATTTCGGCAATTGCAGTTACAGTTTCTTCTTGAGTTAATGGACCTATTTGTGTGTATGTAGCACCATCTTCAACTTTTTTGGCAACTAGGTATTTTTGATCACTGGCTGCAGCAACCTGTGGTGAGTGTGTTATAGCGATTACTTGTTTATTTTCACCGATTGAATGTAATTTTTGACCTATTGCTGCAGAAACGCGACCGGAAACGCCAGTATCAATTTCATCAAAAATCATTGTTCCTACAGGTTCAACTTTGCTAAAAATTGCTTTCAATGCCAGTATCAGCCGTGACTGTTCACCACCAGATACGATCTTGACCAGAGGCATTAGTTCTTCGCCGGGATTTGGTGCTATTAAGAAGACAATATTATCAGTGCCTTTATTACTAAAAGTTTTCGTAGTCGAAAAATCAATACTAAAACGGGCTTTTGCCATGTATAAATCTGATAGTTCCTGCTTGATTTTACTTTCAAGTGTTGCAGCTACTTTTTTTCTTGTCTCATGGAGATTTTGTGCTTCAGTCTTCAGTTTATCTTCCAGAACTTTAAACTGCTTTTGCAACTTTTCTTCATCAAGTCCACCTGTCTCATACTGACTCAATTCTTTTTGAATTTTGGCATAAAATGTGAAAACATCTTCTAAAGAAGGACCATATTTTTTCTTTAATGAATTAAGTAAATCTAACCTGTTTGAAACGTACTGAAATCTTTCCTCATCAAAGTCCATTTCATCGAGTACATTTGATAATTCGCTTCGGGCGTCACTTAATGCAAAAACTCCATCATCTATAGTTTTAGCAATATCTTTGAATTTAGCACCATATTCTGTTAACTCATTTGCTGCACTTTGGGCATTATCCAATAAAGTTTCAATGCCATGGTCTTCATCGTCATATAATTGCATTAAATAGTTGGCTGTATCGACGATTTTTTGATAATTATTTAGTTCGTTATATTCTTCTTCTAGCTGTTCATCTTCATGAGGATCTTGCAGATCAGCTTTGGACAATTCATCATTCTGAAAAGATAATATATCTTGCTTTTGAGCTAGTTCCTGGGCATCTTTATGCAAATGATTAATTTGAGAAGTTAATTTTTGCCATTTTTTAAAATTATCCTGATAAAGATTAAGTTCCTCTTTAAATTCTACAGGAGCATAATTATCGACCAGATCGATTTGTCGATCTTGATCCATCAATATTTGTTGATCATTTTGACCATGAATATCAACCAGAAAATTACCTAATTCTTTCAATACATTAATTGTAGTTAATTGTCCATTTATTCGAACAATATTTCTTCCCTTAGCAGCTATTTCCCGGCTGATAATTAATTGCTTATCTGCATCAGGTATACCGTACTTTTCGCAAATTGCATCAATTTTTTTAGATTCATGATCAACATCAAATAAGCCTGTAATGACAGCCTTTTTTTCACCACTACGGATCATTTCTTTTTGACTGCGACTTCCCATTAATAATGAAACTGCATCGATAATAATTGATTTACCCGCACCAGTTTCACCTATTAGCACAGTCATATTTTCTTGAAAGCGAACCTTCAATGCTTTAATAATTGCAAAATTTTTAATATCCAGTTCAACTAACATTTCTTTCTCCTAAAGATTGGCAACAGCCTGAGCAACTATATCTTCTGGGTTCCCAGACCATATTAATTTACCACCATCTTTTTCGTCCTTCTGTAAATGTATCAAAAACTCAATATTGCCTTTACCACCTTTTATTGGTGAATAATCAAGGTTTAGAACGTTAAAGCCATCAGCCCTTGCCTGATCAATGGTATGTCTGATAACGGCACAATGGACATCATGATCATGTACTATACCATGTTTACCGACATGTTCCGGACCAGCTTCAAATTGAGGCTTTATCAGACAAACAGCTTCACATTTATCTTTTAGAATCTGAAACATTGGTGGCATAATTAAATCTAAAGAAATAAAGGAAACATCAGTCATTGCAAAATCAGGTTGACCATGAGTAAAATCTTCAGGTTTGCTATAACGAAAATTTTGTTTTTCCATTACTACAACGCGAGGATCATCACGCAATTGCCAGGCAAGTTGATTGTAGCCTACATCAAGAGCATACACCATCTTAGCCCTGTTTTGTAAAGCAACATCAGTAAAGCCTCCAGTAGAAGCGCCTATATCAAGACAAATTTTACTGGTCAAATCAATTTGAAAAGATTTTAAGGCCTTTGCCAGTTTAAAACCACCCCTTGATACATACTTCTTATCCGATTTTTTTACAAAAAACTTTTCATCAACCGGTAAGTTAGTACCACTTTTATCAATTCTCTGATGATTATGATCTGATACTAAGCCTGCCATGATCGCCCGTTGAGCTTGAGTTCGAGAATGAAACATGCCTCGTCTGACTAATAATACATCTGCTCTTTCTTTGACCATTTACAATACCTTTTTATATAAATCAAGAAATCCAGCTAAAACATTCGCATCAACAGATTTTAAGCACTTTTGAGCATCAATCATTAAGTCAGTCAGCTCTTTACGACTTTTTGAAATACCAAGCAAAGTCAAAGTATTATTTTTGCCGCTCTCTAAATCTTTATGGGTTTTTTTCCCAGCCTCTGCAGAAGTTTCAACCACATCTACTAAATCATCATAAATTTGATATGATCGTCCAAAATCTTCAGCAAACTGAATTAGTGTCTTTTTTTGAGAAGAATCTGCATTACCGTATTCAACTGCCATTGCGACACAGGCTTTAATTAAGCAACCTGTTTTTAACCATTCCATTTTATTAATAAATGCGGAATTATTTGCGACGCTGTCATTATTAGTAGAATCAATATCTAAATATTGTCCACCAACCATGCCGTTAGGGCCAACAGCTTGGGTAATTATTTTAACTAATTTGACTGAATCACTGCCATCAGAAATCCATTCAATACCCATTGGTAATAAAGCATCTCCAGCAAGGATAGCTTCAGCTTCACCCCATTTTTTGTGACTTGTTAATTTTCCTCTCCGATAATCGTCATTATCCATAGCCGGCAAGTCATCATGAATTAACGAATAAGTGTGAATCAGCTCAATTCCACTTGCAATCCTGACTTCTTCGTCATTTATTTTTACTTTTAGTGCGTCAAGCGTTGCCAAAAAAAGTAAAGGACGTAGCCTTTTGCCTCCAGCCATTACTGAATAAGACATAATCTGACTTATTTCCTTGTCAGAAACTTCGCTTGTTAAATGCTCTTTTAAGTAATCATCTACTACCGGAGTCCATTTTTCCTTAAATTCTTTAAAATTCATTTCAAATCATCTCTATTTTTCTGGGGCAGCAGCATTATTAGGATCAAGCTTATGTTCCGTTCCATCACTATCAATTAATTTAGCTACTGTTTCTTCAGCTTCAGTTAATTTTTTATTTAAATTACGACTTAATTTGACTCCAGCTTGAAATTGTTCAAGAGCGTCTTCTAAAGGAATATCTCCATTTTCCAAGTTATTCACAATTGTTTGTAATTCAGTCAATTCCTCTTCAAAATTATTTTTCTTGGTTACCATTTTTTTCTCTCCTTATTGAACTGATAATTGCTTTTGTCAAACCATCTTTAAAATGGATACTAATTTCATCTTTTACTTTAATTTGACTTACAGAACTGACAGTTCTATTATTCTGGTCTTTTACATATGCATACCCTCTATCTAAAGTTTTAAGAGGACTGTAATCATTAAGCTGTTGACCTGTTTGACCTAAAATATTACGTTTTGCTTGTATAAAATGCTCTGTATTAGCAACTAATCTCTGATAATAAAAATCTGTTTGCTGCAAAAATGACAAAATTTTTTTATTAGGACTGACTGCAACAAGGCTTTGTTTTGCCAACTGATAATTTTGCCTTTTGCGTTCCAGCTGACGAACCATATTCTTATGAAGTCTGTCTCGTAAAAGATCTATAGTTTGTGCCTGCTCATCATATAGTCTTGCGGGTTCTCTCATGATAACAGAATTATTAATGCGATTTAAAGCATCACGACGAACCCTAATAATGTTTTGTATACTTGAAACAAGGCTGTTTTGCATTTGGCGAATATTTATCAATTCATCGGGTAAATTAGGAGTGGCATATTCGGCTGCAGCAGTTGGAGTTGCTGCTCTTACATCAGCAACTAAATCACATAGTGTAGTGTCAGTTTCGTGGCCGACAGAGGAAATAACCGGCATTTTCATATCAAATACTTGTCGTACTACGCTTTCCTCATTAAAAGGCCATAAATCTTCAAGCGATCCACCACCTCTACCAATGATCATAACGTCATATTTGTCTTTAAACTGAGCTATTTGCTTCATTGACGCTATTAATGAATCAGCAGCAGAATCTCCCTGAACTTGAGCAGGAAACAAATCTACTTCTGCATGAGGAAATCTCCTATTAACAGTTACTAAAATATCATGGATTACTGCACCAGAAGCACTTGTTACAACAGCAATGTAATCTGGATAATGGGGAAGTGGTTTTTTAAATCTCTGATCAAAAAGCCCCTCACTAGCCAGCTTTTTTTGCAGTTGCTGTAATTGTTCATATAATGCTCCTAATCCTGCAGGCTCCATAGATTCGGCATAAAATTGGTAAGAGCCTTGTGGCCCATATACGCTAACGTAGCCAGTTACATATACTTTCATGCCTTCTTCAGGCTTAAATTTCACTTTATCAAAATATGACCGAAACATGACAACATTTATCTTCGATTTTTCATCTTTTAGTGAAAAATACTGATGTGAATTACGTCGATAGCGAAAATTAGACAATTCACCTTGAAGAAAAACTTTATGTAAATAAGGATCGTTTTTAAATTTTTGGGTTATATAGTAATTTAAATCCGAAACTGTTAGGTACTTACTACTTTCCATTATTTCTCCTCGTCAACTGAACAACTTGCTCCATAAGAGACTCAACCGTAAGAGGACCTATTCCACCTGGAACTGGAGTTATGAAACTCGCAATTGGAGCAACATGCTCAAAATCAACGTCTCCAACTGTTTTGCCATTAAATCGACTTATCCCTACATCTATAATAACTGCATTTTTCTTAATCATATCAGCAGTTACTAAATTATGTTCTCCTGTTGCTGAAACCAAGATATCTGCTTTTTTGGTATACTCGGTCAAATTCTTTGTTTTTAAATGCAATATTGAAACAGTCGCATCTTTCTCAAGCAATAATGCAGCTAAAGGTTTCCCAACAATGCTGCTTCTACCTATAATAACTGCATTTTTCCCTTTTAAGTTAATATGATAGTAATCTAATAAAGCCAAAATACCGTGTGCAGTTGCGGGTTCAACAAAATGATCTCCTTGCCACAAACGACCTACATTTGCTGGTGTAAGACAATCAACATCCTTATCTGGATCAATAGCAGCTAGAGCTTCATTTAAAATGATTTGTTTCGGTACTGGCAACTGAATCATAATACCATTGACATCCTTTTCATTATTTAGGCGATCAATTAACTCTAACAAATTTTTTTGTGTCACAGTAGACGGTAATTGAAATAATTTTTGCTTAATACCAATTTGATCTGCTCTTCTTTTTTTGGTTTTTAAGTAGATTTTGCTACTTGGATCATTACCAATATTAATTACGCAAAATTGAGGTTGTATGCCTGCCTTCTTCAAATTTAAAACTTGTTTTTGAAGAACGTCAGCGCGAATATTAGCTAACTGCTTACCGTCTAAAAGTTGACCCATTTTTATACCCTTTTCTAAAAAAATAGTCGGCATAAAGCCGACTATAAGTTATTTTTAGATAAAATTTGCCAACATACCATTAATAAATGGCTTATCTTTAGGATCAGCAAACTCATCACATAAGTTCAAAGCTTCATTTACCGCAGCTTTTGGCTCAATTTCTTTACTGTATTTAATTTCATACAAAGCAACTTCCAAAATGGCCAACGAAATTTGATTAATACGATTAATTCGCCAGTTCTTTTTCAAATAGCTGGCGAGTTCACCCTTTAATTCGTCTCGTTTATTTATTACACCTTCAATTAATTCCTTTGAATAGGCAGAAAGCACTTTTAAATCAAGCATTGCGACAGTTTTAGCTTCAACTTCATTAGCCGTATATTTTAAGTCTTGATTAGACAAATAAACAGCTTGCATTGCAACTCTACGACTCTCGTGTTGATTCATTTTTACCCTTTTCATCTATGTCGGAAAATAACTTAGAGGTTCCGCTGCCGTCCTCATTATCATCGTCTGGAAATTCAAGTCCTGTAACGTGCACATTAATTTCACTAAGAGTTAAATCGGTCATCTGTAAAACCTGTTGCTTTAAAGACTTTTGCAAATCAATTGCTATTTCAGGCACATTTTTACCGGCTTCAATACTGACATAAACATCTGCAATCAAGTTATGCTCATCGTCAATATTAACAGACACGCCTCTGCCACGATCTTCTCTTCCTAAAACACGGTTAATTCCGGACTTGACGTCACCGTGCATTTCGGCAACTCCATCTACTTTTTCGGCAGCGATGCCCATAATAACTTCAAGAACACTAGGATCAATTTCAATTTCTTCGCCGTTATTTTTATCATCTAAGACAATTTTTGAACTATCTGCCATTTTTTTACCTCGAAAATTTATTTATTTGCGCGAGATACGTATGTACCATCGACAGTATTAATTACTAAAACGTCTCCCTCATTAATAAAGAAAGGTACGTTTACTACAAGGCCCGTTTCCATAGTTGCAGGCTTTCCACCACCTGATGAAGTATCACCTTTAATATTAGGCTCAGTTTTGGCAACCGTCAATTCAACAGTATTCGGTAATTGAATTCCTAAGGTTTTGCCATCATGCATAATTACACTTACATTCATATTTTCCTTTAAAAACTTGGCTTCATCTTTTACTTGTTCATTAGGAATTGCCAACTGGTCATAAGTGTTAGTGTCCATAAAAACGTAACTGGCGCCATCATTATATAGGTACTGCATAGATTTTGTTTCTATTTCTGCAGTTTCAACTTTTGCAGTAGAGCGGAAAGTATATTCCTGTACAGCACCTGTGTTCAAACTCTTTAGCTTTGAGCGAACAAATGCACTACCCTTACCTGGTTTAACATGTTGAAATTCAACAATCCGCCATAAGTCATTATTATACTTGATAGTCAAACCATTTTTAAATTCATTTACTGAAATCATTGTCATATTGAGTACCTCATCTCCATAATATTATCTTACCAATTAGTAAGCGATTTTACTATAATTATTATTTATCTTTTATAAAGAAATTAAGTTGTCTTTAGGTAAAGTAGAAAGTGTCTCAGGGGTTTGATTATGAATTAAAATGTCATCTTCAATTCTGACACCGCCTTTATTTGGCAAATAAATTCCTGGCTCAACTGTATGAACCATGTTATTAACAAGTTCTTGTTTGCCAAAAGGTAAGGCAGGTTGACATAATTCATGTATTTCTAATCCGATGCCATGACCAATCCCATGACCAAAATACTCTCCATATCCTTGTTCTGTAATGTAACTTCTGGCTGCTCGATCAACATCGCTGCCATGATTGCCTGCAATAGCAGCTTCAATACCACGCCTTTGTGCTTCATGCACAATTTCATAAATTTTGTGCATTTCCTGGTCAACTTTGCCAACAGCAACAGTTCTGGTAATATCAGCAGCATAACCATGGTAAAACGCGCCAAAATCAATTACAACCATATCGCCATCTTCAATCATTTTATCGCTGGCAACACCATGAGCCCATGCAGAACGCACCCCTGAGGCAATAATAGTATCAAAGCTAGGACCATCACCGCCATTAATTTTAAAGTAGTAATCTAATTTTGCTCCGATTTTTCGCTCAACAGCACCTGGCTTAATCAAAGGCAATATTTCATTAAAGCTATCCATTGAGATATTAATCGCTTTACGCAACGTTTCTAATTCAAGTGCGTCTTTAACATTACGGACTTGTTCGACTAATTCCTCGCATATTTCGAAATCGATACCAGGGTTTAATCTTTGCAAGTTGGCAAACTCAACTGCAGAAACGAATTCACCTTCGATTAAAACTTTTTTTAAATTTGCCTCTTTTAATTGTTTAGAAATTTCAAGGTCTTGACCTTCTTTTTTCATTACCACCTTAATTTCGCCGGGGGCCTCGGCTTTAATCTGATCATCAAATCGTGAGTCAGAAAGTAAAATTCGATCTCCTTTTGAAGTTAAAATCAATTGAGCTTCTTCACCAGTAAAATTAGTCAGGTAACGATAATTTGCTTGGTTAAAAATTAACAGTCCATCGGCATTACGTTTTTTAATTAGTTCAGTAACCTTATTTATTCGTCTGTTAAGCAGCGTTAATAGTTCTTCCTTCTCAGTCATACCCATAATCTCCTGTATATCAATCTTTAACTTAATTTTAACCCTAAAAAGAGATACAATACTAACTTATTTTTACTAAATTAAAACAGAAAAAAGACGAGAAGCATATGCTTTTCGTCTTCTTGTTTAAGAACTAAATTACTTAGCTTCTTCTTCAACCGGAATAACAGAAACTTGTTTTCTGTATTTATCTTTCCGCTCAAATTTAACTACTCCATTTACTAAGGCAAATAAAGTATCGTCTCCACCTTGACCAACGTTTTTACCAGGGTGAATCTTTGTACCACGTTGACGATAAATAATTGAACCAGCATGAATGGTTTGGCCATCTGCAGCTTTAGCACCTAAACGACGACCAGCTGAATTACGGCCATTGGCAGTAGAACCTCCACCCTTGTGGTGGGCTAATAATTTAAGATTTAAAATATTCATCATTACTTCACCTCTAGTTTAATTCAATTTTTTCAACTGTAACCTTAGTATAAGGTTGACGGTGACCATATTTTGAATGTGAGTGCTTCTTAGGCTTGTACTTGAAAGTAACTACTTTCTTTTCCTTGCCTTGCTTTTCAACTTTAGCAACAACTTTAGCACCTTTAACTAACGGTGTACCAACTTTAACATCTTTGCCATCGGAAGTAAGAACTACTTCATCAAAAGTAACTTCTTTGCCTTCTTCAGCATCAAGCTTTTCAACAAAAACACTATCGCCTTCAACAACTTTATATTGCTTGCCACCGGTTTTAATAATTGCGTACATTTACTACCCTCCAAAATTTACTTAGACTCGCCAATCGAGGTGCTCCGTGAAAGACTTATTACCCCGAAATGTGCGGTTGCAGATGTAGAGGAATCCACAAATACAACTACTACATAATACTACTCTTAAGTCTAGTTGGCAATAAAAAATGCCCTTTTTATTGGACAAATTGACATTAAATCTGCCATTTGCCACCGTGAACTTTAGCAATATTTTCTGTGACAATAAATGCTTCACTGTCAATTTCTCGGGCTTTGGCAACTAATTGACCATATTCATTAGTATCAACAATTATTACTAACTGTTGCTTGTCCTGGTCACTGTAACCACCTACAACGTTATAAACAGTCAGGCCGTCATAATCCTGTTGCAGCATCTGCCTAATTTTATCAAGTTTGGTGTTACTCATTATGCGCACTTGATATTTTTTATCAAAACCAGTTTCAGTATAACGCATGGTAATTGTAGTAATGACCTGAGAAAAAGCTGCCAGTAAAAATGCTTCTGTTCCATCAACAAAAATATTCAGTACAATGACCGACATATCAATAACCATGAGTGATATAGCTGGGTCAACATAAAAATATTTTTTAATAATTAGTGGCGGAATTGTGGTTCCGCCAGATGAAGCATTAATCCGATACAGCATTGTAACGCCAATGCCCATTAAAACCCCTCCATAAATTACCGCCAGCATATTATTTGAAGTCAGTTTAAAGCTCGGGGTTATAGCCATTAAAACAGGTACTAAAAGACTGCCCAATGCAACTTTTTTTAAAGTTTGTTTACCTAAAAAGACTGCAGCTAAAATTAGCATTAAGCCATTAACCACAAATACTGAAATTGAGCGGTTAATACCCCAAACAGCATCAATCAATATTGAGATCCCGGTCGAGCCGCCAGCAGCAACATTTATTGGAGCATAAAAGAAGTTAATTGATATTGTTATTATTTCCAGACCAGCCAAGAAAAAGAGCCAGTATTGCCATGTATGAGTTTGCTTTTGTGTGTCCATCTCATCTTCCTTCCATAAAATTGTTATTTTACATTTTACAGGAAAGCAGCTAAATTATGCAAGGAATATGGGTTTTTGATATGTTCGAACACTCTTAAAAACGCATAAGCTATAACTCAAATGAAGTTATCTTAAATTATTAAGAAATTATAAATATTACTCCTTGGCAATGTCGTAACTAATTGCTTGATTCCCCTCATATGCTGGTAATCCTTTTTCAGCCCGGTACAATGCTCGCTCAAACGCTTGATAGCCTTTACTTGAACTAACAGCAAATTTGATGTGGTATTTGCTGGCAAATTCGCTTATATTCCAAGTACTGTCATGGGCAGCATAAGATGTCACCAAAATCACGATATCCAGATCTTTGATTTGGTTTTCAATTACTTTTTTCTTGCCCTGAAAAGCATCAATAGGAATTGGAATGCCACCATAACGATTAACTATTCCTTCAAGCATAGCCTCATTTTGATTATTACCAATGGCAATTCCAACTCTTTGATAGTGTAGGTCCATTGCTAATTTAGGCAAATCAGCTTTCTTTGATTCAGTGTCACTCTTTTTCTTTTTATTTGCACTAGTTTGCCTTGACTGTTCAATTTGATAAACCCACCGAATTTGAATAGCCTCAGACGGATTCTTTTTTAGACGCACATCCCCATTATACCATGCTAAGTCGACTATTGAACCATCAACTAACTTAATATTTTCGTCCCAATATTTACTTGAATCAACTGGTAAAAGAACTGCTTTACCATGAACTCGTAGTTTCTTGCCTTGAGCATTACGAGAAATAGCCAGATGTCCGGTTCTCCCTTGCACCACTGCATACTTAAAAGTTGAAATGGAATCAACATCCATACTGGGGAGACCACGATAACCAACAATCCTTAAAATAGTCGCTTCATAATGAGAACTTTTTTCTTCTGGCACAGCTTCAACAATATCTCCGCTTTTCAAATTTAAGGAATGGATCTGTGATTCTTTTAACGTATAAACGGTTCTATTACTATCATTAATCAAATCACAGCCTGACAGTAATCGAACCACTGTATACCGCTTTCCTTTACGGTAATCTCTCTTAGGAGCTTTTGGAGTTTCAAGTGCCTGTTCAAAAACTTTTTTATCGATTAAATCTTTTGGAGCCTGAATAGATTTAATTGCTTCTTTTAAATCAACTAAATTTTGACGGTACTCTGTATTGATGCCTTGAGCTAGCGTTAATTTTTGTGCAGCCGAGAGAGCTGTATTTTTGGCAGAAATGTTTGCCGGATCTTTAATTAGATGAATTAGACCTGTTAATAATAAATTAAGCTGCTGTAAATCGACTTCAATGATATTTTTATCTTTTAGGGTTGAATTAGTCTGTTCTTCACTGTCAGTCATACCTAAGATCAGTTTTATTGCAGCCAATCCATTCTTAAGGCTCTTTTCATCTCCGGCAGTCTGATTAAGAATTCTTTTTAAATTATTGCGATAATCGAACATCTTTTTACCTATCTCTTTTTAATTTACTTAAGTATAGCAAATGCAAAAAAGCCTAGCTTAATGCCAGGCTTAAAGTCAGAAATTAGAAAGCTCCACCACCGGATCCTCCACCGAAGCCACCAGATGAACCACTGGAAAAGCTGCTTGAGCCAGTAGATATACTGTCGTTAAAGCAAGAATCAAAGTTGGCAGAAAAGCTATCTTTGCCAGTATTAGAGGCAAAACCATAGTAAAAGTAATCACTCTTTGCCAATTCTTCTTGACTAAATTCAATTTTTAGCTGTTTCATCACTTTATTAGCTAGACCAAAAGCAACAGCATAAGGCATGATATCTTCCCATAAAATGATGTCACCAACATCCTTCATCTTAAACTTACCGATATCTTTTAACATTTTCTTGAAACCACGTATCTTTTCGGTTTCAATCTTTCCTTTTTCTGAATAAATACCTGTCTTCCTGATACTGAAAATCAGCGCCAGTAAACTCAAAATTAGGATCGAAGCTTCGCCAAAAACTATCACTAAAATAAACTTAAGTGAGCTCATTAGTGCTACTACAGAAGCAGCAAAACTGATGACCATCATTAAAATTATGATAGCAATATTTTTATTTTTTCGATTTATTAATGAATCAGGCAAATAAACTTGCTTTTCTTTGCTGTCAAAATAATCTCCTGCCCAAAAATCAAAGTCGCGGCCTAGTTTTTTTCCATGATATTTCTTTAGGGCTTGAGTGGTAAAACTAGTTCCGTCCCCAATCTTGTTAAAGAGAGTTTTCATTAAGCGGTTCTCCTCAACTACATTTTCGTCTATTGCGGTTATCCGATAATAAGTTTTAAGATGAGCTTTATAATCTTCAATCTTAATTTTTTTTGCGCTGCCAGTTCCATCAAATAGGCAGTAAACGCCCGATTATCCGGTTGCTTTGCAGTATCCAAAATTTGAGCTAATATTGGATCCACGTCAGGTATTTCATAGTTATGAGCTAATTCACGACTCTTGCGGGGCATGAAACCAATTTTTTTGGCCCTAAAACCCTTTATGATACCTAAAAGTCCTGCAATTAAGCTCAAAGCAATTAGCCAGAGACTTCTTTTTGTCCTTTTTTGTTGATTTAATAAAGTATCCTGTGTTAATTTTTTCTCCTGTTTTATCACTGCTTGGCGGTGATTCTTATTTTTGACGTTTTGATTATTGGCAGTGATTTTAGGAGGAAAAATAGTATGCACTTCAATACCGGTATCGCCAGCAAGATTTTCAGCTGTCATGATTATTTTCCCTTTTTGAGGATTAACTTGTAGATGTCCATCGAGTGGTCCGTGTGCCCATGCTTTTAAACCTTTAACAGGTCCTGGAAAAATCACGCTTGCTTTAACATAGTCTAAGTCGGTGTCCCAACCGTCGCCAATAATTTTAAAATTAAGTTCGGCTACATCACGGTAATTGGTAATGGCATTAGTGATACGGTAAAAATAAGTAACAGTAAAGCGACTATTATTCTTTATATTATGAAATACTTTAAAACGGTAGCCCTTTTTATTTCTTTTAAGATCATAATCATCAGTTTTGTGACCCTTGTCGTTGCCATCTGCCACTTTTACTGACGCATCAGCGATTTTCTGATTCGATTGTAGATTTTGGCGATAAAAAACTCCATGTGCAGAACTGTTGAATTTATACGTAATTGCCCTTTTCATCGTCAACGAGCCGTCTGAGTTAACTTTAGCTGTAGTGATGTTTTTAGCAATATCATAATCAACATCGGCTTTTACTTCTTGTCCAGAAACAAAACAAAATAATAGAACTCCCAGTAGAGATATCAATTTTATAATTTTATGTTTCATGCTATTTCCTATCTTTCGTTCTTCGCTTTTCTTTATTATACAGATTATGAAATACAATTAACAAATCAATTTGTACTCCTTTCTTTATTATCTATTTGACTTTAAAAATAAGTTGGATAAAAAAGAAATTTCCGGTTGCAATTACAAAAACTTTTCTCTATAATAGTTAATGTTCTTGCGCAGGAATACGCAAAACTGTCGGTCTGGTAGCTCAGCTGGATAGAGCAACGGTCTTCTAAACCGTGGGTCGTGGGTTCGAATCTCACCCGGATCATTTTAAATCGTTTTTATCGATTTTTACTAATTATAAATCCTGTTATATCAACAATTTTATTTTTATTGATTATTGTTAAGTTTAAAGTTAGCTAACATTTTGGTTAACATAGAAATTGCCCTAGCAATTAAGCTAGAGCTATTTTTCTATTTCCTTTATAAATATACATTATGGGATTTTTAAGATCTCCAAATGTTAAAAAAGTGATCAATTATTTTGTTTTAGCTCTTCTCTTCTTATCTTGATGTATTCTAATGTTTTGTCTAAATCTTCTTCATCTGCATATTTAAGAATGAAATTTTTAGAATCTGATCTTCTCCTAATATAATTCATTCTTTTTTTATGCGCATCATTCCACTTTTTATTTGCTCGCTTTTGAGCCTCAGTTAGTTTAGCCATTTGATCACTCCTAAAATTAAAACAATTACCATAACTGTAACTAATATTGTTTTACAGAATGTTTTGAGTCTTAAGTCAATCTTTGTTTTAATTGTCAAATTTCCTTTTTTAGTTTCAATGTTATAAATTTTATTCATTGTTACAAATACTTTTCTATAATATAATGTTTTTATAAAAAGCAAAGAAGAGAAGCCTTTTCCCTGTTTTTCATCTTTTATAGATGATTTTAAAAGCTATTATCCCGAGATTTATTTTGAAGTGGAGCTCATAGTAGCTTTTTATTTTCTCTTTTTTTCTTCATCTCCTTACCTCCTTACATATTATGTAATACATTCTTTAGGGTACAACGCAAATAATGTTTTGCAATTTTTTCTAAAAAAAGTTAATATTAATTTAGAAGTTACTTTCAAATTTCTTTTACTTTATAGCTCCCATTTGGGAGTTTTTTTATTTAAAAAATTAAAAATAATTATAATGATCAAATTTCATTTTTTCTTTTTCAATTTTTTGCTCTTTTTTATTTCATCAATAACATATTGATACATGTCAACTATTGGAAAATATAGAGTTGCAAATGTGGTAATAAGTTTCAAAAGAAGCAAAAAAGTACTATTCAAGCTGTTAGATATTTTTATTGAAGAGGCATAAGAGGAGACGGCTGTCCAAGCTGCCGTAGCCAGCAAAACTTGACAAATAGTCGTAAGGATCGCTGTGGACTATATTCCCCAAATTATGTGTTACCCAGTTGTGCGTTTTTACACCTTCTTTTTGTTTTTATTTTGTGGCGATTTAATAACATCAAGGCAGAAGCTAAAAGTATAAAAAAGAACGATGAAATCATCGTTCTTTTTTCGTGGTCTGAGAACTAGTTTTTTCCCAGACTCTTTTAAATAATTAGCCATTTTAATCAAA
The DNA here is from genome assembly GCF_019972815.1 of Lactobacillus huangpiensis. GTDB lineage: Bacteria > Bacillota > Bacilli > Lactobacillales > Lactobacillaceae > Lactobacillus > Lactobacillus huangpiensis. The sequence continues at coordinate 38,479 of NZ_BPPA01000007.1, forward strand.
AACAGAATCTCTTCTACTATTTAACCAGCTTGCCACTAATTTTTCTTGATTTTTGATATCAACACTCTTTGCCGTTTAGGATTTAACCGGTAATAACCTGAGAAAATTCCCAAAAAAGTTAAAACAACTGTTCCGATAACCAGCAATAAAATGCTGTCTTCATGAAGTTCTCCGATAAATTCATATAGAGAAGATACCATCTTCAACCAACCACCAAGAGAGACAAAATACCAGGCAGTAGCCTTATCAATAAAACTCATAGCTGTACGCAAATCAGATTCATTTTTGATAATACTACCTAAAATCTTGACTGCACGCCGTTTTTCAAGATAAATTTTTACAATAGGTATAATCCAGTACAAAGGAGAAATTTTTGGTTGTGCTTTACTTGATTGGTTAAATTCCTTCAAAAACCATTCATAATCATAAAGCTCCATTAATCCTTGATAAAGAGGAAAGGCAAACAACAACCAATCTCCTAAAAAACTGATGCAATTAATAAACAGTGAGATAATAAACACTTCTTTCTATATTTTTTATTACAAAACTGAATTATTATTTTTACTTGTCATTATTTTAGTCGTTACCAACCAGTTATTCAAAAAAGTTATTCAAATTTTTGCAAGCTATTTTGCTAATTGAAAAAGAAAAAATATTTTTTTAATAATTAACTAACTTTTTCTTTCCCAACAAAAAGACTATTAGATTCTTAAAGCTTGATATACCAAAGAATTTTTTTCTTTAAAAATTCTCTTGCTTTTTTTATGCTATTAAGTTATGATATTGCTTAAATATTTATGAGAGGTAAAGATTATGACGGCAATTAAAAAAATTAATCAACCGCAAGTTAAATATTATTTCTGGTACTTCAGCTATTTGATCTGAGTGCCTAGTTTGTCATTGTCTTAGACACACAGTTCAATCTTCATGACAATTGTGTGTTTTAAAGATTTAAGTACTTTCTTCTCTGAAGACTCACACAGTTGTCGTCATCTGTGTGAGTTTTTTATTGGGAGAGTAAAATGAATACTTTAAAAAAGATTACGTTAGATACACTAAATGGCTTATCAACAGGTATAGTAGTAGCTTTAATTCCTGGAGCATTAATTAACCAGTTGGTAAAAGCATTGCTGCCAAGCATGCCCCAATTAAGCTTTATTTTAGCTTTAACCACCTTTGCTTCGGCATTGTTGCCAGCAATCAGTGCTGTCTGTGTAGGTATGACTGGTAAATTAACACCAATCCAAACTTCATCTATTGCTTTAGCGGCAACAGCTGGAGCTGGCAACTTTGTGATGAACAAAGGCAAGGTTGCGGTTATGGGTAGTGGTGATGTCATTAACACTGCTATAACTATTATGATAGCTTACGGCTTAGTTTTGTTTTTTGGTAAGAAATTAAAAGCATACACAATTCTTTTAGTTCCACTGCTTGTTCTGCTAATAGCCGGAGGAATTGGCTGTCTTACCCGCATACCTGTTGGTAAATTAACCAGTTTGATTGGTGTCGGAGTTGAAAAATTGACGGCATTGCAACCAATTATTATGGGAATGTTGATGGGAATAGTATTTGGATTACTTATCGTTTCTCCTATTTCTTCAGTCGGTATCGCTACTGCGATAAGTATCTCTGGCATAGCTTCGGGCTCTGCCAATTTAGGTATCACAGCCGTTGCTTTCTCCTTAGCTGTTTTTGGTTGGAAAGCAAATAGTTTTGGTACATCAATTGCCCACTTCTTGGGTTCTCCAAAAATGCAAATGGCAAACCTAATGACTAATCCCAAGTTGCTAATTCCACTTTTAATTAACGCTGGTATAATGGGCGCTCTAGGTGCAGTATTTCAAATTCAAGGTACACCAATGAGTGCAGGATTTGGCTTTTCGGGATTAATTGGTCCTATTGCCGCCATGGCAAATCGCCCAGCGAATCTTTTTAATATTTTACTAATTGCAGTTCTTTTCTTTGTATTACCAATTGCATTAGGTATAGCAATGAATTACCTCTTCAATAACAAAGTTCATCTTTTTACAAGTAAAGACTTTGAACTAGATTTCAGTTAGTTTAAAATGCTCTACTCTTCTTGTTTATCTGCCTTATTGCTATAATTAAAGTAAAGGAGAGTATGAAAATGATAAAATTCTATGGTTACAAGCGTTGCTCTACTTCAAGAGCTGCTCAGAAATGGCTTACGGAACACAATGTTAAGTTCGATTTTCAAGATTTAGTCGATGAGCCGCCTAAGAAATCTGATTTAATTAACTGGCTTACTCAACACGAAGATCGTGGCTTAAAATATTTTTTTAACACTCATGGTCAAGATTATCGTAAATTACACATTAAAGATCAAATTGCAGATATGTCTATTGAGGATGCCGCTGACATGATGTCCAAGAACGGAAAACTAATAAAAAGGCCTCTTGTTGTTGAAGGTAAAAAATTGACCTGTGGTTTTAATGAAAAAATTTACGAAAAAGTTTGGCTATAAAATTTAAAAAGGAGGTATTGAAAACAGTACCTTCTTTTTTATTAATCAGCTTTCTAATATCAATGTTTACAGGTAAAATAATACAAAAAGGAGAATTTTATGAAGTATAATCAATATGCTTATGTGAAAACTGATTACAAAGAAGAAGTTAAAGAATTACTGCAAATTAAATTTTTACCAATAGATTATGAAAAACGTTCTTTTTCAAATCTTTTAGAAGAACTTACCGCAAATGCAGTGGCAGTGATTGATCCACGAGACGAAAGTGCCCGCAAAGCAAAATTAGCTGAGTTTGCAGTTTCAGATGTCCAACCTTTTAATGCTTTTTTAGATACCAATCCCGAGGAAATTACTTCTAGCCAATTTTATAATGTTGCATTGCAACTTCTTGGCTACCATGTTGGCTATGATTATCAACCAAATGACCCTTTGGCTTTTATGGAAAAGCAGGCATTACCTTACATTGAGAAAATTAACGACAAGAAATCTCTTATTCAAGCTTTTTATCGTTTGCTTAATACTCGTGCCAAAAATGGACAACTGCTAATAGATGTCATGGCTGGTCAAGGCTATTTTTACAATAGAAAAACGGAATTTGCGCCCAATGAGTTTCTCTTTTTTAATGGTAAAAGCATGCCTGTTTTTGATACCAGCAAAGTGATCAGAGAAGTCGTTTATGTTGAAAGTGATTTGGATACAGACGGTGATGGGAAGAGTGATCTTTTACAAACAACAATTTTTCGTCCAATTGAAAGTGAAACTTTACCGGTTCCTGCTCTTTACACTGCTAGTCCCTATTTTGGCGGTATCATTGATAACGAAAAGCGCAACCACAACGTAGATGAAAATTTGACTGATGCCACTGAGTGGACTAACCCACAATATCAGGCTTCTGCAATTGTTAAAGCCAAAAAGCCACTGGATAGTGAAAACTCATCTAGGCCGGTAGAACAAGCCACCGGCAAATCTTCCTACGGTCTGAACGAATATATGCTGGCTCGTGGATTTGCCAGTGTTTTTGCTGGCGCTATCGGGACACGAGGCAGTGATGGTCTTAGAATTACTGGTGCTCCGGAAGAAACTGAAAGTGCAAAGGAAATAATTGAATGGTTGCACGGAGATCGTATTGCTTATACTGATAGAACAAGGCAGCACGAAACTAAAGCAACTTGGTGTAATAAAAATATTGGGATGACTGGTCGTTCATATTTAGGCACATTGCAAATAGCCATTGCTACTACGGGTGTTCCTGGGTTAAAAACAGTTATTTCTGAAGCTGCCATTTCTTCCTGGTATGATTATTACCGTGAACATGGCCTGGTAATTGCACCAGAAGATTGCCAAGGTGAAGATTTGGATATGCTTGCAGAAACTTGTCAATCGAACTTGTGGGATGCTGGAGATTATTTAAAAATTAAGCCAAAGTTTGACGAAATGCAGAAGATTTTATTAGAAAAGGCCGATCGCAAGACTGGTCAGTATTCAGATTTTTGGGAAAAGCGCAACTACCGACATCATACCGATAATATTAAGTGCTCCTGGATTAGCGTTCATGGTCTAAATGACTGGAACGTCAAGCCTAAGAACGTCTATAAAATTTGGCAAAAGGTCAAAAACCTTCCTATTGCACATCACCTTTTCTTGCATCAGGGACCTCATTATAATATGAATAATTTGGTTTCAATTGATTTTACTGATCTAATGAATTTATGGCTGGTTCATGAACTCTTGGGCATTGAAAATAACGCATACAAGCAGTGGCCAACTGTGCTTATTCAAGATAATCTAAAAGCAGATAAGTGGCACAAAGAAAAGGATTGGTGTAATGACATTGGCAGGGAAACTGTTTATTTCCCTAATTCAGATAATGAGTTAACCAAAGATACTAGTAGCAAGCAAAAACTTTCCTTTACTGATGTAGGCGGAACTGAATTTAAAAAAGCAAAAATTTCTGAGAATGACTGGCAAAACCAATTTATTTGTGGTAAAGAAAAATGGTCAAAAGCCAGTTTGCGTTTTACTACAGATGAATTTATTCATCCCGTAACTATAGTTGGTCGACCAGAAATAAGAATGAGTGTTTCATCAAGTCTTACCAAAGGACAAATTTCTGTTGCTCTGGTAGAAATTGCTGATCGCAAACGGTTGACTGCTACCCCGAAAATTTTAATGTCTGGCGGACAAGAACTGGGTTTTCATTTTCAACTTGACTCTTTGCAAGAGTTCATGCCTGACAAGTTAACTCATGCTAAATTAATTACCAAGGCTCACATGAATCTGCAGAATTACGCAGATATGAAAAAGCCACGTAGTATTAAAGCCGGCGAGTTTTACGACTTACAGTTTAAATTACAACCAACTTATTACACATTGCCGGCAGGCAGCAAACTTTGTTTAATTATTTATTCTACTGACCAGGGAATGACCAAAAGGCCTCTTGAAACCACAGATTACACAATTGATCTTTCTGAAACTGCCATTAAATTCAGTATTAAATAAATTAAATTTTATTTATGCCAGTACTTTTCAAAGTTGAACATAAAAAGCAACTGTTTTAAAAACACAGTTGCTTTTTTAATTTAAAAATTCTATTTTATGTTTATTGTAGCAAACGACCTGTTTTCTAAAGCAGTCAATAATGCACGTGCAGTATCCAGGCTTGTAATTAACGGAATATTTTGCTGAATAGCAGTCTGACGAATGACAAAGCCATCAGATGTTTTAGCCAGATCATGTCCCATAGTATTAATTACCAAATCGATTTTGCCAGTTTTCAATTCATTTAAGATATTTGTGTCAGTGTCTTCATGAATTTTATCTACCAAAGCAACATGTAAATGATTTTGTTTTAAAAATGTTGCTGTGCCACTGGTAGCAAAAATACGGTAACCGATTTGGGCAAATCTTTTGGCAATAGGCAAAATTTCTTGTTTATCACGGTCTTCGATTGTTAATAAAATATTGCCGCTGTCAGGAATATGCATGTTTGCACCTGAGAAAGCTTTGTAAAGTGCCTTAGGAAAACTAAAATCACTACCCATGACCTCACCAGTTGACTTCATTTCCGGCCCTAAGTAGCTGTCAACATCAGAAAGCTTGCTAAATGAGAACACTGGGGCTTTAACACTAATCATTTTGGTTTCCGGTGCCAGGCCATCATCATAACCCTGCTCCTTTAAACTCTCACCCATAATTACTCTTGTTGCCACTTGCGCCATTTCAATAGAGGTAATTTTACTTAAAAAAGGTACAGTACGACTAGCACGAGGATTGACCTCAATAATATAAATTTCACCATTGCGCTCAATTAACTGCAAATTCATTATTCCGCGACAATTAAGCTTTAACGCTAACTTCTTAGTAATGTCGGCTATTTTTTGTTTAATTGCGGGAGAAAATGTTTGAGCGGGATAAACAGCCATGGAATCTCCGGAGTGAACTCCAGCATGTTCTATATGTTCCATTATTCCAGGAATAAGGACCCTTTCGCCATCGCAAATCGCATCGACATCACACTCGCGCCCATCAAGATAATCATCAACTAAGATTGGATGACTGCTTGCAATATCCACATGATTTTGCAAATAGTCTTCAAGTTCTGGCTGATTATAAACAATTTCCATTGCTTTTCCACCCAAAACATAACTTGGTCTAACTAAAACCGGATACCCCAACTTATCTGCTGCTTTGATAACACCATCATGTGTAGTAGTCGTAATTCCTTGCGGTTGCTTCAAGCCCAATTCTTTTACTACTTGATCAAATAATTCGCGATCTTCAGCTCTGTTCAGGTCTTCCACACTGGTACCCAAGATTTTAACGCCATGCTTTTCTAACCCAGCTGCCAAATTAATTGAAGTTTGACCACCAAACTGGATAATTACACCTTCAGGTTGCTCAAGATCACAGACATTTAAGACATCTTCTAAAGTAAGTGGCTCAAAATATAATTTATCAGAAACAGAAAAGTCGGTTGAAACGGTTTCTGGATTTGAATTAATTACAATGGCTTCATAACCCATTTTTTGTAATGCTTTGACACAATGAACAGTGGCGTAGTCAAATTCCACACCCTGACCAATACGAATTGGACCTGAACCAACAACTAAAACTGATTTTTTACTATTCTTCCGACTCTCATTTTCGGTATCGTAAGTAGAATAGAAATAAGGAGTTTGTGAGATAAATTCTCCAGCACAAGTATCTACCATTTTATAAACTGGCACTAAATGGTTCTGCTTGCGCAAATCTCGCACTTGGTCTTCATCCTCATACCACAAATTTGCGATAGTATGGTCACTAAAGCCATATTTCTTAGCATTTTTGAGCACAGCCAGATCATCTGGATTAGCCGCAATAGTCTTTTCTAGATCAACAATATGCTTAACAATATCTAGAAAATAGAAATTAATTTTGGTTAATTCATGTAAGTCTGACATTGCATAGTCTCTGCGAAAAGCCTCCGCTAAATAAAAGAGACGGTCATCCTGAGCTTTAACCAGTTTATTTTCCAGTTCTTCATCACTTGCATCATGTGCTTCAGCTGAATAAAAGTCTTTTTGGTCAATTTCCAAAGAGCGAACAGCTTTTTGAAAGGCTTCTTCAGCTGTTCTGCCTATAGCCATGACTTCTCCAGTCGCTTTCATTTGTGTGCCAAGTTCACGATTTGCTTTGGCAAATTTATCAAAGGGCCAACGTGGTATTTTGCAAACAACATAATCCAGAGCTGGTTCAAATTCTGCAAAAGTAGTGCCCGTTACTGGATTCTTTATTTCATCTAAAGTAAGACCCACCGCGATTTTAGCAGCCATCTTAGCAATGGGATAACCCGTGGCCTTTGAAGCCAAGGCAGAAGAACGGGAAACACGCGGATTAACCTCAATGACATCATAATTAAAACTATTTGGATCAAGGGCTAACTGAACGTTGCAGCCACCTTCAATTTTTAACGCCCGAATAAGTTTTAAAGAACAGTCACGCAACATCTGATATTCTTTATCAGATAATGTCTGAGACGGTGAAAAAACAATTGAATCTCCCGTATGGATACCGACAGGATCAAAGTTTTCCATACAACAAACAATCATGGCATTATCGTCATGATCTCTCATGACTTCAAATTCAACTTCCTTGTACCCTGCTATTGACCGTTCAATTAAACACTCAGTAACGGGAGATAATTCCAAGCCATTTTTGGCGATTTTAGCGAGTTCATCCCTGTCATTGCAAATGCCGCCACCAGTTCCACCCATAGTGAATGCCGGGCGAACAATGATTGGATAACCAATTTTGTCTCCAAAATCTAATGCTTCTTGCACTGTCTTTACACTAGTTGAAGGTGGCACTGGCTCTCCTAATTTTTGGCACAATTCTTTAAACTTTTCTCTGTCTTCGGCTTGTTCAATTGAATTGAGCTTTGTTCCCAATAATTCAATGTTTAGTTCATCTAAAATACCACTTTTAGCTAATGATAAAGCCATATTTAAACCAACTTGACCACCTAAAGTCGGTAAAATAGCATCAGGAAATTCTTTGCGGATAATACGTGATACAGATTCTACAGTTAATGGTTCAATATAAACTTTATCGGCTATTGTGGTATCAGTCATAATTGTGGCAGGATTAGAATTAACCAGAACCACTTCATAACCTTCTTCACGCAAAGCAAGGCATGCTTGTGTACCGGAATAATCAAATTCTGCAGCTTGACCAATAATAATTGGTCCTGAACCAATTACCATTATTTTTTTAATATCAGTTCTTTTAGGCATGATTTTCAACATCCTTTCTTTGGTCAATCATTTGCATAAAGTAATCAAAGATACCTTCTTCATCGTGAGGGCCAGGTGTACTATCAGGGTGAAATTGGACGGAAAAGGCAGGATATTTCTTGTGCCGCAAACCTTCGATAGTACCGTCATTAACTTCAACATGAGTAACCATTAAAATATCAGGATCAATTGAATCTCGGCTAACAGCATAGCCATGATTCTGTGAGGTAAAGCCAATATTTCCTGTGGCTATTTCACGTACAGGATGATTAAATCCCCGATGACCAAATTTCATTTTATAAGTATTCGCTCCATTAGCTAGAGCAAATACTTGATGACCCATGCAAATTCCCATTAAAGGTACATGCTTTTCTACTTCTTGGACCATTTTGACTGGACCCTGCATTTCTAAAGGATCTCCAGGTCCATTAGACAGCAAAACGCCATCCGGATGAAGAGATAAAATTTTTTCAGCTGAAGTAGTATAAGGCAAAACTATACAGTTGCAATCTCGTTTGCTTAATTCACGCAAGATACTATTTTTTAGTCCGAAATCTACTACAACAATATTGCGCTTTGAGCCCGGCACAGGATAAGATTTTGTAGTCGCAACTCTTTTAACTACGTCCTTTGAAAGTTGACTTGCTTTTAGTTGCTCTGCAATCGCAGCAGAATTTTCCTTAGAATCACAAATTTGACCCTTCATTGTACCGTAGGCACGTAATTTTTTAACCAATTTTCTGGTATCTATTCCTTGAATACCAGGTACATCTAATCTTTTTAAAAAATCTGGTAAAGTGGTTTGCATGCGCCAGTTATCAGGATATCGTGCTACTTCATGGCAAATCACCCCTTTTATGCCCGGCTCAAGTGATTCATAATCTGCCAGCGTGATCCCATAATTGCCAATTAACGGATTAGTAAAAACTAAAATTTGATCAGCATACGATTGATCAGTAATTGCCTCTTGATAACCTGTCATTCCGGTTGTAAATACGACTTCACCTTTAGTCGCTTGACTTCCACCAAAGCCTTCGCCCGCATAGACACTGCCATCTTCTAAAATTAAATATCTCATTTACTTTCCTCACTTTGAAAAACAATCTGGCCATCAATCATTGTTAAAACCGTTTGACCGTAAACTGCATCATTATTAAAAGGAGTATTATTCCCTTTTGACTTAAAATTAGCTGAATTAATAGCTTCTTTTTTCTGAAGATCGAAAATAGCAATATCTGCCGGTTGACCTAAAGCTATTTTCCCAGCTTTTTTCAAGCCAAAAGCGTTAGCGGGAGCCAAAGTGAGCCAATTTAATAACTGCTCAAGAGTAAAAATACCAGTTTTAACAAATTTAGTGTAAAGTTCGCAAAAAGCCGTTTCACTACCAACAATACCAAATGCAGCCGTGGCAAAACCATTTTGTTTATCACTTGCAGTATGAGGAGCATGATCAGTAGCAATCATGTCAATTGTGCCATCAAGCAATCCAGCTAAAAGTGCTTTTTGATCTCCTTTAGTTCTCAAAGGCGGATTCATTTTAAAATTAGCATTATCATTGATAATATCTTCTTCTCCTAATAGAAGATGATGAGGGGCAACTTCACAAGTAACATTAATACCTTTACTTTTAGCAATTCTGATCAGTTCAACGCCTTTCTTAGTAGAAACATGGCAAACATGGTAATGAACGCCAGTCTTTTGAGCCAATAATAAATCTCTGGCAATTTGAGTTGTTTCAGCTAATTCAGTAATTGGAGCTAAATTAAATTCACTTGCTTTTCTACCTTCATTTATGACACCATGATTGAACAACGTATCATCTTGAGCATGTTCAGCAATAATTAAATTATTTGCCTGCGCCCTTTGCATTGCCAAATACATCGTGCCGGCATTCTGAACACCTTTGCCATCATTGCTCAGTGCAACACAACCAGCTTTTTTTAGAGCTGCATAATCAGGAATTTCATTAGTATCTTCATTAACCGTAATAGGTGCATATTGCAAAATATGGACTACACCATTTTCACAATTGTTTTGTACCATTTTACTCATAAGTTCTGGTGTATTGGGTACTGGTACTACATTCGGCATTGCGCAGACAGTAGTGAAACCACCATGTGCTGCTGCCAGCGAACCGGTCCTGACATTTTCTTTATCAGTTTGTCCAGGATCTCTGTAATGAACATGTACATCAACAAGTCCCGGGCTTACTAATTTATTTTTGGCATCAATTATATTTTCTGCTTTTAAACCAGTACCAATTGCTGAAATTACACCGTTTTTAATTAAAAGGTCACCATGTACTATTTCTCCACCAGTATAAATATAGCCGTTTTTAATCACAGTTGTCATCAAGACAAGCCCCCTAATTTGCGACCACGCATAACTGCTTCAATCATTGCCATTCTCATAAAAACGCCATTTTCCATTTGCCTTACAAACCGACACTTTGGAGCTTCAACTAAGTCACCGCTGAGTTCAACATCATGGTTAATCGGACCCGGATGCATAATAATGGCATCATCTTTCATTTGCTCATATCGCTTTTGATTAATTCCATATTTTGCATGATACTCTTGAGCATCAAATTTTGCTTCGTTAGGATCACCAGCGTGTCGTTCGTGCTGGACTCTTAACAACATCATTACATCCATTTTATTAATCAAGTCATCAATTGGTTTATATTCACCATACTTATCGTATTGTGTGTCATACCAATAATCAGGACCAGAGAAATAAACTTTGGCTCCAAGTCTGGTCAAAAGTTCCATATTACTTTTAGCAACTCGAGAATTGGTAATATCACCCACTATAGCTACCTTAAGATCGTTAAAATGACCAAAATGCTCGTGAATTGTCATCATGTCAAGCATACATTGTGAAGGGTGCTGACCGCTTCCATCTCCGGCATTTATCACGCCTATATCAAGGTGTTGGTTTTGCTTTGGGTGTATTAGTTGGTTATAGTATTCATTTTCAGTATGCCTGATAACTTCAAGATCAATCCCAAGAGCTGCCATGATAAGCGAAGTATCGTAAAGAGTTTCACCTTTTTTGGTTGAACTGTGAGCAGGATCAAATGGTATTACGCTTAATCCTAATTTTCTTTCTGCCATTTCAAAACTCGTGTGAGTTCTGCTAGAATTTTCAAAAAACATGTTTGTGACAGAAACTGGTTGTGTTAGATGTGGACGGGCACCACCTTTTTTAAAGTACTCTGCTCTTTCAATAAGCGCCATTACTTCTTCAACTGTTAAGTTTTCGACACTTACAAATGATTTTAGGGTAACAAGATTAATATTTTTCATTTTTACTCTCTTCCAAAAAAATAAACCTAAAGCTTTTCAGCTCCAGGTTTAGCAAAAGGGTTTTTAGTATAGTTAGAGACTCAATAAAATGAACTCAAACCCTTCTGACCCTCTCTGGAGCCAATTAAACGGTTGAATTGATTTTTTATTGCGGCAATGGTTTTAATTCTACATTGTCTTTATTATCAATTTCTACTACATGAACAGCTATCTCTTCATGTGATGAAGTTGGAATGTTTTTACCAACGAAATCTGCTCGAATTGGTAGTTCGCGATGACCACGGTCAACCAAAGCAGCAACGGCAATTGAACTAGGTCTGCCTTTATCCATTAAAGCATCCATTGCCGCTCTGATTGTTCTACCAGTAAAAATCACATCGTCTACTAATATCACGTGTTTATTGTTAATCTCAACTCCCAGTTCACTTGAATTAACAACGGGATCTAATTTTAATGTTGCATCATGACGATCATCACGATATAAGGTAATATCAAGTTGACCGAGTGGAACATCAACACCTTCAAGCTTCTGAATACGATCATGAATGCGTTGAGCTAAATATACACCACGAGTTTTTATTCCTACCAGAACCAAATTCTCCGTGCCTTTATTTCGTTCAATGATTTCATAAGTAATTCTTGTTAACGCTCTTTTCATTGCTGAGGCGTCCCAAATTTCTTTTGTCATTTTTTTCTCCTGTAGTACATTGCCCATGAAAAAAGCACTTAATCTATTTGAGACTAAATGCTTTGTAAAAGTCAATACTTAATTGAGCTTTCCTTGCTAGCCTCACGGGACTAATTTTAAAGGACATCTGTTTAAATATACTGTTTCAAATTCAAATTGTCAATAGTAAAGTTGGACATTGCAGATGTTAGCTTTTTAATTATATTCAACTTGACCAACTAAATCTTTAATATCATTGACTCCTAAATTATTCAAAACCTGCGGCAAGTCATGGACAATATGCGAACAAGCTAAAGGATCCTTAAAATGGGCACTACCTACTGCAACAGCATTAGCACCAGCAAGCATAAATTCAACCACATCTTCAGCCGATACAATTCCCCCCATACCGATAATTGGCAAATTAGTAACCCGTCTTACCTGATTAATCTGATATAAGGCAATGGGCTTCACTGCAGGACCAGAGTAACCACCAAAATTATTTCCAAGCAGAGGTTTGCGAGTCTTTATGTTAATCCTCATACCAGTTACAGTATTTATTAAAGATAAGCCATCAGCACCACCTGCTTCAGCAGCCTGCGCTAATGCAACTATATCAGTTACATTAGGTGTCAACTTTACAAAAACGGGCAAATCAACTGTATTTTTTATTGCAGCAGTCAGCTTCTCCACCAGTCTTGGATGAACACCAAATGACATTCCACCTTGAGCTACATTAGGACAAGAAACATTAATTTCAAGAGCATTAACCATTTTGGAATCTGACAGCTTTTGAGCAACTTCAATATAGCCTTCTTCACTTTCACCGCCTACACTGGCAATAATCGGTAGTGCTGGATATTGCTTTTTTAAATTAGATAACTTTTCGCTGATAACTTTATCAATCCCGGGATTGGTCAAACCAACTGAATTTAATACACCGTTATCTAAAACTGCAATTTGTGGTTGAGGATTTCCTAAACGCGGATTCGGAGTAGCAGTTTTAATAATTAGCGCTCCCAGTTCGTTCAAATCAAATTTTTTTGCCGCTGGCACATCTGCGAAACCGAAAGTACCACTAGCAGGCATCACTGGGTTTTTCAAATTAAGTCCAGGCAATTTTACACTGATGTTTGTCATTTTACCCTCCAAAAATGTAAGCTCACTGTCAATACAATTATTTTTGGATATATTTTACACAATTTCTTTACTTTTTAAAAACAAAATTTTTATTGTATTTTATAAACAAAAATGGTAATCTCATTAATGATAAACTTTAAACGGTACAGAGAGACCGCAAGTTAAAAACAAGACTTAAATTAAATAAAAGGTCTATTTTGATGCACTCTCGTACCAAAATAGGCTTTTTTTGTGGAGGTTTTAATGGAAAAAGCAGTATTTGTAGCTTTGGACTTTGACAACCAAAATGATGTTCTTGAATTGCTAACAAAGCTAGGTCATCCCCAAGAAACATACTTAAAGATTGGTATGGAACTTTATTATCATTATGGATCAGAATTTGTAAAGAGTTTAGTAAAACAAGGATATCAGATTTTTTTAGATCTTAAATTACATGATATTCCTAATACAGTTTATCAAGCTGCAAGACAGATTGCTCAATTAGGTATTTTATGCACAACAGTACATGCTTTGGGCGGAAGTGAAATGATTTTAGCCGCAAAAAAGGGCTTGATAGATGGAACACCAACTGGAAATGAAACTCCCAAATTACTAGCAGTTACAGAATTGACCTCAATTTCAGAAAAAATTTTGGCAAATGAACAAAACTGTTCATTATCAATGGCAGAGCAAGTAGTTAGTCTGGCACAAACTGCAAAAAAAGCAGGTGCAGATGGTGTGATATGTTCGCCACTTGAAGTGAAAAATCTTAAAAATCAGGTTGGCTCTGATTTTTTATACGTCACACCAGGAATCAGATTGTCAAATAGTACCACTGATGATCAAAAGCGTATAGCCACACCACAAAAAGCAAAAGAATTTGGTTCAAGTGCTCTTGTAGTGGGTCGACCAATTACGCAGGCTGAAGATCCCGCTTTAGTTTATCGAGAAATTAAAAAGGAGTTTGAGTAAAATGCATCAAGATCAAATTATTAATAAGTTAGTTGAAGAAAAAATTATTACGATATCACCTGACAAACCCTACACTTATGCAAGTGGCATGCTTTCACCAATTTATACTGATCTTAGATTGACTGTTTCCTACCCTGACTTACGTGACTGGATTGCTTCAGATTTAGCAGTCCTTATTAAAGAAAAATTTCCAGGTGTAAGCGTGATTGGAGGAGTTGCTACGGCGGGTATTCCCCATGCAGCATGGGTGGCTGACAAACTGAATTTGCCAATGATTTATGTACGCCCAAAGCCAAAAGATCATGGTAAAGGTAAACAAATTGAAGGCCGCTTTAATAACAACGACAAAATTGTACTAATCGACGATTTAATTACAACTGGTGGCTCAGTTATTAATGCAGTAAAAGCAACTGAAAAAGAAGGCGGCAATGTAATCGGCGTGAGTTCAATATTTACTTATTATTTAAAAGATACTAAAGCTAACTTTACTCAAGCTAACGTTGACTATAGTCCACTATTAACATATCCTGAATTACTGCAAAAAGAAAAAGAGATGAAATATATAACTTCAACAGAATATGAAGCTTTAAAAACTTGGCACGAAGATCCTTGGGAATGGGGTAAAAAATTCCAATAAAAAGCAAAGCCGATTATTTTATTAGATATTAAAAACTGACTAATCTTTACTAAAACGAGATTAGTCAGTTTTTCTTTTATTTGAAAAAGGTTTAATGATGCCTAATTGCACCGTTCAGACGAACACGATAATGGAAATAGATCAATATCATGAAAGGTATTAAAACTAATTGCACTAAATAAAAGTATTTGACTGGTAATAAGTCATTTATAAATCCCATGATTATTGGACCAAAAGCCATACCAATGTCAAGTCCTAAGTAAAACGTGCTACTGGCTAAACCTTGCTCACTTATGGGAGCTAAAAGCATTGCAGTTGACTGTAAAACCGAATACATCAAGCCATAGCCAATAGCCATAAATGCAGCTGCAAGAGCCATTATCCAGTTATTTTTCATTGTTGCCAGCAAAATCAGGTAAATCATAGTAGCAACAACACTATACCAAAACCAAGTGCCAAATTTAACAGTATCAAAGAGGTTTTTTAAAGCTATTCGAATAAGCAATAGTACAACAGCATATATCAAAAAATAGGAGCCTACATTTACACTCAAATGACGTTCTTCAACATAAGTAACGAGATCGGCTTGTGTAGCAAAATAAGGAAAAGCAAATAAAGTGGTGAGCATTGCTATAGGCAATACATTTTTCTGAATAATTTTGATATGTAAAAATGATTTCTTCTTTTCGCTATACTTAATTTCTTTTGGTTTTGCTTTATTGCCAACAAATTGAATTATAATGACCATTAAAAAGGCTGAAACAGCAGAAGCAATGATGGCAGTTCTGTATCCTGTTTTTTGATAAGTACTAATGGCCAGTGCCGGAGCAACAGCCATCGCAAGTGCATTCATCAGACCGTAAAATCCCATTGCTTGACCAACGTGAGCACGTGGTACCAAAAAGGCAAGCCAAGTGGTCATGCAAACGGTGCAAAGAACATAACCTGAACCGTTAATTAAACGAAAAAGGAGCAGCCAATTGCTTGCCGGTGCTATTACGTAGCCGGTTACACCGACCACTATGAGAATTCCGCCGATAAAAGATAAACGGTATTTCGAAAATTTATCTGTCAAATTACCTGCAATTGGCCGCAAAAACATTGCTGCTATACTCATAATTCCAACAATCAAGCCAGCAAAGCCACTACTAGCTCCCAAACTTTTAGCGTAGCCATTAATCAAAGGGTTCACAAACATGGTACTAAACATAAAAAAGAATGAAGCTGCCATAACTAGTATCACATCTTTAGTATAAATTGCTTTTTCTTTTGTCATTTTTACCTCACTTACTTAAAACCTAACTTATCTATCATATCACTTAAAAGTTGGCATATTAGAATAATAAAATGAACTGAAAAACAATTTTAGCTGTCAAACATGCGATAGTATTTGACTGAGAGCTATATATAATGCTAGACATTCCTTTTAAAGTTATACAATTCGGCCAAAAAAGGTTGTATGAAATTTCCGTACAACCTTTAAGTTAGTGTATATGTGATTTTAAGATATTTATCCATAGAAAATTTTAAAATTAAATCTAATTGCTTATAATTATTTTTTTAGTTTATCTAAAACATAAATTTAAACAACTATAAACTTCTTTCTGTGGTATCATTAAATCTAGTAGTGAGTTTAATTGACCTTAATTAATTTCTCTCACTTCTAATTTTCTACGTTAAGGGCTAATTTTATCTTTAGCATAGTGAGACACTTTAAAATTCATCCTTAACAATATTGTAAGCAACTTCAATTGATAATTATATTGAAGCTGCTTTTTTATTTCTTAACATTTCCTTTCTTTAAGCGATTGATAAAAAAATATCTTTTCAAACAAGTTTCCTGACTTATTTTAAATAACACTACCTCTCCCAAAAATTTATCTAATATATAGTTGACATGATTAGATAATATAATCCTAATAAATGTGGTTAAAATTGTCAATAAATTATTTAATTTTAAAAACACGTTTTTATTATAAATTATTATAAATATATATAATTTAAATTTAAATAACACACTTTATTATGATTGCAAAACATCTGTAAATATAGAATGTATTTTATCATAATTTAATTACAGATATTTTTTACATATAACAGTAATAATATTATGCTTAATTATAGAAATTAAAATACTATTTCTTTTAATGAAAGTATGAGCAGCGATCTATATAACCTGTCAACTATTATTTTATTTACATTAATTTGGAAATAAAATTTTAAAAATCTCTACTTAGCAACAACTTACCAAATTTATATTTTGTTATTAAATAGAATATAGTTAGCTTTTTAAAATATCAAAATTAATTCATACATTTACCAAATTCAAGAAAGAATAATTATAATTATTCTTTCTTGAATATTGTATGAAATTTATAGTCCCTGAAACCTTGCTTATATTTATTTGTGACGCTAAGATCATTCTCTGCCGTCTTACTTATTCGTTTGGTCTTCAAATTGAAAATAAACACATTTCAACTTAATTTTCTTTCGATACTATTAAGATATAAAACCATAATATAATTATAGCTACATTGTGAGCAGAAAAGACAACATTTGGTAAAGATAGCACATCTTAGCAGATAACAGAAAAAAATATACATTTAAAATTGTAAGAATTTAGTATCAAGATGAATGATTCTTATTACTACTATAGCTCCCTCAGCTCTTAAGTCATTGCGCTCCGTAACAACTTTCTTTAAACCTAATTTATCAATAGCTCTAATTAAAAAGCGATCCTTTATAACCTTTTGTTCTATTTTCTTTTCAACTTTTTCATCTGTTTTAAAATTTAATCACTTTTTGTAGCCAAAAGAAGTATTGCTTATATTTGTTTTAAGAGAAAATTAATTATTTGATCTGAGTAAAAAAGTAACTAATGACGAATTGGGCTATGTTAAAAACGTTTCTAAAATTAAAATGTCAAGCTGATTTACAGCTTGACATCAAAATTATTTTAAAATCTATTAAACACTTGTAAAAAGAGTAAATTAACCAGATCGGTTTAGTAACCCATATAACGATTTCTTTCCCAGTCAGAAACAGTTTGAGTATATTGAGACCATTCTAATTCTTTAGAATCAATAAAGCTCTGGGTTAAATGCTCACCTAAAGCATCTTGAATTAGTTTATCCTTCTTAAAAGCTTTTAATGCATTGTGCAACGTTGAAGGAAGTGGTTTGATTCCCATTTCATTAAGTTGATCTTCACTTAAATCAAACAAATTGCAAGTTACTGGATCCATAGGCATTTTTTCTTCTTTAATTCCAGCCATTCCTGCACTTAGGCATGCAGCTAAAAGCAAATATGGGTTAGCAGTTGGATCAGCAGAACGCATCTCAAGTCGAGTATTTAATTCTCCAGCTGAAGGTACTCTAACCATAGGAGAACGATTCTTTGAAGCCCAAGAAATATATACTGGAGCTTCAAAACCGGGAATTAAACGCTTGTATGAGTTAACAGTCGGGTTGCCAACTGCTGTAATTGCGCGAGCATGCTCTAGAATACCATTTAAAAAGTACAAAGCTGTTTTGGATAAATGATATTTATTATTTTTATCATAAAACGCATTTTTATTGCCTTTGAACAAAGACATATTGGTATGCATCCCGTTACCAGCTTGACCTTGTAAAGGCTTTGCCATGAATGTAGCAAACAAACCATGTTTCTTAGCTATTTCACGTACAATCATTTTAAACATTTGCACGCGATCAGCAGTTGTCAGGGCATCATCAAATCTAAAATCAATTTCCTGTTGGCCATCTCCTACTTCATGGTGAGCGGCTTCAACTTCAAAACCAATGCTTTCCAAGGTTTCAACAATATCTCGGCGGCAACTTGCACTTTCATCATTCGAAGTCAAATCAAAATATGATGCATGATCTGGAACTTGAGTAGTCCAATTACCGTTTTCATCAAGCTTTAGTAAATGAAATTCGGCTTCAAAACCGATATCAAAAGCAGTAAATCCCAAGTCTTTCATTTGGCCAATAACTCTTTTTAGATTATTTCGTGGATCACCTGAAAATGGCTCACCATCTGTATTATGAACAGAACAGGTTAAACAACCGATCTTACCACCTGCGCTGTCATCCCAAGGCAAAACGGACCAAGTAGAAAAATCAGGATATAATATCATATCACTTTCTTCCAAACGAACAAATCCGTCAATTGAAGAACCATCAAAGCGCACATCATTACTTAAAACTTTGTCTAGCTGACTATTTGGAACTTCAACTGCTTTTAGTGTTCCATTAATATCTGTGAAAGCCAGTCTAATAAATCTGACATCTTCTTCTTTGACACTTTTTCTTATGTCATCTGCTGAAATTTTCTTTGTCATGCTTCTCCACCTAAAAAATCAAACAATAATTGGTACAGTCTAAACCAGAAATTTTATTCTTGTTTAAAACTAGACTTAAGATTAGCAAACGATTAAAAACTTGTAAAGTGGTCTAACAAAAAATATCAAAACTTTACTAAACTTTTACTTTACATTTATAAATATCTTTGATTATTTTTGAAAAAATAATTCATTGACTGCATTAGTAATCGCTATTTTCACATGAGCATAGGTTAATCCACCTTGCATATATAAAGCATAAGGTGGTCTAATTGGACCATCTCCTGAAAATTCGATGCTTGCTCCTTCAATGAATGAGCCGTCAGCCATAATCACTTGATCTTCATATCCCGTATCATTACTTGGTATAGGATCAACAAATGAATTAATTGGTGAGTTTTCCTGTAAAGTTTTGGCAAATTTGATCATTTTGTCTTTATCATGAAAAATCACTGTTTGAATTAAGTCAGTTCTGTTTTCATTCCATTTAGGAGAAACTTCTAATCCCATCTTTTCTAATAAAGCTGATGAGTAAATTGCACCTTTAATAGCATTTCCGGTAACACTTGGTGACACAAAAAGGCCCTCAAAATAATCAAGATTATTATTTAAACTGGCTCCTTCTTCGCGACCAATACCACCGGCGGTAAGCCTTGCCGCAGTATTTTCAATTAGTTCGTGCTTACCAACAACATAACCACCTATTTTTGCCAGTCCACCACCAGCATTCTTAATTAATGAACCAGCCATTATATCAGCACCACATTCAGTAGGTTCATGTTGCTCGGAAAATTCTCCGTAACAGTTATCAACAAAAACTATACTTTTCGGCGAAACTTCCCTGATCATTTTAATCATTGGCTTGATTTTTTCCACTGTAAAACTCGGTCTGGTATTGTAGCCTCGTGAACGCTGAATGACAACCATTTTAGGTTGATGTTCTTTTAACAGCTTTCGTGCTGAATCAAAATCAACACTGCCATCAGATAACAAATCAACGTGAGAAAACTTAACACCATATTGTTTCAAGCTACCACGACCATTACCGGCAATTCCAATAACTTGTTGTAATGTATCGTAAGGCATACCAGTTAAATAGGTTAGTTCATCACCTGGGAGCAAATTTCCTGCCATTGCAGTAGCCAAAGTATGGGTACCAGAAACAAACTGCGAGCGGACTAAGGCATCTTCGGTGTTAAATATCTGTGCGTAAATACGATCTAGCTTATCTCGCCCACTGTCATCAGACCCATATCCAGTACTACCAAGTAAATCGGATTCAGCAACAGCTTTGTCTTTAAAAGCTTGTAAAACTTTATTTTGATTAAATAGAATATTTCGATCAATTTTTGCTAATTGGGGCGCTATCTGTTTGTCAGTCTCTGTAACTATTTCATTTAATTCTTTTGGCCAGTTATTCATTTAACCAAACCTCAACTTTCTGTGTAATTTTATTTAAACAATTCGGATCTTTAAGTGGATCAAACCAAGTGACAGGTAATTGATGACGAAAATACGTCAGCTGCCTCTTAGCATATCTTCTTGAAGCTGTTTTTAAATTTGAAACGCAATTTTCAAGATTATCTTGTTTTGCAAAATAAGGAAAAAACTCTTTATAACCAATAGCCTGCAGGATTGTATACTCTTGAGCACGATTTTGATAAATAAATTTTGCTTCTTCAAGCAAGCCTTGTTCCATCATCTGATCAACACGCAAATCAATTCTACGGTAAATTTTAGCACGATCTGAATTGAGACCAATAATGAGGTAATCATATCTTGCCTCTATTTTTTTCTGCTGTTGTGAAAACTTTTTTCCTGTACGTTCAATTACTGTCAGCGCCCGTAAAACACGGCGAGAGTTATTTGATGGAATTTTTTGAGCAGCTTCTGGATCTCGCTTGTCTAATTCTGCCCACAATTCATTTTTACCATGTACCTGCAAAAAGTTTTCCCAATTTTTCGTTGTCACCAATTCTTGGCGAAATGGTTCTCCTAATTTCATTTTGTTTAAAAGTGCATTAACATAAAAACCAGTACCACCTACTAAAAGTGGCAGTTTACCTTTGGCAGTGATTTGCTCAATAGCTTTTTCCGCCTGCTCAATAAAATCTATCACAGAATATGGCTCAAAAACTGATTGAGTATCAACAAGATAATGCCGAATAGCGGTTTGCTCGGCTGGAGTCGCTTTAGCTGTTCCAATAGCCACCTCTTTATAAACCTGCATTGAATCACCCGAAATAATTTCAGCATTTACTTTTTGAGCGAGCTGAATTGCCAAAGAAGTTTTTCCAATTGCCGTTGGTCCCACTATTGCCAAAACTTTCTGCATCTTTTTCCCTCATTCAATAAATAATATAGAAAAAACACGTTTGAAAAATTAACAAACATGTTTTCTATTTAATATTTGGACTTCTTAGTACGACCATTCCATTCATCAAAACCATTTTTTAACCATTTAATAGATGAAAAGTTCTTTTTCTGTAGAAATCTGGCAGCTCGCAGGGTAACTGATAATGAATCAGAGTATAAGTAAACCGGAAGATCGGGCCTTAATTCAGTATATTGATACTTAAGCATTGTATAAGGTAAGTTTCTGGCGCCATCAATATGTTTTCTTTTGAAAGGTTCTTTTTCACGTAAATCTACAACCTGTGCTTTACGCATTCCCTTATTAAATTCATCATTAGACAAGTCTCCACCGCCCAAGCGCTTAGTCTGTATTTTATTCCATAACCAAACTGCAACGAAGGCTAAAATTATTATAATTAAAACCGCATCTAGAATAACTAAAAAAGTTGACATAAATTGTATTTCTCCTACTAAAAGTTTTTAAAAACAATATACTCTTAATGTAGCTTAAGAGCCATGCTTATTTTTATTTCTGCGTTCTTCATATTCATATTCGCGACGCAGTATTATTTTTGCAACTAAATAATCATGCTTATCGATTAAATGTGAACGGTTGATGTTATCTAGTTCAAGAGCCATTAGCTCAATGTCCCATATTCTCTTTCCTACATGGACAAAAATGCCGTATTTTTCCAAAAGCTGTTGTACATCATACAGAGTTTTCATTATAAGTTGATTACCATACCCATTCTGATAGCTGCCACACAATAAATTATCAAAGCACATACTGCAACAACACGCATTTTCATTGAATACTTTCTTAAGCTTTTTTCACCCAAAATTACAGCAATTAAAAATCCGGTTATAAACCCACCTATATGTCCTGGAATATCGATATTAGGAGCAAAAAGATCAAGAACAATATTAATCAGTGCGAGCCAAAATGACTGCCTACCTAAATAAACAAGAATCGGATTAGCACGATTTTGCAATGCAACAGCAGTCATTGCACCAAAAAGTCCAAACAAAGCAGTTGAAGCACCAGCACTAATTGCGTTATCGTTTCCCCAAGCCAGGCTTAAGAGATTTCCGCCAATGCCTGAAAGCAAATAGATAACTAAAAAACGCCAATGACCTATTATTGTTTCCATATAAACTCCCAGATAATAGATCATCACTGCATTTGATATTAAGTGCATAATTCCAATATGAAGGAATTGTGCGGTAAACAAACGCCACCACTGGTTACCTATAACAATAGCATCATTTTTCATTGCTCCCAATTTCATTAAAACGTAGATATTTTCGGAGCCACCTATTGCAGTTTCAATTAAAAAGACTAAAAAAAGAATAACTAGAATACTGATAGTTATATAACAATTTTTCAGGTTTTGTCGCTGGTTCATAATAGCCTCAGTTATTTCGATAAAATTGATTCAGGAGTGATAATTGTTTGAATTTGAACGTCAGTTGCTTCTATTTTCCACGCTGCAGTTTTAAAAATCATCTTTGAATTGACCAAAGCTACCGTCTTTGAACTAGGATGTTTTGCCAAAAAGCGATCATAATAACCACCGCCAAATCCTAAACGTTGATGCGAATCCAAAGCAAAAGCTAATCCGGGCACAATAATTAAGTCAAGATCATTATTAATCTGAGCATCCGGTTCACTTACTTCTTCAACACCAAATTTCGACTTAGTTAACTTAGTCATGTAACTATAATAAATAAAATCTTGGGAACGTTCACTGTTATCGTTAGCACGAGCTAAATAAACATCCTTTCCTAGATCCCATAACTGTGCAATTAGTCCTGAAGTATCTACCTCATAAGTTAGAGAAGATGTTATCCCTACGCTTTGACAGTTGCTAAGTAAATCAGAATTCATAATATTTTTAAGCAGGGTCTGATCTTCAGTGCTTTTTAGAGACGTTTCCGCAAAATTGCTTAGTTTTTCTACTTGTTGTTTTCTAATTTCTTTTTTTGATTTTGTCATGATTCTTCCATATAAAAAATAGCAGGAGCATAGGCTCCTGCCATATTGGTTAATTACTTAGTTTCACGATGAAGAGTAGTATGTCTTTCGACTGGGCAATACTTCTTCAAACTTAAACGTTCCGGATGCTTACGCTTGTTTTTCTTAGATAAGTAACTTCTATCGCCACATTCGGTGCATTCCAAAATGATGTTATCTGCCATTTCTTTCACCACCTACGCTTTTATTCTGACTGTATTATCTTAGCATTTTTCCTTTATTATTACCAGTAATATTCATAAAATTCTATTTTTTATGTAATTTAAAGTAATCCTGCACCATTGCTTTAGTCATTTGTAGCGTATATGAACCCTCATGTTCAGGATCAAGTCCAGGAAATATTACCGCTGTTGCTATTTCAGGATTATTTGATGGCGCATAGCCAACAAAAGTAGCATTAACCAGCTCAGGCGGATTTTTTTGGTTAGGATTATCAGGATCGTAATAAAATGTTTGAGCAGTTCCTGATTTGCCGGAAATAGAAGGTTTTATATTTTTTAGTTTATGCGCTGTACCCCAAGAATTTGTACCATGAACAACGCGCCAAAAGCCTTGTCTGACAATATTCAGCTCATCTGATGTCCAGGGTATGCGTAACTGAACTTCTGGCTTTTTATTATAATCTACATAAACTTTTTTCCCGTTATTTGAAGTTCGTCCAATTGACTGCACCACATAAGGCTGCATTCTATAGCCACCATTTGCAATCGTAGAAACGTACTGAACCATTTGAATTAAAGTATAAGCATCATAGTTACCATAAGACAGGTCTAACACAGAACCTGAAAGAACCAATCCTTGATCATTAAATGATTTGCCCTGAATTCCGGAAATTTCTCCCGGTAAGTCAATGCCAGTTTTTTGACCTAATCCAAACATATTAAAATTATGTCGTAAAGGTTCAAACGCCGTTTGTGGCATATAAATTTTTGTTTTAGGAACATATGAAGCTTTAACCCATTTCATTGCTAAATGCATCATGTAAATATTACTTGAAACTTCAAGTGCCGTTTCTGCATCAAGGGCTCCAAATGTACCTATTGGATAAACAGACTTTTTAACCGGAGTACTGGGCAAGTAAACTGGTGTATCAGGCATTACATTATTTGTGGGAGTAATTACCTTATTAATTAATCCTCCACCTACCATTGCGCCTTTAACAGCTGATCCCATTACAAAAGACTGATTAATTACTCCTAATGCGTTATTAGTAGTTTTATTCTTCTTTGGGTCACGACTAATACCAGCAATAGCCAAAATAGCACCAGTTTTAGGATTCATGGCAACAGCATAAGCTCCATTTGAATAGCGAGCCGCCCCTGAACCAACAGCTGCCGCATAGATATTTTCTAATGAACTTTGAACTTCTTTTTGATATTTAGCATCAAGCGTTAAAACCAAACTTGCACCAGCTTGACCAGAATAAACCGATTTCGATTGTTCAATATCGCCTGAATTTTTAGTCCAAACTTTACTTGTAGCTTTCGTTCCTTTAAGTAGTGGCTCATATTTTTCTTCTAAATATGATGTACCAACTCGATCATTCCTAGAATAGCCATTAGTTAAATAATATTGTAAATTATCACTAGGCAAGCCGGCTTTTTCAGTTGATACGGAACCAATAATGCTGCGAATTGATGAACCATTAGGATAAGAACGTTGCCAGTCAGTACCAATGCCTACACCGGGCAAATCAGAAAGATGCTCGCCTACTTCCGCAATTTCCTTATCAGTCAAATGATTATTTTTAATATAAATGGTAGAAAGAGTGTACGCCCCTGAAATCTTATTGTAAATTAAAGCTGCTGTTTTCTCACGTGCACTTAATTTAACATGTTCAGCACTAACTTGCTCTTGGATTCTTTTATTAATTAAATTATCATCCTGTGTTGCTCTCACTGATTTAGGAACTTTAGCGGCTTCCTTAGCACTATTATTTTTATTAGCCAAATAATAATCAATTATTTGCTGCTGTGTCGGTTTTTCGTCTTTAATTGAAATATATTGACTAAGGGAATTTGAAATTGAATAAATATCTTCACTTGTAGTAGAAACACTTTTAGTATAGGTAATAGCATTCTTAGCTCTATTTCCTACCAATACGCGTCCTTTGCTGTCATACATAACCCCACGAGGAACTTGACTGGAAACTACAGCAGAATTAGATTTTTGCACTTCAGCCTTAAAACGAGAACCGTAGCCTATTTGCAAATATGCCAGTTGCCCAATTAACGTAGCAAAAAGGACAAAAATAATCCCCAAAATTATCTTCATTCTTATTGGAGTAGAAGCTTGTTTTTTGGAATTATTATTTTTAGTCTTCAGTTTTTTCTTAAAAAAATTCAATTAGACTCAACCTCACTAAACTAGTGTAATTTTAGCAAAAACTAGATGACAAATCTATTGAGATGTTAACGTTTTGAAAAATCTTTAATAGATAAGTTACAAATGGCAATTAATAAACTAGTTATAGACACTTCATAAAAAATCTTCTGTAAATTATTTATTTGTAATAAAATATTGGTGGGATATAAAAAAGAAAGAAGATTGAACTATGACACTTAAATTTCTAATTGGAGTTGACGCAGGCGGAACCCATACAATGGCAATTGCTTATGACTTAAAAGGTCATGAGCTTGCACGTGCACAAGCTGGACCAGGTCAGGTAAACACTAACTACGCCAGTGCAATAACCAATATTACAAATGCTATAAACAAGTTAATTGATGAAATCGATGGTGACTGCCAACGTATCTTATGTGGAATAGCTGGCCTATCTGTTGTTGGTCATGCACCTGAAGTAGCAGCTGAGATTTCAGCTAAAGCTAATAACTTACCGACCAGAGCAATTACCGATTCACTTTTAGCTCTTTATAATGGTCTTGAAGGTGAAGATGGTGGCTTAGTGATCGCTGGTACTGGTTCGGTTTATAATGGTTTACAAAATGGCAGAATTATCACAACGGGAGGATATGGCTCTATTTTAGGTGATGAAGGTTCCGGATACGCGATTGCTTTGTCAGCTTTAAAGTCTGCCTTACTTAGTTGGGACAAACGAGAAGAAAATGAACTAATTTCAATGTTTAATAAATTGTTCAAAGTTGATAATCTCAATGATGCAACAGCTAAATTTTATAAGACAGCAAACGCTGACTTTGCGTCAATGGCCGTTGATGTAGCACAACTAGCTGATAAAGGTAATCCTTTTGCATTAGCAGTAATCAAGGAGCAAGCAGAACTTCTTGCACGTGATATTATTATTGGCATGAATCGTTATGAAGATCCTAAACCAATGAAAATTGCATTAACCGGCTCTGTACTCGCTAATAATCACATGTTGCGAGATTTTCTTGAAGATAAAGTCCGGGAAAAATATCCAGACGCAAAATTTTCAATTTCTAACGGTGAGAATGCTCGCGGTGTAATCTTTGATAAAAGCAAAGATTACCGTTATTTCACCAGTCACTAAATCTTCCATAAAAAAGACCAGAACTTTACGTTTTTCATTTTAAGAAAACGCATATGCTCTGGTCTTTTTTTATCGAAAATAGCAAGACACTTTTGTAAAAACTGCTAACTATTCTTCTACTTTATTGATCACTACATCAAATTTACCACCAGGTGTTGATATAGTTACTGTTTCACCCTTTTTTTTGCCTAAAATTGCTTGGGCTATTGGCGAATCGTTAGAAATCTTACCATTCATCGGATCAGATTCATCACTACCAACGATGGTATATGTTTCTGGCTCATCTTCACCAACTTCCGTATAAGTTACTGTTTTACCCACTGCAACTTCATCTGGATCACTAGAGTTAGCGTCAACCACATGAGCATACTTAAGCATTTCTTCAACAACGCTAATACGATCTTCTAAATGGCTCTGTTCGTCTTTGGCAGCGTCATATTCAGAGTTTTCGGACAAGTCACCATAAGAACGAGCAACTTTAATTCTTTCAATCACTTCAGGGCGCTTCACGACTTTTAGATTTTTTAATTCTGCTTCCAGTTTTTCTTTTCCTTCAGCAGTCATCGGATAAGATTTTTCAGGCATTAAATTTCCACTCCTTAAAGTTAAATTTCTTTTTGCAAAGATCTATGATATTACTTTAACGATTAAAGTCAACCATTAGCGTATTTCTGCTTTAAGCTGCTTTTCGAGACTTGAGTCAATAGAATTTATTGCTTCGTTAACAATTGCATCGGTTAAAGTATCATTTTCATTTAGGAAAGTCAGACGATATGCAAAACTCTTTTTATCCTCGGCGATATGAGACCCACGATATACATCGATAATACGCAAATCATGGAGATACTTACCACCATTTTCTTTTATGACATCTTCAACAGCTTGGTTAGTAATTTCCTGGTCTACTAAGATTGAGAGGTCACGTTCAACAGCAGGGAATTTTGGTGCCGTTTGTGCTGTGGTGTGCGGGTTAAGAATTAGTGGAATAATGACATCGAGGTTTAACTCGTACCCATAAATTTCACTATCTTTCATAGCTTTATTAGATTGAGTGACAGGGCGATCTAGCATACCAATCATGCCAACATATTTGTTCTTAATATATATACCGGCAGTTCTGGTGGGATGCATATACATAATTACTTCAGCCTTGTATTCAACATCTTCCGCGTCAATTCCCAAAGCTAAAAACAAGTTGGTAAGTTGTCCTTTAACATAAAAGAAATCAATTTTTTCATTATTGTTTTGCCAGTTTTCAAAATAAACATTACCACTATATAGTGCAGCTAGATGCTCATGTTCATTATAAGTATTATTTTCGAAATCATAGACACGTCCTTGCTCAAAAATTGCCAGTTGATTTTGCTTGCGAGCCATATTATAGGCTGCAGCATCTACTAGACCTGTCATAAGGTTTTGTCTCAGAGTTGAACGGTTTGAATTCAATGGCATCTGAACCTCAACTGGCCTCTTAGGTTCTTGGGAAAAGCCAATCGCTTTTTCAAGTGAAGTTAGAGAATAAGAAATAGCTTCTATTAAACCTTGCCCTTGAACAATATTCTTAATGCGTCTAATGGTTTCTTCTTTTTTAGAATAGCCACCATGTGTTTCTGCTAAAACTGGCTGTGTAGATTTGATATTATCATATCCATATAAACGTCCAACTTCTTCAACAAGATCAGCAGGAATAGCTACATCCCAGCGCCGTGCTGGCACATCAACAATTAGTTCATCATTATTAATTTCTGCCTTGAAATTCAAACGGGAAAAAATTGCAGAAATATCTGATGAAGAAATATCGGTACCCAAAACTTTATTTATGTAAGAAATCGTTGTTTTAATTTGAACTGGTTTCTTTTCTTCATTACTTCCCGTTATCACACCTTCATTTATTTTTCCAGAAGCATCATTACGTAAAAGCATAGCAGCCATATCTAATGCACGAGTTGTTGCATCCCAGTTAACACCTTTTTCATAACGACTAGAAGCTTCCGTCCTGTTAGCGTGACGCAAAGCCGCTTTTCTTATTAAAGTTGAATCAAAAATAGCCGACTCTAGCAAAACGTCAGTGGTATCAGCTTCAATCTCAGAATTAAGACCGCCCATAACTCCTGCCATCATCACAACTTCTTCACCATTCGTTATAACAATGTCATTAGGATCAAGATCAACTTCTTTATTGTTTAAAAGTGTCAATTTTTCGTTCTTTTCAGCTTTTCTGACCACTAACTTATTTGTTTTAAAAGCACGAGCATCATAACTGTGCATTGGCTGGCCGGTCAAAAGCATAATATAATTTGTTACGTCAACAACATTATTAATGGGTCTAATGCCGGCATTCCAAAGCCGCCTTTGAAGCCAAAGTGGACTGTCCCCTATTTTCACATTACTGATTTTGCGTAAATAGAACTTAGGTGCAAGCTCAGGATCAACATCTACAGTAAGGTCTTTTGTCCAATCTGGACCGTCTTCCTTAAGGGTTATATCTTCAACTCTGACAGGTGTGTCAGTAATAGCACCGACTTCATAAGCTGAGCCTTCCATTGATAAGGTATCAGCGCGATTCGGAGTAATGTCAAAGTCAAAAATATAATCATCCATTCCTAACGGAGCAAATGCGGACTGTCCTGGTTTGATATCGGCATCTTCAGGAAAAATATAAATACCCTTAGCATATTTTTCAGGTACCAAATTATCTGGAAATCCTATTTCTTGTAAGCCACAAATCATACCATTTGATTCATTTCCACGTAATTTGCTTTTTTTAATTTTAACGTTATTAGCGATTCGAGCTCCTGGCAAAGCCACCACCACATTTTCACCAGCGGCAACATTTGGTGCACCGCAGACTATTTGATGAGGTTCATCTTCTCCCACATCAACATGAGTAAGATTCAGATGTGTGCCAGCAATTGGTTCACAGTCAAGAATATGACCAACAACTATCTGTTTCATACCCTCTTCAGGATGCTTGACACCGGCTACTTCGATACCTGTACGTGTTATTTTTTCAGCTAACTCCTTAGGATCTTGGTCTAAATCAATAAAATCCTTCAACCAACTATATGAAACCAGCATTATCTTTCCTCCTTACTGAATTGCTCTAAGAAGCGAACATCGTTAGTATAGAAATCACGAATATCATCAATACCATATTTAAGAATGGCAAAACGGTCTAATCCCACGCCAAAGGCAAAACCACCATAAACATTTGAATCAACTCCAGCATTTTCGAGAACATTAGGATGAACCATTCCAGCAC
>NZ_BPPA01000008.1 GCF_019972815.1 Lactobacillus huangpiensis
TTACAAATTGAGCACCCCTTGCCATTGCAGTTAAAGCAGGAAACATCCATTTCAACAGAAGGCTCAGTAAAAGGAAAGTAACTAGGACGCAGACGGGTTTCGCGGTCTTGACCAAAAATATGCTTTGCCATTAATTCCAAGGTTCCCTTTAAATCACCCATCGTAATGTTTTTTTCAACTACAAGACCCTCCATTTGCATAAACTGATGTGAGTGAGTAGCATCATCGTCATCACGGCGATATACTTTGCCTGGTCCTACCATCTTTAAAGGGCCCTTGGCAAAATCATGTTTTTCCAATACGCGAGCTTGGTCACCAGAAGTCTGAGAACGTAATAAATCTTCAGAATCAATATAAAAGGTTTCTTGCATGTCTCTTGCTGGGTGGTCTTTTGGCAAATTCATCATTTCAAAACAATAATGATCAGTTTCAATCTCTGGTCCTTGCACAACTTTATAACCCATGCCAATAAAATATTTTTCGAGATCATCCAAAATAATATTGATTGGATGCTTTGTACCAAGATGCATTTCTCTACCTGGTAAAGTAACATCGATTTTTTCTTTAGCAAGTTGATCTTCAACTAAAGTTGCTACTATTTCATTTTTAGCATCATCCAGCTTGGCATTAAAAAGATCTCGCAATTTATTAACTCGTTGTCCGACTTCACGTCTATCACTTGGATCAATATCTTTCATGGAATGAAGAATAGTTGTTAATTCACTTTTACGACCAGTTAATTTAACACGAACATCATTTAACTTCTCTTCATTTTTAGCCTTATCGATCTCATCAAGACCCTTTTCACGCAGTTCTTTTAACCTGTCAAATAAGTCCATAAAACTTTTCCTTTCAAATCAAAAAAAAGCTTCATCCCAAAAGGGACGAAGCTTCGCGGTACCACCCTAGTTTGGACACAAAATGCCCACACTCATGTTTCGATAACGGTGAATACCGGAATGGATTAGATTCTACTAGTAAGATGAAATTCACAGTTCTGTTTAGACTTTTCTTTCAGCTCAATAAAAAAGTCTCTCTGATTAAATGAATGCTGCTACTAGTCTTACTCTTTGTAATTAGTTAATAGAATATATCTTTTTTTAAAAACTTTCAAGTGGATGTATAAATTTAAACCCACTTATCTGCCCAGCCATGAATTTGGTCAAAAACAGGTTTTAATTCTTCACCTTTTTGTGTCAGGCTATAAGAAATGATTTTTGTTCTACTGTCGACTGAACGATTGACAATATTTTCTTTTTCTAATTCTTTCAATCTTTCGACCAAAACACGGTCAGAGCAAGGCAACACACACTGTGCTAGATCTTTAAAGCGCATATAATCACCGGCACATAGTGAACTAATGATTAAACCGTTCCACTTCTTACCAATGATTTTAAATGCGTTAATAAAATGCTTGCAGTATTCATAATTTGAAGCGCCACAATCCGCACAGTTTTTGTCCTTAATACCTTGAGCCATGATACTGTCCTCCCACAAGAAAGTGTCTACTTTGTGTTTATTATATTAAATATACTTACTAAAAACAAGTATTAACAGTCAGGAGAAATAGTAGACGATAATTCCAGCTGCTACTGCAGCATTCAATGATTCAGCTTTACCTTTAATAGGAATATATAATTTATGATCACAGATTTTTGCTATTTCTGAAGTAACACCATGTGCTTCATTGCCAATAACAATCCCTACCTGTGGTACTTTTACAAACTCCTGTAATTTCCTAGCATTTCGATCCAGCATGCTTGAATATATTGGTATTGCATTGTCCTGCATTTCTTTTATAACATTAATCAAATCTTGAACAACTAACTTGATATGAAATTGACTTCCTTGCATTGCGCGCTGAGTCTTAGGATTATAGATATCAACACTTTCAGGTGATAAAACAACACCATCAAATCCAGCTGCATCTGCTGTCCTAATAATTGTGCCAACATTCCCGGGATCTGCCAGATGGTCTAACAAAACCCACTTGCCAAAATTAAAATGGTAGTTTTGCGGTTGAGTAATTTTTAAAACCATAAATATATCTTGTGAATTTTTAGTGCTGGCAAGATGATGAGCAACAGAAGAGTTAATTACGAAAGTATTCATACTTGTCAATAAGTGTGGAAAAATATCTTGAATCTTAGCTAAAGCTTCTTCAGTGCCTAAAAGATACTTGTACTTTTCGTTTGCATTAAGAGCTTCAGTGACTAGATGAAAGCCTTCGATTACGTATAATCCATTTTCTTGGCGATATTTTTTCTGCTTCAATTTAATTAATTCTTTTACCAATTTATTATTTAATGAACTTATTTTTTTAGACATTAAGGTATCTTCTTTCGTATTTATCAATATTATTTTTAATTTCAAGCTGATAAAATGTTAAAATCAAGAAAGTAGGACTAGGAAGGATTATTATGGGATTTTTTAATAAACACAAGAGCGAAAGAAAAAGCGATCCAGCTGATAATTCAAGAGAAACTTGGCAATTAACCATTTCGGGTATTGTCCAGGGTGTGGGCTTTCGTTGGAGCGTATTAAACCTTGCTCAAAAAATGAAAATGACTGGCAATGTTCGTAATAACAGTGACGGGACAGTCACAATTACTTTACAGGCAGAATTAAGCCGAGTCAATCAATTTTGTGCTGAATTACCCAAAAATATTTCTCAATTTGCTCGCATTTCAAATATTAAAAAAGAAAAACTAACAAAAGTAAGCAAAATGAATGGTTTTCATGTATTATATTAGTTATTGGCAAAAAATAATAATTGGGTGAATTGAATGAAAAAATTTCGCAAATATATCGGATTAATTACTGTTTGTTTAACAGTCATGTTATTTGTTACTGCTTGTGCACAAAATGGTGGGGTAAATAAACCACCAACTGGTTTTATATACGGGTCAATCTATAAATTTATTGGTAAACCCATGCAAAATATAATGCTCTATTTTTCTAACCTCATAGGTGGAGCTAATGGAGCCGGCTGGGCTATTATCATAATGACTTTTGTAGTTAGAATGATTCTCTTGCCATTAATGCTTAATCAACAAAAGAAATCGACTACGCAACAAGAAAAAATGGCACGCCTGCAGCCGCAAATGAAGCTAATTCAAGATACCATGAAACGCAAAGATCTAAATCAAGATCAGCAAATGACTTTAGCCGGTTGGCAACGTGAACTATATTCTAAAAATCATTTATCATTAACTGGGGGAATGGGCTGCTTACCGTTAATTATCCAGTTCCCGATTATGATCGGAATTTATGATGCTGTAATGTATTCAAAGAGTTTGGCTAGTTCGTCATTCTTTGGTATTTCATTAAGCAGCAGGTCTATATCAGTAACAGTTTTTGCTACCATTTTTGCTTTTGCTCAAGGCTACCTTTCATTGGTAGGGATCCCTAAAGAGCAAAAGAAACAGATGCAATCTATGATGCTCATGAATCCTATTATGACGCTCTTCATCTGCCTCTCTGTTTCTGGTTCAGTTGCTTTATATTGGGCTGCCGGAAACTTTTTCTCCGTTATTCAACAGTTGATAGTAACATATATCATTATGCCTAAAGTTAAAAAAGAAGTAGACGAAGAATTAAAACGTGAACCTATTACAGAAGTCGTAACAAAGGAAAAAGTAGATGAGCTTCTTAACGCGAAGAAGGCTTCTCCTGCTCAGTCAAAGCAAACAAAACAGTTGCACGAAAACTTACGTAACCGCAACAAAGGAAAGCAACAAAGACGACCTTAGTTGTTTTTTTGAGTCCCAAAAGTGGTCCAACTTTCAGGCTCACATATAAGTTGATAAGTAAAAAGACCTTTTAAGTCTGTTTATCTTTAGATTGGGCAAACCAATCAATAGACTTTACAAAGGTCTTTTTTAATTTGTTTCTTTTTTATTTTTCTTTGCTTTTTCAACTTCTTCACGTTTATGCAGTTTTTGGGATTGAGCTTTTGTAAGTGCTGGAAATTCTATTATAAACTGACTTCCTTGTCCTTCCACAGATTCGACACTGATTTTCCCATGATAACTGGTAACTAACTTTTGAGCAATTGATAAACCTAAACCGTTGCCACCTTTTTCTCTAGTTCTAGCTTTATCGACTCTGTAAAACCTATTGAAAATTTTGCTTTGTTCTTTTTTAGAAATACCTTCACCAAAATCCTGGACTATAATATGCACATCATCTTGCGACAATCCCGCTGAAACATTCATTTCCTTACGATCTGTAGAGTATTTAATACCATTATCAATTAGAATAACAAGTAACTGTTCCAAATGGCCTTGATAAATTTGGATTTCAGTATCGCTAGGTAAATCATCCATATCCAGTCTGATAGCAAAATCCTTATGAACGAGCGACATATCACCAACGACCCGTTTAAGAACTTCAGAAACTTTGGTCACAGCATTAGGGTACTGTACATTAATTTGTTCCGCACGCGTTAAATCAAGCATTTCTTGAATTAAATGCTGCATTCTTTTAGCTTCTTGTAAAGAAGCATCAATTGATTCTTCCAAAATCTCCGGATCATCCTTGCCCCAGCGTTTAAGCATGTTTAAATGACCTTCAATTACCGCAACAGGAGTGCGAAGTTCATGAGAAACATCACCCACAAATTCCTTTTGTTGATCAATATAGCGTTGCATTCGATCTAACATTTGATTAAAAGAAACTGCTAGTTCTTGCAATTCATCATGACGATGGAAATCTCTTATTCTTGCAGTACTATTTGGATCATCATTAACTTCTAAAGCAACTCGTGACATTTCTTTCACAGGCTTTACAATGTCACGAACAATTATATAAGCTACCAGTGTAAAAAGTACGATAGCTATTAAAGAAATTCTTACCATCCACTTTAACAGGTCTTTCATTAAACCGTTGTAATATGTCATTTTATTAGCAACAACTATATAACCTGTAACTTTTCCTGAATGAGCAGTTCTAACTTTTTGATAAGTAATCAGTTCTTGTTTATGATTCTTAAAATTACGAGTCATCTCATAGTCACCTTTTATATTCTTAAAAGGAATAATTTTGCCACCATTATCAAAAACATCTTCTTTTCTAAGATTATAAACAACTACACTCAAATCCGGATTTGTTAACGAAGACAATAAATCATCGTTAAATGCACTGTTATGTTGGTCAGAGCTGATCGGGGGATTGCCTTTTAATACTTCTCTAGCAGATGGTGTTAAAGCCGGAACAACATTTGCAATTTCTAATTCTTTGGGTATTCTGTTCAGGCTACTATTGAGCTTGCTTACCATCTCATTCGATGTTTCTTTTTGCTGGACCATCGATTGCTGACCTACAAACGAATATATTATTACTGAAAATACAATAAAAGAGACCATAATCGTCAGAGCAACGATACTAACCCATCGCAATACCAACGATGAATGTTTGGTCTCTTTTTGGGATCTTTTTTTACTTCTTTTCATCATCCTCATCTCTTACCATGTAGCCAGTTCCACGAACCGTTTTGATATATGATTGTTTACCAGGCACATCAATTTTATTGCGTAAATAACGCACATAGACTTCGACAACGTTTGTTTCGATATTTGAACCAGGTCCCCAAATTTTTGCCAGCAACTGATCACGGCTAACCACGTTGTTTTTATTCTTAATCAAAGTCATGAGCAGGTTATACTCACGTTTAGTTAAGTCAACTGCTTTACCATCTCCACGGCGAACAATTCTATTTGCCGTCTCAATAGTAAGATCCTTGAATTTTACTACCTTCTTTTCAACAGAATCATCTGATGCGTCTTTTTCAATTTTTACTCTTCGTAAAACTGCACGTAAGCGCGCCAAAAGCTCTTCAATTGCAAATGGCTTAACAATATAATCATCAGCTCCATGATCAAGACCAGAAACGCGGTCAATAACAGAATCACGTGCAGTCATCATAATGATCGGTGTGCTCTTAACTTGACGAACTCTTCGGGCAATTTCTAAACCGTTAAGATCAGGAAGCATAAGATCTAGCAGAATAGCATCAAAATCTTCTTTTAAGGCCAAATCTAATGCCTTGCGACCATTACTTTCAACGACAGTATCATATTTTTCATGTTTTAATTCCAATTCAACAAAGCGAGCTAAATTTTTTTCATCTTCAACAATTAATATTCTTGCCATTTTTTATCTTCCTTTTTTAAAATTTGATTTCAGTTAATTTAATTTGTATTCTTGTCAATAAGTAAAGCATACTTTAAAAATGCTTTTAAAACAAGATTAAAAACCAGCATTTTAATAATACTGATTTCTAATTATATTTAATTATTCTTATTTAACTAATTATGGTTCTCATTATTTTCTTTAAATAAATCTTTTAATTTAGCAAAGGCAGGGTTTATTTGTTCCTTTTCTTTCTTATCAAATTCATCTTCAGAAATCACAGCCCAACCATTTCCTTCAGGATAAATATTTTGATCTCGTTCTTCCTCAGTCAAAATTGTGGTTGGGATATTTAATAAAACGTTGTCTTCAATCGCTTTTTGCAAATTAATAACTTCGTTTTTTACTTTCACAATCGGGATGTCACTCTCATCGATTTCCTCTTTAGCTACATCTGTATCAGTATAATTCTCGCTAAAACGAAAATTTTCTGTAAACTCAACAGGCTTTAAACTACGACTGGAAGGAACAACTAAACAGGCTTGCACGTGAAAGTCACCAGTAACGTATGGTTGATTGTAAAATGCATCCCCTGAAACAGTCACGTTATTTACTTGATAAACTAAGCCATGACTTCGCTTAATAAATTCTTCTTGCAACTCGACCTCACATTCAATGTGAGTTACAGGTTCGTTGCTATTTTTTATTTGAGTAAAATTCAAAGTTAACATTTAGACCTCCACTGGACGTCGCCCAAAGTTTTGATCAACTCCCATAAGTTGCTCAAAAAAACGATCAACACGTAATTGTAATTTCATTGATCCACTTTTAGTATTTTTTTGATCAACCTTCGATATGATGTCTGCGAATGGGGTTTTTCTAATCCCTTTAAGATATTTTCTTCCTAATTTACTATAGCCCAAAAGTAGAAGCGATTCATGGTTAAAGCTGGCAGTCATGTCTTCTTGAGTTACATTTAAGAGCGTATACAGGCTAAGACGACGCAAACGAGAATAAGTATAACGCTTTGATTTTACCCTTCGTAAAAATCCTGTAAAAGTTTGTGCAGCGTGAATCTCATGTTTCATTTTGTACTCAAGGCCTTCACTCATTTGATAAATTCTTCTTAGTTCAGAAACTGAAGAAGATTCCAATCTATATTTTAAAAATGGAAACAGCAAATTCCAATTTGGATAATTCTTTTGCTTGAATAGAAGCTGAACCTCTTTTTTAGGCAACCATTGTTCCAATGTATAATTAGTTTCATTATGAAGAATCATATTTCGTATTGCACTTGCACTTTGAACAACTTTATTACTCTGCAAAACGTCATCATGTCCAGCGCCAATTCGGTTAACAGGATGCAAAACTAAAGGCGTCCCCAAATTATGATTAGCAACTGCATAGGCTAGAGCAAGAATCGCATTGGGCTCACTAACTTCATGACCAACTTCTCTTGCTACCATTTGGTTATATTGGGTTGAATAAGTTTGACTATAATCATTAAAGTCCATATGACTTTGTGGGATTTCAGCAATTTTACTACCTAAATAAGCATAATTTTGTGTAGCGTCTTCAACTCCAAAAATCAAGTCAGTTGCGCCAACTTTTACCAGTTGATCTATACTGCCAAGTGCAAACAAATCAGCTGGTTCAACGGAAGTGGAAAATGGCAGTTCAAGTACTAAATCAGCACCACTTTCAAGTGCTGCCTGCGTACGAGACCATTTATCCATAATTGCCATTTCCCCACGCTGAACATAATTACCAGACATGACTACGATTATTGGGTCTTCACTACCAGCAATATATCGAGCCTGATTCATTAAAAATTCATGCCCACTATGGAAGGGATTGTATTCTGCAATGATCCCTACTACACTCATTGTTAGCTAATCTTCCTTTAATTCTAATCTTTTACCATTAGCCCATAGTTTTTCAACATTGTAAAAATCACGTGCATCTTCAGTAAAAACATTTACAACAACATCGCCTAAATCAAGCAGAAGCCAATTTGATTCACTCGTGCCTTCAACGCGATAATCATAATAGTTAACCTTGTGAGCTTCATCAATGATAGCATTAGCTATAGCATGTAATTGTCTGTTTGAACCAGCACTGGTCACAACATAATAATCAGCTAAAATACTATGTCCCTGCATATCGTAAGCTGCAGTATCTTCCCCATGACGATCACTAATTGCCTTTAGAGTAAAAGCCAATATTTCTTTACTAGTCAATTTTTCTCCTTATTCTTTAATACCCCAAACATTATAAGCGTCTAAAGTACGTGGATAGATTTTATTTCTTTTCTCAATTAAAAATTCAAGAGTATGTGCTAATTGATAGCCAACTCCCTTATCAAGATTAGCATAAGTTATTTTACGCGCTTCTTCAACTCCTGGAAATGACCTGCCAGGTTCAATATAATCAGCCATAAATACAATTTTATCTAAAGTTGTCATTTCAACGTCAGCTGTTGTATGCCTGCGTACTGCCGTTAAAATTTCTGAATCATTAATTTTCAGATCTCTCTGAATAAAATATATACCTACAATACCATGCCAAATGCTTCGATTCCAATTTAACAGATCTTGATCAAAGCCCTTGGTTTTAATAACTTCACGATATTCCTCGACTGAAACTTGTTTTGCATAATCATGTATAAATCCAGCTAATGCAGCTTTATCCTCATCATATTGGTTTAACTCTGCTAATTTTTTAGCAGTTTTGCTAACTCCAATACAATGCTCAAAACGATCTTCAGTCATATTACTTTTTTCTTTAGACACAATTTCATCACTAGATAGAACCGAATAAGTCTTTTTGAAAAATAAATCATTCATGATATAAGCCTTTTTTCTGAATATAATTTCTCACTGTATCAGGTACCAGGTATCTGATTGAACCCCCAATCGCAATTGTTTGTCTAACAAGGCTGGAACTAATTTCAATGGCAGGAACATCAACCCAAATCATTGGTAATTTTGCTTTTTGGGGGTATCCGGCCCTTTGAACTCCAACAAGAGTTGCCAGTTGAGCCAATTTAGTAGGCTCTTTCCATTCACCTAGATTATTAACTTGATCACTGCCCATGATCAAATAATAATGATTTTCGGGTTGAGATTCACGCAAATATCTTAAGGTATCAACTGTATATGAAACCCCTCCACGATATAATTCGAATAATTTCACTTGAAAACGAGGATTATCCTGAGTACCTAACTCAAGCATATTTGCACGATCTTGTGCAGAAACCACTGGCTCATCCTTTAATGGAGGAACATTGGTAGGAATAAACCAAATTTCATCAAGATGAAGTTTGGTCAATACTTGTTCAGCTACTATTAAATGACCTAAATGAATTGGATTGAATGTTCCACCAAAAATACCGATTTGACGACCTTTTTTGTGTTCTAATTTTTCTTCAGCTACTTCAACAGTTGGTGTTTTTTGATAATTCTTAGCAATAGCAATCATTATATCCTCTAAATTAATGCACGTCTAATACCTAGACCAATTTGACCTGGTGTATATACTCTAACCAAACAATTAGCAGGAACTGTTACAAAGCCTATTCCACCCAATAGCAAATCACTTTTTTCTTTAGTATGATATTCCTGCCATTTTAAAGGGGGCAACTCATCACTTTGCGAAGGTGGATTGAGCAGTTCACCGAGATGTTTATCATAGAAACTATCTGCATTTTCAGTTTTAGTCCTGTGAATATATAATCCCCGTGCTGCATAAACCGTAAAACTTGCTTTTTCCCCCTTTAAAAAGTCCACTCTGCCTAATCCAGCTAAAAATAAAGTGTTACCTGAATTAAGCTGAAAAGTTACAGGCTTAAGCTGCTTTTGCGGTGAAATAATGCTCAATTCCTGAGCGTTTAAACGTGTAGCCAACTGATTTTCCGTTATTATGCCCGGAGTGTCGACTAAAAAATGACCATTTGCCAAAGGAATTTCAATTTTATCAAGTGTTGTTCCCGGAAAGCGTGACGTAGTGATCAAATTTTGAATATCTCCCATTTGATCAATAATTGCATTGATAAGAGTGGATTTACCTACATTTGTTGTTCCTACAAAATACACATCTCGATCACGTGAGTTTTGATCTAAATATGCTATCAATTCTGATAAATTCTCTTTATTTTTAGCGCTAACCAAAAATACTTTTTTAGGAAATAAACCAACGCGATTAGCTTCCTGTCGCATCCAGTCCTTTATTTTGCTTTGACGAGAATTTTGCGGAAAAAGATCAAATTTATTGCCAACAAGAATAAAATCATTCTTTCCAATAAAACGTGTAATTGCAGAAAGCAAAGAATTGGTGAAATCAAATAGATCTACGACGTTGACAATTAATGCTTTCTTTTCTGATAAAGAATTTAATAATTTTAAAAAGTCATCATTATCAGACTCGACTGGCATAATTTCATTATAATGACGCAAGCGAAAACACCGCTGGCAATAGATATCATTGCCCTCATCTTCACTTTCTCTTGCTTGCTTCAAACGGGAAGCGGGTAAAAATCCTGCTTCTTGTGGACTATCTGATTGAAGAACAGCACCGCAACCGATACAAATAATTTGGTCATCCATTTTTTAATGTCTCCTTAAATGTAACTGGGTGTGAAAGGCTTAAAAAGAAAAAAATAATTTTCTCAAAAAAACGATTAATACGTGTATTCCACTTATCAGTTTGAATAAGCGGTTTTACTAATACTGATTCTACACCAGCCAAGTTTCCTGCCTGTATATCTGTGATTAACTGATCACCAACCATCATGACCTGGTCTTTTTTTAATCCCATTCT
Organism: Lactobacillus huangpiensis; assembly: GCF_019972815.1. Classification (GTDB taxonomy): domain Bacteria; phylum Bacillota; class Bacilli; order Lactobacillales; family Lactobacillaceae; genus Lactobacillus; species Lactobacillus huangpiensis. The sequence goes on from NZ_BPPA01000008.1 coordinate 10,951, forward strand.
TTTTCTTTTCTTTGTTATAGCAAAGGGCAATGGCTTTTTCGACTTGGCTACAAAGTCAATATGATAAGGATTTAGAACTTTGCCCACTCTTTCAGCATTGTTATTAGAAATCACAACTAACTTAATATTGGCTTGTGCTAATTTTTTATTTAGATTATTCATTTTTTCAGCAGTTTCAAATTCGTTCCATGCCAAAAGAGTGTTGTCTAAATCTGAAAATACTGCTTTGATACCAATTCGGTTTAGCACCTTAATATCTAAATGATAAATTGTGTCAATTGTATAGTGTGGTCTGAATAACATTCAATTTCCCTCTTATCTATCACTGCACTAGTTTAATATACCAAATTTTCTACTGCAAGTGCTAAATTTTGACATAAAAAAACGGCGCCATAAGCGCCATTTTTGGTTAATTTAAAGCCTTTTTAGCAGTTTCTGCTAATTTTGCAAAGGTCTTTGAATCGTTATAAGCAATATCAGCTAACATCTTACGGTTAATATCAACACCAGCTAATTTTAAGCCGTGCATTAACTTAGAATATGAAATATCATTTTGTCTTGCTGCAGCGTTAATTCTTGCAATCCATAACTTTCTGAAGTCGCTCTTGCGTCTTCTTCTGTCACGAAACGCATATCTGTATGATACAAATAACTGTGTACTTGCAGCCTTAAATTGCATATGCTTTGCGCCACGGTAACCCTTGGCAAGCTTCATAATCTTTTTACGACGTTTACGTGTAACTGTTCCACCCTTAACTCTTGGCATCTAAAATTCCTCCTAAATATCGTTTTATATATTTGATTAACGCATTTGAGAGAGCATCTGTTTGATGCGCTTCAAGTCGCTGCGTGAAACCATTGCAGCCTTTCTCAAATGACGACGTTGTTTCTTAGTTTTGCCGTGGAAACGGTGACCTGTAAAAGCGTGATGACGCTTTAATTGACCAGAAGCAGTTCTCTTAAAACGCTTAGCAGAAGCGCGGTGGGTTTTCATTTTTGGCATTTTTCTAATTCCTCCAAATTAACTAATTATTTTTGTCACTCTTCGGAGCGAGCATTAAGAACATTGAACGGCCTTCCATCTTGGGCTTGCTAATTACAGTAGCAATATCGGATGTGGCTTCAGCCATTTTTTCCAACACTTCACGACCTAGTTCCTTATGAGTGATTGCTCGACCTCTGAACCTGATCGAAACGCGGACTTTAGCACCTTCCTTGGTGATAAATTTACGCGCATGTTTTAACTTGGTGTTAAAATCGTTACCCTCAATCGTTGGACTTAAACGGATTTCTTTTACACTAACCGTTTTAGACTTTTTCCGAGATTCTTTAACTTTCTTTTGTTGCTGGAAACGGTACTTTCCATAGTCCATGATACGAGCAACAGGTGGCTTGGCATTAGGCGAAATTAGAACTAAATCTAAATTTGCAACACTTGCTTGACGTAAAGCTTCAGTTTTAGTTACAACACCAACTTGTTCACCATCTTCATTAATTAAACGAACTTCGCGAGCGCGAATTTGATCGTTCAATATCAAATTCCTTGGAATAATTCTTCACCTCCATGTTAATCTGAGGACAAGAAAAAGGCGGGTAAACTTTACCCGCCCATAATCAACAGAAAATATCGATCAGCCTAGAGGTCAACTTAACTTAGGCGAGAAGCGGGAAGCTTCTTCTTGTTCTCAACTGTCGTAATTATACTCGTCTTTTGTAACTGTGTCAATCAGATAAATTTTAATGCTTTGATTTATGCAAATTGTTTATTGAGTCTATTACCGATTAGGGACAGGGTAAAGCAAACAATAAAATATAAAAGCGTCAGAGCCGCAAACATTGGTACGATATAATTGGCATTTTGACCATAAATAACTTGTGCGTGTTGCATTAGTTCAGGTACAACAATGATAGTAGCTAAAGATGTGTCCTTAATTAAGGACACAAACTGTCCAATAATAGTAGGAATCATATGACGATATGCCTGCGGCAAAACAACATGCCATAATGCCTGCACGAATGTCATTCCTGTGGATCTGGCACCTTCAATTTGACCCACAGCAACTGACTGAATACCTGAGCGCACAATTTCAGCAATCATACTGGATTCAAAGATTGTCATTGCAATAATTGCTGACAAAATTGCTCCTGGCCTTAAACCAATATTTGGCAAACCAAAATAGGTAAAGAAAATAATCAATAATAACGGTAAATTTCTCACAATGTCAATAATGAAACCAACAATTGCCGAAATAAATTTAATTTTTGCATAGCGAATTATTCCCAGAATCGATCCTGAAATGAAACTTAGCACGATTGCAAAAACTGAAATAAATAATGTGACTGCTAACCCCTTTAATAGAAAACCAAAGTTTAACCATGATAGGGCATTAATCCATGTTTGCATTTTAGTCGCCTCCCTAAGCCATTTTCTTTTCTAGATATTGCATATAATAACTTAACGGCATAGTAATTATTAAATATAGCACACCGATTACAAAATAACTGTTAAAAGTATCAAAAGTCACAGAAGCAATTGCATTAGCCTGGTACATTAAATCAAAACCAGCCACAAAAGCTAAAATAGACGAATCTTTTATTAAATTGACAAATTGATTTCCTAATGGTGGAATGACAATTTTAAAAGCCTGAGGTAAAATCACATAACGCATAGCTTGCTTATAAGTCATCCCCGTAGATCTGGCACCTTCCATTTGGCCTTGTGAAACAGACTGAATGCCTGAACGGATTATTTCAGCAATAAAAGCTGAAGTATACAAGAACAAACCAATTGTACCTGCAGTAAAGCCGTCAATTTGAACAAAATATTTCGGTACTATTAAGTAAAAGAACATTACGATAATTAATAACGGAATATTGCGAAAAATCTCAACGTAAGTCCTACCGATTTTGTTTGCCGCTTTATTAGGGATAACCTCTAGAAGCGCTAATAAAACTCCAAAAATCAGACTAAATATTAAGGTTAACAAGCTTGATAAAATAGTCCAGCCGAATCCTGAAAATAGTTGACTACTAAAATTATTGAAGATACGAATCATTTTATATACATCTCCTTATAGTTAAAACCAGGAACTTGACCGAACCACTTTTTAATTAAGCGATTGTATTCTCCACTCTTTTGAATCTTGTCAATCGCTCGATTTATAGCCCTATGAAAAGGTTCTTGATTTTTATTTACTGCGATGCCATAAGGTTCTTTAGTATAAGTTCCTCCGGTTACTTCAAGGCTTCCAGGACTCTGTGCGGCTAAACCATATAAAATACCATTATCACTAGTCAAAGCATCTCCTTGATGTGATTTCAAAGCTGATACTGCCTGACCATAATCTTGCATTGCGACAACTTTTGCTCTGGGAGCAACTTTCTTTACTGCCTCAACAGAGTTGTCTCCAACAATACCGATTACAGTTTTGCCATTAAGATCACTTGGCTTTTTAATTTTTGATCCTTTAGGGACAAGAAATGATTTACCAGCCTGAAAATACGATTTGGAAAAACTAATTACTTGTGCTCTTTCAGGAGTAATTGTCAAAGTGGCAATTACCGCATCAACGTTACCATTTTTCAATAAAGGTATTCTCGACTGTGAAGTGGCAAGCGTAAAGCGAGCTTGTCCTTTAGGACCTAAAATTTCTCTAGTAATGGCTTTGGCCATATCAATATCAAAGCCCTTTTCTTTATCATCTCTAATATCGATTAGACTAAAAAGCTTTTTGTCACCTTCAACTGCCCAAGTAATGGTATTGGACGAGCGCACATTTTTCAAAGCTGACTGGTCAGTGACACTATTGCCACAACCAGATAAAAGGAACATTCCCAAAAATAGCGAGATTGAGCAAATTAATTTTTTCATGATATTGCCCCCTCTTAATGCGCTATTATTTTGCTTAAAAATTGCTGAGCCCGTTCTGTTTTTGGCTGTTTAAAGAAGGAAGAACTGTCATCATCTTCAACAATATGACCCTGGTCCATAAAGATGACACGATTAGCCACTTCTTTAGCAAAACCCATTTCGTGGGTAACGATCAGGGAAGTCATATCACTAGAAGAAGTAATCTTTTTAATTACCTGTAAAACTTCATCAATCATCTCTGGGTCAAGTGCTGAAGTTGGTTCATCAAAAAGCAATAATTTGGGATGCATTGCTAAAGATCGAGCAATTGCTACACGTTGTTTTTGTCCACCAGATATCTGTGCTGGCATATTTTGGGCTTTATCAGCCATACCGACCATATCAAGCAAATTCATTGCCTGTTTTTTATTTTCATCCTCAGGTAAATGACTGACAATTCTAGGTGCCAACATCACATTTTCCAAAACATTTTTGTTTTTATAAAGATTAAAGTGTTGGAAAACCATACCTACATCCTGGCGCAACCTATTTGAATCTGTCTTGGGATTGGACAAATCCTGGTTATTAACTATCAGTTTCCCACCCTGGATTGACTCTAAGCGATTTATTGTTCTAATAAGCGTACTCTTGCCAGAACCAGAAGGTCCGATTAAAACAACAGTTTCGCCTTTATCGATGTGTAAATTAATATTATGCAACGCGTGAAATTTGCCATAAAATTTCTGCACGTCATGAAATTCTACCATTGACATAATTAATGCTCCTTTTTAGCAGTCCTAATTTAACTATCTAAACCAAGCTTTTTTAGCAATTGATTAATTAATCAAAAGTGCATCCCGTCAACACTACATTTTGTTACTCGACGTGCAAATTTTAGCGGTTTTGTATTTAAGGTCTAAGTCATCAAATTATTCCTGCAATCTATTAAATTAAACTTATCTTTACTATTTTTTACTCGATTATTCTTCACGTGAATATGATTTAACATCCTGTTCAATTTCACGAATAAATTCATCAAAACTCTTGGCTACTTCTTCTTCAGTGCCGTAGCGACGAACATTAACACCATTGTCCTTTAATTCCTTGTCACCTAAAACAAGAGTATATGGTACTTTTTGTGTTTGTGACTCACGAATCTTGTAACCTAATTTTTCATTACGCAGATCTGCTTCAGCTCTAAAACCACGTTTATTAAGTTCATCGCGAACTTTCTTAGCATAATCAGAATGAGCATCAAGATTAACTGGGATCACTTCTACTTGAACTGGAGCCAGCCAGGTTGGAAAGGCACCCTTGTAAATCTCAATCAGATATGCAATGAAACGTTCCATAGTACCTACAATTCCACGGTGAATCATAACTGGTCTCTGTTCTTCACCATCTTGACCCACATAGGTTAAATTAAATCTTTCGGGAAGCATGAAGTCCAGTTGAATTGTGGACATTGTTTCATCTGCACCCAAAGCCGTCTTAGTTTGAATATCTAGTTTTGGACCGTAAAATGCAGCTTCACCTTCAGCTTCAACATAGTCAAGTCCCATATCGTCCATAGCCTTTTTCAGCATTGACTGACTTCTTTCCCACATTTCATCATTTGCAAAATACTTTTTAGTATTCTTGGGGTCACGATAGGAAAGTCTGAAGTAGTAATCGGTGATATCAAAGTCTTTGTAAACATCTAAAATTAAAGTCAAGATCTTTGAGAATTCACTTTGAACTTGATCTAAAGTTACAAATGTATGACCGTCATTTAAAGTCATTTCTCGTACACGTTGCAGGCCTGACAGAGCACCAGATTTTTCATATCTGTGCATCATGCCCAATTCGGCAATTCTAATTGGCAGTTCACGATATGAACGAATGTGATGCTTGTAAATTTGAATGTGGGAAGGACAATTCATTGGACGCAGTTCAAGCATTTCACCGTCACCCATATCCATTGGTGGGAACATGTCATCACGATAGTGTGCCCAATGTCCTGATGTCTTATAAGCATCAACGTTCATTAAAACTGGAGTATAAACGTGTTGGTATCCGTCAGCGACTTCTTTATCGATAATGTAGCGCTCAACTACACGGCGAATTGTGGCACCTTTTGGCATCCAGTACGGTAAACCAGCACCGACTTGAGGATCAACAAAGAATAAATCCAGATCACGACCAATCGTTCTGTGATCACGTTCTTTGATTTCTTCACGCCGTTTGATATCTGCATCTAAATCTGCCTTTTTGAAGAATGCAGTACCAGAAATTCTTTGAAGCATAGGATTTGAAGATTGCCCTTTCCAGTAGGCACCGGCAACAGATAATAATTTAAATTGCTTAATTTTACCAGTGTTTGGTAACAGTGCGCTAAAGCCAAAATCGACAAAGCTGCCTAACTTATAAACTTGTACCTGGTCATTTTTTTCATCTTTAAGCATTTCACTCTTATATGGATCGTCCTTAAAAAGATCAGAAAGCTCATCTTTAGACATCAAGCAAGATTCAATTTTTTCTCCTGCTTTAATTGCTTTTTTGATTGTTTTTTCCAAGTCTGGTAATTCATTGATTTTTATTTGATTTTCTTTATCAGTATCAATGTAAAACCCCTCATCGTCAGATCCATGTTCACCAAAATGAATTTCAGGATAAGCTTTCTTGGCCACGGCCTCAAGAACAAATGCAACGGTATCTCGTAGAATTGCTAAGCCATCTTTATCTCTGTCAGTAATAATTGCAACCTCCGCATTTTTGCTCAACTTATAGTCTAAAGCAACAATTTGACCATCTACTTTTGCACCAAGAGCAGCTTTACCTAAAGATGTACCAATGCCATGTGCTAAATCAGAAATTGAAACAGCTTCAGTAAAATCTTTTTTTGAGCCATCAGGCAAAGTAATCGAAAAACTCATTTTTTCCTCCAAAAATTAAATAAAATAAAAAATCCCAGTGCAATTAAGCACTGGGACGTTAATTAACGTGGTTCCACCCAAAATTTAGTTCAAAAAAATGAACTATCTCGTTATAGATTGTTAACGGAATCTAACCTATTATCAAAATTTAGGTATGAATGAGTGGATTGCAAATACTAATGAAAGCTTTCAGAATAACGCTTTTCTCTCTGAACCGTCTTGCAACATGTTCATTCATTGGAGTTAATTATAACCCAATAATTTTTTAATGCAAGTATATTTTCATAATTATTAAGTTATTCCATAATTTTAGTAACTCAATGACGCCGATTGGGTCCAGATATTACTATTTCTGTTGCCAAAGAAGTTATTCTTTCCATAATTCTGGCTGCTTTTACTGGTTCGATTGAATTTTTAGTTTCCTTAAAATGGTCTTCTAAGTCACCCATCGCAAAGTTAGATGAGAAAAAGGTTGGCAAAATATTGTCCATTCGTGCCTGCAAAATTACTGCTAAAACCTCATCTCTAGACCATTGACTTAAATTTTCTGCACCTATATCATCCAGTATTAACAAGTCAGAACTAGCAATTTTTTGCACTTCATTTTGTAAACTATTGTCATTAAAATGACTGGACAAACTGGCAATGAATGTTGGAACATGCAAAAAGACAACATATTTTTCCATTGCCGCTACTTGATTTGCCAGCCCCGCTAAAATATGCGTTTTACCAATGCCAAAATTACCGGATAAATAAAGACCCTTTTGGTGGATATCTTGAGAATATTGATATAAAAAACGCTGAATAGCAGTCATTACTTCGGCTCTTTCTGATGTCATTTCAATTTGACTTAAGCGAACATCATGCAAACCTTCGGGTAAGTTAATTAAACGCAAGTGCTTTTTAATATTAATTTCCTGGTCATGAATCAGTTTACTGTCTTCAGGAACAAATTTAAGACTAATGGCATTTTTATTCATTATCAAATCCGGATAATATCCTTTGGTCACCGGATCTTTTTTATGTTGGCTCAAATAAAATTCAAAAAGACTGGGAAGGCTTTTATCAATTATACTGTCATTAAGTTGTGCTCGGTGCTGACTGATAAATTGTTGCACTTTAGGCTCAGCCAAAACTTTTTGCTTAATTTTAGCGGTACTCTCGTCTTCTGCTTTAGCAGTTTGTCCTTTAGCCATAAATTTTTTAATGGGTTGCATTTTATTTCACCTACTTCATGCCGTTTTTATCTTCAAAATTCTTGAAAAATTCTTTTAGCTCCGCGCTTGAAACATCAGATTTTACTTTTGGCTTTTGCTTGTTCCAATCAGTGCCCTTTTCAAACGTTTTTCTGGGAGCAAATCTGTTATAGCGCTTGCTCTGCCTTTGTTCTTGGGTCTTTTTTCTCTTTTCCATGTAATCTAAAGCCTGAGCACCAGTTTTAATTCCATGTTGCAGCCAATCATGCAAAATTTTGTTTGCTAATCGAAAAGAAATGTTTGGACTGCTTTTTAAACAAGCATATGTCAGAACATTGAGCAATTCAGCTGATATTCCCTTATCATTATATAAACTGTCTAACACTTGATACTCACTTGCATCAACATAATCGTTTCGTTCAGTTTTTAAGTGATACAAAAACTGCGCTGGAGTATCAGTCTGAGCTTTTTGCAATAATTTTTGTTCTTTTTGATTTAATTGGCTATCACTTTTATTAAATTTCTCAGGTATTTTTGTCTTGTCTTGCAAATGCCTGCGAGTATCGCTTCCATGAATGCTGTTAGCAATAGTTTGCTTTATTTCTCTCATATTTAATTGATAGTCACCATGCAAACAAGGTATTGCCTCATCGACAAATTCCTGTTCTGAAAGCCCATATATACGCATAACAGCTCGAATAGCTTCTTTATTCTGATCAATTTCGCTACCAGCAATTTGATAAATTTCAAATTGCTGTTTCATAAAATCCCAGTCAATATTATCTTGATCATTGACAGTAGCATAATCGCTTGCAGAATAATTATTCTCTCGAGCTGCTTCCTTAACCTCAATTGAAGGATCTATTGCTTCTTGATCGGATAAATGGAAAACATCCATAAAGGAAGCAGAAATATCGGGTGCTTCCTTGATGCCACTTAATTCACTCCGACTTTGTTTAGTCTCTCTTGCAAACTCGTGACTTAATTTATTAAAAGCAGTTATACCAACTTTTTCTTTTAACAAACTTGCTAAAAGAGAAGTTGAAAAAAATTCACTGCTTGACGGAACATTTTTAAGGTCGAAACACAAAACATGACCCATGATTTGGTTGTCAAGCAGTTTCGTTTGAATCAAACCAACAGCTTCAAGCTTATGCAACGCACCAAATAATTTTTTAATATCACAATCTGTCTGTTCTTGAAGAGTATAGATTCCCTTAGCATCAGAAAGCATTGCCTGTACATTATAATCTTCATTCAAACTTAAATAGAGAGCTAAAGGAAGAGAACCAATAAGAGGTTGATACAGTTTAATTAATATGCGCAAATCTTTAGGAAAAATATCCACCCTGTTAGTAATGAAAAAAGGCTGTTTGGGATCATTTGTCTCAAACATAATTAATTACCTTTTTCCCTTTTTGCAATCATATCTTCCATTGTTTTCATGAAGCTAGACATATCTTTAAATTCACGATAAATAGAAGCAAAACGAATATAAGCAACATCATCAATTGTTGCCAGCTCATCCATTACTAGTTGACCAATTTTTTTCGAAGAAATCTCGCTAACCCCTTGTTGTCTGATTTTGTTTTCTACATGATCGACTAATTCTTCGAACTGTGTACTTGATATCGGCCGCTTTTGACCTGCTGCCATTACGCCATGTAAAATTTTTTTACGATTAAAGGGTTCTCGAGTACCATCATTTTTAATTACCAATAAAGGAGTAGTTTCAACTCTTTCAAACGTGGTAAAACGATAGCCACAGTTTTCACATTCACGCCTGCGTCTGATTGCGCGATTTTCATCACTGGGTCTTGAATCAATGACTTTTGAGGCATTTTTATGACAATTAGGACATTCCATATAAGTCCTCCCCTTTTATGTTAAGAAGCAATCTTTCTAATTTTGATTTCAAATCTTGTTTTGTACCAGTATTATTAATTACAAAATCAGCCAACTTTTCTTTCTGGGACAAAGTCATTTGACTGCGAATACGCTTCAAGGCAGCACGCTCACTCAATTGATCCCTTAACATTAGCCTTTTCATTTGCAGTGATTCCGGTATTGCAATTAATAAGGTAAAATCGCAATATTTTTGACCATTTGATTCAAACAAAACTGGTGCATCTACAACAACCAAAGAATTTTTGTTCATGTTGTTTAGCGCAATTTTAGCTTGTATTTCTTGAAAAATCAATGGATGGGTAATTGCATTTAAAGCTTCGAGTTGTTTTTTATCGTTAAAAACAATCTGTCCTAGCTCTGAACGATTGATTGATCGATCTGACTTAAGAATGCTTGTACCAAAATGTTTTAAAACCAGTTCATAGCCCTTTTCGTCCCTATTTAAAACATCGTGAGCAATTTGATCGCAGTCTATAACCGGTATTTGTTTTTCTCTAAAAAAAACATCTGCAGTACTTTTACCACTTGCTATCCCACCGGTTAAGCCTAAAATCTTTGTCATTTGTAAATCACCTGACATTTAGGGCAAAAAGTAGTTCCTCGTCCGTTTACCTTAATTTTCTCAAGAGGTGTGCCACAACGCACACAAGGCTCGCCTTTACGTCCATATACTTGCAACATTTTTTGAAAACCTCCTGTCTTCCCGTTCGCATCCAGATATGTATGAATTGTAGTACCTCTTTCAGCAATTGCCAATTCTATTAACGAATTAATATTGTCGTGCAATTGCACTATCTTTTCTGCTGGAATAGTATTGGCTTGACTTAACGGGTGAATTTTTGTTTCCCACAAAACCTCGTCAACATAGATATTGCCCAAACCTGCAACAATAGATTGGTCAAGGAGTGTGTTTTTAATATTTTTCTTTTTACGTGCTAAACCATTTTGTAAATACGAAACAGTAAAAGCTGCTGAATTAGGTTCAACACCTAATTTACCAATACCAGTCTTTTCCCTTTCAGTCCCCGTCTTAATCAGCTGCATTCGGCCAAACTTACGCACATCATTATAGCGCAATGCTGAATTATCTTTAAAAACAATTTGCACGTGGTCGTGTTTGTCCTTTTTAGTATTTATTTTGACTAAACGATACTTACCTTCCATCCGTAAATGAGACACTATTGTTAAATTGTCACTAAGACGAATAAGCAAATATTTAGCGTAACGATCTATATTTTCTATCTTTTTTCCAGTTAATTGTCTTGCAAATTCTTTAGCATCTCCGGTAATAATTTTTGGGTACCATACAGTTACTTCTTTTATTGTTTTCCCTTTGATAAGAGGAAGAAGTGTTCGCCTAACAGTTTCAACTTCCGGCATTTCAGGCATTAAAATTGCTCCTTACTTCGCATCAAACCAGTTGTGGCCATATCCAGAGTCTGCTACAAGAGGTATATCAAGTCGTACAGCGGATTGCATAACTTCAGGCACAATTTTTTTGATTGTTTCTAATTCATCTTTTGGTACATCAAAAATCAATTCATCATGAACCTGGACTACCATTTTTGTCTTGAGATGCATGTCATCCAATTTTTTCTGCATGTTAATCATTGCTATTTTAATAATATCTGCAGCTGAACCTTGAATAGGGGAATTGATGGCTGTTCTTTCGGCAAAAGAACGGACATTGTAATTTTTGGCATGAATATCTGGTAAATAACGTCTTCTGTGCATAATTGTTTCCGCATAGCCTTTTTCACGTGCCACTTGCACAGCTTTATTCATATATTCTTTAACTTGCGGATATTGTTCAAAGTAATTGTCAATAAATTCCTTTGCCTGTTTTCTGCTAATATTAAGATTCTTAGACAAGCCATAATCAGAAATGCCATAAACTATACCGAAATTAACTGCCTTAGCTCTGCGGCGCATTAGCGGAGTCACGTCATCGGTTGACTTAAGATGAAAAATGCGCATTGCGGTGTGAGCATGAATGTCATAACCTGTTCTAAAGGCTTCCTGCATCTGCTCATCACCAGAAACTTGTGCTAGTACCCGCAATTCAATTTGAGAATAATCACATGAAAAAATATAGCCGTCAGGTTCGCTAGGCACAAAAGCTTTTCTAATTTGCTTGCCCTCTTCTGTCCTAGTTGGAATATTTTGTAAATTAGGGTCGACTGAGGACAAACGGCCTGTTGCAGTTAACGTTTGTAAGTACCTGGTATGAACGCGACCATCTTTTTGGATAACATCTAATAAACCATTAACATAGGTAGATTGGATTTTAGCAATTTGCCGGTAAGTCAGTATTTGTCCAATAATTGGGTTTTCATCTTTTAACTGATTTAAAACATCAACAGATGTTGAATAACCAGTCTTAGTCTTTTTAATTGGTTTTAAGCCCATTTTTTCGAACAAAATATGGCCTAATTGTTTTGGAGAATTAATATTAAATTCTTCACCAGCTTCGTCATAGATTTGTTGTTCCATTTTCTTAAGGTCAACAGCAAACTCATCTTGCAGCTCAGTTAAGGTTTTAGCTTGCACCTTAATACCATTTATTTCCATGACAGATAAAACTCTTGCAACTGGTATTTCAATGTTGGCATAAAGATCATCCTGCTCGTGTTCTTTTAGTTTTGCCAGTAATGTATCTTTTAGATTTTCTATTGCCTCAATTTTACCAGCTAGATGGTTAAACAAAACTTGATCATTTTCTGGTATATGAACGCTTTTACCTTTGCCGTATACTTCATAATCGCTTTTTACAGAATTATCTCCGTACATCCGGCATATTTCACCCATATCGTCTGAATTATTTTCATTATTAATCAAATATGAAGCAAGAAGCATGTCATAGTCAATGCCACGAGCGTGAATACCCAAACGATTTAGCCCAACTGTTGTTCGCTTTAGATCAAACACATTTTTAGTAATTTGCTTATCTTCAAGCATATTTTTAAGTTTAGCTTCTTTTAGCAGTTCAACATTGCGACTAATATATATTTGATTATCTACCTTAATGGCAAAACCGACAAAATCAGCTAAATGATAATTAGCACCAAGCATTCCGAGATAAAAAGTAATAGTTTGTCCATCAGTAACAGCAAAATTATTAACGTCATTTTCTTTAAGTTCAGTAAAATCAACTACTTTATCATTTGTTTTTTTAGATTGATCTTGTGGTTGATTTTCTCCGTCGGGATTTAATTCACTCAAGAATTTACGAAAGTTCATCTTTTCATAGAATCTGCGCAATTTCTGATAGTCAATAGGGCGCCTTTTAACATCATCGATCCCAATAGTTAAAGGAGCATGACGATCAATAGTAGCTAATTTTTTGCCTAAAAGAGCCTTATCCTTATCATTGATAAGGTTTTCTTTCATTTTAGATGGCTTCATATCATCTACATGATCATAAAGATTTTCAACCGTACCATATTCCTGGATAAGTTGTGAAGCTTTTTTTGGCCCAATTTTGGTTACTCCAGGATAATTATCAGAATTATCTCCCATAAGGGCTTTCATATCAATAAATTCAGTTGGAGTAACACCATTAACTTTTTTCATATGTTCAGGTGTATAAGCTTCTAAGTTTAGTACCCCTGATTTAGTGACCATAACTGTTGTTTGCGGCGATGCCAGCTGAGTCAAATCTTTATCACCTGTAACTACCGTAACTTTAAAGCCTTCTTTTTCACCCTTAGTTACGAAAGTTCCTATGATGTCATCGGCTTCATAGTTATCAAGCTCATATGTAGACAAACCCAAGTCATGCAAAAGCTCCTGAATGTATGGCAGTTGTTCAGATAATTCTGAGGGAGTCTTTTGTCTGCCACCTTTGTAGTCAGCGTACATCTTATTTCTAAAGGTAGTTTTACCTGCATCAAAAGCAACCAAAACATGATCGGGTTCGACATCATTTAGCACGACATCAAGCATATTTTTAAATGTGTAAATGGCGTTAGTATGCAATCCTTCAGGATTTCTGAAATTTTCAAGTTGGCGATATAGTGCATAAAAGGCACGGAAGGCAACTGAATTACCATCAATTAAAAGTAATTTTTTATCAGCCATTAGATCTCCTTACAATTAAACCAATTTTCTTTATTCAACTACCATTTTAACAGTTTTTGCACGGATCTTGCACAATACTGATTTTTTAACAAAATGGTTAAATTTCGTTTATCAACTTTAAATTAACAACTTACTTTTTGATTATTACGCTTTTTATATAGAATTTTTAGAATTTTCTTTAAACAAAAACATCAAACTCTTTTTAAGTTTGATGTTTTCACTAATAAATATAGTCTTAACTGACTTTCATGTTTTAGTTACGGACAAATAATCTTTGTTTCTTTAGCAATCTGAGAATCATTATCATTAGAAATTAGGATTGCGTCTTTTAATTCTAGAGCCTGAACATTTGAAGATACGCCAAATTTGCTAGAATCAGCCAATATAAAAGATTGTGAAGTTCTTTTTGCGATTAACTGCTTCTTTATTGCTTCATCAAATTGTGGCGTTGTGTGCCCGCTGTTAAATACAAAAATAGCCTTACTAAACTTTTAGTAAGACTATCAAATAAAATTACAGCAACTCTTCTAAAGCATCTTCATATTTCTGAATATCTCCTGCCCCCATAAAGACAATTACGCTATTCTCGTTTTGAGCAAGATCTGCAATATTATCAAGATCGATTACTTCTGAGCCAGGAATTTTAGCAACTAAATCATCACTTGAAATATCTCCACTTGCCTCCCTTGCAGAAGCATAAATCGGGGTAACATAGGCCTTATCTACATCACGCAATATTTTTTCAAAATCTTTAGCATATTTCTTTGTCCTGGAAAAAGTATGTGGCTGAAAAACGACAACTAATTTCTTTTGTGGGAACTTTTGTCGTGCAGCCTGAATTGTTGCTCTCATTTCAGTTGGATGGTGAGCATAATCATCAATAATGTTGATATCACCGAAATCTTTTTCAGAAAAGCGCCGTTTTGCACCGTGATAAGTAAGCAGTCCTTTTTTAATATCTGCCACAGGAATTTTTTCAGTGTAGGCAACAGCAATCACGGCTGTTGTGTTTAAAATATTGTGGTCACCAAAAAGATGTATTTGAAATTCACCAACTTTTTTACCATGATTTACGACCGTGAAGCTTGAACCTTTAGTTGTTCTTTTAATATTGACTGCTTGAAAATCATCATTATCTTCAAAACCATAAGTATATTTAGGAATATCAGAATGCAATTTCCTTAGTCTTTCATTTCCACCCCACACAAAAAGTCCTTTTCGAGTCTGATCCGCTGCTGTTTGAAAAGCCGAAGTGTAATCAGCCTGATCCTTGAAATAATCCGGATGATCAAAATCAATGTTAGTCATTATTTGATAATCTGGATGATAAGCTAAAAAGTGACGCCGGTATTCATCTGCTTCATAGACGAAGAAGCGAGAATCCTTAACACCCTTGCCCTCACCGTCACCAATTAAATAGGACGTGGGTGCAGCTTCACCTAACACATGAGCTAAAAGACCAGTAGTAGAAGTTTTGCCATGGGTTCCTGAAACACCAATGCTGGTATGCATTTTAATAATTTCTTCTACTGTATCAGGGTAGCTTTGCCACGCAAGTTTCTTTTTTTCACAAGTTTTTACTTCTGTGTTGTCATCTTTAAACGCGTTTCCTTTAACGATGACTTGTCCCGAATCTTTAATATTATACGGACTAAATTCTCTAACTTCAATACCAGCTTTTTTTAGCGGTTCTTGGGTAAAAGTGTATTTTTTAATATCGCTGCCAGCTACATTAAAGCCTAGATCATTTAGCACTAAAGCTAAAGAGGCCATGCCAGTTCCTTTAATTCCGATAAACCAAATTTGCTTATTTTTATCTAACATTTGCTGAACTCCAAAATTTTATCATTGCTGTTTATTTTACCATTGCTGAGTCAAAAAAGCAGGATCATCAAAAAAGCTTTAAAAATTAGCTAAAATGCTTTTCACAAATTAATGATACAAAAAGACTTTACCATCAAAATGATAAAGTCCTAAGTGCTATAAAGTAATCTGACCGTTTGCTAATAGTTCGTCACACTTTTCGGGATCAAAGGCTTCTCCAACAGTAAATTCATTAGGAACCACCATAATTCCACGCTTTTGAGGAGCGTGTTCAAGCCCCAATTCACGAGCAGAACAAATCATGCCATAGGAATCCACGTGACGCAGTTGACCTGGCCAAATTACTTGACCATTAGGCATCAAAGTACCTGGTAAAGCAACAACCACTTTTTGTCCCTGTGCAATGTTAGGTGCACCACAGACAATTTGATGTTCTTCTCCATTGCCCACATCAACTTGTGTAACATGCAAATGATCAGAATCAGGATGTTTTTCACAGCTTTTGACATAGCCATAAACAAGCGTTGGTTTGCTATATGCAAGTTTATCAGTAAAACCAACTTCTGCTAATTTTTCATTTAAAGCAGTTAAATCATCTTTTGACAGCTTAACTTGTCCATCTGGTAATTTATCGTAGTCAATTAGCTGATCAACGTTAAAAAAGTTATAACCGGTAACATTACCCTCTTCATCAGTAATGCGTGTGATATCACCTTTTTCATCGTATTCACTATTGCCCTTATCCTGACCTAAAATTACAATCAAGGTATTGGGATAACTTCTTTTATTAATACTAGTAATCATGAATCAATAATCCTCTTTCACTTAGTCAAGTGACCGTAAAAAGCTTTCAACCTCATCTTTAGTTTTACGATCCTTATTAACTAGTCTACCAATTTCTTTGCCATCTTGGTAGACCACAAAGGAAGGAATACCCATAATATTCATTTCCTTAGCTAAGTCAATAGAACCATCACGATCAATCTGATAAAACTTGCTATCGGCAAAATCTTTTTCGATTTCTGGCATGAAGGGGTCTAAAAAGCGACAGTCTGGGCACCAGCCTGCTGAAAATTCTAAAACTACTCGTCCATTTTTGGTAATCGAGTCTAATTTATCTTTATTCAATTCTTTTATTTGTTCCATTTTGAAAAAACCTCTCAATCCTTACTCTTATTTAATTATTTTACCCCAAAATCAGCATGCAGAGCATAAATTGGATTTCCCTTAGCTGCAAATTTGTGTTCATATTCCGTTTCAATATTGGCAGCTACAATTTCATCTTTTTCATTATGAAGATCAACTGACACAAAATCAAAATGCATCCCAAAATTATTCATGCTCTGCACAGAATAGGCAAAAAGACCTGCATTATCAGTTTTAAACTCTATTTGACCATTTTCCTGCAAGACGGTTTGATATTTTTGTAAAAAAGACTTATAAGTTAACCGCCTTTTCTCATGCCTAGTTTTAGGCCAGGGATCACTAAAATTCAAATATATTTTACCTGCTTTGTGAGCATCAAAAAAAGTGTCAATATTAGCAGCATCTGCGCAAAGAATTTGGATGTTAGACAATTTTTTAGCAAGTTTGGTTCGCAAAATCATGCCTGCCGCGGTCATTTGCAATTCCAGAGCAACAAAATTTTTTTCGGGGTGCTCTTCCGCCATCGTAGTAATAAACTTTCCTTTGCCGGGCCCTACTTCTATCTCTAATGGTTTTGAAATATCAGCAAACCGCTTTGACCAATCAATTTTCAGACTTGGATCAGGTCGATCAATCACACTTTCTGGATGCTCTTGTACAAGTTTTACAGCCCACGGCTTGTTACGTAATCTCATCTATTCTGCTACTTCCTTTTCTTTACTTTTGCAGGTAAGTATAACCTTAATACGCCCCAGCTGAAAACAACTAAACATCCCATTGCCGCAAACAAGCGTAAATTAATTGGTAAGGTGATCAGCCAAGAAATACTGATTACAACCCCTTGAGCTAATAATATTCCCGCTAATGCAGATACTAAATCAAGGCCACGATTGGAACGCTCAATTGGATAAACACGATACATGATATTGGTATCGAATTCATCAACCATTGGTATCAATTGGTAAATAGTCAAAAAGACTACTAAGCATGATAAACATAATGCCCAAATCCAATTTTGTACCAGCCAGGAAATTAAAACTGCAAAAGCAGTCATTCGGAAAACTAAATTAATATTTTCTGGGTTTCTAAGCACTGAACGGCGATACAAAAATTTATGCGGATTTTCTGACGATAAATTTTTAGGCAATAAAAAGTCCAAATATTTTCGTCTTTTAATATTAGTCTGTCTTTCTTTAACGTCTGTGAACATGCTAAAAGCGCTATAAACAACATTTTTGCGATTTTCTTCCAGCTTTACGGCATATTGCCAATCAAAAAGAGCAGCATGTTGCGGCTTCACAACAAAAATAACGACAGAAACTGCCAGCAAAATTGCGATTAAGATCATGCTTTGCGGTTTAAACATTCCCAAACCAAACAGAAGCAGGAAAAAGATATTTAAAATTAAAATGGAAATTTTTTGGTTAAAATATAAATTATATTCCATAACCTTAAGTTGCAATATTTTGGCCAAAAAAACAGCAAAAACAGCGAAAACATAATTTAAAGGTTCAATCTTTGCCTTAATCGTTGCAAAAGGAAATATAACTCCCGCCATTAAAACCAAGCAAATTGCGGGTACAATTAAACTATAATTTAACATTGGTTTCAAATATGATGCTAAATTTTCATCTTCAGGCAGTAAAAATTGTAAATCAGCTGGTTTTAGCAATGTTACCAGTTTTCCTATTAAAAGTGGCAACCATAACAAAATACCAACTAGCGGACGATAATACCACAGACTTTTAGGCATAGTCTTCATTGTCTGTGCATACCAGAACATGAGTGCTCCAAAAAGGAAAATCAGAGCCAAGATAAAGAAATCATTAAAAACCAATACTAGATATTTTAAAGACTGGCGTATATTTTCCTGCAGCCTTTTTTTAGCCAAGTCACGCATTTTGTTGCTCCTGACTTAAAATTTGATAGATTTGGTCAAACGAGTCTGTTTCCTTTAAGTCATAGTGCTTTCGAATTTCAGCCAAAGTGCCAGTAGAAGCAATTTTGCCGTTGTTCAAGACCGCATAGCGTGAAACTGCCTGGACACTGTTAGCTAAAATATGTGTCGACATTAACACCATTTTGCCTTGGTCAGCAGCACTTTTGATTAATTGCACTAAATTAGCTACTGCCAAAGGATCTAGTCCGGTGAAAGGCTCATCAATTACAAGCAGTTCTGTATTTGCTAAAAAGGCTGTCACGATCATCACTTTTTGCTTCATACCCTTAGAAAAGTGAATTGGCAACCAATCGAGCTTGTCATCAAGCCTAAACATCTGCAGCAACTCATGGGCTTTTGCCCAAGCCTGGTTTTCATTCAGCTGATAGCTAAGAATTGTTAATTGCAGATGTTCCTTCAAAGTCAATTCTGAATATAAAACTGGCGTCTCTGGAATATATGCGACTTGTCTTTTAAATTTAGTAGGTTGTGTCGCTAAATCAATGCCATTTAGAGTAATTTTTCCTTTTTGTGGTCGCAACAATCCCAAGATATGTTTAATTGTTGTCGATTTGCCTGCACCATTTAGTCCAATCAGCCCTAAAACTTCGCCTGGAGTGATCTCCAGATTAATATCTTTAATTACCGGTACACCTGTGTAGCCACCGGTCAGATGCTCAATTTTTAAAGTCATAATTCCTATCTTTCTTTTAATGAATTTACTCATTTAATATGATAGCATGATATTAAAAGAAACTAAATTTTGAAATGAAGAGGTTTTAAAATGGAAGAATTAGATAAAGATTGCTTATTTTGTAAAATTATCACAGGTGAAGCAAACAGCTACACTGTTTTCGAAAATGATGACGTCAAAGCCTTTTTAGACTTATCTCAAGTCAACCCAGGTCACACTTTAATGGTACCTAAAAAACACATCACTAACTTTTTTGATTATACACCTGAAGACGCTCAGAGATATCTACAATATATTCCAACAATTGCGAATGCAATTAAGAAATTTGACCCTAGAATTACTGGTATGAACATCAGTAGTAATAATGGTGCAAGTGCAAGCCAAGTGGTAATGCATTCACATATTCATTTTGTTCCACGCTTTGAAGGAGACGGATTAAAGATCGCAACTCGCAATAACGCTGAAAAATATACTGAAGAAGATTACCAAAAAATTGCTGCTGCAATTAGAGCTGAATTTTAAGGTGATATGATGAAACATTTTAGTTTAGGTCTAGCTGTGGGTGCTGGTTTTGGCGTTGTTCTTTCACTATTTAAAGATAAAAACGGTAATCGTTTATTTCCATCAGCGCAAAAACAAATTAATTCAGTAAAAGAAGACTTTAGTGATCTTTCCGCATCTAGCAATAATTTAAAGATTGCCAAGCAAAAATTAAAAGAGTCATTGCCACAGGCTAAAAATACAATTTCTGAATTAAAAAAAGAAGTAGAATATTATCAAATAGGCATTAATCGGATTATCGCCAAGCTAAAAGCCAAAACCACAAAAATTAATAGTAAAATTGATAATGGAATAGATAGTTCTAAAAATTAGTAAAGAAACTGCGAATTTTTGGCAAAAAACTTAAAAATAAAAACTAGATTTGTCAGTTTATGTTATATTAGTTGTCGGTGACTTAATTTATTAAGGATGTGGAGAATTTATTTTATGAAAAAATATATCAGAAAAGCAGCAGCTGTCATTGCCGTAGCAAGTATGGCTTTATCGACAGCAGCTTGTTCCAATGGTGGTAAAACCGTTGCTTCTTACAAAGGCGGTAAGATTACTCAACAAGAATACTATGATGAAATGAAAAAGTCTCAGTCAGGTAAATCCGCATTGGCAAATATGATTATCAATCGTGTTTTAGAGCAACAGTATGGCAACAAGGTTTCAAAAAAGCAAGTTGATAAACAGTATAACAACTACAAAAAACAGTACGGCAGTCAATTTGATGCCGTTTTGCAACAAAATGGCATGACTGCTTCAAGCTTCAAGCAAAACTTGAAAACAAACTTGCTTACTGAAGTTGCCTTAAAAGACATCAAGAAGATTTCAAAGAATCAAGAAGAAAAAGCTTGGAAAGCATATCAACCTAAGGTTAAAGTGCAACATATTTTAGTTTCCAAAAAATCTAAAGCTGAAGAAATTACTAATGAATTAAAGAATGGTAAAAGCTTTAAGAGTTTAGTAAAGAAATATTCTTTAGATACCGGAACAAAGAATAATGAAGGAAAACTGCCGGCTTTTGATTCTACCGATTCAAGTTTGGATCCTGCGTTTAAGAAAGCCGCTTTTAAATTAAAGACAGGTGAAACTACAAAGAGTCCAATTAAATCTCAATCAGGTTATCACGTAATCAGAATGATTAAGCACCCTGCTAAAGGATCCTTTGCTTCACACAAAAAAGAGATTGATGACCAGATATATCAGACAATGTCACAGGATCAACAAACTATGCACGATGTACTAGCTAAGGTTATTAAAAAAGCTGGAGTTGACATAAAAGACAAAGATCTAAAAGATGTTTTAGCTTCTTATGTTTCTACTTCAACTAGTAAAAAATAATAGATATTAAAAAGAGTTCAAGCAAGCTTGAACTCTTTTTTTATTCTAATTTATGAGCTTTTCCTAATGATTCATCTATTTTGGGCCTATAAAATTTTCGACCACCTTGACTCATTATATTATCTGTAAAGTCTCCTGGACGAGTGTGCTGTAAAGCATTAGTAATAGCATAAACAGATGCGTCCAAATCATCAATGCGATGCAGTAACTCGGCTTCAAGCAAAGCAGGTAACTTAGGTGAACCATACTCAAATTTACCATGGTGAGATAAAACCATGTGCCGTAGCAGCAACAAGTCTTCAGATTCTAAATCAATTTTAAGCTGTTGAGCCGCCAGCATAATTTGTTCATCAATTAAAACCAGATGTCCAATCAAATTACCTTCAGTAGTATATTGGGTCGCTGCTGGACCGGTTAATTCAAGCACTTTACCCATATCATGAAGAATACAGCCGGCATATAGCAAAGAACGGTTAACTTGAGAATAATTGTCCGCAAGTCCTTTTGCATCGCGTAGCATTGATACAGTATGGTATGCTAATCCACCACGCACTGCATGGTGGTTACTCTTTCCCGCTGGAAAATCAAAAAAACGTTTATCCCATTTTTTTAATAAGAATCGTACAATTCTGTTCCAAGTAGGATTCAGTATCTCAAAGACATATTGGTTTATCTCTTCTTTCATATCAGCAATTTTTTCGGGAGCTGATTTAATAAATTGCCTGAGGTCATAACCTTCCTCTGGGCCAACAACACGCAAGCTGTAAATCTTTATTTGTGGCTGTCCCTGATATTCTTCGCGCTTACCATCAAGCTCAACAATAGTCCCGGCATTAAATGTTGCAGCATCTTGATCATTTGCATCCCAAAAGTTGCCACGAATTTCACCAGATGAGTCACTAAATGACATTGCTAAATATAGTTTGCCCTTTTTTGTATGTCTTAATTGAGAATTCTTAATCAGTACAACCAACTCTAGTTCTTCGCCATCATTATAATCCAGCAAACGTTTATACATTTTTAGTTCCTCTCTTAAAAGTTAGCGGTTGTATTTGCAATTTATCAACTAGACTTGTTTGTGCAGTAAAAATTAATACCTGATTGCTTCCAGCAATAGCTTGAAGCAACTTTTCAATTTCATTAACTCTTTGATCATCAAAGTTAACAAAAGAATCGTCTATTAATATAGGTAAATTTATTTCATCTTGTATCTGTTGAACAAAAGCCAGTTTTAAAGCAAAGTATAATTGTTCAGAAGTTCCTCTAGAAAGATATTGCACTTCTATCTTTTTACCATCAAAACGAGTAACCGTTATTTTTTTACCAAATTCAATATTATTATACCGATTATTCGTTAATAGTCGCAAATATTCTTTAGCAGTAACCAACATTTTAGGAAATCGTTCATTCGATGCCAGATCAAGAGCTCGACCAATCCATTCAGCTGTAAATAAGTTAGCCAGATATTCAATACTCAAATTTTTTAATTTTGCTTTTAAATTAGCCAGTTTTTGTTTTTCTTCGAAAACAGCTGTGGAGTTTGCTAAATTTTCCATTTTTACTTTTATTTCAGCTGTTTTTTCTTGTAAATGATTAATATTTTCATGAACAGAAGAGATCTTTAACCTTAAATTTTCGAGATCATTTTGATTTTTGGTTTTATTTTTTGCATAACTTTTCAACTCACTTAAATCATTCTGCAAATTTGACTTAAGAGCATCAATTTGGTTTTGTATCTTATCCTGTTTTAACTTTTGCTTTTGGACTTGCTCATATTCAGCTAAACTCGAAACTTGCGCTTTTGCTAAGATTATTTTTAGTTTAGTGGTAATTTCATTGAGTTCATCTTTATTTTCAACCAAACTATTTTTTAAACTAGTTTGCTTTTCACGGCGCAATTTCTCTAAATTTATTTTCTCAGTTAGTTGGTCTAGTGCATTCAATACATCTTCAAAAGTACTTACAGTTTGATTCAGTTCATCACCTAATTGGACTGCTATCGGTGTGACTAATCCTATTAACTCATTTTTTCGCTGATTATTTCTTTTTAAGTTTTGAATTAATACTTGATATTGTCTCCACTCATTAATTAAATTATTTATATCTAAATTGATTGGATTAATACCATACCGTTTTTCAAAAGACTGCCTTTGTTGCCTTATTTTTTCGTTCTGTTCTGCAACAGTTTCTACTGTTTTTTGTGTTTGTTTTTGCCGATAAGAACCAAATACTATTAATGCCAGTCCAACACCGCTAGCTAAAAAGCCAAAAACTTGTGCAATAAACAATAAAATTAAACCGACAACAAAAATAATGCCACCAAAAAGAAGGAATTGCTTAGAATTATCACTCTTACTCTGCTCAATCTTCAATTCCTTTTGAGGTAGTTTTTGATAATCTTCTTGCAACTTAATTATTTGCTCTTGATTCATTTTCACAATTTTATTTAAATTTGAATCAAGTGCAATAAGTTGATTTTGCTCATCTTTTATTTGTTCATCTTTTTGTAAGCAGTTGCGATATTCTGATTGCCATTGCAATACTTCCGGCTTTTTTTGTGACAGCTTTGAAACTGCTGTATTTTCTTCCGGATCATCGGAATATTCATTTAACTTTGCAGTTATTTTTTGTTGCTTTTTATGCAAAGATTCAGCTTGTATGGTTAGAGTTTGAGCTGACTGAAATTGCTTTGAATCAAAATTAATTGTTCTAACTTGATTTTGCAAATCCTGCAATTTTTCGTAACTCGGAAAAAGTTTTTGAATCTTATCTAAACTGTCATACTCTTTTTGTAATTCAAGTTCTTTTTGCTCTTCTTGATGTTGCAAACCTCTTTGCTTCTTAAAATTGCCATTAAGTTCTTGGTAAACCGAAAATTCATTTTCAGAGTTACTGACTTCATTTTCTTGTTCTTTAATTTCTAACAACAATTGGTTAATAGGCGGCTTTTTACCAGTTTTTTTGAACAAGGCATCAGCACTTTTAGAAAAATCGTCACGTAAAGTTATCAGACTGTCACTATTAGCCTCACCCAAATAATAGATACGTTCCATTAAGTCTTTCTGCTTAATTTGATCAACTTTTGCCAGCATATCCTGATTAAAAATAAAACTGTCAGTATAAAATTTACCATCAATATTTTTAATTTGATCAAAAAAAACATTTTCTGGTACAACCTGATTATCACATTTAACAGTCAGAGTGCCAGCTTTTGAACCTTTACCCTTTGCATAAAGTCTTTCCAATTGATAATGCTGACCATTTTCATTTTCAAAAAATAAAGATCCACCCATTGGGCTAACTTGTGCTAAAGGAGTATAGTCCTCAAAAAATTCTGAACCCTGATTAGCAAGGTGGAAACCAAATAAAATCTGCTTAATGAAGGCAACGACGGTGCTCTTTCCCGCTTCATTTACCCCATAAAAAACATCAATATTTGAATTTGTTAAATCAAAAGTAAAGTTTGAAAATTGACCAAAATTAACTATTTGAATTCTAATTAATTTCATCATTAGCTCCTTTCAATTTACTATTCAACTTAACTTCAGCGAGTTGCTTCACTTCCAGAGCAAATTCAGGGTCTTGGGCTAAAGTATCAGTATAATCAGATTTTAAAGCCCAAATTTTGCTTATTTGAGCAAATTGTTCAGAACTAAAAACTTCTTTTTCAGCCTGTTTAAAGTATTTTTGATCATTAGAAGCGATTTCTAAATTATCCCCATTAATAAACCTCACATCTACCAATTGTGAATCGTGAGTCAGTTTTCTGGAAATCATTTGCCAAAAATCACTGTCTTGAACCAATTCTTTTTCTTTTTCATTCAAAAAATCAGCACCCTTAATTTGCAGACAAAAATAAGTAGTTGATATGGCGGACAAACAATTAATAATCATATTTTCCAGTTCTGTTTTTGTCATTGGTTGTGTTAATTCAATTTCTTTTTTACTCCATGTAATAGAATTAGTCTGCACAAAATGAATCTTAGTTTGTTTTGTTTGCTCATCAATAGTTCCTAAATAGCAACCTTTTGGGCCGGTTTCATTAATGTGACGCCCTTGGATATTTCCCGGGTATACAATTAATGGCGTTTCGGACAAGACTTGTCTTAAGTGAATATGACCCAATGCAAAATAATTATAATTTAGATTTTGTAACTCACTCAAACTAAAAGGAGCATAAACATTTTGTGAACTTGCACCAGCTCTTTCCTGTGCGTGCATGATGCCAAAGGTATAACGATTGCTTTTAGCAGGAAACTGCGTTGCAAAGTCTTCATTAATATGATTTGCCAAATATGAAAAGCCTGTCACGTCATACTCAAAACCATTTTTTGTTTTATAAGAGACAGTTTCTACTTTTTCACCATTACCCAATAATTTGAAATATGGACTTTCAGCAACCAATAAGTCTTCCTTTGACATATGATCATGATTGCCAAAAATCATAATTACCTGAATCTGCGCATTGACTAGTCGCTCAATTTCATGGGCGAAAAAAATTTGTACACTGGGAGTTGGCTTGAAACTATCAAAAGTATCCCCAGCAATTAATACTAAATCTACCTTTTCTTTTAGAGCCAGATCTACAATTTTAGTTAAAGATTGCATTGGAGCTTTTTGAATCTGCTTAAAACTCTCAGATGGTAAAAAAGATAGCCCCAAAAATGGACTATCTAAATGTGCGTCAGCAAAATGGATAAATTTCATTATTATTTATTCCTAAGACCATCATAAAGGTCATTAATTGGCTTAGTAATTGCTTTTTGAACGTCGTCAATTGTTTTATACATACTTTGTTCAGCCTGCAAGAGTTTTAATATTTGTGCATTTTTTTGCACTTTTTCATTTAATTTTTTATAATCCTCTTCTAGATCCTTAGGAAAATCTCTTCCCTCAGACTGTGAATTAATAATTTTTGTTTGCATTTCATCCATCTGTTTGAACAAAGCTGCACTTTCTTCATTGTTTTTAACTGCAGCAACGGCATCACTTAAAGCCTTAAATTCGTCAAGCTTTTGCAAATCGGTTGCTACTTGATTTGCTGAATCATAAATATTAATCATATTTTTCCTCCTAATTAATGACCTAAAAGTCCTTTAATGTCATTATACCATTCATTAATTTTTTCTCCTGCTGAACCTAAGCCTTTTTCGATTTTATCACCAAAGCCCTTTGTCCAATCAGAACCAGCACCGTTACTTTGAATAATTTGCTTTGGTGCTTGTTCTTTAAATTGATTTTGAGCAGTATATGGCAAAATTGCTTCCATTTCAGCTTTGTATAATCTGGTAATACCAGTTTCTGAAACTCCATGCATGAAGTGCTGCTGATTAGTACGGTCAAAGCCAACCCAAGTAGCTACCACAACGTCAGGAGTATAACCAACGATCCACTGATCTTTAGTACCAAAGCCATAAGAGTTTGGTACTTCAGTTGACCCAGTTTTACCCGCAACCCGATAACCGGCTGGTTGAGCCGATGTTCCAGTTCCGCCTGCAAAAACTCCCAATAACATGGTAGTCATTTCTTTAGCGGTATTTTCAGAGATAATCCGATGCGTGCCTGTATCATGATTTTCAGCAATCACATTCCCACTAGCATCAGTAATCTTAGTGATGAAATAAGAGTTATTAGGCAAATTTCCCTTATTGGCAAAAGCTGAATATGCTCGAGCCATTTGGATTGGTGAAACACCTGTTGATAGCCCACCTAAAGCTAAAGCAAGATTTTGGTCTTCTTTTGGCACCTTGATACCAAAATTATTAGCTGATTGAACTCCCTTAGATACCCCTATTCGATCTAATAGCCAAACTGCAGGAACATTTTTGCTCTGCGCCAAGGCAGAATACATCGGGATTTTATCAGAATAGCCATTGTCAACGTTATGCGGTTGATAACCATTCTTACCAAAACGCTGCAGTTTATTAGAAAGCTGTGAATCATAGTGATAACCTTGTTGAAGTGCTGGAGCATAAGAAACTATCGGCTTAATTGAAGAGCCTGGCTGTCTTTTCATTTGAGTCGCACGGTTATAGCCACGGAAAACATGTTTGCCTCGACCACCTACTACTGCTCTAACTGCACCTGTTGTAGGGTCCATTACCACTGATGCGCCTTGAGGTTTAGTACCATCAGTTGCGTTTTGCGGGAACAGATAACCTTGGTCAAATTTTTGCTGCAGCTGACTTTGATAATTTTGATTAAGGGTTGTATATATCTTCAATCCCTTATTCATTACGTCTTCTTCTTTTAGACCATAGCGATTAATTGCTTCATCAACTACTGCGTCAAAGAAATAAGGGTAACGATACCCATCTTTATTATGATAAGTATCATGTAAAGTTAAACCAATTTTTTGCTCACTTTTCGCCCTGGAACTTGATAATTTTTTATTATCAACCATTAGATTTAAAATCAGGTTTCTCCGAGACAAAGCATAGGACATATGGTCAATTGGGTTATATTTACTTGGATTACGCAAAATACCGGCTAAAGTTGCTCCTTCTCCGATTGTCAACTGACTGGCATTCTTGCCAAAATACTTTTGACTGGCATCTTCAACGCCCCATACACCATTGCCAAAATAAGCTTTATTAAGGTACATAGTCAATATGTCTTTTTTAGAATAAACGTGATTTATCTCGACAGCAAAGAAAAGCTCTTCAACTTTACGAGAGAATGTTTGCTTTTGAGTCAACAAAGCATTTTTAGCCAATTGTTGTGTGATAGTCGAACCACCACCAGATATTTGACCACGATTAAGAACCAAGCCTAAAGCAGCTCTGCCCATGCCTTTGATACTAAAGCCTGGGTTCTTCCAGAAAGTACGATCTTCTGTTGATATAACTGCATTTTTTACATTAGGTGAAATTTTATTATAGCCAACATAGGTGCCTTTTTGTGAGTATAGTGAACCAGATTTTTGGCTTCTATAATCGTAAATACCAGTTGTAGCTGATAATGATGCCTTTAAATTTGATATGTTTGAAGTTTTAACTTTAACGGTATAATAAGTACAAACCAATAACATCACGGTAAGCAAAATCAAAATGATCCAGCGACCGATAAAAAAACGGTTATCAAAACGGTGCCATAGGCCACCTATCCCGTTTTTCTTTGGTTCATTGTTTTCCATTTTATCTGCTCCTTTAGAAACAACTAAAATTGTACCATATTAAAGGAAATTACCTTTATTTTCAAAAAGATTTAACAAATATTTATGAGCTATTATTTTACCTTTAACTTTCCTAAAAATCTCAATCCATGTTCTGTAAATAATTTATTACGTCTATTACTGGTTCCCAGAAAATGGCGTCATTTTTTACGCGTTGAACGTAAAGTACAGATTAATGGTAGTTATTATCATTTTAATCAAAAAGTAAAGCCAAATGATAAAGTTGAACTATGGCTCGATCACGTTGAAAGCAAGCAACATATTTATCCAGAAAGTGGTAAAATTCCGGAGGTTATTTACGAAAATGACAATCTCTTAATCATAAATAAACCTGCAGGGCAAAAGACGCATCCTAATTCAAATGAAACTAACACAGCTTTGAATGATTGTGCCACCTATTTAGGATTTTCCCCTTTTATCGTACATCGGCTAGACATGTTAACCAGTGGTCTGCTACTGGTTGCCAAAAACCCGGCTGTTGTTCCTATTTTAAATCGCGAATTAACCAGTAAACTTTTTCAGCGCGAGTATTTAGCTGTGATTAGTATTAATGAATCGATAGCTAACAGAGGAACAATCGATTTGCCAATTGGCCATGACCCACTTGATCAGCGCAAACGCAAAATAATAAGCAATGGTCTAAAGTCAATCACACATTATCAGATTTTAAAGTATTTAGACAACAATACTGCTTTAGTTAAATTAGAACTAGAAACAGGAAGGACGCACCAAATTCGGGTTCATTTGGCTGCGATTGACTGCCCAATTGTGGGAGATCCACTGTATAACCCCAACTTTAAAAATGAACAATTTTTGCATTTAACTGCGTATCAAATTTCTCTGAAAGTTCCCTTCACATTAGACAAACTGAAAGTAAAATTACCGTATAAAGATATTCCTCTACTGCAAAATTAAAAAGACCGTTTGTCAAATGACCAACGATCTTCTTTATTTAATTAAAAATTCTATAATGTAGTACTTGAAGATTCAAATCAAGTAATTTTGCTAATAAATAATACTGTTAACCTATTTATCCAACAATTTTTAATAAATTCTAATTAAACAAAAGCTATTTACTAAGTTTTCTGATAATTTAATCACCCACGAAAGTACCAGCTTCTACTTCACGAATAAAATCTGCTACATGCTTATAATAAACATCAGGATTATCAACCATGTGATGATGTCCTGCATTCGGTGTAGTAACTAAGCGTGAGTTAGGAATTTCACGTTGCATAATCTTTGCAGTCTCTAAAGGCATAGTATCTTCTTCACCAAAAGTCAAAAGGGTAGGCATTTTTATTTGCTTTAAGTACTTTCTAAAATGCCAATCTTTTAATTTACCTGTTACTACAAATTCATTATCACCTTGAAAGGCATGGTAAACAGGCAAACCACCAATACGCTTAATATGATATAGCTTGCATGGCTGTCGCCGATCAAGAAAGTTAATATTTAATATTTGAATATCCTCTTGGTAGCGTTTATTGTCATAGTCATTGTTTTCTTCACAATCACGCATAAAATCTATTTCTGATTGCGGGAAAATTTCTTGTCTACGACGGTTAATTGACTCAATATAGTCATCAGTATCATCAACCATGGAAGAAATAATAGTCCCTTTTAGGTGTTGACCATATTTCACTGCATATTCTTGTGCAAGCAGGCCACCCCAACTTTGTCCAATCAAGTAGCAATTATCAAGACCAAGTTTGGCACGAACTTCATCAACTTCATCAAGGAAGTATTCATAAGTTAAGTATTTGGCTGCAATTTCAGGATTATCATAATCCGGTTGATCTGAATAAAGAGAGCCTAACTGATCATACATAGTAACTTGAACATGTAGTCCCTGCTTTGCTAATTGGTCAGCAGCATCTTCCCAATATTCATGATTTCCTCCTGGACCTCCATGAAGTGCCAATAAATGAATATCACCTTCACCTTGGGTACTTGTCCACAAATGATAGCCATTATCTAAAGTTATAATTTTTGTTCCAGTTCTCATTGAAATTTACAGCTTCTTTCTATTTAGTAAAACCTACTTCATTCCACAAAGGATGATTATTATTTTGTTTTGACGGCTTAAGCGAATAGCCGGAAATCTTGTCATTAACTGCAAAGATTTGATAGGAATTATCAACTGGAATAATATAAGCTTCGTCATTCATATATCTTTGCCATTCATGAAATTTTTTAACCCGATAGTCATGATTAAAAGCCTTTTGAGAATTTATTTCATCTAAAAGCTTATTATTTTTTGCAGTTACAAATCTTGTCATGTTAAAAGGTGCTGATTCACTATAATATGGATGTGGAGAAGGTTCAGTAGGTGTTGACCAACCAGCCAGATACATGTCGACGCCTTTATTATCATGTTGTAATTTATCATAGAAAGAATTGTGTTCAATTAAACGACCCGTGGACAATTGTACATTAAGTCCAACTTTATGCCATTGTTGCAAGTAGTTTTGAACTATTGGCTCCTGAGTAGTATCTCCACTCATAGCTGCAAAATGAATTACCAAAGGTTTGCCATTCGGCTGAACGCGCCACTTTCCTTTTTTCTTGTAACCCGCTTTATCCAGAATTTGATTTGCCTTTTTTAAGTCGTAATTATATCCTTTCTCAGTTTTATCAAAGTAATCACCAAACTTTTCTGGAACCAAAGTTTTTACTCTAAATGTTAAACCATATGTATAACGCTTATTAACCGCATCAACATTCATAGCATAACCTATTGCCTGCCTTAAAGCCTTATTATTCATCTTAGCATTAGGATTCATAACATTCTTGCTCTTCTCAGCATCCCATTTTCCTACTTTAAAGCCTAAATAATGATAAGCAATTGGGATTTGGGCAATGAAGTTCACGTTTTTGGTATTTTTAACTTGTGGCCACTGGGTATTAATTACAGGAATAATATCAAATTTATGACTTTTAATTGCTTGAGAAGCAGAATTAGGAGATACCACTGAAATAACAACTTTATCTAATTTTGGTTTCCCTCTCCAGTAATATTTGTTCGGTACCCAGGTTGCAGATTGCCCTCTAACTAGTTTTTCAATCCTAAACGGTCCGAAAAATAACGGATTTTTCCTGATCTTATCTGAAGACTTTAATTTAGCAAAAGGAATATCTTTTAAATAATGATAAGGTTCAACTGCTTCCCAAAGCGAACGACTTCCTGCATTTGACATACTTGGATTTAAAGCTGAGCAGTGTAAAACAACTTTACGGCCATTTTCTCCATCAGGCATTTCAATTCCAGAAATAGTTTTAGCTTTGCCTTCGTGATATTCTTTTAAGCCCTTTAAGACTTCAAACTGACTGCTATACCGCGGACAAGCTGTATCTTTGTTAGCCAAAATCTCATACGCATATTCGAAATCTTTGGCAACTACCTGTTTACCGTCAGACCATCTAACGCCCTTTTTAATATTGATTGTGATCGTCTTATTTTTAGGATCTAATTTACGTGTAGCTGGACCTTTATCAGTGACACCATATTGATCATCACTATCGAATAAAGTTTCTTGACCGGGAGCTGCAACCATTGAGTCAAGGTCTTCAGAGGAAAGTTCTTGTGAAAAAATACCTGAAAAGGGTGTATCTGTAACAACTGCAACTTTCACAGTTCCACCATCTTTAACATTCTTTTTAGGAGCTTCAACAGGAAATTTTTTCACTGTCTTAGTGTCATCACTATTGTTAGCACTTTTAGCACAGGCTGCCAGTGTTATGGTGGCTAGACTCAAAATGCCAGCAGAAGCAAGCTTACTTCTTTTTTTCATAAAAATCACTCATTTCATTATATTTTATTCATATTACTAATAAATTTTTCATTTATGTCAAATCGTATAATCATATATTTTAAAGGAGTATTTAAAAGAATTTTTATTTAGTGTAAAATAACAAATGCTTCTGTATAATTTTAATATGGAAAAAATAAATATAGAAAGAGTTAGAAAGTGAATATGAACAAGCAAAAAATTGCCGATTTAGCTCAAAAAGCTATTAATACTTTTAATTTACCCAGTTTAGGAATTGGTGTTTATCACAAAGGTGAAAGCTTTAGTCATGTATATGGTCAAGCTGAGCAAGA
Organism: Lactobacillus huangpiensis; assembly: GCF_019972815.1. Lineage (GTDB taxonomy): Bacteria > Bacillota > Bacilli > Lactobacillales > Lactobacillaceae > Lactobacillus > Lactobacillus huangpiensis. Next base: position 43,669 of record NZ_BPPA01000008.1, read on the forward strand.
CAATCTTTATCCTTTAGCTTCAATTTCCAAAACATTTTTTGCTACTGCCGTTTGTCAATTGGCTGATGAAGGTAAGATAAATCTAGATGATCCTTTAAAAAAGTCTTGGCCTGAGCTTAAGCTAGAAGATAAATATGCTGAAGATCATTTAACATGGAGGGACGCCCTTAGTCATCAAAGTGGCTTACCAGCTCACGATCTGATGCGTTTTACTAATATGAACAAGCATGACCTTTCTTTAAAAGAAAAAGCTGAACACGTTGGTCATTTAAAGCCTAACCATGAATTACGTTATAAAATGCAATACAGCAACCTGGTCTTTGCTTTAGCCACCTATGCTTTTGAACAAGCAATTGGTGAAGATTACGGTACCTATGAGCACCAGCATTTACTCGAACCCCTTAAGTTAACTAGAACTTATATTAACCATCATGAAGCACCAAGAGAAGATATAGTTAAACCATATATTAGAGACAATGGAATTACAGAAGAGGTTCCTTTTATTGCACCTGGTAAAGTTGGTGGTGCCAGCAGTATGCTCTCATCTATTTCGGATTTGCTTACCTGGGCTGAATACCAGTTAAAATTGCAAAAAGAAAACAAAAACAACGCAATAGCTGAACACTTTTTGCCTCAATCTATTATGGCTCCAAGCCGTGCCTACGGTGGTGCTAATTTTGGTGCTTATGGTTTAGGTATGATGATGGAAGATTACCGCGGACACAAATACTTTTACCATAGTGGTTCATACATTGGTTACTGCTCTTTCATGGGCTTTGTTCCAGATCTTGATTTAGCTTTTGTTTCAACCACAAATATGGATTCAACAGATGCAATTTTTGCATTGGCATATCAAACCATAGATGATACTTTAGGTATTTCGGATACGGATTGGACTAGCAAAATCAAACAGATCGTTGATCAAAAATTAGCAACCCGTGAAGAAAACATTGCCAATCTTAAAGGAAAATCACCCGAAAATTTTGCGGCTAAAGATAATCTTTTAGGAGATTATGAAAACCCAGGCTACGGCTTAATTACGCTAAATGAAAAAGATGGTAATTTAACAGTTACAATTGGCAAGTGGGATTATCCTGTTATTGTTAATGAAAAAGGTAAAATGTATGTGGAAGAAAGATTGTATCAGCATGAGCTTTTACCAATTGAAATTCATCAAAATCAAGTTTTGCTTTGGACAGAGCGCGCACTTAATGAACCAACTACTTTCACAAAGTTATAAATAAAAAGCTAAACTTTAATAATTAAAGTTTAGCTCAAAATTATTTTTAACAGATCAGTCTTACAAAAGACTGGTTTTTTATTTTATATGCGAACTAATCCAAGGCACGACCTTACCAATAACTTCATTAAGTTTGGTAAAATCACCAGTTTCAACATTGTAAGTATGGTTCGCATTTTCAACAGTAAACGAATCTACGTTATCCATGTGACAGTTTTTAATAAAATTCAGACTGATATTTGGATCCAAAGTGGGATCGCTGGTACATACTTCAACTAAAATTGGATTTTTAAAATTTTTAATGTTGTCATTCAAAGTTGTTTTCAATTCATCAAAGAACCTATGATATACCAGTTCAACACCACCGCTACTGGTATGAACAATGCAGTAACCTAAATTATCCATTTGAAATTTATCATATGCCATTTCAAGAGGCTCAGAAGTATTGATAGCGCCATTTAGAGAAACTATAATTTTTGCTGGTAACCTCGAACAAGTAAATACTAAGCGACCACCAAGGCTATGACCTAAAAGTCCAACGTTATTTTCTTCAACATATGGTAAAGACTGCAAATATTTAAAACTCGCTTTAACCTCATCCGTCATCACTTTCATGCCATAATTTTCTCTTGAATAAAGGTTCTCTCCCATACTGCACAAGTCAATTCTCGCTGCAACGATCCCGGCCTCTACAATTTTTTTGCTAATTCTTGCTAACATATGATTATCATTATTCCTGGAAGACATGAAACCATGGATCATCAATACAGCAGGAAATTTTTCTCCTTCATTTGGAATATCAACTTGTATTGGCACCTCATGGTCGATGCAATTCAAAAACCTTAACTCTTCACGCACTTCAATTATCTCCTTAAATATATCTTTTTAATTTAATAATATAAAATATATTATACTGCTATTTTTTCCAGGTAAATATCAAAATAATATATAGCTTTGCGACTACACAGAAAAAAAGTCTACAAACTTTTGAAACAAAATTTCAATGTTGTAGACCCTCTACAATTGTTAATACTAAAATTTAAATTTTATCTGATCTCCAAGGATCAATACCTTCATATAGTTTAGCTTTTCCAATTGAATTAAATACCTTATTTTTATGATGAACTACCTTTTTACCTGCTTCAATGGCTTCAGGGAATAAATTATTTGGATCCCAGCCATCATTTTCGGATAAGATTTCACGAGTCTTTTCGAAGAAAGCATGTTTATAATCCGATGAAATATTAACTTTGCTAATTCCATTCTTCACTGCTTCAGCAATCTGCTCATCTGGATTTGAAGAACCACCATGCAAGACTAGAGGTGTATCAGGAACTGCCTGAACTATCTTTTGTAAAATATCAATTCTGATTTTAGGAGTAACATCAGCAGGGTAAATGCCGTGACTAGTTCCAATACCAACAGCCAAAGTATCTACACCAGTTTCCTCTACAAATCTTTGTGCTTCTTCAGATGTGGTATAAATGCCTTCTTTTTTGTGTCCCTCAATATGAACTCCAGTCTGACCAATAGTACCAACTTCACCTTCAACAGAAACACCAACTCTGTGAGCCATTGTTACTGTTTCTTTAGTTAGAGCAACATTTGTATCCCAATCTTCAGCCGACATATCAATCATTACTGAACTAAAGCCATCATGAATTGCTCTAGCTGCACTATCCACAGAATCACCATGGTCAAGATGGAGTGCTACTGGAATTTTACTGTCACGAATACGAGTTAAAACATAGCTAATAAAATCATCTTTGCAATATCTTAATTCTGTTGGGTGGATCATAATAATCGCAGGTGCATAATCAGATTCACATTGTTCAATTGAAGTTCTCATTAATTCCAAGTTTGAAACATTATATGCTCCTACTGCAAAATTGTTTTTTCTTGCTACCTCAAGCAGCTGATTCATATTTACTAAGGTCATTTTTTCTCCTCGTCTACTAATTACATTACATTAAATTAAATTAACTTTTTTAAATTAAATTCTGCATCACTTCCTCTAAGTTTTTTATTGTAAATTCACACCCGAAAGGTCAACATCTTTTTCATCATCTTGACTCCCGTCTTGTATTTCATTTACCTCTTTATCAGTCAATGGCTTTTTAATAATTGCCAATAATATACCTGTTACTAATGAACCTGCCAATAAAGCAATTACGGCAATCATAGGCTTAGACATTGCTGGAATAACAAAGATTCCGCCAGAAGGAACTGAACTTTCATTTCCCCAGCCATAACTTATCATTCCTGTAATTCCACAACCAATCCAAGTACAAGGCAAAGTCCGTAATAAGTCGTTCATTGCGATTGGAATAACGCCCTCAGTAATCATGCAACATCCCATCGGAAAAGCTACTTCAATATTTTCAATTTCTCTTTTGGTATAAATATTTTTATGAAATAGTTTGGCTAAAAAGTAAGACATAGTAATACCAATGGGTGGCACCATAGCAGCTAAGACTTTAATTCCTTCAGGCCCTTTAATCCCATCAAGTAATAAGCCATCACAAATTAAGTTTGGAATTTTGCTTATAGCTCCACCAAAATCAGCACAACCAATCCAGCCAATTAAGAAACCGTATAAGGCTCTTTGTGACCGATCTAAGCCAGTAATGAAGTGATTAAGAGCGGTCGTGGCAGCAGTTAATGGTTGACCTAATAGGAAAAACATAATCAGAGCTGTAAAAATTGCAGTAACAGTTGGTACTACTAACATAGGCATCAGTCCGTTGGCCCACCGAGGTACTTTAATTTTTCTAATACCTAGTGCAATATAACCAGCTATAAATCCTCCAATGATACCTCCAAGAAAACCTGCTCCCAAAAAAGAAGCTATCTGTCCTGCAAGAAATCCAGGCGCAATACCCGGTCTATCAGCAATTGAATAACCAATATAACCGGCGATGAACGATGGTAATAATCCCATTCCCAGCACACCTAAAGTGGTCATGCTATTAGGAAAGTTCATTTGTGCAAGGCTAGTTACCTGCTTACCGCCCATCAGATTACCTATGGCTATCAATAATCCAGAAGCCACAACTAATGGCAACATGTATGAAATGGAAGTTAACAGATGCTTTTTGACGGCTGATCCAGCTTTTTTAGCACCTGTGACAAATGTATTCATTTAAATCACTCCTTTTGACTCTTTCTTTCTTTCACTTCTTCTTCAATTCTTTCCAGCAATTGTTTGGGAGCCTTTACAACCAGTGAAGTACCTACTTTTACTGTCGGAATATTTTTAAAGCGCTCGTTGCCAGTAGTTGCAATATCAACAGCCAGCAATGCTACATCTGCCTCAGCAATTTGCTCAGGAGTTAATGCATTTTCAGTACCGATTGTTCCTTGGGTTTCAACGTGAATTTCATCTCCCAATTCTTTGGCTGCCTTTTCCAACTTTGCCTTTGCTAGATAAGTATGGGCAATACCAGATGTGCAAGCACAAACACAAACTATTTTCATAATTAATCATCTCCCTTTGTTTCCACACAAAAGATCAATAACATTTTTCTTATTTTTGGCGGCATGTAGCTTATCAATGAAATCATCATCAGACAGTAAAATTGCCACTCTTTGTAAAAGCTTTAGGTGCAACGTATCCGCATCTTGATCCCTGACTGCAAATAAAATTACGGCTGTAACTGGTTTATCATCTAAAGTTTCCCAAGGTATAGGATGATCACTTAGACCAATCGCTATCATAGTATTTTTGACGGCTTTTGATTTGCCGTGTGGAATTGCTACCCCTTGACCAATTCCAGTTTCCCCTTCTTCTTCACGTAGAAATACGTCATCAATGAAGTCCTGGGTATTTGTAATATCGTCATCCTCTTTCAAAAGAGTACTGAGCTCTTTAATTACATCTTTTTTAGTTTTTCCATTTAAATGAAGGTCAATCAAGTTTAAATTAATGACTTTCGCAATATTAATTTCTTTATCAGCCAAATTTTTTGACCTCCTATCTTTTTAAAATCTGAACAATTTCAGTTGCTCTTTCAGCTTTGTTTATTTTTGCAATGACACTGTCGTTAGCCAACTTGTCTATGATCTGAATTATTTTTTTAAAGCTTTTATTGGTTTTTTTTATTATTTTAGGAACTACTAAACAGATAAGCGTATTAACCTTGGAATCATCAAGACAATCCCAATCAGCTATCAAAGTTTTTGATTTTAGAATCAATAACCAAGGCGTAAAATCGGATTCTAAAATTATGTGAGGAATGGCAATTCCCTTTACCAAAGCCGTGTTAGCGATTTTTTCTCTCGTTGACAAACTTTTTAAAACTGTTTTTTTGCTCACATCCATTTTTGAAGCGACTATATCAGCTATAATTTGAAAAGCCGTTTTTTGATCTGTTACATCAAAATCACAACTATCAAGCAAAACTTCGTTCATTAATGATATTCCTTACTACATTTCTGACTTTCTGCTCATCCTTTTTCGTAAAAAAGGCACTCACTAATTCGACAGGAATCTTTCCGTGATAATTAATCGGAACTGTACTAATTAGCAATTCAATTTCAGGCTTATTTTTGATAATATTTTCAATATTATAATTAGAAGCTAACCCAACAATTTCAATTTCAGGGATTGAGTTTTTTATCTTGGTAGAAATAATTCCAGAAGTCCCAATACCTGTTGTGCAAATCACATAGGCCTTAATCTTCTCATTCGATTTATTATTTTCTTCATAATATTTAGCAAAGTACAAACAGATAAAGCCAGTTTCATCGTCCGGGATAATCGGTAAATTAAATTTTTGACTTGCTAATGTTGCAGCTTTTTTAGTAGCGGTAAAAACTTGCGGATATTCTAGTTTGATATCTTTTAAAAGTGCATTTGGTAAGGATATCTTCATTTTCAACCTGCTGATCATGGCCAAAACATGATTTTTAATTTCATCTTTTATAGAAGGTGAAAAGCTGCAATGCAAATAAGCGGAAACTTTGGAAATAAAAAAGTCGGTAACCTGATCTGCCAAATCGCGATCATCAAGAACAATGCCATCAAATGAATTAAAACGAGAAGTTAGCAGATACTTAAACAAGTAATACACTTCGGAATCTAATTCTTCTCCTTTAAAGCCCAGATACTTTTTCATGTTTGATACAATACTTTTGCAAATGCTAAAAATTTCAGGATTCATTTTAATTTCTGTTTGCAAACTGGTATCTAAAGAAATTGACTTATCAATTGCCTTAAATTTTTTTGCCCTAATCAAAAGAACGTAAATATGAGCAAAAAAATTTATATTATACGGATAAGGTAAAGAGCCATTTAAAACTCTCAGTGCCATTTCGACCTGGCTTAAAGCAAAATTAAAATCCTTTTGATCTAATTGAGAAGTATTTTTCCGCAAAGTTTCAATGTCAGTAGACTTATTAATGTGAAGTACTACCTCCATCAAAGCACTTCTGATGTCTTTCTCATTGCCAGTAATCTTTACTGATCTTTGTTTGCTTTCAAGTTTTAAATTCCACTTACATATTCTTTTACTGATTTGCTTTTCATCATTTCTCAAGACAGGTTCGCTGATATACAAACTGTTAACTAAGTCATAAATTTTAACATCGTTGGGGGATGCAAAAAGCAACTTTGCCAGCATGTTCTCCTGTCTGAGCTGTGTTGATGAATCATTATGGACATTGCTATTTGCCACATTTAGATAATTTGAATAATTTAGCTCATAGCCCCGCCCCCTTTGGGAAACAATTATTGGTTGAGAATATTTTTTGTTGATACTATTGATATGGCGAGCAATTGTTTTTTTTGAAACATTTAAACCATTTGATAGTTCTTCAGAAGTAATGAACTTATTGTGAAGCTTGAGATAATCAATAATTTCTTGACTAATTTCTTTATGCACTGGTCATACCTCCTGATATTTTTATTTTGCTACTTATGTAAACGCTTAAATAATTAAAAAGTGTCCGTTGTTTGTTTCTACAACGGACATTTATATTAATTGTAAGTAAAAATAAGCTTATCAAGAAGTTACTTTATTAGTTAAAAATTGACTTAATTTAAATTTTTTAAACAAAAAAGCCTTCTAAACTGATAAATCAGCTTAGAAGGTAAGTTAGGTTTTTGATTGTCTTTATTATCAAATTAAATCAATAAATTAACTTTATATTCTGATAACTTATTCGAAAAATTTAAGCTCAAGTTCACTTTAAAAGATTTGAAACACTCTTTTTTATCTTTTTCCTCCAAATACTGGAAAATGACTCGAAGAGCCATAATCAAAATTATGAATATTTTCCAAAGTTTTCATGTCTATATCACTTATTTCAAAGTTCAATTCTGCATTTTGCTTCATATGCTCTGGATTAACAGACTTTGGCAAAACCACTGTATTGAGCTGCCAATCATATCGAATACATAACTGGGCAACTGAAACTTGATATTTTTCTGCCATACTCTTAATAGTATTGTTCGTCAGAGCCTCACCGTGAGCAACTGGCGAAAATGACTCCACAACAATGTCATGTTCTTGACAAAAATCAATTAACTTTTTTGGTGTTGCTCCAATATGACACAAAATTTGATTTACCATTGGTTTAACATCACTGTTGTCAATTAAATTCTGCAAATCCTCTGGCTGAAAACTGGAAACGCCAATTGCGCGTAATTTTCCTTCTTTCATAGCATCTGTTAATGCTCGCCAAGTCTCTATATTTCCTTCAAAATGGCGATCATCTGACTGGTTAACTTCCTTCCAAGGTTGAGGATTGTGAATAATCATCATATCTAAATAGTCAAGATCCATACGAGTAAGGGTTTCATCAATCGACTTTTTAGCTTCTTGATAATTTTTGATTTCAGCCTCTACTTTAGAATTAATAAAGATTTGGTCACGACTAATACCTGAATCTTTGATACCCTGGCCAACTCCTTTTTCGTTATGATATGCCTGAGCAGTATCAATATGCCTGTAACCCATTTTTAAGGCAGTTTGCACGGGCGAAGCTACCTCGTTATCTGGGATTTTCCAGGTTCCTAATGCTAGTTTAGGGATTTTTACCCCATTATTAAGTGTAAATGTTTCTTCAAAAATCATGTTTATCCCTCCATACTTCTTTTCTTGAGTATAACGCTTAAATTGAACTTTAAGTCAATTTATTTCATTTAGATTTTTATGAACTTTTTGTTTACAATTAAATGTATATATATCAAAGAAGGTAAAAATATGAAATATGTTTATCTAATGCGTCACGGACAAACTTTGTTTAATGTCCAACATAAGATTCAGGGATTTTGTGATTCACCTTTAACTTCTTTAGGAATCAAACAAGCAAAAGCAACGAAAAAAGAATATTTTGAGCATGAGAAAGTCAATTTAGAAGAGGCACATTGTTCAACTTCTGAAAGGGCAATAGATACTTTAAAAATAGTGACCGATCTACCTTTTAAAACACACAAAGATTTACGCGAGTGGAATTTCGGTACATACGAAGGAGAAGGTGAACACTTAAATCCGCCACTACCTTATAACGACTTTTTTGTGCAATTTGGTGGCGAATCTCAAAAACAGGTAGTCGCAAGAATCAATAAAGCGATTATCAGTATTGCAGAATCATCTCTTTATCAACATATTCTGATTGTATCGCACGCCGGTGCTATAGCAAATTTTTACAGAAAGTGGGAAAAATATAATACTTTTGAACGCAAATATCACTTTAAAAACTGTTCAGTCTTAAAATACGACTATGAAAATGGTGTTTTCCGTTTGCAGTCGATTTTTAACCCCAGCTGTTAAAGCAAAGAGAGATCAATCATTCAGATTGATCTCTCTTATATTATAATTATTAAATTATTCCAAGTTCAATGAACTCTTGTCAAAACCAGCTGACTTAATCTTGTCATCAATTGATGGAGTACCAAGCCAAGTGATCATTTCTTTCATTGAAGCTGTAATTGCTTCTGTGCCTGGAAGAAGAAGCTTACGAGGATCGTAACCCTTGTTGTCTTTATCTTCATCCTTATGTGCTTCAAAGTACTTACGAGTAGCAGCTTGGAAAGCTAATTGGAATTCAGTGTTAATGTTAACTTTAGAAATTCCGAGAGAAATAGCCTTCTTAACTTGGTCTTCAGGAATACCTGAACCACCGTGTAATACCAATGGAACAGAAACTGCATCAGCAATTTCCTTCAAACGATCAAAGTTTAAACCTTTCCAGCCTTCTGGATAAACACCATGGATATTGCCAATACCACAAGCAAGTTTGTCAACACCTGCAGCTACGAAAGTTTTTGCGTCTTCAACAGAAGCAAGTTCACCACCATCGGCACCTTGATTTTCACCAATTTTACCGATTTCGGCCTCAACTGAAATGCCACGTTCATGCGCCAACTTAACAATTTCTTTAGTTTGAGCTAAGTTCTCTTCAGTTGGCAATGCATGACCATCAAACATAACTGATGAGTAACCAAGAGCAATACATTCTTTAGCAGCTTCAAAGCTACCGTGATCTAAGTTCAATACAACTGGAACAGAAATATCCATTGCATCAATTTCGTCTTCAACTAAGTCCTTAGCAACTTTATAGCCACCCATGTACTTAGCTGCACCCATTGACACCTGAATTAAAACTGGGGTTCTTGTTTCCTCAGCTGCTTGCAAAATTGCACGTGTCCATTCCAAGTTGTTAGTGTTATAAGCACCTACTGCATAATGGCTTTTACGAGCATCTTTAAAGATTTGATTACCATTATCTAAATATGCCATTAAATATACCTCCTATTAAACTTACAGTCATATTGTATCGTATTAATTAATCGTTGAACAATCTTTTATTTGATGTAAACGTTATTATTTAAAACTTTTACATTTCTTTAGGAGCATTCACACCTAATAGACGCAAAGATTCAGTTAAAACAATTGAAGTTGCCTGGACTAATGCCAATCGAGCACTAATTTGATCATCATCTACTAAAACTTTAACATTTGCATAATACTTGTTAAATTTCTTAGCTAAATCAAGAGCAAACTTAGCAATAACTGACGGCTCAAACTTATCACTGCTGCGAGCAATGATACGAGGAAAATCAGCAAGGGACTTAGCAACACCAAAAGACCAGTCATCATCGATTTTTATATCTGTTAATTGCGGTTCGTGACCTTGAGCAGCTGCCTTGCGCAAAACACTTTGTGCACGAGCATTTGTATACTGCACATATGGACCTGTGTCACCTTCAAAACGAACAACTTCATCAAGGTCAAAGTCAAAGTTTTCGGTTCTTTCATTCTTTAAATCATGAAAAATAACTGCGCCAACTCCAACATCATGAGCTACTTGATCTTTATTGGTCAAATCAGGATTTTTCTGCTCAATTTGTTTTTGAGCTAGTTTAACGGCATCTTGTAAAACTTGATCAAGAAATACCACATTGCCTTTTCTAGTAGATAATTTTTTACCATTTTGAGTAATCAATCCAAAAGGAACATGGTAAATTTCATCAGCCCAATCATAACCCATTTTTTTCAAAACAGATTTTAATTCTACAAAATGCTGAGCCTGCTCGTTGCCGACCACATAAAGCATTTTAACAAAATGATAAGTTTTCATACGATAAATCGCAGCTGCCAGATCACGTGTCAAGTAGATGCTAGTACCATCTGATTTAACAATCAAAGCTGGATTTTCATCTTCACCCATGTCAACCACTTGTGCACCGCGAGATTCATGCAAAAGTCCTTTTTCTTTCAGTTCATCAATCACGGGTTGCATTTTATCATTAAAGAAAGCCTCACCTTTATACGAATCAAAAGTGACACCCAATTCTTTGTAAATACGGTTGAAATCAGCCAAGGAAACATCCCGGAACCACTGCCATAATTTAACTGCTTCTGGATCACCCTCTTCTAATTTCTTAAACCACGCGCGACCTTCATCTTCAAGCTCAGGGTGCTTTTCAGCTTCTTTATGGAACTTGACGTAATATTTAAATAAATTCATGATCGGGTCTTTTTTAACGTCTTCTTCCACACCCCAGTGCTTGTAGGCCGCTATTAATTTACCAAATTGTGTACCGTAATCACCTAAATAGTTGATTTTAATTGGTGTGTAACCAACTTTTTGCAGGGTCTTGGCAATTGAATTGCCAATTACTGTTGACCTTAAGTGCCCCATCGACATTGGTTTTGCAATGTTGGGGCTAGACATATCAATAGGAACATTCCCCTCTCCCAATTTTTGGTCACCATAATGTTCTTTTTGTTGCAAGATTTCTGTGAGAGTTTGTGAAATCAACTTGCTGTGATTGATAGAAAAATTAACGTAGGGTCCAACAACTTTAATTGAAGCAAAGTCGCTGCTTTTTAGTTTGTCTGCAATATTTTGCGCAATAACTACAGGATTTTGATGCAGCATTTTTGCCAATGCAAAGGCTGGAAAAGCATAGTCACCCATTTTTTCATTTTTTGGTCTTTCAATTAATGAATTGATTTGATCTTTGGAAAGGTCAATCTGACTAGCGATTAAGTCAACTACCTTATCTTTAAAATCCATTTTTCCTCCTAAATGCCAAAAAAAGTCTCTTCCTCATTATTTGAAGAAGAGACGAGTTATAACCCGCGGTACCACTCTATTTGATACAAAGTATCCGCTTATTAAATTTGCTAAATTATTAGTTAGGCACGCCTTCAGTCATTTTTCCAGCTTGACTTTCACCAACTCAAACTCGCTTTTCTAGAAAAATGCCTACTACTCCTAACCACTTTCATCAAAAGATTATAACAGGAAATGAAAGCTTAGCCAAATTTTTTAGTTATTTTTGATAATTACTTTGGTACCTACTGGAATATTTTCAGCCAACCAGCGTGAATCAGGTACGCTTAATCTGATACAGCCATGAGAGGCAGGCTTGACACCTAACTTTTCAGCCTCTTTAATATTGTATTTGCCATTGCCTTTCGTAGGAACGGAATGAAAAAGATAAACATTTTCTTTGTCCCAACTAGTCCAGTTATTAGCACCTTCATTTAATTCAGGATTATAAAAAGAGTCTCCACGACCATTTTTAATTTTATAATTTCCTGTTGGTGTCAATGACTTACCTTTTTTAAACAAACCAGCACTTGCAAGCATGGTGTACACTCGTTTATTACCCCGCAAGATGTAAACTCGATTACCCTTTAGGGAGACTCTAATTGTTAAGTCATTTTCGAGATGCTTAATTTTAGGATAGGGCTTTGTCTCACTTGGCTTTTTCCAATTAAAGGGAGAACGTAAATCTTTTGGATCCTGATACGGTCGATAAGATGCCGCTGTTTTAATAACAGCAGTTTTCTTTACTTCCATAGCTGAATTTTTCTTTTCTGGCTGAGATGGCATTGAAATTCGTGCCAGACTAATAGCACATATTAATAAAACACAAAAAGCAGTAAGAATTTTTAAAAGACTTTTCTTCATGTTATAACCTTTCTCCCAACCAAATTTTCAACGTAAAATATCTAATTAGCATATTGATTCATTAGCTGTGGCAACATCGCGCTTATTTCGGTCGGTCGCACTACATAATTATTTTCAGCAATTTTATCGCCTGCCAAAGAATGAATAAAAACTGCGGCCAGAACAGAATCCAAACTATTGCCAAATTGAGCTGTAAAGCCACCTATTATACCAGCTAAGGTATCTCCCATTCCACCTGTAGCCATGCCAGGATTGCCTAATGGATTTACAAAAATCTGATCGGCTTTGGTATAAATGTGAGTGTGATTTGATTTTAAAACCAAAATAGCATTTTGGGTAGGAAAAATCTTTTTCAAAGCATTTGAATTCGCACTGTCAGTCTGATATGAAATTCTAATTTGACTCAATCTTTGCCATTCCATTTGATGTGGTGTTATGACCACTAAACCGGGGTGAGTTGGAATTAGCTTTGGATCCTGACCAATCATGTCCAAAGCACTCGCATCCAAAACCAATATTTGATTTTGAGAAACATTTTGACATATCGTTGACATTAATTGCCGAGTAAAAGTGCTGGATCCTAAACCTGGTCCACAAACGATAACATCCATTTTTTTCATTAAATTTACCAAATTCCGATCACGCCAGTCAATAAACATGACCTCAGGATTACGTGCATGCAGTGCATCAAGATTCATCGCATGGGTGGCCACAGAAATGAGTCCCGCACCACTATTAAGTGCAGCCTCAGCGGCCATGATAATTGCACCACCATAGTTTTCACTGCCACCTATTAATAAGATCCGACCGTAATTGCCCTTATGAGAGTCACTTGGTCTTTTTTTTATTACTTTGGTCAAAATATCTTCTGTAATTACTGCCATATTAGCCTCCAAATAGCCAGCGCCAAAACCTTACAAAAATGTTTACTCTATTAGTTGATTCTAAAGCATGGGCGGGCAACAATAATCCATTAGGGCTTTGCAGTGAAATAATTTTGTTTTTGCCAATCTTAAAGTAATAAGCGTTGATTTTTTGCCCTTTTTCTACTGGAGCTTCAACAGTTTTGGATGTTAGACCCACCTGAAATTTAAAGCCATTTCGTGGTATCCAGATCAATGCTTTATTTTTGATACCAATATTTATCTGCCTGGCTTGTCCATTGTGAACTGCCATATTAGTGTGACCAATAATTACTTCATTACGCTGAAAAACTAAGGGCTCGTATTTTTGATAAACATAATTGAGCAGTTTAGCTGTTTGAATAAAACGGGCAGGATCAGTGTTAGTAACATGTTTCGCTCCCATTATCACAGTAATTATTCGCCCTCCACGATAAGGTGCAGTGGCAATGAAACAAGCACCTGCAGCGTCAGTAGTTCCTGTTTTCAAACCATCGATTTTTAGATTTTTATGATATTGCGGCATCCCTTTTAACATCCAGTTAAAATTGCTCATTGGCGTTGCCATATTTTGGTCAATAAAGTCCATTTTAGCAATTTTAGTAGTCTTAAGTACTTCAGGATAATCCTGTATTAATTTCTGGCCTACAATAGCCATATCCTTGGCAGACAACATGTTCTCATCATTTTTACCTGCACCAGGATAAGCATCATTACCAACGCTTTTGTTGGGCAATCCGCAGGTTGTATAAATACGAGCATCTTTAATGCCCCATTTTTGCAACTGCTGTCTCATTTGCTTAACGAACGCAACCTGAGAACCACTAATTGCTTCTGCTAACATCATTGCGGCTCCGTTGGCGGATTCAATTAAAGTTGCTTGATACAATTGTCTAATCGTATACGTGTGCTTCATACGCAAGGGAACGTTTGAATACTCTCTGTTACTGGCAACGGCAAAAATTTGCCGAGTAGGCGTAACCTTAGTGTTCCAATTGATTTTTTCCTGATCAATTGCCTTTAGGGTTAAATATGCGGTTACCAGTTTTGTCATTGAAGCTATGGGCAATGGCTGATTAATATTTTTGCCATACAATAATTGGCCAGTCTTACTATCAATTGCTATTGCTGCTTTAGCATCGATAGCTACTTTATCTTGATCAAAATTATCAGGCAATTTTGAAGCAGCATTCACGTCAACTGGAAGTGCCAGTAATAAAAAGCTGATAAAAAATAGAATGATGGTTTTTGCTTTCTTTTTCAAGTATGATTCTCCCTTCCCTGATATTTTTTGGATTATTTTACGTTTTATGCTTACATTTTACCAAATTTTTGGTATGATTATTACTGTGCTAAAAATAATAAGCCCCGATGGCGGAATTGGCAGACGCGCAGCGTTCAGGTCGCTGTTTAGGTAACTAAGTGAAAGTTCGAATCTTTTTCGGGGCATCATATTAAGATAGTAAGAGCTAGTCCATTAAGGATCTAGCTCTTTTGTTTTTATTATTTTTCCCCGTTTCTAGCGTATTATTTAGAACTTGCTAATTGACAGTCACAGTAGTTACTTGAAGCAACTTCAATTTAACTAAAAATAAGCAAAAATTAAATGCTTATATTAGTATAAAAATTGCTATTCCTGTAAACAGCATCAATGGTATTTCGCAAGTGATTTTTCAAAAACTTAGACTTGGCTACTTTTATTTTTAAAAATATGTTTTCAATTGTACTTAAATGATTTTTTTGTATTAAAATTATAGTAAAAGGAGGTATTGTCATGCAAAAACGTTTAACAAAATCTGAGGATAAGATTGTCTCCGGTGTCTTTGGCGGAGTCGCGGAATACTTTGGCTGGGATAAAGCATGGACCAGGATTGGAGGCGGAGCCTTAATATTGTTTTCATTCTTTACAGGATTGCTTTTATATATTATTGCTGCAATTGTTATGCCTGAAAAGGATCACGGTAATGACACTCCTGACGGTGAATTTCATAAGTACTAAATTCTTAAAAAATAAATTTATTTGTCTTACTCAAAAATTCAAGTTTAATTCAAGTTCGATTATATGAAAAATTAGACCTGAATTTATTTTTGTGCAATTTGACCTTTTTCGAATTAAATAATATGATTTATACAATAATTTACTTAAAGAAAGGTTAATATATTATGAGCTTAGACGTTAATATACTCCCATCAGATTACATTGACTTATCTATTGGGGATTTTCGTTCTGGAATAAACAAAAGTATAATTGACAAACTTGTGAAACGAGTTGAAAAAGAAGGCAACGGATACACTCCAGGTATGGGTCTGCCAAAACTCAGAAAAGAAATTGTGACATATTACAAAGAAAAATATGGCATAAAAGATATTGATGTAGATAACATCCAAATCACAGTGTCATGCTTACATGGTGCATTTTTATCCTTAAAGTCAATCATCAAATCTCAAAGTGATGAAATTATAGTTATTGCTCCCTTCTTCCCTTCGTACTTAAATTTAATTGCAGGAGTAGGTGCAAAGCCAGTGATAGTCAAATCAGAGGCTCCCGATTTTGCACTACCAAAAGACCAAATCAAAAACGCAGTAAACCAAAAAACTAAGGCTATTATCATTAACTATCCTAACAATCCCACAGGCGCAAGTTTATCAGAATCAGACCGTAACTTCTTGAATAAACTATGTGAGGAAAACAACATTTTTCTAGTTGATGATCATGTTTATAGCGACTATCCGAGCACCTATAAATATCAACCAGTCTCAACTGACATTTCTCATCAAATATTAGTCAGCAGTTTTTCAAAGACTTTTGCTATCCCAGGAATACGTCTAGGCTATGTGATTGCTCCTGCCGATATTATTAAGCAAGACGGTTATTATAATGAGGGGATCACTTTTAGTGCCCCAACTATTAGTCAATTCATTGGTGAAATAATTTTAGAAGAACCAGATCATTATACCCATCATATTGAAGAAATTGGACAAAGAGGTAAAAAACTAACTAATTTGCTTTCTACAAGTAAGTATTTTGCTTCCTCAAAGTATCTAGGAGGCCTATATATGTTTATTAAAATTCCTGATGAAATCAAAGATGTTGATTTGTACTATAAACTCTTAGAAGACCACTTTCATGTAATTGTTGCCAAGGGTAGTGATTTGGAATATTCCGACAGATACTTTAGAATTTCCTTATCTACCGAAAAAGATGCTTTATTTGAAGGTATGCATAAGATTATTGACTGTGTAGACTATACTTTGAATTATAAATAATTGCATTCTTAAAAAGATTAAGTCAATAAATTAAATATTATATTTCAGTTCAAATTAATAAACTCTTTGCTTATAGCGTTTTAGTTCAATTAGCGAAGAGTTTTTTATTTAACTTTTAAAAGCTAAAAGCTATTATAAGTTCATTAATAAAATTGTTCCAAATATATTTAGCCCAAAGAAAAAACTTGATACCGTTTTTACTACGGTACCAAGTTTTAAATTACCTTTTCACTTATGCATGAATGTGCAATTTTTCTAATATAGGAATAATTTTATCCCCAAGAATTTTTTGTGCCAAATCAGACTTAATCGCAGCAAATCCGTAAAATAAGCACCCGACAATAATGGATATAACTACTATAATCAACGACTGCAAACTACTTGCAGGATTCAAGAACAATTCAAGTCCTTTTTCTACTGCCAAAACAATTAAAAACATGGTTACAGAAAATGCGGTAATTCCAATAAAACGTCTTCTTGTTCTATCCTGGTTGAAATTATAGCCAACTTTAAGGTGTTTTAAGGCCATAAAGATAATAACGAGCATCCCTAAGTTAGTGGCAATCAGCGGACCAAAAATCTTAAACAAATAGATCATTGGATACTGCATTAAAATTTTAATAATTAGTCCTAATACTAAATATTTAATTGCAAGACCATTTTCTGACAGACCTTGTAAAATCGCCATCAATACAGTGAATAAACCTAAACTAATTGCTGTAAATGATGAAAGATATAAAACATTTGAACCTAGCTTGTCATACCCATAGAAAATTGTATAAACCGGTGTAGAAATTGCTGCCATACCAAAAGAGGCTGGAATCATGACAAATAGAAATAAATCTAAAGTGTTGCCTATTTGATTTGAAATCCCGTGAAAGTCATGCTTTGTGTGTGCTGCGGACAACAAAGGAATTGTTGTCACGGCCATTGCACTGGCAAGAGACACGATAATCATAATCAGCTTATTAGCATTTAGAGCAAATAACGCATACCAAGTTTCAATTGTATTATTGGATGCATTGATCAAACTGGCAATCATTGGATGAAAAGAATACTGATCTACCAGATAAAAAAGCTGTATTCCTGCATCAATAATAATAAACGGTACTGCCTGAGCAATAATTTCTGCAAAAAGAGCAGATGTTGAAACTTGTATTTCATTATTAGAATTTTCAACTAATTCATTAAGCTTGTTACGCCTCGAAAGCAAAAACCAGGCTAGAACGGCAATTCCAAAAATTGCTCCGATTGCTGCCGCTAAATTTGATTGTACAACAGCGTCAACAAAGTTGCCATGTTGCACCTGCATAATTACATAAGCGGTTAACAACATCCAAATAACTCGTGCTAATTGCTCTACAAATTGAGACATGGCTGATGGCATCATATCCTCATATCCCTGAAAATATCCCCTCATAATGCTTAAAACAGGGATTATCAAGATGGCGTATGACAGACTACGCATGACTTTTACCTGTCTGGGATCAATCTGCGAACCATTAGAAGCCAAAAAAGGCGAAGCAAAGTACATTATTGCAGCTGAAATGATACCCAAAATTACCATCAAAATCAGACCACGATGAAAAAGCTTACGTCCTACACCATACTCATTAAGCGCATTATATTTTGCTACCTGTTTCGCAACGGCGCCAGGAATACCTGCTGTAGATATTAAAATAAAAATACTATAGATATTATAACTTCTAGCAGTTAATGCATTGGCAATGTTGCCATAAGGTGACATCCAATAAAACCATGGAATAATATAGAGTGCTCCTAAAATACGTGACGTAATAGAGCCAAAAGTCATCCATGCACTGCCCTTAATGAAGGTATTTTGTGTATTTTTTTCAGATAAATTATTTTCTCTCATTAATATTCCCTAAATCTAGTTTACTAACTATATTATTGTGAATGAAAAAAGGCAATTAACAACAAATATACTTTGCACTTTAGGAAAAATTAACTTTATTTAGCTACAATATTGACAATTTTATTCGGTACAACAATGACCTTTTTTACATCTTTGCCTTGCAAAAACTTCTGTACATGTGGTAGAGCCAGTGCCTGCTTCTGAACTTCATCTTTATCCAAACCAACAGCTGCTGTAAAATTCCCACGCAGTTTACCATTAACTTGAACCATAATCTCAACCGTTGACTCAACTAATTTAGCCGGATCATAGGTTGGCCATTTTGCAAACGTAACAGATTCATCATGACCAAATATTTGCCAAATTTCTTCCATCATATGAGGAGCAATTGGTGCTAAAAGCGTAATAAAACCTTCCGCATATTTTCTTGGAATAGTTTTAGCTTTTTGTGCTGCGTTAATGAAGACCATTAATTGAGAAATTGCGGTGTTGAAATGTAAATTATCGAAGTCCTCTGTAACTTTCTTAACAGTTTCGTTATAGATTTTATCTAAGGTGCCATCATTTTCAGTCACAATATTTTCTTGAGGAATAGCTTTAAGGTCTAAATCGTTAACAAATAAACGCCAAACTCTGTCCAAGAACTTTTTGGTAGAAGCAGGTCCATTATCATCCCAATCAATTGAAGCATCCAGTGGACCCATGAACATTTCGTACATTCTCAGACTGTCTGCACCGTACTCATCGATCACGTCATCTGGGTTAACAACATTGCCTTTTGACTTAGACATTTTATCATGATCTTTAAGAATTAATCCTTGATTGAATAATTTTTGGAACGGCTCTTCATTTGGAATAACTCCCAGATCATATAAAACCATGTTCCAAAATCTTGCATAGAGCAGGTGTCGTACAGCATGTTCTGCACCACCGATATAGAGGTCAACCGGCATCCACTTCTTGAGCAATTCGTAATCAGCTAATTTATTATCATTGTGAGGATCAACAAAACGTAAGAAGTACCATGATGAACCAGCCCAATTAGGCATAGTATTAGTTTCTCTTTTACCTTTACGACCATTTTTATCAACCACGTTGACCCAGTCTTTAAGATTAACTAATGGACTCTCAGGTGTTCCTGACGGCTTGATGTCAGTAGCATGAGGTAAAACGAGTGGTAATTCATCTTCTGGAACCAGCGTTGTTTCTCCATCTTCCCAGTGAATTACTGGAATTGGCTCACCCCAATAGCGCTGACGACTAAATTCCCAGTCACGTAACTTATAATTAACCTTTTTTTCTCCAGCATGGTGTTCAGTGAGCCAGGCAACAATTTTCTCTTTAGCTTCTGCATTGTTGAGTCCGTTTAGGAACTCGGAATCTATGTGTGGACCATCACCGGTATAGGCTTCCTGTGCAATATCTCCACCCTTGATAACGGCCTTAATAGGCAAATTGAATTTCCGGGCGAACTCATAATCACGGGAGTCGTGAGCTGGGACAGCCATTACCGCACCAGTACCATAACTGCCAAGTACGTAGTCAGCAATCCAGATAGGAATTTCTTCATTATTTACAGGATTAATTGCATAAGCACCTGTAAAGACACCTGTCTTGGTTTTATTTAGATCTGTTCTTTCAAGGTCGGACTTAGATTCAATTTGTTTAATATAGGCATTGACTTCATCTTTATGACCATCAGTCATAATTTTTTGAACTAATTCATTTTCTGGAGCTAATACAGCGTAAGTTGCACCAAATAAAGTGTCCGGACGCGTACTAAAGACATCAAAAGTTTCATTGGAATTTTTAACCTTAAAGGTAATTTGTGCACCTACAGAACGACCAATCCAGTTGCGCTGCATTTCTTTAATGTTTTCCGGCCAATCAAGATTGTCTAAACCAGCCAGCAAACGGTCAGCATATTTGGTAATTCTAAGCATCCATTGCTTCATATTGCGTCGATAGATTGGGTAACCGCCACGTTCAGTCTTACCATCAACAATATCTTCGTTGGCAACAACTGTACCTAAATCTGGTGACCAGTTAACAGGAGCTTCAGCTTCATAGGCTAGACCGTTTTTATACATTTGTTCAAATGTCCATTGGGTCCACTTGTAATATTTTGGATCACAAGTTGCAAGTTCCCTGTTCCAATCATAGGAAAAGCCCAAAGTATTCAGCTGTCTTTTAAAATTGGCAATATTTTCAGTAGTAACAACGGCCGGATCTTGTCCAGTTTGAAGAGCATACTGTTCAGTCGGAAGACCAAAAGCATCCCAGCCCATTGGGTGAAGGACGTTATATCCTTGACTACGTTTCATTCGTGCGACAATATCAGTTGCTGTGTATCCTTCCGGGTGCCCTACATGCAGTCCCTTACCAGATGGAAAAGGGAACATATCTAAAACATAATAATTTTTCTTTTTCGGGTCATTACCGGTTTTAAATGTTTGATTTTTTTCCCAGTAATCCTGCCATTTCTTTTCTACAATTTTGTGATTATACATATTTTTACCTCATAAAAAAAGTCCTATGAAATATTTTTTCATAGGACGAATAATCGCGGTACCACCTAAGTTCCGCGCCAAAAGCGCGACACTCATGCCCCTTAACGCGGAAAGCAAACGTTAGATTTTTTCCAGGCTCAGTTCACAATCTGCTTTTCAAGTCTTGCACCTTCCGACTCTTCTCTATAGAAAAACAAAACTGCTACTAGTTCCTGATCTTTATTTTTTGACCAATAATGATTATAATTTACCACAAATGCAAAAAAAAACAAGGGGAGAAAGTTTTTGAACAAAACAATTCAAACAAAGAGAGACACCATAATACCTGCGACGATATTTTTGATTTTATATGCTATCTGGGCAATACTAGTTGCTTCTGAAAATCAATTTATTCGTGAATTTGATCAAACAATTATTAGTATTATCTGCAATAACAATCCTGCAGTAATCAAATTTGCTACAACATTTACCAATTTAGGCAATACCAATGTAATTATGATTGAAACAATCATCCTGGTTATTGTTTTAGCATTTTGTAGAAAATTTGCTTATGCATTTTTTACAGCTGGAACAATGATTGCAGCCAATGGTTATAACTGGATCATCAAACATGCAATAGCTCGTCACAGACCACTTACCCACCACCTTGTGACAGCTCACGGATATAGTTTCCCGTCTGGTCATTCTGTTGGCAGTGCCACATTATTTGGAATTTTGATTGTTTTAACAATTTTATTAATAAAAAATAAAGCCGCTAAAACTGTATTATGTATCATTTGGGCATGTTTTCCAATATTAATCGGTTATACAAGGATTTTTAGCCATGTCCACTACCCTTCAGACGTAGTTGGCGGATTTTTAGAAGGAATATCATTTCTTTTAATCGGCTATTCCTTCCTTTACCATTATTATTTAGAAAACCAAAGAGCACAAAGTACTATTTATTAAATAAAAAGGATTCAAGCTTATTTTCAAAGCCTTGGATCCTTTTTTCATAATCACTCTAATCTAGCGCTAGACGTTCAATGACTTTTTTGTATTCAGGATATTGTTTTAGTAAATCTGCCTTTTTAAGCATCTCAAAGTCATGATAATCAAATCCTGGTGAAACAACACAGCTTACTAAACAAAAACTGTTTGGTTTAGTAACTTCTGATGCAAAAATAGTGTGTTTGGGAACTTTGAATTGCATGAATTCTCCAGCAGAAACATTTTTCCCCAATTTAACAGCTGAATATTTACCATCTGGAGCAATACAATGAATAGTAATCGCTTCTCCATCGTGGTAATACCACATTTCATCATGGTTCAGTCGGTGAAAGTGAGAACAACTGGTATCATCAAGCAAAAAGTAAATGGAAGTGTAATAAAATCGATTTCCACCACTATCCTCATCATAAAATTGTTGATCACTAGTATAAACTTGCCTGAACCAGCCACCTTCTTGATGAGGTTCAAGATCTAAACTTTTAATATAATCATCGCGCTTCATTTTTTCTCCTTAGTAAAAATTTTAATAATTAAAACTACTTTCTACAAATCTAGCCTATTTTTGTCAAAATGTCATCTGAAAATTAATTTAATAAGGCTAATAACTATTATAGTTTTAGTCTAAATTTATTATTACATTGGTTCTATGTTTTATTGTCTATAAAAAATTTTAACTATTTTTATATTAATATATATTTTATTAAAATAAAAAAGTAGCACTGTACAAATTTATTTTAATAAGTTTTCTCCTAATGATTTAAGTCGCAAAGCAATAAGCATTAGTTTAGCCAGTCTGTAACTTTACTTTTCTTTTGTCTGTATAGATTACTATTTACAATCGTAATTGTTAAAGTTTTCAACTTGGTATGTACTAATACTCAAAATCAATAGTGAAAGAAGTCAAAAACTTAAAAATGATATGATTCCAAAATTCAAGGAACATATCATCTTTTTGTTTATTTAAATTTTAGACTAAATAAATTTGCCTCATTTTGCTCTTAAAATCATTCGGTAAATTCAGTCCTTTAATCAGGTAATTATCAAAATCCCCATAATTTTGCCTAATGGCAGAAAAATACCGTTCTAAATATGACTTTTGAACCGTTAAAGCTACAGCAACATCTTTCAATTGTGAACTTGTTAATTGGTCTCTTAGGTAGTCCAAAATTTCCTGATTTTCCTGCTTGCGCGCTTCAATAGTTTTTAGATAATCCGTTAAGATTTGATCATCACTTACTCCCAGGCTTTTCAAAATTAAAGCTGCTGCCACTCCTGTGCGATCTTTGCCTGCAAAACAATGAAATGCTGTCGGAACAGGATCATTTATGAGAGTCATTAAAAATTGATGGTAGCCATTTTGAGCAGATTTCTGTAAAGCTAATTCTTCATAGGTGGTAAGCATATCTTCTTCAGCCTGATTATTACCAGAAACGATTTCTTCAACACTGGCTTGATTAACCTGAGCATCTTTTAAAACATCAATTACAACGTAATCTAATCCGGACCACAAATAATCCGGAAATTGTTTTCTTTCTTCCTCGCCCCTAAAATCAAAAACTCTCTTAATTTGATATTTATCTTGTACTTGTTCTTTTTGATAAGGAGTCAAGTTATACAATTGCCCACATCTAAAAAGTAACCCGTCTTTTACTTTTCTTCCTTCAAATCCAGTGTAACCACCTAAGGAACGCCAATTAGTAATTTCCCTTGCCATTTTTTAATACTCCAATTACTTATTAAGTTTAATATTATTATTATAATTTTTCAGGCAAAATATTTCTACTAATGAAAAAATTTTAAAATAAAAAAACCTGCTGGTAAATAAACCAGCAGGTCTGTTATAAATTTAACGACTAATTAGCTTTCTTTTTGCTTTTATAAATACAATTAAAAATAACAGATATTACTATAGCAACAAGCGAAACGAAGTAAACCCCTTTTAAAGCACTAAAAAGTACTTGCCTTAATTGTGGAATTAAGTTCGCAGATAGTTCTTGGGCTTTAGCTGATGAAACTATTTTGTTCATCATGCCTTGTGTCAAATTCGGATGTTTTGCAAGTTGATGTGCCACGACGGTATTGAAGGTAATACCAAAAATGGAAACCATCATTGTTTGACCTAAATACCTCATTAATGTGTTAAAGGAAGTAGCAACACCAATATTTTCTTTAGAAACTAAAACCTGTGACCTGACTTGCGAAGCGGTTAGAACTCCACCAAAGGAAAAGCCATTAAGAGTTGCTATGACACAAAAGACCCAAAACGGAGTATGAATAGGAACAAGCAATAACATGCAGTCAGCAATCAGCAGGATTGTAAGCAATCCAAAGAAGGTTTTTCTTACACCCCAGCGACTCAACATGCCACCGATCAAAAATGAACCCACAACCCACATAACAGAGCTTGGAGTTACGGCAAAACCTGCAATAGTAGCAGAAGTACCATTAATCCCCTGCATCCAGGTTGGAATATAAAATTCAAAGCCAATAACTACTCCGGCAACAAGCAGGGTAATCATATTAACAGCCAAGAACTCTTTGCCCTTGAGCATTGACAGTGGCATAATCGGATCATCCGCGCGCTTTTCTTCATGATAAAAGATAATTGCGCTGACTATGATTAGTACAATTAAAGCAATAAGCATAAAAGGATTAAGAGTACCTAAATCTTGTAGTGTAAACATTAAGGTTAAAAGCAAAACAACTAACCAAAATGTTCCTTTAACATCAAGCTTTGTCTTTTGCTTATTCTTTGGTTCATTTAAGAAAAAGACAACTAATAAAAGTGCAATGATACCAATTGGCACATTAATGTAGAAAACCCAATGCCAAGAAAGATTTTGTACGATAAAGCCACCGAGTAATGGAGCAATGACTGAAGCTACGCCCCAAAAACCAGAATTTAGACCCAGCATTTTTGTTCTTTTTTCCAGACTGTATAAATCTGCAATTATGGTCATAGCCACCGGTTGAACGGCTCCAGAACCCAGACCCTGAATAACACGGAATAAAATTAATTCAACCATATTCTGAGCCTGACCGCAAAGAGCAGATCCAATCACAAAAAGAGCTATTCCAAATAGAAAAATTGGTTTACGCCCAAAGCTGTCAGCTAATTTGCCATATAAAGGAGTTGATACAGCAGTCATAAACAAAAAAATGGAAACAACCCAATTCATAATTTCCAATCCGTTCAGATCAGAAACAATTGTCGGCATTGCAGTAGAAACGATTGTACCTTCGATGGCAGTCATAAATGTCGTCATAAAAATCGCAATCATCACTACTCGTACATTTGTCTTCTTCACAATTACAACTCCTTCATTAGCTGCTAAAATTATTTATTTTCATGAACAAAATTTAAAAGATCTTGAACTTTATCAGTTTTCTCCCATGGTAAATCAATATCTGTTCTGCCAAAGTGTCCGTAAGCTGCTGTTTGCTCATAAATTGGCCGCCTTAAATTAAGCATTTTAATTATTCCCGCGGGGCGCAAGTCAAAGACTTTACGTACTGCTTTTGTTAAGAGTTCGTCACTTGCTTTACCTGTTCCGGCAGTATCAACCATAACTGAAACTGGATGAGCAACACCAATTGCATAAGCTAATTGAACTTCACAGCGATCAGCCAAGCCTGCAGCAACAATATTTTTAGCCACATATCTGGCAGCATAACTGGCACTGCGGTCAACCTTTGTCGGATCCTTTCCAGAAAATGCACCACCACCGTGGCGAGCATAGCCACCGTAAGTATCAACAATAATTTTACGTCCAGTCAGTCCTGAATCACCCTTAGGTCCACCAATAACAAAGCGACCTGATGGGTTAATCAGAAACTTGGTCTTTTCATCAAGGTATTTAGCAGGTATTACCTTTTTAATTGCCAAATCTATCATAGCTTGGCGAATCTCTTCGTTTGAAACCTTATCATCGGTCTGTGTTGAAATAACAACGGTATCTACACGTGTTGGTTTTTGTTTTTCATCATATTCAACAGTCACTTCTGCCTTAGCATCGGGTCTAAGCCAAGTTAAAGTACCATCTTTGCGTAGCTTAGCAACCTGTCTCATCAAGCGATGAGCAAGCGAAATAGGCAGAGGCATTAATTCAGGCGTTTCATTGATTGCAAAACCAAACATTAAGCCTTGATCTCCCGCCCCGATTTGATCAAGCTGATCTTCGTCAGATTGATTTTCACGCGTTTCAAGAGAATGATCAACGCCTTGAGCAATATCAGGTGATTGTTCATCAATATCAATTAAGACAGCGCAATTATTGCCATCAAAGCCAAGTTCTGGTTTATCATAGCCAATTCTCAAAACTGTCTTGCGAACAATTCCTTGAATATCAACATAAGCACTAGTTGATATTTCACCAAAGACATAGACAATACCAGTATTGACGATGGTCTCACAAGCTACATGAGCTTGAGGGTCTTTGGCAATAATAGCATCCAAAATTGCATCAGAAATCTGATCAGCAATCTTGTCTGGATGACCTTCAGAAACAGATTCTGAAGTAAACAAACGTTTTTCCATATTAGTCCCCCTATAGACAATAGCTATTCGGTTACAAGGCATCTCCACTTAAGGATCCTCTCAGGACTTGAACCGATTTTTTAAAATTTTCGTTCTATGTTCTTATATATACATTGATAATAAAAAAAGCTACCGCATGTTCGGTAGCCATAGAACGATGGAGGATACAGGGCTCGAACCTGTGACCTCCTGCTTGTAAGGCAGATGCTCTCCCAGCTGAGCTAATCCTCCAAAGTGACCCGTACGGGATTTGAACCCATGTTACCGCCGTGAAAGGGCGATGTCTTAACCACTTGACCAACGGGTCATTATTCTGAATCAAAGCACATTCAATAGTATACCTATTCTGAAAGAAAATGCAAGGATTCAATTTATTAAATCAATAAATAATGGCGGCGCGAACTTCCCTTCACACCACCATCATTATGGAGGATACAGGGCTCGAACCTGTGACCTCCTGCTTGTAAGGCAGATGCTCTCCCAGCTGAGCTAATCCTCCATTTTGTTGTCATCTCTCGACCACTCTTAATAATTTAGCATAAGTTTCTATTTATGTCTACATTTTTTTGAAATTTTTGTAGGATTCTGTTCATTAATATTAATTTCTATGAATTAACTAAACTTTTTCAATTCTTTTTATATTAAAGATTAAGGATATAACTAGATCGGGTGAAGAATGCTTGACTACTATTCAAGAAGTTGTCGGATCAAGTATAACAATCGGAGTTTAATCTCTATGTATTTTTCATCTGAATTTTGGGGAGTATGATTGAAAATTTTATATCGAAAGTTTAAATCTCTCACATTCCATTAAAAATTTTTATTTTCTGATAAAAGAGTTTTCTTATACATTTGTTAGATTTTATCCTACTTTAACTTTTATTTTAAAAAGTACAATATATTTTGATATTGAAAAATTGTCACTTAAAATAATCTATTCTTGTATCTTCTATAATAATTATTTATACTAGAATTAAAAAAATAAAAGCATCACATGAAATTTTTTAATTTAATTATATAAAGTTTTTGTAACATTAAAAATCTTAAATATTAAGGTTCATATTTTGTCCATAACGCCAGCGACATTAAACCTATGGTAGTAAATCTTTGGGAGGAAGTAATGGGTAATCTAAAAAAAACCTTATCATTTTTAATAACAAGCTTATTCATCTTTTCTTTGATAGGATGTTCAGCTAATGATACGAACAAATCAGGTGATAAAGGTGGAAGTAACAATCGACAAAGTAAAAAAGTAGTAATAGAGAAAAATACTGCTAAAGCAGTAACACTGTCGGCGGGTACTCATAAAGTCGGTAAAGAGATTAAACCTGGGCGTTATGTAATTAAGGCCGTCTCAGGTAGTGGCAATCTATTTTCACGAAACAGTCCTAATGATCGTAATATAAATGTCATTTTAGGGCCAACTGAGGATGATACATGGATGAAACTTTCTTCGTACACCACTGACTTAAAAGCTGGAGAAAAGATAAAGATTGACGGAATTGAATCAACAAAACTAATCCCAACTCCAGACAAACGTATTTTTAGAAAGATATTAACCCCCGGCAGTTGGACAGTAGGTAAAGATATCAAACCTGGCGATTATACTATTAAAGCTGTACGAGGAACTGGAAACATATTCTCTGACAATGGCGAAGATGACATTAATGAAATTTTAGCAAAGCACCCTGATAAGGACTACGGTCAGGTATCAAAAATTCATGTTGAATTAAATAAAGGTGAAATAATAACTTCTGATGTTCCTAAAATAAAATTAGTAGAAGACTAACTACTAAAATTACAAGCATTATAGAAGTCAAACTTATTTAATTTTATTAATTCATTTAATTCGTTTATAAAGCATAACTTTAGGGGTTTTATTCCATTAATCTGATTGATGAAAAACTATTTTAAAAAGAAAAGACAATTCAATTGATCTTATTATTAATGAAAAAAGACTAATTTAAATTTATATTACGTTTTGAGTCCAAAAATTTTGATAAAAATTATATAATTTCTTTAAAGCTTGAGTCCGATATTCATTCGGAGTCAGGCTTTTTGGTTTAACAATTGGTGCCTTAGAATTATTATCGCTGCCCTTAGTCGTGGGACTTGTAGGTGTTGTTCTGTCAGTCAATTTAACATTAATAAAATCGTTTGACATCAAAACTTCTGGCTTATCAAGGCTAATATCTTGTTGATCGACAATCCTGCTATTTAGCAAAGTTGATACAATCACCTTGCTATCGCTCTTTTGCACAGTCACATGCAATTCATTGCCGACTGTGCCAGGAAATTTTGCGGTAAATGCCCACGGTAATGACTCATCGTTGGCTGTTGCCGCAACACCATCATTGTTGTTTAACAATAAAACTGTGTTTGCTCCTTTGAGCACTTCATGCAAAGTTTGCAACTCTGGCTCATCAATATCATGGCCAAGCAATGCTTTAAAGTTAGAGTCACTGTTTATTTTAATAATCCCTTTAGCTCCCCAGTTAAGTTGTGTGCTAACTGGTAGTAATGTCCGCCCAATATCTGTGCCATTGTTGTTATTGCCCTTACCGACAACGTTAAAATAGGCACCAGGACGGCGTTTGTTCTGTGTTTTCCAACTCATTTAATATTTCCTTTCACTTCTTCATTGTTTAATTTGATTTCATCTTTTTTATCCGGGTAAAACCTACCCCAAACTTCGAATTGATAAATTAGCGTATTGTCTTCTTGTTGAGTTACTTGAATATGTCTTAGCGGAGCATAGTCTTTTAGCTCTAGCAAACCACTCAAGAGATAATCTTCCACACGTTCCATATCTGTTTTTGGATTTTTAGGATTAGGAAAATATATAACCTGATAAGCATACTTTCGAGTCTGCCTATCAAACATTTCAGGAGCTGAACTAGTATCAATCTTCTCAATAAAAAAAGACGGTTCAGTAAAGCCGTCTGCTTGGTTTTCAGTGTAAATTGTTGCCTCAGGGAATAACCGTGCTATCTCGTCAGCAATACGTTCAATGATCGTCATTCCATCAGTCTCCTTAAAATATCGTCCATTACTGGCGTAATCAGCTGTGGGATCTGATTGGAGGTCTGCTTAGTTGCTTCCTGCAGGAAATGCTGACCAGGAACCCAGCTTACCTTTAGCCTTTTGCCAATAGAAGGAACATATCTGCCTGGCGTCTGTCTATGTCCGTTCTCAACAAAAGATGCATAGTTTTTCCCATTTCTAAGTTCGATCGAGATGTCAGCCCCTGAAAAAATCGGACCATTTAATTGCCAACTCCGTCTTAAATCGCCAGTCTTAACAGGCGTGTTTGCTTCTGCATTGCGCTTATAGGTCTCTCCCACATTCTTAACGCTTTTTTTGACTTCACTTTTAAGCTGACCGCCTGATACCTGAGCATTGACATGCTTGGCAAATTCTTCAAATTGACTATTGTCAAAATCTCCAAATGCGCTCATGCTTTTTCATCCCTTGTCATTGCTATTTCTTGGTGGCTCACATAGCCTGAATAGCCTTTACTGCTACGCTTATACTTCGTCACCTTGCCATT
Source organism: Lactobacillus huangpiensis (assembly GCF_019972815.1). GTDB lineage: Bacteria > Bacillota > Bacilli > Lactobacillales > Lactobacillaceae > Lactobacillus > Lactobacillus huangpiensis. The sequence continues at coordinate 73,971 of NZ_BPPA01000008.1, forward strand.
AACATCAGTCACAATAATAGTCGCACCTGCTGGCACATCTATTCCTGTTCTAATCAGTAAAGTAGCATCGTATTCATCAGTGCCATAAAACGACTGTTCACTGGCTTTTAAGCCTTTGAGTATAACCTTAGCTGGTTCATCTGTAACTATCGTCACAGGCTCACTCGAGGTTATATGATGCTCGTTAACTACTTTCTTAGTTGCTTGAATAGTTACCTTGTCATTCCATAATTTTGGGGCTACTTCTTTCAACTTGTTAAAAGCATCAATCATTGCGGTAGTCTCCTAAAATGAATTAGGTCGTTGATAAAGTCATCTGTAATCGGGTTAAGCTTTTGCATTTGAGCATAAAGTTCTGCTGGCGAGCCGAAGTTAACCGACACATCACCTTCACTAATTGAATTGACGGTATCATTACTAGTCCATTCGTGTGTCTGTATTAATTGCAAACACATTGCCGTGATAGTGCTATCTATTTCTGGAGGCAATTCATCAATAGGTATATTAGTAAAGTTGTCCACCGATTTAATTACTCTGTCTATACTGAAATCTATCAGATCATTATTTGATTTGTCACCCAATAATTGGGCGATCTTATCTTTAATCTCCTTTTTACGTTCGTCATTCATCTTTACTTTCCACTCTTGCTTGCAGTTTTAGTGCTACTTGCCTTAGTTGATGGTGCTTGTGGAGCAACTTTGTCTGCAATCACAAACTGAATACCTGCTGTCTTGGTATTAAGCAGTAGAACATCATTATATGCTTGCTCGTAATAAAGCCAGTTACCGCTTGATTTAGCGCTTGGTGAATCAAAACCTGCAAAAGTATATTTCTCTGGTGCAATTTGAACACCGTTGTAGATCAACATCATTTCAATTTGTTTAGAATCATCAATAGTCTTTGCGCCAACTGTGAAGTCGTATGCTGTTTGCATTAAATCAGACGGAATTACAACAATGTTTACATCATCTAAGCTGTAAACTGTACGTTGTACATTGTTTGGATCTTTGAGTGTTAAGCCACGGTTCATTGCCTCAGCTTGCTTAAGGATTGCATTGATCTTTGGCGTTACGTACAAGTATCTGTTTTGATTTGGAATTCTTGCTTCATCAAAATCGACCATCATATTATCAAAGGCAGTAAGAATGTTCTTTTCATCCAACGTATCAGTGGTAATACCTTTGCCACCGTCTTTAGTTTGTTTCTCTAAAAATAGCTTACTAAACATGTATTTATCCATTTCGGGCATTTTCTCGTCCAGATTGAATTGACGGGTAATGTTAGCAATTGATACTACATAGTTAGTTTGATCAATGTCAGATGGGTCAACTAGTGTGCTCCAGTAACGCTCATTAGTTAACTCGTATGAGTCCCAGTCGTTGCTATAGTTAGCCTTAATATCGGTTATTTCACGTCTTTTTCTGTCTCTACGTCCTTCTTCAATTGTTAATCTTGGAAGTTTGATATGCTTAGCGCCATCAAATGAAATCAAACCATTACTTGGCGAGTTCCAAAGTGGAGCAGTATACAAGTGCCCATCGTAAAACGCTTGTTGTACTGCTTGTTGGTATTGTTCTGCGTAATTAACTGTTTCCATTATTTATTATTCTCTCCTTTAAAAACATTAGTCATCGTGGCTACTGGATCAGGATCGGTCTTACCACCACCACCTTGTGGTTGATACGGCTCTTTACTTCCATGGTCGAATAAATAGCCATCTGATTTCTGCAATGAACTAATTTGATCGTCTAAGCCTTCTACTTCGCCTTTGTCGTTGAGTTTTACATCATCAAGATTCAGCAGAGCTTTCGCAGCCTTGGAATTGCGTACTTTAGCTTTGCCTAGAGCACTGTCGACTGCGCTATTAAGCTTGGTTTGTTGCAATTCTTTAGTCAGGTTTTCTGTGTCCTGTTTGTATTTGTTTTGCAGCTCCTTGAATTCGTTGCTGAGTTCCTCGTTGTCTCCTGCTTGCTTTTTGAGTGACTTCAAATCCTTATCTCGTTCAGCAATTTGCGACTGCAAAGACTCATTCGTCTTATTCAGTTCCTCCATTTTGGACTTTGCGCTCTCAACGTCAGCACCATGTAGGCTCATTACTTTGTCAATTTGTTCATCGTTTAGGTTTAATTTTTTTAGTTCTTCACGTTTCATTTATTTGTTTCCTCTCTCGCTTCTTTTTACGTGGGGCGGCCACAAATCAAGGCATAAAAAATAAGCCTTTTTACGCCATGCTTGGGGCACAAAAAAAGTAGCTGTTAAGCTACATTAATTGTTTTGATTATTATTTTCAGAAATTTTTTTTCTAGCTTTTTCTGCAAAATACTCCTTATTATACTTTTTAGATAATTTTCTATAAAGTTCTATACCCTTTTCAGTCATTGGAGATTGATCTCCATAATGAAAAGTAATTAGAGTTGAGGTAATGTCTATATTAGAGTCTTTAAGATACCCATTTATTATTAACCACAGTACTGTTTCTTTTATTTTTTCAAAAGTAAAACCATAAGTAAAATCTTCTTTGTCATCAGAAAATGTTCCTTTGGGGCTAATTATCCCAGAACCTTTTAGGGTATCAAAATTATCCGAATACATTTTTATATTTTTCAATTCAAAAAAAGCAATTCTTTCATATAAATCCTTACTTTGTTTGTCTTCCATTTTATTTCTCCCATTATTAAAGGCTTAAAAATATAATAACTACCACAGAACATCATCAAACTTAGAATATAGTTCTGATAACTTTTTACCATCAATTTCGAAGTTCAATACTTCATTAATATTTTTAAATTTTTTAATATAGTCACCACTGCCAAGCTCACGTCTCTCAGAAAAGTCAGGTGCATTTGGGTCAGGTTCCAATAACCAACGCCGATTATTTAAAGTGAACTCTATTTCGTATCCTATTTCAATTAACTCTCTAAATTGAGCTAAGCTCTTAATCTTGCTCATTATTGTGCCACCTCCTTAAGTCCTCAATTTCGTTTTCTGTTAATGATCTACCAGCTCTTCTATATAGTCTTATTTTACCACGGCTTTTATCAAATTGTTTTACCCAAAAGTGCACATGAGGTACGATCATATGCATTTTTTTATTGCCATGGTCAGTTAAGTCTAAATCTTTGTCAACAAAACCTGTTTCATCGTAATATCTATATTTAACCAACTTTCCCTTGTATAATCTGCCAATAACTGATAAAGGTTTACCTTTAGTCGACATGTTATGCATTTCTTTTATAGATGGAACAACTTTTTCATATTTATTAATACGATTTTGTTCCTTTTCATTAACATGTCTAATTTCAATTTGTTTCTTCCACTCGTTAAAAGTCATGTTTTCAACATATTCACCCTTGCCCGATTCAGGATCACGAGCCCATCTTTCAGAACTATCTGGTAATCCTTCGAAATATGGCATCGTGGTACATCTACAATATGGGTGTATTAGTGGATAATTCAAGCCCTCTACTTTGTCTTTTAAATCGAAGACTTTCTCGTCCAAATGCGCACACTCATCACACGTATGTGACTCCAGTGTCGCTAAATATTGGTATTGCTCAACTCCTTCTTCTTTATAGGCATTGGCTGTTGCAGTTTCAGCTACATGTCCCATCTCAGTAATAACAAGCCTATGCAGTTGATAGTCTTCAACGTCTTTTAGTCGCTGTCGCATCATTTTAAATATCTGTTCGTTGGAATGACCTAGAACTGATCCTCGCAATAATGCATCTCCTAGCTCATTCGGCAATATCTCTGTGTAATTTTTCCAAAGCCTCTTTGAGAAATCACTGCCACGCCAAGGCTTGTTTACGATGGCTTTTACTTGGTACTCATTAACATTAGCAAAGCTACTCGATAATTTAGCCTTCTCTATTTGTGTTAAATAGATGCTGTGCATGTAAGTTTGTTGATACTGGTTAGATAGACTGTTTTCCATTTTATTTGTCTCAGAGGTAGCGTATTGAGCTAACAGGTTAGTTAATTGCTCGTCTATATTCTCCAAACGTGACAACTGACTTTGAAAATACTCAGTGTCTAATTCTTTATCAAAGCCGCCAGCTTTAGCCTTAGCTTTGAACTCTTTTAAAGTCATGTGCCAGTCACGAGTACCGATTGTTGACAGTATCTTACGAGCATCTTTAACCGTAATCTCCTGATTAGCAGCATATCGTTTAAGCCAATAGTTAACTTCCTGCTCTAATACCTGCTCGACCTCTTTAAGGCGAGCCCGCATTGCCGTTTCATATTCAGCAGTATTTTGCAATTGTTGCTGTTTCTCATACAAAAAACGACGTTTCCAATAATTAACTTCCCTTTTCGTCGTCATTATTGTCACCGCCGTTTAGGATGTCAGGGTTACCATACTGATCATTATGGTTTTTAACATCTTCTTCTTGGTCTTTCATTTCCTGTTGCCAGTCTTCAACTATAGGGTTCGCTTTTGCTATCGCCTCTTTGCTAGTCCAATTTGCCAGTTGGCTCACCACTTGCGCTTTTTCAACATCATTTTGAATTGCGGTTCTAGTCCAAGTTTGCTCTATCGGTCGACTATCAGCGTCAGCGACATGCAGCCAGTTCATAATTGCCCGGACTAGCTCTGTTAAAGCGTCCCTAAAATATGCTTCCGTCTTTGCTGCCTTTAATTCAAGGTGAGAATACAACATCTTAATAGCTGTTCCTGTGGCATTGTTGGTTTTAAAATCAGTTGGGTCAATTCCCTGTGCATGAACAAAGATGCTTGTTTTGGTGATCTCAAGCATTGAATTTCTTGCTTCGGTTGGAATATCAATTGCCATCTGGTCTACTCCAGAGGCATCAGCATTGCCCAAATTTGCGATTTTAATTGCCTTATATTTTTGTAAGTTTTTTCTGAATTCGCCAAAATCTTGATCATCATAGTTTTTAAGAACAAGGAAAACCTGCTGAATATCGTCTAGGTCATTAACATAGCCGTTATAAATTTTGTCATAAACGTCTATTAAGCCTTTGTAATGATATAGATCTGGCTGTTTTTCTTTGTTTTTAGGAAAGGCTATAAATGGAATACGACCTAGACCATGATGGTTGACACTTGATGTACCAGTTTCTACGCCTGTCGTTGCATCATAGATTGCAAATCTATCGTCCAGTGGTTGAAGATCGGTAAATTGCTCATCTCTCGATTTAAAAGCAGTAACTGTCTGTTCATCCCAATATTCATGTACCCAATGATACTTGGCTGTGTCTGGATTTAACTCTTTGTAAGAACGTCTAAGTGCAACTAACTTACGGTTTAGGTCAGTAGAGTATATTGGGGTTATCTGATCAGGTGGCACAATTGCATATCTGAATTGACCATCTGTGTCAATCCAGTAATGTAGCCATGCTATACCTGCATTTGCTGCATCTACCACTAGTTCATTAAGTCTCAAGCCGAAGTTATCGCCCAGTGTATTTTTAATTTGTTGGTTGAGCTTATCATCATCAACGTCTATTGTCGGTGGCTTCGTGGCTAAATAGCCTGCTTTCTGGTCAACAAGCAATTGATGAAAATTAGAACTTACTCTGTTATCAGCAGCTCTAAAAGGGTTTTTGCTTTCCTTACCAGCATCTTCTTCTTTTGTTTTAGATTCGCCATTGTTCTTTAAAGTAATATCATTCTTGTTTAAATAATATCGCTTAGATGTACTGTATTTCGAAATAAACTCTGTCCTTCTTGCTTGCGTATTTTGCAGCAGTTTCTTCATTGAATCTACTTCCAAGGTTCGAAACCTCCTTTCTGTATCAATCTTTCTAGTGCATATCGTGTTGCGTCCATTGTGTGGTCATTACCATCCGGGTAGCCTGATTTATAATTACCATTCAAATCCAACTCAAATTCATAACCAGTAAATTCTCGCCATGCATCTGGACATCTGGCAGGATCAATTACAATTTCTCGTAAGTCTTCAAGCCATTTATACCCATGATCTCGAGATCCTTGTCCTTTTCTAGCTCCATAAATGTTTAAACCCAAATCATGGTATTCGGCAATTGTTCCAGGGGATGCAGAATCAGCAATTACTGGCTCATTCAATGGATTACGTTGCTTAATCATTTCAACGGCATCTCGGTTCTTAAGACCAACTCTTTCAAATTCGTCAAAAATAAAAATACGGCGTCTAGCCGCATCCCAATATATCTTTACATACGCAGTAGGATCGTGTGCAAAACCGAAGTCTAGACCATGATATACTTTGTCGAATCGGGCAATTTCATTGTCTGTAATAGCCCGTGTAGTAATGTTGTTGAACACTTCTGCACCAGTACCTGTTACTTCACCTAGATACTCATGTCTATATGCTTTCTCATTGTCTTTTTTCAACTGCTCCGCATCTGCTAAGAACTCAATACCTAGCCACGACTTCGGAACAGAACGATAATCAGACAAATTAACCAACGTATCAGCTCTCATCTGTTCCTGATCTACAGCCTGATTAACCCAGTTAGACTGCCTAGCAGGTGGATTGTAAGAATAAAAGGTAATTATTCCAGAACCGCCACGTCCAAGAGATTGGTTGATTGAGCGAATCTCTTCCATGCCTTTAAACTCGGTAACCTCTTCAAAATGTTTGAACTTGGTATATCCTTGACGAAACGTTTGTGACTTAATCTTGCGTGGATCGTCTGCTCCCTTAAATCTAATTTGTTGTCCTGTTGGCTTAAAAGTCAACTGCATAGGACTAACAGATGACTGCCAATATTCGTCTACATGTAATAGATCAATTGCCCATAGATATTGCTCAAATACCGAATCACGCAAGGTATTAGCTACTTTACGCAAAACAATGGCATTAGAGTTCTTATCTTGCATCACACCAAGAACAATCATAATTGAAATAAAAGAGGACTTGGTGCTGCCTCGTCCTCCCTTTAGCCAATAATTAGCATGTTTTTTGTTGTGTATGTCCCAAAAGAGGCTATAAAACGCAGGTGAGATGTTGTTTTTAAGACTTACTTGCATTCTTATCCTCCTTTGGCACATCAAAATTGATGTTTACTGTTGTGTCATTGTCGTTATTTTGTTCTTTGAGCCACTCAAGCAGTTTGTCACGGGCTTTGGTTTTGTCATATAGCTCAATCGTGGCACCATCTTTTCCCTTGGTTATCTTCTTAATCAGAGAAGTATCAACTTGGTCTTTGTCCTTAAAGTAAAGATAGCTGTGGTGGATTGTGACCTGCTTGCCGTCAGCATCTAACACTGGCTTATCTTCAACAACATTTGTGCTTAGTTCATGACCTTTATCATCTTTGAAAGTCTTCTTGGTCTTTTTCTTTTCAACGAGCTTTTCTGACCAACTCCCGAAATTAAGATAATTGCCAATATCACCTTTGGCTTCCTTGGCTACATCTTCAATTAGGTCTAAAGGCTCAATAGCTAACTCTTTTAACTTAGCCTCACGAATATTTCTTATTTGTTCTTGAATACTAGGTTTTACTAACATTTGTGGACCACATACGTTGGCCGTCTTGTAGCCACCGCCGAACACGTTTAAGTAAGCTTGAGTGGCATTGTAAAGCCTTAGATATTCAAGCACGAACTCTTTTTGCTTGTCTGGCAAATCACTGTCATTTAGTTCTGCAATGGCTTCACTCGTTGGTGTTTTTGTGTGCACATCTTTTCGAATAATGTGCACATCTTTTTTGCTTTTATTGCGCATCCATTTGTAACGTGTTTTCCATGACCTAACTGTATTCAGCGCCACACCATATTTTTCGGCAATGTCCTTGTACTTCATGCCTAACTCGTAGTCATGTTGTGCCGCTATTCTTTTTTCCGAATCAGTCACATCATTTCACCACCTCCTAATTTTAGGCAAATAAAAAGCACTCAGTTTAGAGTGCCTTAATCTTTATTCCTATGTTCTACTAAGTGCTTTAATTACACTCATTAGTGGTTTATTACTCCATATTTGTTTATCACTAATTTTTTCGATTTCTTTATTTTCTCTTTCACTATAAGGTCTAACAGCCTTAATTATTTTCTCATCAGACGGAAAATCAAGTTGAAATTTTTTACCCATAATATAACCACCTCTTATAAAAAAACAATTCTACTACATATTAGTATAATTGTCTACTTTTTTAAAAAAATATTTTTACTTACAACATCATCAATAATTTCAAAATTCATTACTACATGTTTGTGAAGAAAATCTTCTGTATCTTTTTCAGACTTTTCATTTTTAGCTATTCCTAAACAAAAATTATATAGCTTTTTTTGTAAATTATTTTTAAAATCAAATTTTAAATAATTAATATGTAAAAAATTTATTGTGGAAAGTAAAGCAGTTCTTTTATTTCCATTACTAAAAGATTGATATCTTGCGATTAAATACATCATATGAGCAGCTTTTTTTAATATAGTTGGGAACATATATTCTCCAAAAATTGGAAGTTCAATATCGCTTACCAGGCTTTCAATAGCTCCCCTTTCCTTAAGATAATAAGTACCACTATAAGAATCTTCTTGAAAAACACCATCAGACCTTTGATTTAAAACACATATTCGTTCCAAAGACAAATAATTTATAGGAACAACTAGGGTTAAAAATTTCTTTCGAATTGATCCGTAAGGTAAGAAAAGATCAAAACTATTGTCATTGTTGCTATTCATTTCAAAACCACTTTTATCATAAGTTGGTATTCCATAATTTTTATGAAGACTTTTTAAAAATATTTCAAAATATTCTGTTACTTGGTCATGTATTTTTTCATTTTTGACATCTATAGGGAGGAGAAAAAGGCCATCATAACTTTTATCCTTAAAACTAAACTCTTTCACAACTATATTTCTCCTTGTTACAATCCGATAATCATTCAAGAAAAATTTTTATTTCTTAACTTTATTTTATCAATAAATAGTATTAATTACCAAGTATTTGAATTAATAAAAGGTGCAGGATTCAAACTGACATTTACGTTTTTGAAAACCGTTATGCTACCTTTGTGACGCGGACATAAAAATATGGACTCCTGATAGGTCTGATCCTTGCTTAGTATATTGACCACCATATCAGCTAGCCCACATTTGACACGCTAACTTAATATAATTACCCAAATTTAAAATATATTATAGATTATCCAATAAACACGTATTAAGGTAATGGCGTGTCTATTGCGGTGTTGAGATTCGAACTCAGCTACAACCATTACCGCAACCTTGGAGGAATATATACTAGTAAAAATTGTTAGTTTAACGTCGTTCCAGACGATTTAATAGCTATCAAGGATTATCCCTAATCTTTTGACACTACCATAATATAATATAAACACTCCGCTTGGACTTCGCTCATTGTCCGCTTTTGGAATTTTCCTTTTGTTCATCTTCAAAAATTCTCAAGTCTTCAATTGATGTGTGATCTCGCTTGCGATATAACTCCATACGTTCAGCAAATTCAACCAAAGCCCTATTTTTAAGTTCATAATATCGTGTCGTCTGATAACCTAATCGTTGCGCTATGGCATAATTGCTTATGTTTTTGATATATGACAAGTACAAAATAGTTCCGTATGGTTTTTCACCAGAATTACTGCAGCTGCTAATAGTGTGATCAACTGCCAATACGCAATTATCTGCATCAATATTAATTGCCATGCTTTTATCCTGATGATTAATACCATTGTGTGCTGTAATACCTGTAATATCCATTTGTGGGCTAGACAAGTCCGAGCGATGTTTTCCTGAAAGGTTCAAATAATGGTCAAAGTCATGCTCAAAGAAGTCCTTAACATTTTGCGCTGTTCTGACTGTATCAATTTTGGTGCTTTTTAAAAAACTCAATTGAACAACTCCAATCATTACTATCAGCCTTACTTTAATTTCTTCACAAAAACTTTTGTGTCATTGCCAGCTACCATGTATTTTTCACCTGGCTCGATATCACACCAATGATATTTCTTAACGATAAACTCATGGTGAGTTTTCCTCTTAGCTTCTTCAGTGTTTTTAGCGACAATTCCCCAATATTTTAAATTTCTTAAATTAACGATATAAACATCATCGTATTTTCCTTTAAATATATCCCTGGGCTTAATTCTATAGTAAAGCAATATCCTGTTTATGGTTGATCTAGTGTGGCCTAGCTTTGTTGCAATTTCACCAACCGAATAGCCCATTTTAACCATTCTGATAACTTCATCATCGTAATAGTGTGGTGTAAATTTCTGACCAGTTGCACTTGTCTTCATCTTTAGTCGAGGCTCTGCTCCTGTTGCCTTGTGCAACTTTACCATTAGTGGATTATCATCAGGTATTGCTAGAGTGCCATACTTGTCTTCTATTTCATGGATAATCTTGTAAGGTATATCAGCCACTTTTATCACTCCAAAAAGCTGTAATTTCCACTCTTGGTTTATCAGAATAATACTTGTCCACTTTTAGCGACACCACCTGCCTATCGTCCCGATATAGTCCCTCATGCACGCATACTGCTTTATGCTGCACGTGGTCTAACTTCATCTTTGGATTAAGCCCATCAAGAACAATCTTGGCTATGTTGTCGCTGTCGGGCTTTTTACTAGGTCTTTCTTCTCCGTTAAGGCACCTTTCTTTGCGCTTTTTTGAATATGTTTTAGGTATTTTAAAATATGCCTTGATACCCAAACTAATATCGGCTGAGATAGGCTTAGTGATGCCATTTTTCTGCCTTGCAGATAACGCACTGTATCTTACTAGCTCCTCGTACTTTTGCGTTGTGGAGGGTGTGTAGGTGCTAACATAATTGCCTCTACGGGCAAACCTTGGCCTTGCTTTGCCCTGTGGATCACCTAGTATGCCAAATACCAAGCTGTGATATTCTGACTTATCACTCTGCATTAATTAGCCTCCTTTCATTTTGCTGTCATATTTGTCCTATTACTTACTCTAAATAGCCATCAAAAGACCAATAATCCTTTCCTAATTGGTCCTGAATATTTTTACACATAAAACATTGCTCTGACTTAATTGAATTGATTTCATAATTAACTTTTGGATCTTTAGATGGTCCAGAAAAATCAATTAATTTATTTTTATTCATATTTATTAACCCACTTTTAAAATGGCAAATCGTCATCCGATATGTCTATGGTATCGCCTGAACCGTTAAATGGATCCTGACTATTGTTATCATAATTAGCATTATTATTGCCTTTGCTGTAATTTCCGTTGCTACTGTTGTTTGCATAACTGCTAGTATTGTTATTCTGGCGGTCTTTCTTTGATTCAAGCAAAGCAAAGCTATCAACAACTACCTCTGTTACATATACTTTCTTGCCATCTTTATCATCGTAATTTCTGGTTTGAATTCGCCCATCTATACCAACAAGTGAACCTTTAGAAGTAAAATTACAGAAGTTTTCTGCAGCTTTGCGCCAAATGACACAGCTGATAAAGTCTGCATCTCTCTTACCTTGAGAATTGGTATATTGCCGATCTACTGCCAGATTAAATGCTGTTACAGACAGACCACTTTTTGTTGTTCTCAATTCAGGGTTTTTAGTCAACCTACCAGTTAATACTGCTCTATTAATCATTTTTAGCTCCTTTGATAAAAACTGACCAGCGTGTGCTACCTCTGCGATCTCCCAAAATAGGCTCTTGGCCAATAACGTTAAAAACCTTGTTAAACGGAATTTGATTATTAGACCATTTGAAAAGTAGTGTTCCTGTTGGCTTTAAAACTCTCATGCATTCGTCAAATCCTGCCTTAATGTAAGTTGACCAGTCTTTAGGTAAAGACCCATATTTAAGCTTTAGCCAGCTATTATCACCTGCATGTATCAGATGCGGCGGATCAAATATTACTAGGTCAAACTCATCACTTTTGAAAGGCAATTTCCTAAAATCTGCAATGATGTCAGGGCTGACAACTATATCTCTGATATATTGGCGATCTTTTACTTCATCTTTTTCACTGCGGTTATCAATATATACTGTATGTGGCTCGTGCTTGTTGTACCAGAACATTTTAGAGCCACAACATGCGTCTAGTATCTTCATCAATCACGCCTTTCATTAGGCAGCTTTTGAAAAAACTCATTGTCCTTCAATTGATACTCAGGTGGCACATGACCTACATAGATTACCTTGCCATCCTTATTCTTACGATATACTGCTCTTGCCATTTAACTCCTCCATTTTCCTCCCAATTATTAAGTACTCGTTATGTCCTTTCATGTACTCAAACATGCAATTAATATTGCAGAAGTTTAAACTGCCTTCATGAAGGCTTTTTATGGAGATAAAATCTTCACTTTGTCTATTAATTTTCTGATCACATGTTGAGCAATATGTTTCTTCTATCATTTGCATTAATTAAACTTTTTTAAATAATCATCAACTGTTATCTGCTCTAAATCGTGATAATCTTCTAAATTTTCTAGCAAGCAGTCCATACTGCAAAATGTGTCTTCATCATCAAGCACAATGACACCATCTTGACCAGTTAGCTTACGCTGACAATTTAAACAAAATACATCTTCGTCCATTTTTATGCCCCTACTTGTTCTTCTCTATTCATAAACTTGTCGATAAAGTATTGTTGCCCTATCCCCGTAACCTTAGGTGTCTTTTTAATTGATGGTTTACCATCCGAGTGGTTAATCACTGTTTCTTTTATTTGAAATAGATCAAGCTCCATTGAGCGTTGAGTTGGCATATTACGGTCACTGCCTCTACGGCTAATTAAGTAGCCGTTCTCTCTTAGCCATTGGAACAAACGATTCTGTCCAATTTGAATACCCTTGCCCTTTAATATCTTTGCCAATTCGCCAATTAGGATAGTGTCATCACTTGCTGAAACCGTATCGGCAAACAAGGCTTTGGGCTGCATTTTCTTAATTTGAATGTCCTTTTGCTCCAACTGATCGGCTGCTTGTTTTAGTAAACTAGCTAAGCCTTCTTTGTTTGTAGTGATGTCAATTGCCTTCTGGTCTGTCAGATAAGCGCCATGTCTTCTAATTGCAGGTAGCACTTCGCTAGTTACCCAACGTTTAAACTTTTTTGCGTTGGGCAATTTACTGCTCAGGATCAGACTATATAGTCCTGACTCATTAATTATTGTGATTTTCTGCTTTCCTCCGGGGGTGAACGTTTCGTTCACCCCTTTGTCTTCATCATCAACATGGTCTCTGATTGCTTTTGCTGGGTTACTGTTGTACCCAAGAATAGTTGCTACATCTTTGGCCACGAAGTAGGGCTCATCATCAATAGTTAACGTTCTGACTTTTTGTTTTTCAAATGTAAATAACTGCACGTCTTGCATTTTCGTCACTTTCTTTCTCTAATTTCACGAAGAACTTGTGTAGTCCTTCTAGTTTTGCTTTTTCTCTTTTGTCAAATGCGCCAATGCCATTGGCAACGTCATATTTAAATCTTTTTTCTGCTCGTTCTTGGAACATTCTGTTGTAAATGCTGTCCCAGTCACTAGCTTTTTCTATTTTCTTATTAGTCATATTCGTGGCCTTTTATCTGCTATTTTCGAAAAATCAATAACCTTGCGCCGATCACTCTCTTGCATCCTGCTTACTAGCCGTGAGTGATAAGTTCTGTACAACTCGTCCAAACTTAAATTGGTCGTTGTAATAATTCGCTGATTGCTCTCGTATATATCGAAAATTGTGTCTTGAACAAAGCTAGTAGCCATATTGTTGGCACTCTCTGCTCCCAGGTCATCTAGGACAACAAGGTTAGCTTTGCTGACTACATCGGTTACGTGCTTTGGCGACCAAATCCCAGTTTTATCAGTAAACCAGTTCTTCATCTCTCTTATGAGCTTGTTAACGCTGATAAACAAGCACCTACCCATTGGGTCTGAATTATCGTTAACTGCGTTCAGGATAGCCATAGCAAGATGTGTTTTTCCCGAACCAGCATTGCCGTAAAAGATACAGTTACCTTTTGCATCTGGGTTTCTTAAATAATCTTTAGCAATATCATGTGCACTGCTTTTAGCCAGGTACTCAAAAGTTTTAGGCTGGGCTTTAAAATTTTTAAAGGTGTAATTAAAAACTTCATCCCGATCGACCAACGATTGACGCTTAAGATAGCCTCTAGTTTGGTTTATCTTTAGGTTTTGAGCCATTTTCTTTATCTCTGCCTGGTTTTTCTCGTATTGACATTGCTCGCAGAAGGGCTTCATTTTTTTAAATCCATCCAAGTAAACTAAGTGCTCATGATGTTTAGGACAAATCTGATCAGTTGTTCTCGTGCGATGGGCAATTATATTTACTGCTTTGCCATTTATTTTCATAACTCCTCCTGTCTAAAAGGGTAGGTCATCATCTTCCACACCATCCATTGTCCCGTTTGCGTAGGCTTCTGCTCCAAAGCTTGCATGTTCTGGCACATTGCCCTTAACGCTCCAATCATCATCAAAACTGCCATTAAACCAAGTACTGCCCTTTTGAATATATTGGAACTGGGTATTGTTGGCTTTAAGGTATGTCTTGTACTGACTTAACTTTTCTAGTAAATAGCTGTCAGTATGCTTGCTTGATTGCTTAATCCATGCCTTATAGTGTTTAAAAGCATCTTTCTTGCCCTGCTTTTTAGGATATTCAGCCCATATTTTTTCAAAGCGGTCTGCAAGTGATTGGTCATTTGACCGTATATTATTCTCTTTTATATGTTCTCTTATATTGTTCTCTTTATTGCTCACATGTGGGTATAGGGGTTGCTCACGTGTAGGTATACCCTTAGTCACATGTGGGTATACCCCCTGCTCATGTGTGGGTACCCCTTGATCATCGGTGGGTATAGGGGTGAAACTGTCAGCTTGCCAATTTTGTGTAAAAGTTTTTGCTAACTTTTCGCCAGCATAAATTTTCCGATATTGAATATTGCCCTTTTCATCCTTAATAGATTTACGCCTTATCAGCTTTTTTTCTTCTAGCAAAGCTAAATACCTGCCTATCGTGCTTGTTGAACAATCTAACTTTTTTGCTAAAGCTGAATTACTCATGTAAAACGATCCAGTAATATTAAGCATTGATACTATTTCGCCAAGAACCAAAATTGATTTTGGAAGTTTAAGCAGGTCTGGATCATACGCGGCACCTGTGGGTATCATTAAAAATGTTTTTGACTCTTTAAATTCAGCTGCCATATTATTACCTCCTAAGAAATGATTCCCTTCTTTGCCAATTCCTGAAAAACTTCCATGTCTTTACCCTTAAGAGTGTTTGCAAAATCTTTTGCTTGCTTATTCCCCTCAGATGCATGTTTGACAACTAAGTACATCGGTACTTGTTGCCCGTTATAATTAACAGTGTAATTTCTTAAATCTTGTTTAGCCGATCTGTTTTGCTTATTGCTTTTAACGTATCCGCCATCTGGATTACTATCCTGTGTGTCTGGATCCTCATCCTTATCGGTAATGTTAAATAGCTGTTTGTAAAAATATTTCTGGGCGCTTGTACATGCTTTTTGTACTGCTTTTTCACCTGTATCAGAGCCTGCACCTGGCATTGCTCCTATCAATGTTTCAACTCCGTCAGTTATAGTAAAAGTTCCTTGCACGTATACAAAGTTGTTAATACCGCCCTTTTGGGTTTTCTGCTGTTCTTTATCAATAACTTTGAAGTTTGGAATAATAGAAAACTTATTATCTGAAATCACTTTCTGAACTGCTGCTTTAATTGCTGCCTCGGATTGAAATGAATAGCGTTGATAGTTGTTGTTGCCATCCTTTGCTATTGCCCCAATATCTTTATTGGCTTTAGCAATCTTTTCGGCTAGAGAAACATAATTCTTTGGCTTTGTATTTTCTTCAGTCATCAGCATTACTCCATTTCTGCGCTAACCCTTGCTTATAAACTTCTTTAATAGCATCATCAATCACGTTATTAAGCACATTGATAATTGCCTCTTGTGTAGTTCCGTGATAGCCTTCGGGAAATCCCTGTTTGAGTCCTTTAAGCATATCAATTCCCTTTTTAGGACTAGGTAACGTTCTTGCCTCATTGATTAATGCCGTAGTGTATATCTTGGCATTTTGATCAAGTTCGTCTTCCCATTTGAGAAAGTCGTTCATCAAAGCGCCTCTCTTTCTTTGTCTGTTAGCTCATGCCCGTCAAAGTAGAACATTGCTAAGTCGTACCACCATTCTCCGTCCGGATCATCCCACCAATCAGAAAAGTCTTGCAACATATCCTCGTATGTTCGCATGCCTTTTGGATTTTTAGGCGAATAGCCAACTGCTTCAGTAAACTTTTTAAGGTCGTTCATTAGAAAAGCCTGCGCTATGACAAAGTCCCTAGCCGTGCTGTAGTCACAGCCATACTCACCATAGATAGCTAAGCCACCATTAGCCTCTGTACCGATACACTCCATTTGTGTTATAATCTCCTTAGTATTCTTTATATGCTTTCATTGAATACATGCCCGATTTTTATCGGGCTTTTTTGTGCCTTAAATCGTCCCTGGCAGAAAGGGCGGTATACTTAGTATGTAAATCGTTGATACCAGCCCAGCAATTGCTACTAGCAATGATGCTATTAACAATCCTTTGTTTTTCGGATAAGTGCCGAAACCTGCGTATAACATGTGCTGCCATTCTTCTAATATCCTTTCCATAATTTTTCCTCATAAATCTCTATGTTCTTTAACTACTTTGTTTTATCCTTTTTCGGAAATGTTAAAATTGGAATATTTACTATCAGTCGTCTTCACTTCCTTTCTAAGTGTGTCTAAGCTAATCTCCAAAGCATCAGAAATTTTGCACGCATTTTTAAATGACATTTCAGAGCCATTTTTATAATTCGCAATGATGCTCCATGGTAAACCTGTAAGCTTAGATAATTTGTAAATACTAATCTTTTTAGCTTTCATGATTTCTTGGATTTTATCCCACATTTAGTATGCCTTTCTCTTGCAAGCACTACATATAGTGCTATATACTTATAGTGAATTGCCCCTTGATATAGTGATATATCATGTGAACCGAGTGAATTCAGAGAAAACCTAAGTTTTTGGATATGGCAACCCTGAGCCAAGCTTAATTGAAGGTGCAACGCATAGGACAATATCCCACGAGCGCTCGGCAACTCATTTGAGTTGAAGATATATGCTGA
>NZ_BPPA01000009.1 GCF_019972815.1 Lactobacillus huangpiensis
TATCTTACTAAAGCAGCTCGTTTTTGTCAACTGCTTTTGCTCGATTTTTTTGTCGGCCTTAGGGGCCTCTTGCCTTGCGGCTCATTGCCCGACGACAGTTATTAATACTAGCAATTATTTTTGCCTTTTGCAAGTCTTTTTTACGATTTATTGAAAAGACTTAGTTCCTTTTTTATGATAAAGTTGTTATATCAAGGTTTAGAGGGGAGTTTTTAAAATAAAAAAATTTGATTTAGCAATTATTGGGGCTGGTCCGATAGGATTATTCTGTGCTAATTTTGCCCATCTTCATGGTCTGAAAACTGTAGTTTTTGACTCACTTGCAGAAGTTGGGGGACAGCCAAAACTACTTTATCCATTTAAAAAGATTTTGGACATCCCAGCTTTTAGTTCTATTTCTTCTTATGAATTAATCAAAAAATTGAAAAATAAAAACAGCCAAAACGCAACTTTTATCTTAAATCATCCTGTCGTAGATCTTAAAAAAGCAGACAAGAAATTTATTATTGATAATGGCTTTTCTGTAAAAAGCGTAATTATTGCAACAGGAACCGGATCGTTTACTCCTAAAAAGTTTCCGCTAAAAATGGATAATGATATTGAAAAAAAAGTTCATTACTATGTTAAAGATCCTCAAAAATTTAAAAATCAAAAAATAGGAGTCTTCGGTGGAGGAGATTCTGCACTTGATTGGGCGGCTGAACTAGCAGATCAGCCAGGAACAAAAATCAATTTAATTCATAGAAGAAATGAATTTCGTGGTTTAGAATCCAGTGTTCAAAAACTTAAAAGTTTAAAAAATGTTGAAGTACAGACTCCCTATCTTCCTAATTCAATTCAAATCAGAGATAATCTACTTAATATCGGTTTAAAAGAAATGGGAACCAGCAACATTATTTACGAACAATTTGATCAAATAATCGTTGGGTATGGCTTCCGTGCTAATAACCAATTTGTAAAAAAGTGGGGTGTCAACTTAAACAATAACCAGATTGAAGTATCACGCTCTATGGAAACAAATATACCCGGCATCTATGCAATTGGTGATGTGTCAACTTATCCTGGGCGCGTACCTCTTATTGGGCTTGGATTTGGAGAAGCACAAATTGCAATCACTACAATCATGCGCTCACTTTTTCCGGAAAAAACCTTAACAATTCATTCAACCAGTATTTAGGAGATGTTTATGACAATAATCAATTTTATTCTGCATATCGACCATCATCTGATTGAAATAGTTAATCAGTTTGGCAATTGGACATACTTGATTATCTTTGCCATTATTTTTATAGAAACTGGATTAGTTATTTTCCCTTTTTTACCTGGTGATTCACTAATTTTTGCTGCGAGTTCTTTAGCAGTTAACCCAGAATATAATTTGAACATTTGGTGGATTTATTTTGCGGTATTGCTTGCGGCTATCTTAGGCGATGCTTGCAATTATGAAATAGGGGCCTGGTCTGTAAAGCAAGGTACAAAACATACTTGGTTTAACAGGCTAATTAACCAAAAAAATCGCCTGGCCGCTGAAAACTTTTTTAACAGGCACGGACCAATTACCATTGTTATCGGCAGATTCATTCCCTTTATTAGGACATTTGTTCCTTTTATCTCCGGTGGCAGCAATATGCACTATGGCAAATTTGCTCTTTATAACATAATTGGTGGAATAATCTGGAGTGGCCTATTTACGATATTGGGTGCATTCTTTGGTAACATACCATTTGTGAAAGAGCATTTCTCAATGTTACTAATCGCAATTATTCTAATTTCTGTTTTGCCGATTTTAATAGTTGCATTAAAAAAACGAATTAAAAACAAAAAGGAGTTCCATTAAGAACTCCTTTTTATTTTTGCAATAATTTATCAGCGAAATACAGTTCATAAACAATACCAGCAATTGCAAAACAAGACGCAAAAAAACCTTCAGTGAGGACATTAATAATTGGATCTGTTACTGGATCAAATAGCCAGGTATTGCTGCCTGCAAAAAACAAATGATGAAAAGTAATAAAAAAATTATCAAAATTAGTCAGAGCAAACGGCAAAATGGCAACTGGTAACAATAAGAACAACAATGCCCATACTTTATTTAAACGCAAAAATTTTTTATTTTGCTTTTTGCACCAAAAAAGTATTATTAAACAACATAAAAAAGCAATAATTGCCAAAACAAATAATTTTTTGACATCTACAAAATGACCTGCGGCCATAGATGAAGTATGCAAATTACTCATTCGCAATTTACGTTTAAAGGGCCAAATTAAATACCACATTAATTGATTATAGTTGCTCATTACTTGACCAACTGATAAATTCACAGTTTTATTTGTTTTTTGTACCAAAACAAATACAAATAATAAGGGCCAACTAGCAACTAGAGCCGTTACAACGCTAGTAGAAACAGCAAAAATAAAATTATAAATAATAGTTAGAATATTATTTCTTTTGTTCATAATTTAACCTGATCTAAGCTGTCAACCAAAATTGTAGGTTGTTTTTTACCTTCAATATCCGCAACTTGTGTAATACCAGTAGTTACCAGCAATTGGTCAACATGACTGTTAAACCCTGCCTTGATATCAGTATCGTAATTGTCACCTACCAAAAGCGCATCCTTTTTTTCAAAATGCAACTTGGCTAACAACATATCAATAATAACAGAAGAAGGCTTTCCAATAAAAAACGGCTCTTGTCCACTGGAAGCTGCAATCATTGCACACTGAGAACCGTTGCCAGGCATTAAACCTTTTTCACTAGGCAAATTTAAATCTGCATTAGTACCAATAAAGGTAGCTCCTTTTCTTATTGCACTCACGGCCACTTGAATTTTGTGATAAGTCAAATCTGTATCCATTCCAACCACAACGTATTCAGGATTAGTATCGTTAAGTTCAAAAGCTGGATTTTGCATGAATTCACGCCACAAGCCAATTTGACCAATTATATAAACACCAATTTTGTCTGTTCGTTCTTTTTCATTTTTCAGAATATAACTTACTGTTGCCATACACGGCGTATAAATATGCGCAACATCGGTTTGAACGCCATGAACTTTAAGCTTATCTACAACCATTTGGGGAGTGCGAGTAGTGTTATTAGTTAGAAAAATATAATCCTTATGCGCTTTTTCAAGGCGCTTAACAAAACGAACCCCAGAAGCAATAGTTTCTTTACCGCGATAAATTGTGCCATCAAGATCAATTAAAAATAAACGGTAATCTTTCACTTATTTGCTGCCCTTTCTTTTTTTTATTACAAAAGAATGTTGGTTTGTTCGTTCTTTTTTTACAGTAACTGTTTCGGGCTTTTTTATTCTGGTCGGACGTATATGATAGCTTTTAAAAGGTTTATTCAGTTTTCTCCGATTCGAGCTCTGCGTCCTATTCTTGAACGAATTTTTTCGCCTTTTTCTTTTATTATAATGATAATGATGAACCGGACTTAAAAGTTGTAAAACAAAATATGGTCCACCCGGATTGCAGTATTCCAGTAAATAGTCGGCAATAGTCTGCTTTTTTCGATCTATTGCTGTTTGTGCATTATCCTGGTAAAAGCCTTTTAAACGCAAATGTTCACTTGACACATCACCAACAATAAAATCATATTGATCTAAATACGGATCATATTTTTGGCGTAAAAGTTCAAGATCAAGAGCCTCATTCTTATTAACCATAACTTGATAAAGCTGTTTGTTTATTTTTAGTTGATCATCATCCAAGCTAACAACAGCCAGAGGATGCCGCAATGGCTGAACTTGCTCAAATTTATTATCTTTTTCTTTTTTACTGCTGGTTTGTTCTACCATTACTTTCACTTCCCGCTAACGGATACTTTTTTGCTAAATAATCCCCAACCACTTCACGCAAAAATTTGGGGAACAAAAAGTCATTATCACCAACAATTGCTAGGGTGGGGAAAAATGGTATTAAGACATAATGATCCAAAACAGCAATTTGATATTCCTGGTACGGATCAACTTCCTTGCCATTTACAAAAACAACTCTGCTTATAGGATCAAATTTGATTCCTTTGTAGTACATTTGACCAAAAATTTTTCCTCGAAAACTCATGCCTTGCAAAGGAAACTGATCCAAAAAATGTCGATTTTTTTCGATTTCCATAACTAGGCGCCACAAGTCACTGCCTTTCAAAGTAGAACGCACAACATGCATTGAATGTGGCAATGCTTTTTGCAAATCATATTTAGTCAAAATGCCCTTTTTAAAAGGTGTTAAAAAAAGACCTGAACTGAGCATAGCCAAATCTGTTCCTGCAAAATTTGCAATGGCATTCATGGAAACCTGAAGAGCAGCTTCACGATCATTATCATATTTCTCAGGCAAATCAGCCACAAGTTCGCGACTTAAGATTTCTTTTCCCTTTTGCCTGTAACCTAAAATGGTTTCCTCATCATCTAAATTGGACTTCATCAAACTGGTGGGCACAACATGTGGAGTGATTTTTTGCACGTGATGATTATCATCGATTTCCATATAAGTGTCCCCCACATAATTACCCCATTTACCTGTTTGAGTAATCCAGACATTTTCCACCTTTTTACCACGTGGCAACAGGTCATGACTGTGTCCACCCACAATCAAGTCAATTTGAGGATAATTTCTAGCTAAAAAAGTATCCATATTTAAGCCAATATGAGTTATTAAAATTAACACATCATACTGGCCCTTCATTTTGGGCAAAACATCGTCCATTGTTTCTTTCAACATTTTAACATGCCAGTGATTAGGTTCATAAGAAAGAGGATAAGCTGCAGTCAGACCGATTAGACCAATTCTAGTACCCTTTTTGGTAAGCAAAATTTTATTTTGAACAGCCCAATGGGGCATTGAACCGTCTTCTTCTCGCAAATTCGCTAAAATAACGGGAAAATTAGCATGGTCAAATAATTTTTCCACTACGCAATGTGAATTGGAAATTCCTTCATTGTTGCCAATAGTAATTGCATCATAATGAAAAGAGTTCATTAACTTAATATTAGCTTGACCATATGTCGCATCAGTCAAAGGATGAGAACGATCCATGAAGTCACCAGCATCAAAAGTAAGAATCTGATCGACAGATTTATCTTTTTGAGCTTCTCTTAAATAACGACCAATTTTGGGGAAATGTTCGAAATGTGAATGTAAATCATTAGTGTGTAAAATGCGAATTTTTTCCATTATCCTGCTCTCTATCCAATTTGATTAGATTTCAAAACCATATTATATGCATCTAGGACTTTCCCCTTTGGCTTTTTCCATTCCACCCAATCAGGATTTTTCCAGTCTTCTTCATTAGTCAAAGTTTCAAGTTTGTAGTTTTCATTAATATATTTTTCATAGGTAATAAGGGCCTTAGTACGTGGAATATTCAATTGCAAAATTCGCACGCTTTTAATTTTTCCACGATCTGCGGCAAGTTCAGCTATTCCATTTTGATCAATATTGGAAATTTCAAAATACTTACTGCCATCGTTGCGCACAATTTCTTCAATTAAATCCAACTCTTCATATTGTTCATTCATCAATATCCCCCGCATAAATTAAATCTGTGACATGTAGCAAAAAATGTGCAACCATGCTATTGTAATTAACAATAGAGGTGTACACATGAAATATCAAAGCCAATTAATCAGGGCTCTCATTTTTAGCATCATTTTTATTACAACCTGTGGTTTCACTGTGGTCGGCCATCGGGGCGACCCCAGCAAATATCCTGAAGAAACTATTCAAAGTGACAACTCTGCTTTTAATTCGGGTGCTGATTACGTTGAACTTGACCTCCATCTTTCTGCAGATGGAGAGTTAGTTGTTTCACACGATGATGACTTGTTTCGCGTGACCCATACACATGCAATTGTATCACAAAATAATTGGCGGGCACTTAGCGAGTTAACCTATGACAACGGTGAACATGTCATGAGTTTACCACAATTATTTGAATACTATCAAAAAAGACCAAATACAAAATTTATTCTTGAAACTAAAATAGATCATTCGATAGATCCGTCTTATGAATTAGAAGACCAAATTGCAGCAACTGTCAAAAAGTATCATATGGAGAAACGGGTTATGATCCATTCTTTTTCAGTTGCCAGCTTGTTTCACTTCCGTAAGATTATGCCCGATGCCTACCTAATTTTAATTGTCGGCAGCCTTAAAAGAATGAATTTTAGTAATTTACCGCAAGTAAATGCCGTTAATGTTTCCTCTGATTTGATTTTAAATCATGCTTGGCTGATACATTGGCTGCACCAGTTAAATAAGCAGGTTTTTGTATGGACTGAAATGGATGAGTCCCCTGATTTATGGCAATGGCTAATTAATAAAAATGTTGATGGTGTCGTAACCAATTTCCCTAATACTGGTTTTAAATACAAACTGGCAAAAGAAGGTACTAAGAAATATGACATTCACCGTAGTGGCAGTTATTTTGGCAAAAAAAAGACTAAAACAATGATGAATCCTTATATGCGGGATAAACAAGATAAGTTTGTTTATCCGGGGCAAAAATTTGAGGTAATGTATGGGGTCAGAGCCCATAATCAGCTTTATTATCAAATTGCCAACCAGACCTTTATCTCGGCAGAATTTGTTAATATGGATTTGAAGCCTGAAGATATTGCACCCTATCAAAGTAAGCAAATTTTAACTAAATCGCAGAGGGGAGCTCACCTTTACCGTTTTCCGGATAACCAATCCCAGACAAACAAAGTTTTACCTGCCAATACTTTGTTTAAAATAGAGAATTTCAATGGCAGTCCCAAAAGTTTATGGCTATATACATCCTTGGGGTGGGTCAAAGCACGTGACATTCTATTTTATGGCTTTTTTGACGAAGCTAGTTGGCAAAATTATCGTCATTTACCACGGATGAGTCGTTATTCTAATATTGCGTTAACTCCTTACCTACCATTGAAATCTGCCGAGCCTCTCAATACATGGGAACAAATAAGGCAAATTCAAAAATTAACAACTAAAAAAGTGTTGCATGACTAACTTGCAACACTTTTTATATGATAAACAATCTTTATTCATTTGTTGTACTTTGCTTTTTTAATATTTCATAAGGAAGTTCAATCTGTGTTTCCGGCACTTCTTCATTATTCATTAGCTTTGTGAGCATTCTCATTGCTACTGCACCAATATCATAAAGTGGTTGCCGAATAGCTGTCAAAGCGGGACGGACAACTGAGGCAATTTGCGTAGCACTTGCAGTAATTATTTCTAATTCTTCAGGCACATTTTTACCAGCATCAATTGCGGAATTCAAAATGCCAACAGCAGTAACATCATTGGTTACAATTACGCCATCGACACCATCCTGATCTAATTGTGACAATAAATTATATCCGTCAGAATGATCCTTAACATTAGAATAAATATGACCTTCACCTAAGTTATGATCTGACATAAATTTCTTGTAAGCTGGAATTCTGTTTTGTACATTAACTACAGTATCAGGATTGTCTAATACCAAAGCCAAATTCTTTCTGCCATCATTATAAAGTAGATTTAAGGCTTCTGTATCTGCCTTTTTATAATCTATGGCAACTGACGGAAATTCACTGTGACTATCTTTAGTCCCTGCCAGAACCACTGGAGTATCAGTACGCTTAAAAGCTTCAACCGCTTCTTCAGGCAGTGTATCTGACATGTAAATTACCCCATCAACCTGTTTATTAAGCAACCCTTGAATCGCCTGGTCTTCTCTCATCAAACGGTTTTCAATACTGGTAATGATGATATTGTATTTGTACAAAAGAGCAATATCATCAATACCTTTTGACAACTCTGCAAAATAAAGGTTGGTTAAATCCGGTACAATTAACCCAACCGTAGTAGTTCTTTTGGACGCAAGACCTTGAGCTACGGCATTAGGTTGGTAGTGCAACCGGTTGATTACTTTCATTACTCGATCGCGCGTATCTTTACGCACATTTGTATTGCCATTAACTACTCGTGAAACTGTGGCCATTGATACTTTAGCCTCACGAGCTACATCATAAATTGTAATATCTTGTTTACGCATTCTTGGTTCCCCCATCTTAATTTTACTAGTATAAAATTTATCATTTTTTTTAGGAAAGTGCAAACGTTTACAACTATTCTTTCATTTTTTCAAGTCGAGAACATGATATACTTTCTTTAACTACGAATTCAAAATGGAAGGAAGAAGCTATGAATTTAACAAAATTACAAGAATGGCTGCAAAGTTCTGACAACGATGTTGCCTATATTTCTAACCCAACTACAATTGCCTACTTTACCGGATATGATATGGAGCCTCACGAACGAATTTTTGCCCTTTTAGCATTCAAGGACCAAGATCCATTTGTGTTCGTGCCAGCTTTAAACGTTGAAGAAGCAAAAAACTCAGCCTGGAACGGTGATGTATACGGCTATCTGGATTCAGAAAATCCGTGGGAAATTATTGCTGACAAGGTAAAAAGTAAAACAAAAGAATATCAAAAATGGGCTTTAGAGAAAAATAACCTTTCTGTTTCCCACTACCAACTCATTCATGAACAATTTCCAGATGCAAATTTTGAGGGTGACCTTTCAAATTTTGTTAATAAAATTCGTCTTTATAAAACTCCTGAGGAAATTAAACAATTGCAGGCCGCAGGACGTGAAGCAGATTTTGCATTTCAAATTGGTTTCGACGCAATTAAAGAGGGCGTAACTGAAAGATATATAGCAGGACAAATTGAGTATCAGCTCAAAGTGCAAAAAGGAGTAATGCATGAAAGTTTTGAAACTATTGTGCAGGCTGGTGCCAATGCTGCCAATCCTCATCTAGGTCCTACTATGAATAAAGTTAAGCCAAATGAATTAGTTCTTTTTGATCTGGGTACTATGCACAATGGTTATGCTTCAGATTCCAGTCGAACCGTTGCTTATGGCGAGCCAACGGCTAAGGAAAGAGAAATTTATGAAATTGATCGTGAAGCTCAACAAGCTGCTATCGATGCGGTCAGACCAGGTATGACAGCTTCTGAACTCGACAGTGTTGCCCGGGATATCATTACAAAAGCCGGCTATGGAGAATATTTTATTCACCGTTTAGGTCATGGAATCGGAAAAGAAGTTCACGAATATCCTTCAATTGTCCAAGGTAATGATCTCATAATTGAAGAGGGAATGTGTTTTTCAATTGAACCCGGGATTTACATTCCAAATGTTGCGGGTGTCAGAATTGAGGATTGTGGAGTCGTTACTAAAGATGGTTATAAGCCATTTACTCACACCAGTAAGGAACTCAAAGTTCTGCCTCTTTAAACAAGAACTTAAATTGTTTGACTAAACAAAAATGGCACTAGCAGCAATATCTTTTCTGCTAGCGCCATTTTTAATTAATTTTATGGTCTGGAATATGGGTCGACTGGTGCATCAGACGGATCAGATGGACCTTCAGGCTTTGGAGGTTCCGGATGATTAAAATCATCATTTGTTTCTGCATGATGCAGATCATTCGCTACATCTTGAGCATGATCTTTATCCTGCGCGTCATCATCTTTTGAATTATCAATAACGATATCATCAAAATCCTTTAGTTCTGAATCATCCTCTACATTCTTAGGGAATGAAGCCAGTTGATTCTTTACTATTTCTGTACCGTTATCATATTTTTTCTTTAAGTCTTGAACAGTTTCATTGTTCTTAACTTTTTTCTTCAATTCATCGATTTGGTCATCACTTACTAATAGAGAACCAGCAAGAAACCCTGCTGCGGTCCCAACAATAGTACCTAAAACAAAACTTACAAATTTTTTCATAAAAGTAACTCCTTTTACTAATCTTCACCTTTTCGTCGCTTATGCCGTGCGAACACCGATGCTAAAGCAGATGACATCAATCCATTACGTTTCCAATGAAAATTATTGAAACGTTTTGCCATTTTTCTGGTAGAGGTATTAACATCTGAAACGCTTTTGCCTAGATCAGCTGCTGCCTGAACAACAGGATCAATAGTTTTCATTTTAACATTAACATCTGTTAGCAAGACATTGGTTTTATCCAGCAAATCCCCAGTCTGATGAAGTAAATCATTCACATCTTCAGAAGTTTGTTGAATCGACTCATTAGCACTTCGGATCGTTTTTTCTGCTTCTCTAGTAGCTTTTGCGGCTCGAATAAGCACTGGAATTGTGAAAAGTACTAAAATTAATAATGCAATGGCAGCAATCAACCCTGCTAATGCACCATAAGAAAATTTCATCTTTTACCTCCAATTCTATACCTAAAAAAAGTCTAGCATGAAAATTCTTTAATCTCAATCTATATGTCATATTTTGTTATAGTTAATATGCATATACGAAAGGTAATTACAATGAATAAAATATTTCAAATCAACAAAAATGTCCTCAAATTCAACTGGGACAGACTGGGTGAACAAGTTTTGGCAATTGTCTGGCAGTTAGCAATTTCATCCATAGTTTTTTACTTAATTGATCATTTTGGCAAAAAAATTATCAGCCATTATTTAAAGCGCAGTAAAAGAAAGCAAAATAAGAGAACACAAACTGTTACGGCATTAATTAACAGTATCTTTGAATATACAGTAATCTTCTTTTACTTATTTGCGGTATTATCTATTTTAGGCATTCCAATTGGAACTCTGCTTGCAAGTGCCGGTATTTTTTCATTAGCTTTAGGTATGGGAGCGCAAGGATTTGTCAGTGATTTGGTCAACGGCTTTTTCATCTTAAGCGAAGACCAGTTTGATGTAGGTGACATTGTTTCCATTAACAATCAAACGGGAGTTGTAGTTCAGTTGGGTCTACGAACTACCAGACTTAAAGGATCCGATGGCTCCATTATCTACATCCCCAATCGCAACATTTCAATAGTCCAAAATCTAGCTCACGGCGGCATTGGTTTGGATATAACAATGCAGCTTAAAGCCAATAATGACTTTGCAAAAATTCACGATATTATTAACCAAATTAATAATAAATTGAGTACTAATTTTGATTTTCTAGTGCAAGAACCTAAAATAGTTGGTATCACAGAACAAACAGCACAAACTGTCAATTATGTTGTTCATTTTCAAGTCAAACCTGGCCATGAAAAAGAAGTTCAAGATGAGTACCTGACACAATATTTAAAAATTTTACCCGAAAATAAAATTTTATTGGCAGAATAAAAATAAAAACTGATAAAAATCAAATATGGTAAAATCAACAAACTTATTATTATTTTTGTTGAGATATGACTAAAGATTTTCATCAGTTTTTTCATTTATTCAAACTGAGCCAGCCAATTGGGTAACTCTTTAAGCAATTGAGATATCGCTTTTCCCCGATGAGAAAGACTATTTTTTTCAGCAACTGTCATCTCTGCAAAAGTTTTTTGCTTTTCAGGCACATAAAAAAGTGGATCATAGCCAAATCCATCATCGCCCTGAGGCGCGGGTAAAATTAAGCCTTCACACTGACCTGAAACAACTAAATCCTGGTCAAAATGACCTGGCTTAGAAACTACGATTGTAGTATTAAACCTGGCTGTCCGTTTTTTTAAAGGTACTCCGCCAAGTTCTGCTAGCAATTTGGCATTATTCTTTTGGTCATTATGCTCGGGACCGGCAAAACGTGCAGAATGAACTCCAGGAGCACCATCAAGTGCATCAACGATTAATCCAGAATCATCAGCTATTGTCAACATATGACTGTAATCTGCTAATTCGTGGGCCTTCAACTTAGCGTTTTGCTCAAAAGTTATTCCATACTCATCAACTAAAGGTGGTCTATCTAAATCAGCATTTGTTTTGAGGCTAACATTAATTGCAGCAGATTTAAATGCTGATTTTAGCTCTTTGACTTTTCCTTTATTGGTAGTAGCAAATAATATCTCCATTTTTTCTCCTTTACTAAAGGTGCTGTGCACTAAATTTCTGATCCTGTAATACCGTTTTACCAAGTTCATCAAACATTTTGACATC
This sequence comes from Lactobacillus huangpiensis, assembly GCF_019972815.1. GTDB lineage: Bacteria > Bacillota > Bacilli > Lactobacillales > Lactobacillaceae > Lactobacillus > Lactobacillus huangpiensis. The sequence continues at coordinate 11,947 of NZ_BPPA01000009.1, forward strand.
ACCTGTAGTATAGTATTTATGCTTTCCTTTAGCTGAGCTATCCGTGAACATCTGATTACGTTTCATAATATTATATGTATAGTTGGCAACTTGATCTGCTGGATCTATTATTTGTATACCGGGTTTCAAGCATTGGACAAATTCATTGCGGATAATTGGATAATGAGTACATCCTAAGACTAGAGTATCAATATTTAAATTATTTATTGGCAATAAAATCTTTTTAAGAGCAAAAACATAAGCTTGATGTCCCGCATTGGCTTCAATTAGAGGTACAATTTGTGGGGTAGCTAGTTCGCTCACCGTTATCTCGGGATCACGTGTCTGAATTTCCTTTTGATATGCATGTAAGCCGACAGTCATCTTGGTAGCCACGACTGCAACATTTTTGTTTTTTGTTGCATTTGCAGCTGCAACCGCACCTGACTGAATTACGCCAATAATTTGCGGTTCAATTTCTTTTTGAATAGCTTTCATAGCCACTGCCGTGGCCGTGTTACAAGCAAAAATAATCAATTTGACGTTTTTGCTCAGCAAAAAGTTAACACTCTGCTTAGTAAGCGCGATAATTTCCGCTTTAGACTTATCACCATAAGGAATATGAGCATTATCTCCAATAAAAACGGTCGCTTCATGTGGCATTTTGGCAACGATCTTTTTGACTACTGTCAATCCACCAACTCCAGAATCTAGCAAACCAATTGGTCGATTATCCATTATAAAAGTCTCCCCTAAATAATTTATACTTCAATCAATTTTACGGTAAAATATAAGAAAATAAAAGGGATGAATTTCTGTATGCAAAACAATAACCAGCAACACGAACATGTTTATTTTGTGAATCAACTTTATCGTGATTTCCTACTGCCGACGATTTTAGGCGAAGACAATGAAGCGATTCTTTATTGGGGTGGCAAGCGAATCGCCCGTAAATACGATCTGTTATCATTTGAAGATGTGGTTAGTTTTTTTGCAACCACTGAATTTGGCAACTTAGAAAAAACAAGAAGCCATCACAGCGAAGAAATATTTATGCTCAAGGGACAAAATATAACTGATCGAATTAATAGTGGCAGTCGAGAATTTTCTCTTGAAGCTGGCATTATTGCAGAAGCAGTTGAAAAGGAAACAGGTCGCACAACGGAGTGCGAGATCAAAGTTGATGAACGGAAAAAAGAAGTTAAATTAATTGCTAAGTTTGATTAAACTTCCAGAAACAAATAATTTAGTTTTTTACCATTTTTGCAATATGATTAAAGTAAGAATGGAGGAAATAAAATGCTAAAAGAATTTAAAGAATTTATTCAACGTGGTAATGTCATTGATCTGGCTGTAGGTGTAATTATTGGTGGGGCTTTTACTAACATTGTTAATTCTCTGGTAAACAATTTAATTAACCCGCTTATAGGTTTGTTCATCGGTAAAATTGATTTGTCTAATCTTGTATTTAAAGCTGGTGGTGCCACATTTAAATACGGTGAATTTATCAATACTGTAATTAACTTTCTAATCATCGCTTTCATAGTCTTCTTACTAGTTAAAGCTGTCAATAAAGTAATGAAACACAATGAGAAGCAGCAACCTGCTGGTCCATCTGCTGAAGACTATCTCAAGGAAATACGTGATTTATTAAAAGAAAAAAGCAATTAAAAAATTCCTGCAAATGCAGGAATTTTTTATTTTGTATATTGATCCAAAATCTGACTAAGTTTTGCTTTTGGAGTATAACCGGTAATACGATCAACAATTTCACCATTCTTTTTAATTAATAAAGTTGGAATTGCCATTACTCCTAAGGAACTAGGTACTTCTTTATTTTGATCAACATCCATCTTAGTAAATTTAACGTCTTGCCTCTCTTCAGCCAGTTCATCAACTACTGGTGATTGCATTTTACAAGGTCCACACCAGGTTGCCCAAAAGTCTGTTAAAACGACGCCGTCTTTTGTTTCTTCTTCAAAGTTTTGATCTGTAAGCTCATCAACCATGAAAAAACCTCCTTTAAGGAAAAAATAGTTATCTATTGATATTTTAATTATAGCAAGCAGACTTACTTTTTACAAGTAAATCAGTTTATTGCAAATGCACGATAGTAGCTCCGTTGCCGCCCTCATTTGCCGGAGCGTAGTTAAAGCTTTTCACATGCTTGCTTGATTTTAGATACTTCCAAACTCCTTTTCTAATTGCGCCAGTGCCAATTCCATGAATAATCGTGACAACATCAAGTCCTGCCAGCAGTACAGAATCTATATAGCGATCTAGATTAGTCATCGCTTCATCATAACGCTGACCGCGCAAGTCAAGCTCACTTCTCACATTGCTCCGCCTGCTTGCACTAATAGCGCGAACTTGCTTAGTAGATTGTGATTCTTTTTGTGATCCGATTTTTTCTATGTCTCGATCACTAACTTTTACTTTAATGATACCCATTTGGACTTCATATTCATGTTCGGATAATTTTTTGGTAATAGTGCCAGTTTGTCCGTAAGAAAGTACTTTTACCTTATCACCTACATTGACATGGTGACGTCTCTTTTCGCGTTGCAAAACGCGATTATGAGCCAAATTTTCATTTTGCCGTTCAAGCTGATTAAATTCACCTTTAGCAGCAATAATTTCATTTTGTTTAACTTTGCCCTTTTGCTGTTCAAGCTGCTCTATGATTTTATCAGCCTTCTTACGACTTTTTGTGACTACTTCATTAGCTCTTTCTTGTGCAAATTCCAGTTGCTTTTGCACACGCTGATTATACCAATCCAAAGCCTGTTGCAATTTTATTTCAAGTTTTTTAGCCCGATCAAGACTAGTTGTTAAATGACTGCGAGCATCCGAAGCAGCTTTGGTTTGTTTTGTCAACTCAGTAATCATTTGGTTAATATCAACATTTTCATCACTCATTAATCCCTGAGCTTTTTTAACCACATCCTCACGCATCCCCAGCCTGCGGGCAATAGCAAAGGCGTTACTGTGACCTGGAATACCGATCTGTAAACGATAGGTTGGAGACAGTGTTTTTAGATCAAACTCCATTGAAGCGTTAGTCGTTCTTTCCCGATTATAACCATAAAGTTTGAGTTCTGGGTAGTGTGTTGTGACGATTATTTTGGCCTTCTTTTGACGTAAGAAATCCAAAATACTGATTGCAAGACTTGCTCCTTCTTCTGGGTCAGTCCCAGCTCCAATTTCATCAATCAAAACAAGAGTTTCAGCATTGACGCTTTTCATTATTTTAACAATACCGTTAATATGTGAGGAGAAAGTACTAAGCGATTGCTCAATAGATTGTTCATCTCCAATATCAGCACAAATGTCTTTGAACACACCTGCTTTGCTTCCCTCTGCAACTGGAATAAACAGACCTGATTGCACCATTAGCTGCAATATCCCTACTGTTTTTAATGTAATGGTTTTCCCACCAGTGTTGGGGCCAGTAATTAATATAGTATCGTAATCTTCACCAAGTCGTATGTCGTTGGCAACGACTTTTTTAGGGTCAATTAAAGGATGTCGTGCCTGCAAAAATAGTAATGACTGGTTATGAGTCAACTTTGGTTCGGTAGCTTTCATGACATGAGCCAGTTTTGCTTTTGCCTGGATAAAATCAAGTTCAACCAAAGAATTTGCAATCGTATTAATGCTGTCAGCTTCGGGACGTACTAAATCTGACAGATTACGTAAAATCCGACTAATCTCCCTTTTTTCTTGCGCCAAAAGATTTTGCTGACGATTGTTGAGATTTAAAACTGCACTTGGTTCAATAAATAAAGTTTGACCACTAGCACTCTGATCGTGAACGACACCACCAAATTTATTACGATACTCTTGTTTAACCGGAATAACATAACGGTCATCACGAATAGTCACGATCTGCTCGGATAAGTACTTGCTACTATTTCCTTTTGTGTAGCTGTCCATTTTATCTTTAATTTCTGCATCATTATTTTTGATTTCGTGACGTAAATGGGATAATTCAGCAGATGCAGTATCAAGAACTTCCCCGTCAAAATCCAGCGAACGACTAAGCTGCTTGAACAGTGATTGAGGCACATCTAGTTTTGCCAAGATGGAGTCTATTGCTGCTAAATTCAGTTTTTCTTTATCATCTTCACTAAAAAAGTCATTGATTTCATTAGCAAGTGCTAAAACCAGCAATAAGTTGCCTAATTCCTTTGCATTCAAATTAGCTTTGATCCGCAAGCGCTTAATACTCGGTCCAACATCAGCAAAATCCGTTAAAGGCAGTTGTCCCTTAATCCGCAAAATATCAGCACCCGCCAAAGTCTGCTTCAGTGCAAGTTCTACTTGAGCAAAGTCATCACTTGGTACAAGATTAAAAGCTGCCATTTTAGCTGGTGTAGTAATCGCCATTTGTTGCAGTTGTTCAGTAATTTTTGCAAATTCTAAAGTTTCTAATATCTTATCATTCATTAGTTTCTAAATTATTAATCTTGAATAAAAAAGGCTGGCCCAGCCAGTCTCTTTTATTCACCACTTAATCGGTCATCGTCCAAAAATGTGTTCAAAACTCCTTGAACCATATTCCATTCATCATCTGCTTCAATCTCGTGTAAATCACTGCTAGTGACATCACCTTCGGAATCGGAGTCATAACTAAAAGCCAAAACTTCAATTTCCTCATCATCACTGGCAGCTGCCGGATAAAGCAGAACATATGATTTATCATAATCATCAGAATGAAATGTAAATAAAATTTCATATAATTCTTCGTTGCCTTGATCATCAATCAAGGTAATTTGACGGTCATCACCGTTAACTTCTTGTGTCATATTAATCCTTTCGGTTTAGATCCAAATAATTTTGTAAAATCAAGACAGCGGCCATTTGGTCAATCACTTTTTTACGTTGGTGGCGGTTGTGCATATCTGCTTCTTCAACTAAAACACGTTCAGATTCAACTGTAGTTAGTCTCTCATCAGAATAATGCACTGGCAAACCAAACTTCTTTTCAAGCCTTTCACCGTATGCCTTACTTCGCGCAACCGCAACGCCAGAAGATCCATCCATATTTTTGGGCAAACCTAAAACAAAACCCGCTGGTTCATATTGTCGCACAATCTTTTTAATTGCACGCATACCAAAATTATAACGCGTTTCATCGATAGGGATAGTTTCAAGCATTTGCGCAGTGATGCCTAATTCATCACTAACTGCAACGCCTACTGTCTTTGATCCAACATCTAAACCAACTAATCGCATTATTTATCTTTTCCAAGATAATTTTTGACAAGCTCTTCAATAATTTCATCACGTTCGTGTTTTAAAATTAGTTTACGAGCATCATTATGCCGTGGAATATAGGCTGGATCGCCAGACAATAAATACCCGACAATCTGATTAACTGGATTATAGCCCTTCTCTTCCAGAGCATTATAAACATCTTGCAGAGTGTCATGAACGTTTTTGCCTTTATTTTCATTAAAGTCAAAGTGCATTGTCTTATCTAGCGAACTCATAATCATTCCTCCTAGCACAATTTTACTTGAAAAACAGTATAAACTCAATCAATTAATTTTTTGAAATCGCTGTGATCACTGTCTGAATAGCCTTTTCAAGGCCTCCAGGTTTTTTACCTCCGGCTTGAGCCATATCTGGTCGACCGCCTCCGCCTCCGCCAAAGATTGGAGCAGCTTGCTTAATTAAATCACCTGCTTTAAGGCCTTTTGCTAAGGCTTTATCACCTAAACTAATGATCATATTTGCCTTGCCGTCATTAGCGGTAGCCAAAACCAGCACATCTGACTTTTTGCCACTCTTCCAAGTATCAGCAAATTCACGCAAATCATTCATCCCGTTAACATCAACTTTTTGTGCAATAACTGATAGATCACCTGCTTGCTCTACATTATCAAAAATAGAGTTGGCCTTACTTTGATTGATTTGCAAGTTCAAGTCCTCAACCTGCTTTTGACTGTCATGCAGGTCTTTTTCAAGCGAATCAACCTTATCAATAATATCTTCTGGTTTGGTTGATTTTACTTCTGCCTGGATTTCATCTAACAATTCTGATCTGCTGGCCAAGTACTCATAAGCTTTCTTGGAAACTACTGCTTCAATTCTTCTCATACCTGCACCAATAGCAGATTCAGAAATAATCTTAAAAATACCTATTTGGTTAGTATTGGCACAATGAGTACCACCACAGAATTCAATAGAAAAATCTGCTATTTGGACAACCCGGACTTTATCACCATATTTACCATCAAATAAAGCTAGAGCACCCATCTTTCTACCAGTATCAGGGTCAGTAATAGTAGTTTTGACATCAATTGCTGCCCAGATTTTTTGGTTTACCAGGTTCTCAACTGATTTAAGTTCCTTTTCGGTCATTGGCTCAAGCGCAGTAAAGTCAAAACGTAAATAATCAGGGTCAACCAAACTGCCTGCTTGATGAGTATGTTCACCAAGTACGCTTCTCAAAGCTGCATGTAATAAGTGCGTGGCAGTATGAGAATGGCGCAGACCTTCGCGGCGAACTCTGTCGATCTTTAGAGTATATTCCTCACCTTTTGTCAGAGGTAAAATCACATCGACAAAGTGCATATTTTGATCATTGGGCGCATGTTGCACATCGGTTACTTGAGCAACAAGTTCTCCTTCCTGATTATAGATATTACCATGATCGGCTACCTGGCCACCACGTTCACCATAAAAAGGAGTCTTATCAAAAATCAAAACAGCATTATCGCCATCTGCTTTATCAACTAACTGATCATCAACTATAATATCAACTAATTTTGCGTGCTTTTCTTCATAAACGCCATATTCAAATTCTGACTTATCCTTTAAGTTCATCAGAGTTTCATCTTGAGAGCTCATCGATTGCAAATTGCCACGAGCTTTACGGGCACGTTCTTTTTGAGCTGCCATTTCGGCATCAAAACCTTTTTGGTCAACCTTTAAACCTGCATCCTGTGCAGTTTCAAAAGTCAGTTCATAAGGAAAACCATAAGTATCAAATAATTTGAATGCATCTTTACCAGTAATTGTTTTATCTTCTGACTTTTGTGCACTTGCAATCAGGTCATCAAGTAAAGTTAATCCCGACTCAAGGGTTAACTGGAACCTTTCTTCCTCGTTCTTAATTACTTTGGCAATGAAATCTTTTTGCTGTGTAACTTCCGGATAATGACTCTCCATAATTTTGCCAACTACCGAAACTAGTTTGTAAAGAAAAGCTCCCTTAATGCCTAAGCGCTGACCATTTAAATCGGCACGCCGAATTAGGCGCCGTAAAACATAGCCGCGCCCTGTATTTGATGGCAATGCACCATCTGCAATAGCAAAACTGACAGTCCGCACATGATCTGCAATAATCTTAAAAGCAGTGGTATCTGCTTTATTTGTGCCATATTTTTTAGCAGCAGTCATTTTTTCTGTTTCATGAATAATCGGCAAAAAGAGATCAGTTTCAAAGTTAGTTGGCGCATCTTGCAAAATAGACAAAACGCGCTCTAAGCCCATACCGGTATCAATATTCTTATGCGGTTGATCAACATACTTGCCATTTGCTAAGTGATTATATTGTGAAAAGACGATATTCCAAATTTCCAAATAACGGGCATTTTCACCACCAGGGAAGTTTTCTGGATCATCTTCCGCTACATCGTTATTTTCTTGACCACGATCATAAAAGATCTCGGAATCAGGACCACAAGGACCTTCGCCAATATCCCAGAAATTTTCTTCCAGTTTAACGATATGATCTTCAGGCATCCCAACTTCTAACCAAATTTTGTATGCTTCGGTATCTTTAGGATAAACCGTGCAATAAAGCTTTTCCTGATCTAAATCAAGCCAGTCCGGACTCGTTAAAAATTCCCAGGCCCAAGTAATTGCCTCTTTTTTAAAATAATCACCAACAGAAAAGTTGCCCAGCATTTCAAAAAAAGTCTGGTGTCTGGCCGTTTTACCAACATTTTCAATATCATTTGTTCTAATTGATTTTTGCGAACTGGTAATCCTATGATTTTTAGGGACTACAGAACCGTCAAAATATTTCTTCATCGTTGCCACACCGGAATTTATCCACAGCAATGTTGGGTCATCTTGTGGGATTAATGATTGACTGGGCAATACCATGTGTCCGTGCTGCTTGAAGAAATCCAAAAACATTTGTCTAAATTGTGAACTTGTCAGTTTCTTCATCAAATATATCTCCCTTTTTTGCAAAAATAAAAACACTATTGCTTATCTTAAGGACGCCTTTAAACGCGGTACCACCTTAATTGCAACAGTGCTTGTTACCTCTTAATTAATTTTATTTGTTAAACCATAAGGAGCATTTTTTAAATAGCAGTAAATCATTTTCACCATGCGATTCTCTCTTTGAACTGCTAATCTTAAAAAACATATCTTAAGTTATCAGTAATTGTACTACTTGCACAGTTTTTGTCAACGTGCAGCTAAATTTGAATGCCTTAAAGTATTCTGCTTTCAAATCTACCTGCGATAAAAATCATCAAAAACTGTTACAGGCAAATGTCTCTTATGTTCACTTTTACGCCAGAGCGACTCAATCTTCTCTGCAGCCAGTTCAGATACAGTACGACCTTCTAGGTAGTCATCTACATCCTTGTAGCTAACTCCCAGTGCAGTTTCATCCGGTAAGCCTGGCTTATTTTCTTCCAAATCTGCCGTTGGCGCTTTTTGGTACAAGTGCTCTGGACAATTTAAAAATTTAAGCATCTGCTTGCCTTGCCGTTTATCTAAACGGAAAAGCGGTGTCAGGTCTGCTGCACCATCGCCATATTTAGTATAAAAACCGCTAAAATTTTCAGCCGCATGATCTGTACCAACTACCGCACCATTGTGAGCACCAGCAATAGCGTACTGTACAACCATACGTTCACGAGCCTTAATATTACCCTTGTTAAAATCTGTGATCTGCTGTCCAGCTTCATTCAAACTGGCTACCAAAGCATCAACAGCAGGTTTAATATTGACTATTAAATCCTGATCGGGTTTTTGAAATGCCACAGCATCAGCTGCATCTTGAGCATCTGTTTGAACGCCATAAGGTAAACGAACTGCAATAAATTGATATGAACTATCGCCCGTTTCATCACGCATTTCGGAAATTGCCATTTGGCACAGTTTTCCTGCCAACGTAGAATCCTGCCCCCCTGAAATACCCAGCACATATGATTTTAAAAATGTATTTTCTTTAAGATAATCCTTCAAAAAATTAACTGAGCGTCGAATTTCTTTTTGAGGATCAATTTGGGGTAAAACATGTTCATATTTTATAATTTGTTCTTGCAATGGCCTCAATGTACGGTATCTCCTTTGTTAATACTTGCACGAATATCCTGAATGATGTTCATTTTACTGTCATACAGATCTTGAGAAAGATCAACAGGGTATTCCTGTGGGTTCAAACTTCTTTTATATTCATCCCAAAGACCATCTAAATTAGCAGCACAAAAGTTTTTGATATCTGTTAATTTAGGCTTGTGATATTTCAATTGGCCATTTACAAAAATATCTTTTAAAAGCGGCTCAGCAGTATAATCAGTTACCACTTTATTGATATAAGTATACTGGGGATGAAACATGTAAAGTGAATCAAATTTTCGCGGATCCACACCAGCCCGTGCAATCCAGTCACCTTCATTTTTCTTTTCAGTATTGGCTGAAATACGCCAAACCTGCTTTTTACCTGGAGTTGAGACTTTTTCCACATTCGAAGAAATTTTTAAAGTATCACGCATATGGTGCTGATCATCTTCAATTGAGACTAACTTATAAACGGCTCCTAAAGCGGGCTGGTCATAAGCAGTAATATATTTAGTGCCAATACCCCAAACATCAATTTTGGCACCTTGCATTTTCAAACTTGTAATCGTGGTCTCATCCAAATCATTTGAAGCAAAAATTTTGGCACTGGTATAACCGGCATTATCCAGCTCGCGACGAACCTGCTTAGAAATATAAGCCATGTCACCAGAATCTATACGCACGCCTTGAAAGTTTATCTTATCTCCCATTTCATTGGCAACACGGATAGCATTTGGTACGCCGCTTCTGACAGTATCATATGTATCTACAAGAAAAACGCAGTCCTTATGCGTTTCTGCATAAGCTTTGAATGCTTCATATTCACTGCCAAATGCCTCCACCAATGAATGAGCATGTGTACCAGAAACAGGAATCCCAAACAACTTACCTGCACGAACATTGCTTGTTGAGTCAAAACCACCGATATAAGCTGCACGAGTACCCCAAATTGCAGCATCTGCTTCCTGTGCCCGTCTAGTACCAAATTCCATGACACCGTCGCCTTGCACGGCCAGCTTGACACGAGCTGCTTTAGTCGCTAATAAGGTTTGATAATTAATAATATTTAAAATGGCAGTCTCAACTAATTGACATTGAGCTAATGGTCCTTCAACTTGAAGCAAAGGTTCGTTGGCAAAAGCTATTTCCCCTTCGGGCATCGACCTCACCGTAAGCTTCATTTTCAATTGGCGCAGATAATCAATAAAATCATCGTCATAGCCAATCTCTTCTTTTAAATACTTCAAATCGCTTTCTTTAAATTTTAAGTTTTGCAAGTATAAAATTACGTGTTCTAGTCCTGCATAAACAGAATAGCCATTGCCAAAAGGTTCTTTGCGGTAGTAAACCTCAAAAACCGCATTGCGTTCTGAAATTCCTTTTTTAAAATAGGTATACATCATGTTAATTTCATACAAATCTGTATGAAGGGTTAACGAATCATCTTTATCCAATTCTTGATAAAACATTCTGTCCTCTTATTAATCCACTAATATTTTTTGTCTTATTATAAACATTTGTGGATTTTTTAACAATCTTGTCAATCTATGCGATCGTGCTGTATACCTGCAAAATGCTTTCCAACTGCTTCTTTAATGAAAAATGTCGTTCAACATAATTTTTTTCACGCTGAGCCATTTCTTTAAGCAGCTCTTTAGGCGTGTCTATAGCTCGCCTTAACTGAGTGCAAATCGAATCTACATCACCAATATTAGCTACAAAACCATGCTTTTGATCCGGTATCATTACCGTAATATCACCTACAGCAGTCGACAGCAGTGGCAAAAGATTGTCACTTGCTTCCAGTAGCACTAAGGGAAAACTTTCTGAATATGAAGTTAAAACTGCTAGGTCCATACGTCGATATAAATTTTTTAATTGTTTATGCGTCATAAACCCTTGAAAAATTACTTGTGGACCCAATTTTAATTGTTGCGCCAGATTTTTTAGGGAGTTTAACTCCGTACCATCCCCAACAATAAATAAATGAACATTGGCATTATTTAGTTTTTTTAATGCTTGTAGCAGCAACGCCTGACCCTTAACTTTTTCGGCTCTGGCAACATTTACTATATTAAAATTGGGATGTTCATATTTAGCAGGAATCTGGCTGTCTTCATGAAAAAAAGTGCCATTATATATTACATGTACTTTTTCCGGGTTAATTTTTACTTTTTTAATTAATAAATTAGCAAACTTTTTGGTGACAGCAAAAATACAATCTGCTTGGCTAATTGCATGCAAATTAACTTTGGTGAATATTTTGCCCTTTAAACCGCGACCAACAAAATCAAGATAGGGGTCGGAATGAACAGTTATGCACCATTTAGCTGTAATTTTTCGCCTAATTAAAGACAGGAAAAGATTTGCCCTAGGTCCGTGAGTATGAACTATATTAAAGTTTCCCTGATTAATGAAATTAGCAAGCTTATTCAAGCCACCTAAATCATAACGACTTTTTATCCCCAAAACTTGTACATCCAGCTTTGCCGTGCGAGCAGCTTGAGCAACAGGACCATCGGCTAAACATAATAAAGTAAAGTTTTGTTGCTCATTTTTAGCTTCTTTTAGCAAATTAATGATGTGGGTCAGGCCGCCGCCATTTTCAAGTCCAGCATTAACGTGCAAAACTTTCATAATTATTCTTTCCCTTTTTTCGACTGGTAAACTTCGTGAACAAAATGTGGTAAAACCATCATTCGCTTTAACCGAGAAGGATTTTTAAGAAGACGATAAAACCACTCTAAATGAACAGTCTGCCAAATTTGAGGAGCTCGTTTGACTTTGCCTGAAAAGACATCAAAACTGCCTCCCACTCCCATCATAAGCGCAGGTAGCAGATTTCTCCGCAAAACAGACAAGAGCTGTTCTTGACGAGGGGAACCCAATGCAGCAAAAACCAGGTCAGGTTCTGTACGTTCTATCTGGTAGGCAACAAGTTCCAAATCTTCCTTAAAATAGCCGTCCTCAGCTCCTACCAACTGAATATCAGAATAGTCCCTGGCAATTTTTCCTTGAATATCATGAATTACCTCTGGTCGAGCCCCGATAAGATATACTCTTAAGCTGCGTTCATTTGCCAACTTCATTAACCAAGAAAATAGATCATAACCTGTTACCCTTTCTTTAAGCGGCTCTCCTAATATGTGACTTGCTTTTACAATTCCAATGCCATCAGCGGTGATATAGTCAGCATCATAAGTTAAAATCTTCATAAATTCAGGATTTTCATTAGCTGACATAACAATTTCAGGATTGGCAGTAACTATAAAGGTTGACTGATGTGCATTGATTCTACCAACGAATTCATTTTGAAACTGGTTAAAACTTTTATTATCGAAACTAACTCCTAAAACATTTACTTTAGTCATAACTATATCTCCTAATCCTCAATTTACTTTATTTTATCAAAATAATATCAAATTGAGGATACGCTTTACCTTTTCTATAAATATGATACTATTAACTCGTCAAATTGATAGGAGTACTGGAACTATGAAAAAAATAATTACTTATGGTACATTTGATTTACTGCATTATGGTCACGTCCGCCTGCTGAAACGCGCCCGTGAATTAGGGGACTATCTTATTGTGGGATTATCTACCGATGAGTTCAATCAACTCCAAAAACACAAGGAATCGTATAATAGCTATGCTGAAAGAAAATATATTCTTGAAGCTATTCGTTACGTGGACCAGGTTATTCCCGAAAAAGATTGGGAGCAAAAGACAAGTGATATCCAAAAATATGATATTGATACCTTTGTAATGGGTAATGACTGGAGTGGTAAATTTGATTTTTTAAAATCATACTGCAATGTAGTCTATTTGCCTCGCACTCCAGGAATTTCCACTACTAAAATTAAAGATGATTTAAAATAAAAAAGAACTCTGAACTAACTAACAAAGTTAATTCAGAGTTTTTATTTTGCAAAAGTAAATTCAAAACGATCTGCAACATAGCTGGCTCTAGTGTACTCAAAAGGTACGCCATTAGAAAGCTCTGTTACTTGCAAACGAGTAATTAACGCTTCACCTTTTTTTGCATCAAGCAATCTAGCTGCATTCTCGTTTGCTACAGCTGCAGAAATATATTCGGTTACACGTCCTATTGTATAACCACTTTTTTCTAAAGTTTGATATAAATGTGAAGAAATATCAGCTTTTGACATATTTAAAATCAAACTATGCGGAATAGATACTACTTCATAGCAAATTGGAACATCATCTGCATAACGAATACGTTCCATTCGCAAAACTTCTTGTGTATCATCTAAATCCAGTCGTTCCATCTCTGATAAAGAAGGTTTGCCAAAACGATAAGAAATCAACTTACTAGAGGGTGTTTGACCATTTGCATGCGTAATATCGGTAAAGGACATGATTCCCGACATTTTTTCCTGCACTTTTTGGTTAGCAACATATGTACCGCTACCAACACGTTGCTCTAAAATACCTTCATCTTCCAAAGTTTTAATTGCCTGTCGCAACGTCATGCGGGAAACACCAAATTTTTGGGCTAACTGCCTTTCGGCTGGAATTTTACTCCCAACTTTGTAATTATGATTTTCTATTTCACGTTTAATTTGATTATGAATCTTGATGTACATTGGTTCTTCCATGAATGCACCCCCATTACACATCTTTTTATAATTCAAATTGGTCTACTCTGCATGATACCTTACAAATTAAAAATAATCAACTTAATTCTTTTTAGTGGTCCACTTCATACCCCATAAGCGAAATTCAGCATTTTGCCCACATTCTACCGTTATTGAATCATCACTTGTAGCAATCACGCTGGCATGCAAGTGTGCCTGATTTTCCACAGCCAGATTTGCACCATTAGAATTAAAGATAAGATCATGTCCTTCAAACTGAGCCTGATCGCTTAGAGCTAAGAAATACTCATACTCATTGCCACCATTGAACGTTACACGTCTTGAATTGCACTCAACCTCATTCTGAAAATCAGCATGATTGGCAATAACAGAATTGTTAAGTGTGATCTTCGCTTCACCTGTGGCAATTAAGCGGTTTATTCTGCTGTTCTGGATTATGATATGTGGGTTTTTCTCGCAGTAAAAGCCACCTTTAAACTCACTGCCAATGATATTAATCCAAGTCTCATCGGTTATAAACATTCCTGTATCCTCTTGCGACAAAAGCTTGCTGTTAAGCATGTTTACCCAAGCCTGTCCCTGAATAAGAAGTGAGGAAACAACGGTGTTATTTATATCTAATTCAACATTTGATTTTTTAAAAGTATCAATACTGCCATGAATACGAGAATTATTGATAATAGCAGTGCCATGCCCTTCCAGTGCCAAAGCTCCAATATCCTGAACAACATTCTTGATAGTCGAATCATTCATTTCCAAGCGAAAATTGGAATCAGCAAATAAAGAAACAGAGCCATTCATAATTACTGTCGAAAATAACTCCAGTGTTACTTTACCGTTAGCAGCTATTGTAGCCGTATCACCACCAAAGCCTTTGACAATACAGTTGCGTAACGACAAAAAAGTATTAGCTTCAGCAGGTATAAACAAGCTGTTGGCATCATTTACAGTATTAACACACAAATTTTCTAAATTAACAAATTGACTGCCGGCATCTACATTCAGATAACCCAGAATTGTTGTGTCTTCAGGAAGATTGCCAGTTCCTTTAATAGTGATATCAGATAAAAAAATTCCCGCAGGTATTTCATAAAATCCTGGTTCCAAAAGCAATACATCATCAGCACGCAAATCATTTAAGGCATTATGCCAGCTAATTTCTTTACCTCCGGCACCAACTCGCACAAGTCTTGACATATATTTCCCTTCTTAATCAAAGTTAGCTCCTCTATTGTACTATTACTACACAAAAAAAGGTTAAACTTAACGATTAGTTTTAAATAAATAAAAATCATAATTTCTAATAATATTATTCTATATTTTTTAACATATGTATTCAAAAATGATTATTTAAAAATTTTGTTTCATAGCAAATATATACATTTTTATAAATAACGTTTTTATACAAAATAGCATTTTTAAATATTATTTAACCATAAGTAATAATAACTTTTTTCAATTATTTAAAATAACAAAAAGCTCTTATTTTACCAAATAAAAAGTTTGACCAACATCAATAAATACTGTATACCCTATTATAAAGGTAAATGTATAAATTACATATAGAGGTTTTAATTATGCTAAAGTCAAAACACAGAATGGGGAAAAATAACAATTATTATTTTGCAATAAATAACAAATTTAAATTATTTTCTTATGGTATAATTGCAAGTGCTTTGTTAGGAGTTTCGTTAGCGGCTAGTGAAAAATCGGTATATGCCAATACTAGTGAAACTTCTACTACGACTAAAATTTCTACTGACACAAATTATTCATTCGTGAAAAATAACAAAAAAATTAATTCACAAGAGGAAAAGAATAACAATCATGGCAAGGATAACGAATGTGAATGGACTTTTAATCCAAGTACTAAAACACTGACAATTAAAGGTGGAATACTGTCTTCTAAGCCAATTAGTCAGATAATTAACGCTAATGAAGTTCACTATATTGCTTTCGAACAGGTAATAGCAGATTATGGTTTACCCCTTAAAGTTCAACTCGCCTACAATTCAAGTGGCAAATTTGCTAATCTACCTAATTTAGAAGGATTCATTAATATTGAAAATGTAGATGCTTCCGAAACTAGTGATTTGAGTAGTTTATTTGCAAATGATTCCAAACTTACAGCATTGGATTTAAGTACATGGACTACAATCAATAACAGAGATATGAACAGCATGTTTAAAAATGATGTAAGTCTAACCACAGTTAATATGGATAACTTTAGAACAGATAGTGTTTTCGATTTTAGTCATATGTTTGAAGGTGCAAGTTCATTAGCAACTCTAAAACTTGCTAACTGGAAAACTGGCAACGTTAAGAACATGAGTTACATGTTTAGTGGGATTTGTGCAGCCGATTTGAATGATATTACAAAATGGCAAACTTACAACGTAACCAACATGAGTTATATGTTCAAAAATTCCAACATAAATCAATTAAATTTGAGTTTTTGGGACACTGGCAACATCTTTGAAATGGCTAACATGTTTGAAGGCATGGGAAAAAATTTAAATGGCTTTATTCTTAGCTTAGGCAAACATAGACTCAAGTCTGACGCTTTTACTAATATAGGAAATGAAAAGTTTATACCAGTAGCTGGTGGCAATGTCGCTCAACCTGCAGGAAAACCTATTACAGTTGCAGAATTAGCTAAATTATATGACCAAGAAGATGCTAAATGCCCCGCTGACACTTATGTGACTCAACCTATTTCATGGACAACCGGAAATATTGATTTAGATGATACTGTTAATGATATTCATATTCCAGTAAATAAGAATGATATTAATCATGGGAGCAGTAAGTCTATTCCAAATACTGGTTCGTTCCCTGCTGCAGTTAATGGAGAGCAACCAGCCTTGGCTAATAATAAAACAGTGACTCCAGAAGTAAGAGTAGCTAATTCTTCTAGTTCCGAAGCGCAACAAGCTAAAGAGGTAGTTAAAACTCCTTTTACACTTTATTATCCAGCTCAAGTTTATGACAAAAATGGCCAACCCGTTAAAGGGTTTAAACTTAAAGCAGGAATGATTGTTGAAACTTTTGGTACTAAAAAAATTAATGAATTAGAGTTTTACAAACTTGGTGAAAATATATACGTTAACACTCAAGATGTTACTGGACAAAAGAAAAAAATTAAGCATAATTCATACGTTTATAACAAAAAAGGCAAAAGAATCCGCAAATTGCTGGTAAAGAAAGGCAAATCAGTTCGGGTTTATGGCAATCCGATCAAAATTAAAAAGAAGCTTTACTACGTAATTGATAAGAATAAGTATATCAAAGTTAATAACATAGCTTAAACAAACAAAAAGACAACTCTAACGAGTCGCCTTTTTTATTGGGTTAGCTGGATTCGAACCAGCGCATACTAGTACCAAAAACTAGTGCCTTACCGCTTGGCTATAACCCAGTGATAATGGAGGAGGGTGGATTCGAACCGCCGAACTCAGAGAGAGCGGTTTTACAGACCGCCGCGTTTAGCCACTTCGCTACTCCTCCGTCACGCACGTTAATTATAATACCGAAAAACGTACGTGATTGCAAGCAAAATTTTCTTAAATATTACTTCTTATTTTTTTAACGAACTTTTCTAGTCGCTTCAGTCCTTCTTCAATTTGATCCATTGAAACAGCGTAAGAAAATCTAATGTAACCTTCTCCGCCTTCACTAAAACTGGAACCTGCTGTAACAGCAACTTTTGCCTTGTCAACCAGCTCATAAATAAATTTATTATCATCCTGTTCAAAACCATCTGGTATTTTAGCAAAAATGTAGAATGCGCCTTGGGGTTTAGCACACTCAAAACCTATTTTGGTTAGGCCGGAATACAAAGCATCACGCCGCTTTTGAAATTCTTCTTTCATTGGCAGTGCGTCATCCATACCGTTTTTAAAGGCTTCTTCAGCTGCATCTTGCATAGGTGTTGGCTCAGTAGTAACTATTGCTTGGTGAACTTTTGCAATTTGTTGCAAAATATTTTTAGGCGCACAAACAATACCAATTCGGTAACCGGTCATGGCCCATGACTTGGAAACGCCGTTCATTAAAATTACTTGGTCATGCAATGATTTTTCCATTGAAGCATGTGGTTGATCATAGTTCAATTCACTGTAAATTTCATCACATAGTGCAAAAATTGGCTTATCACGAATGACATCCGCCAAAGCATCCAATTCTTCTTGACTATACATTACCCCAGTTGGATTTGTAGGATAATTCATAACCAACATCCGTACCCGGTCTCCGTACTTGTCAATTACCTTTTGCAATTTTTCAGGTGTCAGCTTAAAACCGTCATTTGCTGTATTTACTTTTACGATTTCAACGCCTTCATTAATAACGCCCTCGTCAGTCATATAAAGTGGAAATAATGGAGTTGGCACAACCATAATATCGCCAGGATTCAAAGTAGCCAACACAGAATCAAAAATTGATTCAGTTACGCCATTGGTAACCAAAACCTCAGTTTCTGGATCATAGTTTTGCCCATATTTTTTTCTCAAAAACTGGCTGGCTGCCTTGCGTAAGCCAATAGTTCCATTTGAAGGAGCATAGTGAGAGTGATTTTCATCAACTCCTCTTTTGGCAGCCTCTTTGATATGATCAGGAGTGTTAAAATCAGGCTCACCAAGCGTGAATTTTACAACATCTGGAATCTTGCCGGCGTAATCTGAAAACTTCAAAATTGGATTAGAGGGAGCATCAGCTAAACCTTTTCGTACGTATTTAATTAAATCTACCATATTTTTCACCAAACTTTCTTTTCAATTATATAGATTATACCTTTAATAAAATTATTTTTCTACAATATTTTTCTAATTATTAACTAATTTTACATATAAAAACACCTTTAAACTGTATAAGTTAAAGGTGTTTAAAAATCAACTATTTTAATATTTCGTATAGGTTAGCTTATCCTTGAATTTGATCACGTAATTTAATCATCATAGGGTAGTTATTAGTAAAAATTCCTGCAACATGTTTTTGAAAATATTGTTTAGCAATTTGCGGGTCATCAACAGTCCAAATTCGTTCTGTAACTGCTTCCTGAGCTGGCAGTAATTTGCCTGGGTGAATACCAGCAAAATGGTTATCCTTGACTAATTTAGCCGAATTAACTACTTCTTCGTCAGTCAGGTAGCAATAGATCTGGTTAGGATCAATTTCCTGGCAATTTTTTAGTGTGACATAATCAAATGAAGAATAAATGATCGGATAAACGAAGTGATAAAGCTGTGCTAAGCTTAATACAGTTTTTTCAATACCACGGTAATGAATCACTCCAGTTTTAAGTTCCAAATTTATTTGAATATTTTTATTTTCAAGTAGTTCAAATAATTCTTGCAGAGTTGGAACCGGCTCACCATTTGACAAGTGCAGCTGCCTCAATTTCTTAAGCGTAAAATCCTTAATATACCCAGAGCCATCCGTTGTCCGGTCAACTTTTTCGTCATGCATTACTACCGGTATGCCATCTTTAGTTAAGTGAACGTCAAATTCAATCCCCTCTGCTCCATTTTGAACAGCATTGCGGAAGCCCTCCATTGAGTTTTCTGCAAACTTCACGGGATATCCTCTATGACCAAATACTACGGTTTTATTTTTGTCATTATTCATACTTTTGTGTTGGTTAAACCTCATAAAAATAAAACATTACAAACCAAACATAGAGGATATCATAAACCCTTTTCCCTGATTTTTAAATAGTAAAAGCTAAAAAATAAAAAATTTTTTGTGCATTTTCTAAACAAAAAAAGAAATAGTTCTTATTTCAGAACTATCATCTTTCGGGTTGGGTGTTCGTAAGAACAATTGGGTTAGCTGGATTCGAACCAGCGCATACTAGTACCAAAAACTAGTGCCTTACCGCTTGGCTATAACCCAATACCATCTGAGCTTTTACTTGTATGCTCAACATTTAATAGTATAGGAAATTGTGCTCTGCAAGTCAAGAGAAAACAGCTTTTTTCTTGCTATAAATTTAGTTCATATGCGTTTCTAGCGCCATTTTCAGTTTGATCAACCTGAACAATTCCCCGATATTCAAACCCTAAACTTTTAATCAGACTCTGCATGCGCTTATTGACCTCATGTGTATCAATGCGGAAATTATGAATGCCCAGCATCAATCCTCTCGATATCAAGTTTGACATCATAAACTGACTGAGGTGCTGACCGCGAAATTTTGTGCTAATTGCAATTCTGTGAATAGTGGCATATTGTTCATCATTATTTTTCCAAGCACCATCTATTTCACTATAATTGGGATCAGCCGTTGTTAACAAAACAGCAACTCCCGCTATCTCTTTATTGGCAACAAGACAATATGCACGCTTTAAAGCAATATCTTCTGCAAGCATTTCACGGTTAGGAGAGCCATTTTGCCACTGAGGATTGCTGTCTTCTTTTAGCAATTTTTTTGCTTGATCAATAATTTTCATAATTTGGTCCAAGTCTTTTTTTTCAGCCAGGCGAATATAAATTAACATTTTATTTTCCTCATTACTTTCAAAATTTTATTTTAAAAGTAATTATACAATAAAAGCAGTCTATCACATAGACTGCTCTTATTATGGCTGAAAACCGCTATTATACTTTTTACTTTTAACTACATATGTAGGAACGCTAATAAAATGCATAGAACAAATATTATCATTATGAGAAATACTAAATCCATAATAGTTGTAATCACCATCATGAAGTGTACCTTGGGTGTTAAACAAATCCCCAGCATGTTCCCATTCCTGGTAATAATTTTGGTCAGATCTTTCTTCTTCACCACTGCCAACGTAACCAAAAATCATTTGTTTCAAGCCAAAATAAACACTTTTCTTTAATTCAGTCATGGTCATTGTAGGACTAATATTATAAAAACCGGCCATGTCTTCAACAAAATTATCGTCAAGGTTAAGTCCATTGGCATGACAAGCACGAACAATTCCAGGAACATAGTGACTGTCTTTAATTGTTTTATTATTTTTGCTATATTCCAAAGCAATATCAGCTGCTAATTTACCAGTTCCATTGCTTTCAACCCAAGGAGATAAATTCAAATCATTCCTTGCTTCATTAATAAGGCGAAGAGAAAAAGCAGTTAAATCTCCAATTTGCTTAGGTGTAAGCTGATTTAGGTCAACCTGAATTGCATCATCAGCTTTACTTTCAGATACTTTGAGACGACTAAAATCATTAGTTTTCATCCCTTGCATTGAAGCATTAATAAAATTCTTGCTGGGTTTACCATGATAAGCGAGTAGCAACTCAGTTTTAGTGTAACCCTTCGGTAATTTCATTCTTGCCTGGGTATATACTCTTTTGGTGCTCTTTTTAACTACTTTAACATCTTTAGCTAAAATCCAATGCGAATTGTTACCAATTTTATAGGCCGTTCTTTTTTTCTTACCAATTTTTTTCTTGGCACTATATGGATACTTGTATTTAGATTCTGCATAAAAATTAGAATGTTTTCCTGAAATTTTATACAGGCGAACTTTTTTCTTCTTTTTTACTTTAACATAGCCCTTGATAGTGGCTGCTGTTACTTGTTCAGCTTCGCCTATAGTTATTCCTGGAATAGTGATTAAAAAAATAATATTAACTACGGCAATAGCAAATTTGCTTTTCTTCATATTCTTCCTCGAGAGTTTTTCTAAATTGGCTCTTTATGGTACACATTTTAATTCTAAACTTATTATGAGAGATTGCCAATTAAATTATTTTTTCAATTAAGAAACATTTTGTAATATTTTTAGCTTATTTTAAATAAAAGCGGTTATGAGTAAATGTCGATTACCAAACATACTAGTTTCCAAAATGATTTTTTAAGATTAAGTTACCTCTACCTAAATAGAAGTATTGACCAGATACAAAACTTTGAAGCAAATATTAAGTTGCAAAATCTCCCAAAATTGATCTATTTTTTGTCTTACAACTGAAATTTATACCTCTCAGAAATATTATACTGCTTTCCTATATGTACAATGTTCTTATTTCCATCTTTAAAGCCTATTTTTGATAATAACAAAGGAAAACGAAAACCAACAGACTTCTGCAAAAAATCTAGCTTCACTCAAACTTGCTATGGCAATACTAATAGCTATGTCCCGCGGCTTTACTTCTTTTATGTGATATTGGCTGTGTAAAACCTAATATAAAGACTTGCTTAAGTCAACCTTTTCCAGTCCAATAAAGCGAAGCAAAGGAAAGTAGTTGCATTCTAATAACACAGGTTCACCATTACCTAAATTTAACCATTCGTTCAATATAAAGAGCCGTCTTTGCTTTTAATCTTGATTTTATTTTGCCTGGTTATTCTACTTTTTTACCTTAATTACTTGTGCACTGGCTTTAAAACTTTCGTTAGCCTCACGACTGTTCGTAAGACTCTTAAAATTTTAAGTGAAGAAAATTACTTTATTAAGCTTTCTGATAAAATAACTTTTGTTTCTGACAAAAGTAATGAAATTAAAATTCAAAATCAAAAATTTTCAAGTTTAACAGACAGTACCGCTAGGACTGGCAAAAAATTTCTAATCGTCTAAGTAACATCAAAAGTGTTATGAGTAATGATAAACAAAATACATTTCTCTAAACTACTAGTGAACAGCAAAAAATAGAAATTAAACGTTTGAGATATATCGATGACATTCCATTCTGCCTTGAATGGATTTATCTTGGTCCAAAATTTGAAAACATTAAAACGGGAGATCTTAACATGCCATTATACTAAATTTCACAAAACAAATTTCATATTCCTAGTAAGGGTAAGAGAACTTTTAAAATTGCGGTTGCAAACAGAGAAGAATCTTTTTTGCTTAGTGTTGACAAAAAACACCATTAATGCGAATTAAGGATCTAGTCTATAATGATCACAACTTCCTTTACACATAACGCGAGAAATTATTCGCAGTGATAAATTTACATATGCAGTTAATCATTAAGTTTAAAAACTAAAAAAATTAAACACTATTAATACTATAAAATGAATAAGAGAAAGATTTCTTTTAGAAAATCTCTCTCTTATATGAGCTATAAAGCTAAATATACTGCAAATGCTATCAGTATAATTCCTACAAATAATAAACTTAACCTAATTTCCTTAGCAAAGTTCTTCTTTAAACAGAGAATAACTAATATCAGTCCTAGTATAAAAGATAGGCTCATTATTCCAAATCCCATAGTTACGCCACTTTCTTTAATTTACTTTCGTAATTTTCCCATTACTAAGTCTAAATATATTTTCGTGCAGTGCAGCAACTTCTTTATCATGCGTCACTGTCAAAATTGCTTTACCTTCATCTTTTATCTTTTTAAACAGCCTTATGATAGTTTTAGCGTTTTTTTCATCTAGGGACCCAGTAGGTTCATCTGCTAATACAATTTCTGGATCATTAATTAGAGCTCTAACAGCAACAACTCGTTGCTTTTGTCCACCTGATAAGGTATTTGGATTTCTTGGGAGGAGAGAATCTATATCTAAATATTGAGCCAACTTATGCATTCTACTTATAATTTTTGCTTTGTTCTTTGCTTTTGAAGGCAAATAAACTGTGGGCAATAAAATATTTTGTTCTACTGAAAGTCTTTGAATTAAGATTGGTTCTTGTAATACAAATCCAATTTTTGTATTGCGTAAATGTGATAATTTTTTATCGTTGCACAGTGATAAATCTTGCCCTGCAACAATAATTTGACCATTGTATGAATTATCTAGTGAACCGATCAAATTCAAAAAAGTTGTCTTACCTTCACCAGAAGCACCAATTAATGCTGTCATAGAACCTTTTTCTAAAGAAAAATCAATATCCTTTAAAATAAATTTATTTTTTTCAAAGCTTTTACTTAAATGTTTAATATTTACTACTTTACTCATGAGTCGCTCCCCATTCTTAAGGTTAAAGGTGATTTATTAAATTTATAAATAATTAACATGGAGGAAAAAGTACCTATAACCAATAATATTAAAAAACTAAGAATTAAGCTGATTGATTCTATTCTAGGAAGAGGAGATGATAAAATTATTTGTGTTTGATCATCAAAGCTATCTGTTGCTAATACATAGGAATTTCTAACCGCGTAGATAGTAACTGGTATGAATGAAAATATTGTAAGCAATAACTGATACAGAAAAGTTATGATATACAAATGATATTTTCTCAACCCAAGTGAAATTCTAATTGCAATTTCTTGTCTTGATTCTGATAAACTTTTCCAAATATTCCATAAGAATAATCCTATGAAAATTATCAACATGACCAATGATAATACTAGGTATAATAAAGCTCTTGAGTTGTAGGTCGAATAGAAAAATTTAATGTTTTCTTTTATTGAATAAAACTTAACATTACCAAGGTTTTCTTTTCTAATAGTTTTAGATAGTTTTGAAACTTTAGTTTTAGAAGTATTGTAGATTAATAAATCTTGATACATTCCAGTTAGTTGATCTACATTAATATGCTTCTTATCTTTATCAGTCAACGGTCTAAATATAGTTTTATTGAGCATATAACTTCCATCCAACATGTAAGCCGATGGTAATCTTGTATTTTCTTTCAAGATGCCAATAACTTTATAAGTTTCTTTTTTCCCAACTGGCTGATTTAAATCCTTAAAAGTTGATCCGAGTTTTACTTTCCTTAATCCTGCACCAACTATCACTGGTATCTCTTTTTTATTACCAATATAATCTGATTTTGAAAACAATCTCCCCTTTTTAACTTTAAGAGGATAAAATTTAAAGAAATTACTATTAATTGTATATATTTCTATGTTTCTATATCCATTTGGCATATCAATTTGATCTGACCAACTAGATGAATAATCATAGTTATGATCAATATAATTAAACAATTTCTGTGCTTTTTTATTCGATCTTTTAGAATTTTTTTCGTCAAAAATATAATCAATTTGATCACTACTCGTTTGGTCATTTCCCATAAATACATCTTTTTTAATTAATTGTTGTAAATCGTTCTTGCTTTGTAAGACATGTAAGTTAGAACGGATAAGAGTATAGGAAATGAAACTAAAGGACACCATAGTAACCAAAGTTAAGAGGACTAAAACCACACGTTTTAAAAATACATTTTTAATAAATTCACTATACACTATTTTGAGCTCCCTTTTATAAATTAAGTTTTAATAAGAGTAATAATCACTAGTATGCTTAATCTAAGCATGCTTGTCACAATAAAAATTAAGTAAAGTTTTTCAAAAATTGAATATATACACATAATAATTATGCAAATGAAAATTACAGTAACAAAATTAGTAATCATTAATAATGACGTGCTTTGATACTTCATGCGTCGTATTGTTGATCCAACTATAATTCGCACTTGTTTCTCTTTTCTTGTATGTTCATCTAAGTGATACATGAAGAGAAGAGTAACAGTGTTAAGAAATATTGGGATAAATAGGACAAGAATATTGCTATTAAAAATCAGTTGCAAAGTACCAGGAATATACTTGGGAGCAAGATTATTCAAAATATATAATGCAATTACAATGTTGTTTAATAATTCCGTCAAAAAGCTATAACAAAAATCAGTTGACTTTAAAACATTTTTATTCACTAATAAATCAAAACCTTACTTACAATAATAAATTATTTAAACTTATAATAAAATCTCGTTTTTGGTGCATGCGGATTAAAGCTGTCCCAGCAATGAATCTTAACTTGAATTTTTTCAGATTTTGGGTAGTGTTTACGATATTTACCAAGGTTACCAACGGATGAAGTTTTATTTTTTGTGATGGTCTTACCCCCTCTAGTATATTTCGCAAATCCTCTCTTAGTATGAGTAGCATAGTGGGGATAGAAGTATACGCCACCATGATAATATACATTCAAAGTTTCAGTACTCCATGCACCTCTATGTGCTGTTCCAAATTTAGTTGTACGTGCCATTACAGTAGTGACACAAAATAAACTAAGGAAAACTAAAGTAATACTTCCGATAAAACTAATAATATTCTTACGACTAATATGTTTCATTTATTTCTCCTACAAGCTTAATAATAACAGCTGTTATATATCTATACTATTATATATTTGTGCAAAAGTAAATAATTTTTTAGTCAGTTTTTGAAATATATATATATATATATATCGAAAGCGCATGGATGTTTTGACGAATTGCGGTGTAATTAAACTATAAAACTAACAAAATTTTCAAAAAACGTGCTAGGCTTTATTAGAAATCTGCTCTATCAGTTAATGCAATAACTAGCTATTGCAGGTATTAAAAGTGGTTATATTATTGACTTAACAAATAGGAGATACATTGTTAAAACGAAATTAATTTACACAAACTAAATTAAAAACAAGCATTGGGTTTTATTAATAAGGCCTCTAAATTTAGGAGATATTTTTTGCTAAACTATCTAAGCAAGTTAAAGTTGAAATCTATCACTTTTCATTTTTATCAAATTAATTTTGGTGAATTAAGTCGAAGTTATCCAGTTAGAAGGGCCAATATTGTTTACTTGCTAGCAATGATTGCACCTCATGCCCTAGCTATTTTAGACCAGACTTATATAAATGACTTTAAGGAGCAAGCCCTCGGAAAACGAGCAAGTTGACAATACTTAAGCACCTAATTTCAAGAGTAGCTCAAAAATCATGTCTTTAGCCAATCAACGGCACGAAAAAGCAATTTTCATAATGAGGGAATAATGAGAAAGTTTCTTCGGCAAATTCAAATGAAATGTTTTACAGTTTTGAAAAGTAGTTTGAAAATTTCAATGAACTTAAAGAAGTAATCAGAGACTACATTGAGTATTACAATCAGAAAAGAAGTAAGATCAAACTAAAAGGACTAACTCCGATTAAATATCGGCAGTTAGTCCTCAATTAACAACTAATAAAGTATCCTAATTTTAGTGTTCACATCAGTTTTTCAACCAGTGTCTGCTTACTTTTTTAAATATTCTGTTTTTAAACTGACTAACTAATTAGTACCAGCCATTAGCTTGCCAGAATTGTTTAGCTGCTGCCCATGAGCCGTAACGATTAGTAACGTAGTTGTTAGCAACACGTTCTTGGTTAGCAGCTGAATAGTCTCCGTTAAGGTATGCAGCAGAAAGCTGATATTTACCAATATATTGACCATTTTGTGCACTGTATGAGCCACCAGATTCACGACTGGCAATCCACGACTTTGCTCCAGCCTCTGAATCAGATGAAGCAGTTGTGTAATTAATATTTGTAGCTGCAGTATTGTTAGTATAATTCGTAGTTTCTACATTATTAGCATTAGAAACTGTACTGTTTTCTGTTTGACTGCTAGTTGCAAAGTTTTGAGATTCATTTACTGGATGATAGCCTTTATTAACGTATTTAGCCTTAACCCATTGGTTCTTGCCTAAGTCATACCACTTGTGACCCTTTTTATCGTAAGCAGTTTTAATGACTTTCCAAGAAGAATTACTTGGTAAAATTTGCCCAGTAGCTTCAGGATGTTTGTAACTGTTCCACACGCGAATTGAATTGCCATCAACGTAGTTAACTGTTACAACTGCTGCATCATTTTCTACTGTAGCTGCTTGAACGTCATTTGCTTTAACGCTAGTCATAATTGCAACACCTGAAGCAGATAATGCTGCTACTGCTGCTGATTTAACTAAGATAGATTTTACCTTCAAAAAAATTCTCTCCTTAAACAAAAATCTATAATATATTTCTCAAATTGAGTATAGTAAAATATTATTCAATTTGATACTATATATGGTACTACCTCAAAATTGCAGAATCATAACAAGAATATCACTCAACCTTTAAGAATTAATTACCTAAATTGTTAAAAATGTCACAATTGTAATACAAAGTTAACTGCTATTTAATTCAAAAAATGTAATTAGAACAGGGTCACAAAGCTAATTATTGGTTTTAAGAACATTTGTTTGTAAACCACTCTTTAAAGAAAAAGAAATCACCTTTGCAACATAAATGAAAAACATTAGCTAGCTTTGCATATTTATGCTATAAAAGTGATATAGTTAATTTAAAATTTGGTAGAAAGGAAATTACAGAATGAGTAAGTTTGAAGTCACATTGGACGAAAAAGATTTGCAGATGCTTGAAGATTGCCATTCAAAAAATCCTTCAATTATGAAGGCATTAAATGAAGCAAAAAAGGTTGAAGACTAATTGTTTAAACCAGGAAGCATTAATATGCTTTCTTTTTTTGTGCTTTTAGTATAACAGCTACCTGTAAATTAATATGAATAGGTCCGACTATAAAATTTAAAAGTGCAAACGAAATGAGGTTCGTAAGTTAGAAAACTTGCGGACCTCACTTTATTTAGCCTTGTGCTTTTTTATATATTAATTATTTTCAAACAAATTTTGAATTTCTGCAGGCGTATTAGCTGCTTTTAACTTGGCAATAAAGTCTGCGTGAGTCAAAAGCTTGGCAGTATTTGATAAGTATTGCAAGTGAGCATTACTATCGACTTGTGGTATCAGAAAAGAAATAACCGTGTCAATCTTCTTACCATCTAATGATTGCCAATCAATCGGTTGTTTGAGTTTTAAAACGATCATTGAAGACTTGGCAATTGCTGCTGATTGGGCATGGGGAATGGCAAAACCGTCCGTCATCCCCGTAGAACCTTCTTTTTCACGTTTAATGTAACTATTGTAAACAGCTTCGCTGTCATTAGCCAAATTGTTTTTAACAGCAAAATCTGCTAAATACTTTAGCGCTTCCTCACGATTTCCAACATCAACACCAACTTTAATATTTTGTAAGTCAAGAATATCACTTGGATCAAAAGTTTCTACTTTGCTTTCTGCTTGTTGGTCAGTTGGGCTATCAACACTAGGCGCAATTGCAGAGTCAGTTGCAGTTGCTAAAGCATCTTTTTTAGCAAACCTGCCAGCTATTAGAGCTAATAAGGCACCAGAAATAGCCGATCCAATCAGAATCCACAATACCCATAAGAATGGTTTATTAACTAACGGCAAAACAATAAAGCCACCGTGAGGAGCAGGCACACTGATTTTTGTGAGGTAGGTTAAAACTGACGCCACTGAAGAACCAATCATAAAAGCCGGGATATTCCATAACGGGTGTTTAGCAGCAAATGGAATTGCACCTTCAGTAATATGAGTTGATCCCAGTAAAAAGTTGACATAACCAGCTGCTCTTTCACTTTTAGAATATGCTTTGGGATTCATTAATACTGCAAAACCTGTTGCAAGTGGCGGAGCTATACAAGCAGCAGAAACTCCGGCCATAAAGTAGTAGTTTCCTTGAGCCAGTAATACCGTACCTGTAACATAGGCAGCCTTATTAATAGGACCACCAAAGTCTGCCGCACACATTATGCCAACAATAATTCCTAGCAGGGCAGGATTAGTATTTTCAAAACCTCTAAGCCAGGACATTAGACCTACATTAAGTGCTTTAATTGGAGTATTTAACAGGTACATAATTGATCCTGTAATTAGTACGCCAACAACAGGTAAAAGAAAGATTGATTTTAAGCCTCTAAATTTATCATCTGGTAGAGGCTGAAACAGTTTCTGCAGTCCTAAAACAACAATTGCTGCCAGATAACCGCCAACGATGGCTCCTAAAAAGCCACCGCCGCCATTAAAAGTAATAAAGCCGGCAGACAATCCGACTACGAAACCGGTCCGTTGAGCCAAAGCCTCAGCAATATAAGCTCCTAAAACTGGAGCCATCAAGTTCATAGTAGTACTACCAACGGTGTTTAACATTGCTGCAAATTGATTGTATTCACTGCTTTTAGGATTAGCCGAATCAATTCCCCAGAAAAATGAGATAGCTATCAACACACCGCCGGCAACAACAAACGGCAGCATATGAGACACACCATTCATTAATGATGTATAAATCTTATTACCCAGTTTTTGATTCCCAACATTCTCAGTATTTGCACCTTTAGCTGTTTGCCCTTCTTTATAAATAGGAGCCGCTAATGCTTTCTTAATTAAATCATCTGGTTCTTTGACACCTCTTGCAACAGGAACTACAACTAAGCGTTTGCCCGCAAAACGATCAAGTCCAACATCAATATCTGAGGCAACGATTACGGCTTGCGCATCTGCAATTTCTGCACTTGTTAAATTATTTTCAATACCCGTTTGACCGTGTGTTTCAATTTTTATGGTATAGCCAAGCTTTTCTGCAGCTTTTTCCAGCGCTTCTTCTGCCATAAATGTGTGGGCAACGCCAGTTGCACAACCAGTCGCACCAACTAAATCATATTTAGCCACTTTAATTCATCCTTTCTGTTACTGAAATTTGTGGTAATAAATTATTTAAAGAAAAATCTGTGAGACCAGTGCGACTAGCAGTATCGCTTCCTGCAGCTACAGCTATTTTGAGAGCCTCACTAATAGGTTTTTTCTTTTCCAAAAAGGCAATGAAGGTACCAAGCATTGTATCCCCTGCACAAGCTGAATTAACCACTTGTATTTTAGGAGCATTGGCAAACAGGATATGCCGTTCATTAATAAAAGCTGCTCCAGCAGCACCTAAAGAAACCAACACATTTTGGCAACCTAGTTTAACTAGCTTTTGAGCAAAAGCGACTGTTTTCTCGTCTGTCATTTTACCCTCATAATTAAAGAAAGCTGCCAGTTCTGCGTCATTGGGTTTAAGTAAAAACGGTCGATATTTTAAAGTATCGATTACTTCAAGGTAACTACTGTCAACTACGAATTTTGCCCCCTGTTTTTGAACTAGCTCAGCCAGTTGTACTAAATAGTGAGGTTTAATTCCCCGAGAAAAACTGCCGGAAACAACTACCATATCATCCTTAGTTAGCGTGCTTTCAAGATAATCCAAAAATTGGTTTTGTTTTTCCAAGCTAACTTCTGGACCCGGGTTAACTTGTTTGTACTCTGTTTTTTCATCTAAAACGTCTGTAAAAACATTAACTCTGGTTGGATCTTTTACCTTCAAGAAATTGGTTTGAATCCCCTTTTCCTTTAAACCTGAAATGACATAATCTAATGTAAAGCCTCCACCAATACCAGTAGCTACACTATCAATGCCTAATTTCTTTAAAACGAACGAAACATTGACCCCTTTACCATTAGGTTGCAATTCAAATTTTTCAGTTCTATTAACTACCTTTGGTTCCAGCTTTTTGGTTACAATTACCAAATCAATCGCTGGATTCAACGTTATTGTGTAAATCAAAGATTTCTCCCCTTTTTTTGCCTTTTGCATTATTATTATAGAAGTTAAAAAGTGTAACGTTTTTCCAAATTGATAGCGTTTACTATAATTAATGGGAAAATATTTACAAAAGGAGCACATATATGCCAAATAAAGAACTTTCCTCAGCAGAATTACATCTCTGGAATATCGTAGAAAATAATCCCCAAAAGATTGCTAATATGTCGATAGTAAAACTAAGTCAATTTGCAAATGTCTCGACTGCAACAATTGTGCGCACCATGCAAAAAATGGGTTACAGTGGTTACACCTCTTACCGCGAATCTTTGAAACTAAAAAGCAATTCAAATTCTACTTTTAGTGTGTTAAATGATGCTGACGATAAAATTAAAAGCGTGATTACTAAAAACGAAATTGAAATGAATAATACGCTGCATAACCTAAGTTACAGCACAATTGAAGACAGCATATCGCTGACTAAACAAGCTAAAATCGTTTTTATCTTTGCTCGTGGATTATCTGAATCAATTGCTCACGAAATGATGGTTAAATTACAATTAACTGGAAAATATTGCGAATTTCATTCAGACCCAAATATTATTAAGACGATTGCCTGTAAGATCAAGAAAGATTCATTAGTAATTTTTATTACTCTTAACGGAGAAACTGAGGAATTGGTTACCGCAGCTAAAGAGCTAAATAAAAATGAAGTCCCAATTTTGACTTTTACTACTAATTCTTCAGGCAGCATTTTGCCTTTTTCAACTTTATCCTTTTTAGGCTACAAATCTAAAACCAATTATTTTCCCGAGTATGAGGTTAGATCGCGACTACCACTACAAATAATAACCCGCATCTTTTGTGATGCTTATTCAGTTAGAACCGATTTTTACAAGAGCAAATAAAAAGCCTTCTATACTAATCAAAGTATAGAAAGCTTTTTTAGCTTCTTATTATCAAAGTTAGTAAAATTATTCAGCAACTTCTAGCTTATCACGCCAAGATTTAGCTCCCTTCAGAGCCTCATTCAAGTTTTCAATATTTTCTTTGCCGTGAGTAGCTAACCATTTTCTACCGGCTGTTTCACTTTCAGCAGCAAATGGCTTGATAGCCGGTTTCCAGGTAGCACGACCACAGAGAACACCGTTAAAGTCAGCCCCTGCTTCTTCAGCCATTTTAATTTCAGCAATAAATTCTTCACTGGTTACACCAGCAGATAAGAAAATATAAGGCAAATCAGTTATCTCAGACTGCTTTTTAAGCAGATCCTTAGCTTCTTCTTGAGTGTAAACAACGTTGTTGTCACCATTAAAACCTTCAACAAATTTAATGTTAAACGGAATTTCAACTTTAAGTACAGTTACATCATATTCAGGCTTTGAAAATTCTTTCATTGTCTTCAAAACCTTATCAGCTTTAACTTTCGCAAATTCTTCACTCTTAGCGTCAGCGATATTTGCGTCATAAGTCAAAACTTCCAAAAAGAATGGTAATTCATTAGCTTTAGCTTCTGCACCAACTCTTTCAACGAAAGCTTGCTTTTTATCATTAATTTCTTGACCTTCATCAGGATCATAGTAAACCAAAAACTTAATGGCATCTCCGCCTTCATTTTTAATTCTTAATCCAGACTGATTAGCAATTAAGTCAGGCATTCTGCCAGGTTCAGTTGTATCATACCCGGTTTTTTCATAAGAAAGTAATAATCCGCAATTTTTATCTCTCACTTTTGTTGCTGGCAAACCATATTCTGGGTCAGTCAAAATCGATGAAGCATAAGGAGTCAACTCACTGGAAACTGCTTTTTTAAAATCAACAATAGTTGTTTCATCAGCAGGTTTATTAGCGGCCTCTGCTAACATCTTTTTCAAAGAGCCACGTTGATCGATTGCCAAAGCACTGATTATACCATCAGTTGTTGACAAGTTTGCCATATGTTTGGCAACTGCTGCAGAAATTGTTTTCATTATATATCTCCTTTAACATTTTCTTTAATCGCACAACTATTATTATATACTGATAAAGTTGCCTTTTAAAGAAAAGCAAGAATTTTAGTAAACTTTTTCACAATTATAAATAATTCAGAAAACATTTACCTTGCTTTATGCAAATTACTTCTGCTCAACTTTGTCAGTTTTTTTAGTTTTACAGTTAAATCTTGTTCCCCAAGGAGATGCCTTTAAGTCCTTAACTGCTCTTACCTCAAAAGTATGTTCAGATTCAGACTTCAGGCTGCTTAAAGTATAACTTGCTTTTTTAATATTAGTATATAAGACATCGTCAATTTTGAGCTGATAACTATCGCAATCAGATACAGGTTGCCATGATACCGTGATGGAATCTGCAGTAGTTTTTTCATCATCTTGTGCTAAATTAGTCGG
The DNA here is from genome assembly GCF_019972815.1 of Lactobacillus huangpiensis. Classification (GTDB taxonomy): domain Bacteria; phylum Bacillota; class Bacilli; order Lactobacillales; family Lactobacillaceae; genus Lactobacillus; species Lactobacillus huangpiensis. Next base: position 45,412 of record NZ_BPPA01000009.1, read on the forward strand.
AGTTGTCAAAGAATCATCTTCTGCTAGCAAACTGTTAACCGGTTTTGTACTTATATCGATACCACCGATTTTAATAGTTATTTCGTTTTGACTAGTATTAATTTGACTTATTTTTATTCTCAAAAATGTCTGATTTAAATCTGTACTAAATTCTTTTAGATAAGGGTTAACTAAGTAGTTTTGATCAAAGAAATAGCAATTTTCTTGATTTTGAAATTCAGCTATACTATTTACTTCAGTCAAATTAATTTCTTGATTTCCTACTAAAGCTTTGATCGCTTCCGGTGCCTTTTTAGTTCTGATATCAACTTCTGTTGCTTTTTCCGGATCAAAACCAGCATATGTACCTTTGGTTTTGTCAATTTTGATAGTCAGGTCTGAGTTCAGCAAATGACTGCTTACTTTGGTTTGAGCATAATCGCCCTGCTGGTACTTAGCAGAAAAGCCATCATCTTCATAAACTGTAAAGCTACTGTTTTCACTTGGATAAACTACAAATTGCCGCTGCTTTTTCAGATCAAGGTATTCCTTAGGTGTGTTAGTTGCTGGTGCTACAGGAACGATTGCTCCTGCTTTAACAAATACAGGCAATTTCCATAATGGTGCATCAAAGTTATTAATTACTTGACCGCCACGATATTCTTGACCAGTAAAGTAATCAATCCAGATTTGCTTTTCATCAGGCAAGTAAATTTCGTTTCTGATATCATTTCCCACTTCATCACTGGCAGTATCTTGATAAATCGGAGCTACTAAGAAGTTCTCTCCCCACAAATATTGGTATCTGACCAAATTAGTATAAAATTGAGGTACATCAGGATATTCCAAGAACATTGCACGCACCATAGGTTTACTGGTAAAGGTTGCTTGCGCTGCGATGCTATAAATATATGGCATCATCATTGACTTTTGTTTGAGGTATGCACGGTTAAGTTTATTTGTAATACCACCAAATACAAATGGGTTTTTAGGATTCTTGCCCCAGCCATCCATATTTAATTGAATTGGGGTGAAAGCTTTCCACTGATAATCTCTAGTGTTAATAATTGGCTTTTGACCTCCAAAAATGCCGTCCATGTCTGACGCAACATTAGGCTGCCCTGAAAGTCCTTCGCCGATATAAGTTGGTATTTGGAAGCGGATATATTCCCACTCACCACCTACTTCGTCTCCAGTCCAAACCGTACTGGTATTTTGAGTTCCTGCCCAGCCATCAACAGTAATAATAAATGGTCGCACTTGATCACCTTTGATTTTGGCAATCATCTTGGCAGTACTTTGAGTGGCATTTAAGCCGAACGAATAGCCGTGACCAACCCATGCCTCATCAGTCTTAAGTGCAGTGACACCAGCAACGAGTTCTTTTTCAAAATCACGATCATCTGGTTTAGGATTTTCAGGATCTACTGGGGCAAGATTTTGCTGGGTCCAAAGTCCTACTTGAACACCTTTGCTATTAGCATATTTAACAAACTCAGCTAAATTCTTAAGGTTGCCTGCTAATGTATCAGTTTGACCATATCCAGCTCCATAACCATCATTAGGCAGAAACCAGCCTAAAGGCATATCATTTTGCAAATATTGTTCTAGCATGGCTCTTGCACTAAATTGATAAGAAATACCACCGTGTTCGCCATTTAACGTTTCTCTGATTGACTTTGGTTTTAATTCTGCCGGTAAATCTTTTGGCTGATATTCACGATAATACTTGCCATCAGGATATTTGATAGCTCCTTTTTCATCAGATTTGACCTCAACCCAATAGTCACGGTTATATGCATTTAGATGAGCTTCATAAAAACCGAAAACTGGTGTTAGGGCAGGCCTGCCAGTCAGCTTATGATATGCATTAATCAATTCATATGCTGAGTCGGCAAAGAAATAAATAGCATCAAAACGATTTTCTTCATGAACAGTCGTAATCTCGTCGTTCGAATTGCTATTAAAGTCATAATGTCCGGGCTTAAAAGTATTGCGAATTGCACCGTAACCGGCAGTTGACCAGTAAAAAGGATTAGGTGAAGCTACACCTTGATCAACCCAGTTATTGGTATTAACAATTTCGATTTTTTCTCCTGCTAGTGTGAAACGGCCGTTTTGGGTACCTCCACCAAAGTAATTACTATTATGATCAATTAAAGTTTGAACAGTTGCCGAATTTGTCAGTTCAATCGGCCGTGCCTCTTTTAATATTAATCTACCTTTTTTTGTAACACTCATAGTAGCGGCATTTTTAACTAAATTGATTTCAACTGCACCTGTATCAATTTGCCAGCCTTTTTTGGTTACATGGAGATTGGTAGCATTCATTCCTTTGGCGCTATATATATCTTTCAAGAAAATTTGAGCATGCAATCCTTTTTCTGATTGTTCTGGCTCTTGAAATTTCTGGCTTGGATCAATATATAACCTGAATGTTTTTGAATCAAGTATGTAGAGGCGACCAGTCAATCCATGTGCATAGTGGATCTCAAAATAACCAGATTGTCTAATTACTTCAGTGATGTGTTGCAATTTCAAATTTTCAGATTCTACATTTTTTTGTGTAACTCTTGCTTTATTAATTTTTCTCTCCTCCTTCATATTAGAAGAAAATTAATCTTTCTTAAAATGTTTGATAAAGCTGATTATAAGCTAAATTTGCGTAAGGATAAATAGATTTATGATAAGTTTTTGTCATAACATTTTTTCTCTTACTAGTTAGAAAAATAAAACCCCATAATTAGTGATTCTAATTATGGGGAACATTTTAGTCGCTTAGGAACTTAAGTAATTTAAAAAATTGATAGATTTAATTTAGTTTTTATATTATATAGAGTAGAAATTAACTTTCTTTACATATTTGTTTTTACCTATTGTGTAGTACTTCTTAAATCCTATCTTTATTGCACTACCATAAGTTTCTACTTTCTTACCCTTTTTCAAAACTTTATGTCCTACTCTCTTTCCCTTCCTATTGTATATGTATGAATTATGACGAAGTTTGCGATCCAATCCATCAATATTGCCAGCTGCTATAAAGCGACTATTTCCTAAATCATAGTATTCTTTATTATTAATCACTTTTTTACCAAGGACCATTACCTTAGAGCCAGCTTTTAGAACACTATCATCTTTTCTTTGACTGTTTTCATCATAAATATATGCATTATGCATCAAGACTTTACTTGTCTTAAATTTATTATTGTCTGTGTTTTCTTTATCCTTGTCCTTATTTGGTTCTGTCTGATCCGATGTATTTGCTGTTGGAGAAGTGATATTGCTATTTGTGATATTACCTGTATTGCCAGAGTTACCTGTATCATTATGCTGATTCTCAGCTTTTTCTTTAACTTTAATGCTAATTGCTTCAGTATCTTCCGGCTCATATTCCAAAGACCCCTTGTTCACCAGCATTTGATCTTTAAGACCAAAAGTAATAGTTTTCCCGTTCAATGGTTTTAACGCAGTAAACTTAATTGTGGCAACAGTTCCATAACCATTAAGCAGTGGTGCTTCTCCTCTATTACCATAAATTACAAATATATCCGTGCTATTATCTGAATGAGTCTTATTCTTAGAGAAACTTGTCATACTTCCTGTTAGGCTTCCATTTTGAATGCCTTCAAATTTTAATTCCTGCGAACTATATGGCAGTCTAGCAGACAGAGTATTGACATTTTTCAAATTACTTGCACTAATAGTTACAGTGACTGTATCACCTTCATTATAGCTGTTTTTATCTGTAGAAATAGTAAGCTTACCTGAAGGGGTAACTTTGGCACTTTCATCAATATTTGCTGGTGGATTTCCTAATTGAGTCAAAACATAATTGATATCAAACGCATCAATCATTCCGTTTTGATTAAGATCACCATTTTCAACATAGCCATCAAAATCATTATCTTTACCACGCGTCTCTCCCGCATAATTGGACAAGGAAGTTACATCATTATCATCTATTACGCCATCATTATTAATATCTCCAGGAAGTACAGCTTTAGTACCATCTTTTTTGTAAAGCAAAAATTCTTGACCAGAGACAAATTTATTATATGTGCTGTTTTGTGGGATTATAAATTTTACCCAATAAGCCTTTGTACCAGGTGCAAATTTTATTTCCTTTTTATCTTTATCATAAGACCAGTTTGAACCACTTCCTGCTTCTTTCCAATGAATGCCATCAACGCTAGTTTGAATATTCATGGCCTTTATCATGCCGTTTTTACCACCATCATCTCTTGGTACATAAACAAAACGGTCAAGATCAGTAATTCCATCCAAATGAGTTGTAATAGTCATTGGTGTAGCATCTTGTTCTGGACCCGATGTAAACCAATTGGTATGTGCTTGACTAGTTAGATCGCCGTCAAATAAATTTTCACCAGGTGTACCAGATTGCCAGATATTAGTACCTTTAATATTTGACTCTGTATTGACATAAGTAACTTTCACAGCATTTTTAAGTTCATCTTCATTTGACTTAAATGTTTGAATATCACTCCAAGGAGAAACAGCTGTTTCAGTTACAGTCTGTACTTGGAATGTATGCTGTGAATTTGGCTTTAGGTCAGTTAATATAAATTCCGGTTTCTTAATGTTAGTATACAAAACATTATCAACTTTTAAGTTATAACTTTGACTTCCGTCAACTGGAGTCCATGATATAGCAATAGTATTTTGTGTAGTCTTATCAGAATCTTGTTTAATATCCGAAGGGACTTTTACTTCCGAGCTTTCATCAGGAATTTTATTTACAGGATTTGCATCTTCACTGATACCGTCAAGTGACACTACAATTCCATTTTGAGTAACATCAGTTTTATCAAGTTTAATACGTAAAAAGCTTTGTTTAAGACCTTCACCCATATCTTTCAAATATGAATTTGTTAAATAAGAATTATCTAGGAAATAAACATTAGTAGATTTCTGATAATCCTCTAGGTCACTTGCTTGCCGTAGTTTGACATCCTTTGAACCTATCTTAACAGTAATAGTAGTAGGGTTAGACTTAGTTCTGATATCAAATTCTGTAGTCTTATTAGGATTCATACCTTGATAAGTACCCTTTGTAGGATCGACTGTAATTGTCAGCTTAGAGCCATCTAGCGCAGAATGAATCTGAGTTCGTGTGTATTTTTCATTTTTGTATTGTGCAGAAATTCCGTCATCATCATAAACAGTAAAATTACTATTTCCAGAAGGATAAATTTCAAATTCACGTCTATTCTCTTTCAGATTTAGATAATCTTTTGGCGTATTCGTTGCTGGTGCAACTGGAATAATAGCTCCTGCCTTAACAAAAACAGGCAATTTCCAAATTGGAGCAGCAAAATCATTAAGAACTTGACCACCTTGATATTCTTTCCCAGTATAATAGTCAATCCATATTTGGTTTTTATCAGGTAAATATATTCCATTACGAACATCATTTCCTTTTTCATCACTTGCCGTGTTTTGATAAATCGGCGCAACCAGGAAATTATCACCCCAAAGATATTGATATTTTACCAAATTAGTGTAGGCCTCAGGATAATCTGGGTAATCAAGAAACATTGCTCTAACCATTGGCTTGCCAGCAAAAGTTGAATCTGCAGCTATACTATAAATATATGGCATTAACATTGATTTTTGTTTCAAGTAAGCTCTATTAATATTAGTAGTATTTTCATCAAATGCAAATGGATTTTTAGGATTATAACCCCAGCCATCCATATTTAATTGAATCGGAGTAAATGCTTTCCATTCATATTCCCTAGCGTTAACAATTGGATTTTCACCACCAAAAATGCCATCCATATCTGATGCAGAGTTAGGTTGACCTGAAAGTCCTGATCCAATATACGTAGGTATTTGGAAACGAATATATTCCCATTCTCCTCCTGTTTCATCACCTGTCCAAACAGCTGCCGTATTTTGCGTACCAGCCCAACCGTCCACAGTAATAATAAATGGTCGTAAAAGATCACCCTTAATCTTGTTAATCATGCTTGCAGCAGTTTGAGTTGCATTAAGGCCAAAGGAATAACCATAACCTACCCAAGCCACATCAGTTTTTAATGCAGTAACACCATTTTGAATTTCTTTTTCAAAGTCGCGGTCACTAGGCTTAGGATTTGCAGGATCAACAGGTGATAGATTTTGCTGAGTCCACAAACCTACTTGCAGCCCTTTCGAATTAGCATAATCAATAAATTCTGCTAAATTTGCTAGATTGCCCTCTAACGAGTCAGTTTGACCATAACCTGCGCCATAGCCGTCATTAGGTAAGAACCAACCAATGGGCATATCATGAGATAAATATTGATCAATCATTGCCCGTGCACTGAATTGATAACTAGTTCCTCCATTTTCACCATTTAAAGTTTCGCGAATTGCTTTATCCTTCAAATCAGCCGGAAGATCAGCAGGCTGATATTCCTTATAGTATTTTCCATCTGGATATTTTATGGCACCAGAAGTTCCTTCGGGAACTTCAACCCAGTAATCACGGTTATATGCGTTTAGGTGCGCTTCGTAGAAACCATAGATTGGTGTCAAAGCAGGTAATCCAGTTAGCTCTTGGTAATCATGAATCAGGTCGTAAGAGGAGTCATCAAAGAAATAAATTGCATCAAATCTATTTTCATTATGAGTTGTTGCTATATTTCCATCTGACATGCTATCAAAGTCATAACTACCTGGTGCAAAAGTATTACGCACGACACCATATCCCTTAGATGACCAGTAAAATGGATTAGGAGACGCTACACCTTGATCAACCCAGTTATTGGTATTTACAATTTGAATTTTGTCACCGGTCAGATTGAACCTACCATTCTGAGTTCCTCCACCAAAATAATTACTACCTTTATCGTCTTTTAGTGTTTGTGTACTTGAATCATCAGTAATAGAAATTGGCTTATCCTCTTGTAAAATCACCCTATTTCCTTTACTTACGCTCATAGTTCCCGCTGTCTTATCAAAGTTAATATCAATTGTACCAGTTGACAACTTCCAACCATTTTCAGTTTCCTCATATTTTGTAGCTTCTAATCCACCCGTTCCATAAGCATCTTCTTGTAGCATTTTTGCATTTAAATCTTTTTGAGATTGTTCAGGATCGCCATATTCTTTCTTGGGATCTATATAATAACGAAACATCTTTGGACTTAATACATATAGTCGTGCTACTTGTCCATTAGTATAAGTAACTTCAAAATATTTATCTTTCTTTTCAATGCTAGTAATGACATTTTGACCAGTTTCATCAGTACTTACTTTACTTTGTGTCTCTTCAGTTTGTTTGTTAGCATTATTGTTTTGAGAATTTTCTATTGTTTCACTATTAGTATCATTGTTTTGATCGTTTTCTATTGTTTCATTATTGTTAGCAATGATCTTTTTAGTTACTTTTTTAGTTTTTATAACGGAAACTGATTTCTTATTTTTTCTAGCCTTTTTTAAAATCTTCTTATTCTTCTTTACATGCTTTTTATTTTTTGTAGACTGATGAGTAACCACCTTGGCACTAACAACTTGAGAAGGACAATACATAATCCCAATAGAAATCGATGTTAGTGCTATTGAAGCAACACCCACTCCAATTCGCTTAAAAGAATTATGTCTGTCCTTATTTCTTATTTTTGCTGTATTATTAAAATTATTTTGTTTCGACATTATTTTTCCCCTTTTGTTAATTATTATTTGTTATCTAGAAAGCGTTTTACAAATATATTATATTATCTTTAGTTCTATAAATAAACAGCTATTTTTAATATCTTGTCCACCCATGCTTTAATTTTATTTATATATTATTTGTTATTTTTTAAGAAAAATTAACAATTTAAACTATTGAAGTATAGTTTTCTTATCTGAATTTTAAAGGAAATTTATTTATCTCTGTGATAAAATTATTCTTAGTTATTAGTTTTATATAGGTACACAAATATGACTTTTATTTATACTTTAAGATACATGCTCGATCCAAGAGCAAATACTCCAGCAAAAAACGAAAAACTAATTGAATTTGTAAAAAAAGCCAAAATCGATGATGTTGCCTTTTTTATAAACGGTGAAGAATTAAACCATAGTCACTTAACTAAAAATGAGACTCAAGTATGGTTGAATGCTATAAAGCCCTTACAAAAGGAACTTTCTAAAATTGGTGTAACAACTAGTTTAAATCCCTGGACAACCATTATGCACTCAGATCGAGGATACCGAGTTAATCCTGAAATCGGCTTTAATACTTTTGTTGATATTGATGGTAATAAAGCCAAAGATATGGCTTGCCCAGCTGATCCAACATGGCGTAAATATTTAGCAAATACCTACGCACAATATGCCAGCATCCATCCCCGCAGGTTATGGCTGGAAGATGATTTTCGTCATTACAACCATTCACCCCTCAAATTAATGTGCTTTTGTGATTATCACATGCAACTATATAACGAAAAATTAGGCAAAAAGGAAACGCGTGCAGAATTTGTTAAAAAGATGTTGCAGCCTGGTGAACCAACTGAGGAAAGACAGATTTACCTTGATCAGGCTCGTCAAGAGATGATTGAAACCGAGCGTATAATTGAACAAGCTGTTCACAAGGTTAGTCCTGAGACAGATCTGGCACAAATGACTTCCTATCCTGATTGGCATGCTCTTGAAGGTCGTGATTGGGACAATTTATTTAAGGCACAGGCTGGAGAAGGTCATCCCAAGGTAGCTCGGCCGCATTTACCTGCTTATAATGAAGTTGCACCATTACAATACGGCAGATATTTTGAAGAATATACTCGCATTACTGCTGCATTTTTAGGGGAAAATGCCGAACTATACCCTGAATTGGAAAGCTATATGTATTCTCCATTAGTTAAGTCAAAAGCGTTTACCGCATTTCAGATTATTACTTCCGCCCTAATTGGAAGCCAGGGAATTTTACTTAATTTATTTGACATGATGGGCAACGGTATCAATGATAGTTGGCACTATGCAGAAATGCTCGCTCAAATTAAACCGTTTGTTAACCAGCTATTAGCAAATCGCTTGCCGATAGACCACTTAAGAGGAATAAAAGTTTTGGTTGATCAAGACTCTAGTTACTTTTTGCAAACTAAAACTGGTAAAAATGTCGAGGAACTTTTACCTCACGAAAAGAATTGGGCCAGTCTTTTGGGGGCTTTTGGTTTTGCTACAACGATTCTGCCTATCAGCAAAAAAACTTCATTGAAAAATGAAGTAGTTGCTATTTCTGGTCAGCTTTTACGTAATTTGTCAAATTCACAAATTAATGAATTAGTTAAAAATAATTTTGTGTTGCTTGATGGTGAATGTGTCCAAGTTTTATTAGACAGAAATTTAGGCAATTTACTGCATATTGAAAAAGCCGAGTGGCATCCAGTTCGTTCAAACTATCAAGTTTTTGAACAGGCAGATGGACAGATTGTTGACGGAGTTGAAAGTCCGCGAATTACAATGTTGCAGCAAACAGGAAACTATTTAAAAATTGAATATCAACCGCAAAGTTTTGTAAAAGTGTGGTCTTTTGCTTATAATGCAATTGATGAAAAATTAGGTAACGTCATGGCCGTTATTGACCAGCATATCGTTATCCTCCCAATGGATCAAGATCCACGCTATGGCTGGGAATCTCAATTTACTACATACAAACAGGGTCTGTTGCAACAAATACTTGATAGTGTTACGCCAGTAGACTATTTATTGGGAACGCCAAATGTTAAGCTGTTTATTGAAAATGATGGTCAAAAAGCTTGGTTAGCCAACTTTACTTTAGATGGCTATCAACAAATAAAATGGCACTTATCTGCACCACTAACAAGTAATGAAGCTACAATTATTAGGAAAGTCAATAACTCTGTCAGGAAAACAAAAGTCCACATTAATGTTGAAAATGGTATTGCTATTATTAATGAAACTCTAGCACCATTAGAGACTATCCAAATACTGTTTTAAATTTAATATAAAAAATAGCGCCTAGTTTTAAAACTAGGCGCTATTTTTGTTTATAGGTTTACTTTTTCATATTAGCCAACATTTCAGTAACATCGACAATTCCAGCTTTACCAGCAGTTACAAAATCAGTTTCCGCACCACTCATTTGACTATTGAGCCATTCGATTACCAGTGGTAAATTCATTCCCGAGATTAAACGAATCTTTTGACCACCCATAATCATGCGACTAACTACATTAGCTGGGGTTCCACCCATTAAATCAGCAAAAACCGTAATATCTTCGATATTCATTCCTGAAATTTTTTCTTCAAGCTTCGACTTAAAATCATCTGGGCCTTCAGATGGGAGCAAACACACTGTATGCACATGTTCTTGCTTGCCCATAATCAATTCGGCACTATCTTTTACGCCCTCTGCCATTTTCCCATGACTAATTAAAATTAATTCTTTTTCTGCCATTCTCTATCTTTCCATTTAATACTCAATACTATTTAGTTTAGAGCTATTACAATATCTGAATTATATCTTAGCAATAACTCCAAGACCACCTAAAACAATACAAAGTACTAAAACAATAAAGATTGCTTTGGTTGAAGTCATGCCTTTCTTACCCAGTAGCCAGTATATAAAGCCAACAACAGCAGCAGGTAAAAGCTTAGGTAGGATCATATCCAAATTATTTTGAACATTCATAGTAACTTTGCCGATTTGTGGTGCCCAAGAGAACTTGATATTAACCATAGTGGCAACAAGTGCACCAACCATAAATACACCCAAAACTGTAGCGGAATCAGTTAAAGCGTTTAAACGGTCTCTCATGTCAGTAACAAGAGAAACACCTTTATCATAGGCAAAGTGTAGTTGCTTCCAACGGAAGACACAAATCAAAAGGCAGGCAATTACCCAAATAAATACACCAACTGGGTTTCCTTGAGTAGCCATGGAAGCAGCCAACGCACCGAAAATAGTTGGAATTAAAGAGGCAAAGATTGAGTCACCGATTGCGGCGAAAGAACCCATCAGACCAACTTTAATACCCGTAACAGTATCTTTCCCTTCGATACCTTCATTTTCCTCAACAGCAAGATCTAGACCAGTAATAATAGTGTTAAAGAAATTAGAAGTGTTGAAGAACTGCATATGAGTCTTCATCATTTCCTTTAATTCGGGGGTGTCATCACCATAAATTTTTCTCAATTGCGGCAAAATAGTATACAAGTAACCACTATTCTGCATTCTTTCGTAGTTCCAACCTAACTGGTAGCCAAACAAAGATCTGCGGTTAATTTGATTAAAGTCTTGATCAGTTAATTTATATTTTGGTTTAGAGTTCGTCATCAGTAATCTCTCCTTCATCATCATCAGAGCTTGAACTTGTATCATTACTTTGACTTTCAGTACTCTGTACTTGAGCAGTACCTTTATTTATAGGAATATTCTTGTAATGTAAGATTGCAAGAGCTAATCCTAACATTGCAATAGCAAGCATTGGCAAGCCATTGAAAATAGTGGTGAAACCTTTGTTAACAGCCGACAGGCCTGTACCCAAAGCTTGCATTCCACTAAACAAAACTGAGAACAAAGTCGTAATTGTAAAGCCAAGTATCAAATATGCTGCATGTCTCTTAACTGGTAAGTACCGAAGCAAAACAGCAAAACCAACAGCTGGTAATGTAGCACCAGCAACAGTTAAACCATTACCCAGCCACAACAAGTCTCCATTTAAGGCATTTGCAATTTGTTGTACCAATCCTTGTCCAAAGGCTAATGCAATAAAGACAGGAACTGCACGTGAAAGTGACCATGGAATTGCACCATATAAAACATTTCTTTCAACTGCCTTATAGTTAATCTTATCTTGATCAATCAAGTGATCAATTCTGTGTGAAAAGTAAGTGTTTGCAAATCTTGCCAAAACGTCCAATTCAATCATAATAGCAGCAACTGGAACAGCAATTGAAGAAATAGCTGTTTGAGGACTCATACCTTTAATACTAGTTGAAAATGCTGTTGCCAAAACTGTACCGGTAGTAGCGTCAATTCTTGAAGCACCACCAAAAGTACCGATACCTAAAACTGTCAACTGCATTGACGCGCCGATAAACAAACCGGTAGGCAGATCTCCCATGATCAGACCGGCGATCAATCCAGCACCAACTGGTGTGTTTAATGATGAATAAATTTGCAATTCATCTAAAATTTCTAATCCTGCATACAAAGTAAGCAGTAATATTTGCCACCAAGCCATTTTTCTCCTCCTACTTCATCTTTTCATTAATTAATTTCATCAAATCCCGTGACTCAACACTAGGATTTAATTGGGCAATTAAGTTAACGCCTTTGCCAGAAATCTCTCTAAAAACATCGGCTTCATGCTCATTGATATTAACTTGCTTAGTCAATTCAGTAGTGTCATCTTGTTTGGACATATTACCAACATTGATGGTGTCAAGCTTGATACCCATATTAAGCAAATCGAGAAATTTATCAGGTTTTTTTGCTACCAGAAACAGTCTTTGCTTACCGTAACGGTTTTTCTTTAAATGATCTGCAGCAACTTCTGTTGGTAAAACGCTCAATCTGGTAGACATTGGGGTAGCCATTCTAAGACCACTCTTTTGAATATCATCTTTAGCTGCTTTTTCGTCCAGAACAATAATCCGTTCTACTTGCAACTGGGGTGTCCATAAATTAGCCACTTGCCCATGAACCAAGCGTTCATCAACTCTTGCTCCCACAATATTCATGTTTTATTCCTCCTTATCTTTCAAGGAAATCTAAATATTACATAAAACGCTTTCACACTTTATGATAAGGTACCAACCAATTTTTGTCAACATGTATTTTTATATTTAAAACGGTTATTATTAAAAACATATTTTTACCTTTAGTACCCATAACAAAAGCACATTAATTGAATTCGTGAATTGTAACACCCTTAACTACACGATTAACTGTACCAGTTGGTGATGGCGTGTCGGGCTTATTATTAACTTTAATAGAAGTTAATAGAGCAATTGTTTGACCAAACATTACGTCAGGTAATGCCAAGTAAGCATCAGGCAACAATTCTTTCTCAGCAAACATGAAAGATTTTCCTGAGAAATCCTGACCCTCCTTTTCCTGACCGACAGCCATCACCAACGGTACAATTTGATCATCTTTAATTTCATTCAAAATATCTAAATCGTATTGTCTGGTATAAGTATTATTAGAAACAAAATCAAAAACAATTGTCTTTTTATCTAAGAATGACTTAGGACCATGGCGCAATCCCATTGATGTATCAAATAAAGCCGCTACTTCCCCTGCAGTTAATTCCAAAATTTTAAGTCGAGTTTCTTCAGCCAAACCGCCTAAGCTACCACTACCTATATAAGTAATTCGATTAAAGTCAATGTCAACTAAAGATTGAATTTCTTCCTCTCTGTCAATGACGCTTTTACCCATTTGGGCAATTTGATTAACAATATGTTCTTTCTTTTCGTCAGTCAAAGTATCAAACACAAGTAGTGCCATCAGGCTCATGCAAGAAAACGAACCAGTCATTGCAAAGCCCTGATCTAGAGACTTTTCAGGCATCAATAAGACAAGGCCGGTAGGATCACCTTCTAGATCCTGCGCCAAATGTCCTTCCGGAGCACAAGTAATTGCTATTTGATATAAATTCGTGACTAATTTTTTAGCTAATTCAACAGTAGCTACGGATTCAGGTGAATTGCCACTACGTGCAAATGAAACCAGAATTGTCGGAGTATCTTTTTCTAAATAATCTTCAGGAGTAGAGACAATTTTCGTGGTATCAATTGCTTCAAAATCGTATTTTTTTCTATCGCCATTTTTTTGTAAATAGGGCATGATTGTATTGCCGACATATGCACTAGTTCCGGCGCCTGTAAAAACAACTCTGACTTTACCCCATTTTTGATTTATTTGGTTCAAAAAATCAGTGATTTTAGTTTTGTTATTCTGATAAATAGACCAGGTTTGCTGCCATAATTCAGGTTGCTGCTCAATTTCACGGGTAGTAATTTTTGCACCCAATTTTTCTAATTCTGCATCTGTTTTTGAAAACATTTATTTTTACCTTCCTTTATAATATCTAAAATAAATCATTATATTGACGTGAACGATAAACAAACTTATCGCCTCTAGCTAAAGAAATCGTAAACTCAATTGGTATATTTTTATCATTAATAGTCTTGCGAAAAATCTTTAAACTTGGTGAGCCGACCTTCTCCGCCAGATTTCTGCTTTCTTCTTGATTAAGACAAACAGCTTCAACATCCTCAAACGCCATTACACTAATTTGGTCATATTTTTCTTTCATGACATCATAAAGTGGCTTAGCATTTAAATCGTTTAAACTAAGTTCGGAAAATAATTTCTCCGGTAAATAAGAGGTGCTAAAAATGCGCGGCTCATTGTCAGCAAGACGCAAACGAATAAGCTTATATGCTTTTTCATTTGAAGTTAGATTTAATTGTGCTGCAATATTATTATTTGGAATTATCAGTTCTAGACTTTGATTTTTGGTTGACGCTTTTTGTCCTGTTCGCTTTAATTCTTCTGAGAAAGAATACATCCCACCAATATTAGGTTGATTAAGAAAAGTACTTGAAACAAAAGTACCTTTACCATGAAGGCGATATATTAATCCCCTTTCTTCAAGATCTTGCAACGCCAATCTAATAGTATTACGACTAACACCATATTTAACTAGTAATTGCCTCTCACTTGGTAATTTAGCATTTGGCTTCATATCTTTTATTTGTTTTTCCAAGTCTAAAATAACTTGCCGATAAAGTGGTTTTCCCATTAATTCCCCCTCCTTATTAAACTGGTTGATACCACTTAAAGTTTATCAAAGAAAGCGTTTCATTGCAATTTGATTTTTTAGAAAATTCAACTTAATTTCTTTTGATTAAAATTGAATTTATATACACTAGTCAACAATATTAGCAATTAATGGAACATAAAAAGCATTGGAAAATATTCCAATGCTTTTTTCTTATTCAAAGGCTACTCCTTAAGAATCATTATTTAATGAACTTATTTCCTTTTGACAAAATTGCTCATCTTAATATACTTGTTAATTCCAATAATATAATATTTTTTATTTCTTATCTGACGAGGAGAGCCAAAAGTCAAAATTTTACAATTCTTTTTTAAAACTTTTTTATTTCTTCGTTTGCCCTGCTCATTATAAATATACGCATTATGAATAAGAACTTTTTTACTACCATCAATATTACCCGCGGCAATATACTTATTGTTATTTATAACATAAAATTTCCTACCTTTAATGGAAATTTTCCCATAAGTCAAAATTACTTTGCCAGAGCGAATCATCTTTACCTTGGTTTTTTTACCATTTTCATCATACACATATGCATTATGCATAACTTTCTTTTTTACTGCATGCTTCTTATTTTCTACCACAGTTTCGTCAGTTGCAGACTGATTACTGTTATCCTTACTGTTACTCGTCGGTAAACTAATAATATTTTCGTTACTTGTTTTATGATCAGAATTTTCGTAATTCTTGAAAAGCTCTTGATATGTAGGTGACTTTTCAACATTTACAGTATGTGGTGTATTATACGCCCCCTTTGCCTCGAGACTTACTTTACCTAATTTTGCACTTTGAGCATCAAGACTCCAAACTGCAATTGAAATTTCATTATGCCCTTGTTCATTTAATAAACCTGAAGGCAAATAAAATTCTTGTTGTGGTCCAGCATTATTAATATATTGGCCGTAAAGCCAGCCGTTAATATATATATATGCTCGATATTTTGCCCCGTTAGGGC
Organism: Lactobacillus huangpiensis; assembly: GCF_019972815.1. Classification (GTDB taxonomy): domain Bacteria; phylum Bacillota; class Bacilli; order Lactobacillales; family Lactobacillaceae; genus Lactobacillus; species Lactobacillus huangpiensis. The sequence goes on from NZ_BPPA01000009.1 coordinate 61,153, forward strand.
CAAAAGTATCATCACTTATTTTTAAAGAAATAGGTACGTCATAATTTTGGGGAATATTTAGATCAAAATCTGTATTATACCAAGCAACTCCAGGCGAAGATACCTGATCAGGTAAAGTTATTTTCTTCCAAGATGAAGAATCAAACCCGGGTAAATACCAGCCATGACGTTCACCATAAAGTCCGCCAAGGTTGTAAGATCCTCTAACTGTATCAGTTATATTTTCTCCATTTATATTGCCTTGAAGTTTCCATGTAACGTCAGCTCCATTTTCCCCTTCTCTTTCTACGCTGGCGTCTATAAGGCCTCTAGCAGTTTTTTGGGTATCCTTATTATTGCCGTCTTCATCGTGACCCATATTTGCAACTAAAACAGAAATTATATTGTCTTTGCCCTTTTCAAGCCATGAAGAGTCAATCGTAAAATCTTTTTGCTTACTTTCGTCTTTTTCCATTTCACAGCTACCCATAAAATGACCATTAAGCCAAACTGAGTATGCACCATAATTGCCCGTAATTGCATTTAATTTAATAGTTTTTTCTTTGCCATCTGAATTAAAGTGACCCCGATACCAGACATTACCATGGTGAAAGCCATAATCATCTGAAAATAAAACATGTTTACCTGTAAAATTAGTTATACTATTAGAACTGTCTTTGTTGGCAGTCTGCCAATTTGAGTCGTCAAATTTAGGATCAGCTTCGAAAGTCGCATCATGATATCGCCAATTATTCAGTTCTGGTAAAACAACTTTATCTTGATCGATTCCAGGAATGGATCCAACTTCCCATTCAGAGCTACTTTTCGTATTAAGTGGTTGGCCATTCCAAGTTATTTCATTGATATCTTTAGGACAAAAAACTTTCATTTCAACCGCTTTTGAACTATCACCACTCAAATTCAGCGTTTTATTTTCCGATTTGGCAGTTCTAACTAAATAAGGTCCATCAATTAAAACAGTTCCTTGATCAGTTTTTTTCTCCCATAAGTTATTCATTTGATCATAAGATCCCATGATCAAACGTAATGATTTTTCATTGCTGGTTATTTGAACATTTGCGAGACCATCAAATTGATTAGATAAACTTAAAGTTTTATTATTATCATCCCATTTTACATCTACTTTTCCTGTCTTAACTTTCACATCTGGCTCTGAATCATATTTAAGTACTGTTTTATTTTGATCACCATTGCCACTATATACTACAGCCACATCATCACTACCATTAGAAAAGTTAGTAAAAATTTCATTAGTAGAATATACTAAATGCTGTTTACCAAAGTTATAATTGGCAATTATAACTTTAGAATTTTGTCCATTTATTCTTATTGGCTCTGTAGTATCAATTTCTCCTGTTTTTATTGGCAAATTATAAGTATCATCATTGTTAGAATTGGTTTTATTATGCCGGACAAAATAAAATTTTGTTTTTGTATCTGGATTTTCTCTTTGGATCAAATAAAATGTATTGTCTGAAGATGTATTTTCAGAAACCAGATCAGTTTTTGCAATTGGTTTAACACTTTGTAGCATTAATCCAATTTTCTTTTGTTGAGCTGTTTTATCATCTAACTGCCGATATTCATTAATTGCCGCGCCATAATCATATGAAGTATAACCGCCAGGGAAGGGCAAGTAGCCCCAAGATGTCCCCCCATAAGTCATATAGGAACTTATTATGGTACCACCTTCACCTATAATATGCTTATTAATAATATTTTCTGCAGCCGTGCCACGTTGTTCACGCCAATAACTGTAACCCTTTCCTGCCCAGGGATCAAACCAGCCATTTCCTAATTCAGCTAAAAAGATTGGTGATTTAATTCCCCAGCCTTTAGTATGTGGATCCTCAAAGGTATTTGGTAGTGCTCCAACATTACCTAAACCCGGATACCGATCAAAAGCATACATATCTGGTGCTCCTTTACCACTAGCCCATGTACCCTGCGGTCCACTTTTGTCATTATGAAATGTTGGAACGGTTATGCCATCTTTTTTGACTTTATTTTTCAAGTCTTCCATGTATTGTGAATCACGTTTCCAACCAGTATATTCATTTTCAATTTGATACAATATAACATTGCCACCATTAGTAATTTGATGTTTAGCAATAATGGGATCTATATGATCTAGCCATTCATTATAGCTTTGGGTATAGTCAGCATCTGAAGATCTGGCTCTTCCTTTTTGTGTTAGCAGCCACCCTGGAAAGCCTCCTGCGTCTGTTTCAGCATTAATATAAGGTCCTGGACGAGCTATAACATATAATCCAACATCTTGTGCCATTTTTAATAGCTTATCAACATTTCGAATCCCGGAAAAATCATATACACCCTGTTTTGGTGAATGAAAACCCCAATTAAAGTAAATTGTTACTGCATTGAACCCTTCTGATTTCATTTTTTCCAGGACATCAAGCCATAGAGATTGACTTGGCAAACGCCAATATTCAAATTCTCCTGAGTATATTGGAGTCCTTACTCCATTAATCATCAGTGAATACTTATCAAAAGTAACATTTGCCTTTTGACCCATTTCGGGCAAATCGTTTTCTGCAGCCAAAACAGTATTCTTTGTTGAAACACTCACAAGAAACAGTGTCACTGAGGCAGCTATTAGATTAATAAGCTTTTTTGCTTTTTTCATTTCTTAACTCCTTAATTTACTAAAAAACATAATCTTAAGGAATAACAATGCCGTCAGGACAAAATTTCCTAATGGCATTTAGCGTTATTTATTTACTTAGCTTATTGCCTTTCCAATCATAGTATTTTTGACTAAGGCGATTTTTAGGATTATCAAAAACAACAATACGATATAAGGCATAGATTGTACCAACCATGGCAATTAGACTTGTTATCCAATTCTTAAATAAAATCTGTAGCAAGTTAATCACAATTACAACAAATGCCCAAAAAAGAATACGATTTCTTCTCGCCTTTTCATTAGCCGATACTTTTGTTTTTTTCAATTTGATCACCCTTAAGCCAAAACATATTAATGATTATTTAGCCTTTTTAGCTGCGGCATATTCTGCATTTCTCCTCTTCATTTGCTTTGCGTACCAAATGAATAAAAGAAGATATAAAGCTAAAGCAATTAAGGCATAAACAATAAACATTCCTTGTTGTTTCCAAGCATTTCCTACTAAGTAAGCTAAGAATTTTTCAACTGGACCTTCCATAGTAGTGTCTGAAACCAATGTATGTGCAGGAATGGCGGCACCTACTGAGTGGGCCATGTTAGTAACAAATGGACCAACCATAGTACCAGCCCAAAGGAAGATAGGTAATTCAATTGTTCCAATAATAATCATCCGAATAATTTTACCACGAGTAACAACTAGCAAAGCAGGAGTAACACCCATAGCGATGATACCACCTAAAGGCATTAATCTGTTACCTGGCAAAACCATTGCTTCAAGCATCATAATTGGAGCCAATACATTTGCGGCAGCCCAAATTTCAGAACGACCAGCTAAGAATGGCCAGTCAAGTCCAATATTAAAGGTACGACCGGAGAACTTCTTAGTGGCAAAATCAGCAATACCCTGAGACAAAGGCTCAACGGAAGCGATGAACCACGAACCAATTACAGAGAATAATTCAATACATGAACCACCAATAAATGATAGTGTGAACATATCTTTCCACCCCTGCTCAGTTGCAAAGTTATTACCTGCTAGCAAGGAAACGAACACACCAAGGTAAACACCAATAGCAAATCTACTGCCCCAGAAACCGATTTTTTCGTTCAATTTAGTAGAGTCAAAGTCAAATTTGTCTAGCCAAGGCAGACATTTGTCAAAGAACTTATTGAATACCATTATGATAGGATTCATCATATAGTTCATGTGCGTAGTAGTCATTGGGTTGCCTTCAGGGGCATCTAATAAGTCATTAAATGTTGGCTTCATTAAGTCGGAGTTAATGATTTTCATTGTACCAATGAAAAGTACCAATAATGTTGATAACCAAAGAGGGGCACCAACATAAACACAGAATAAGCCATCAAATGCCAGATGCCAAACATCAAAGATATCTACGTCAAGAGTGTTTGTCTTGTTTAATACCAACAGAACAACATTCAAAATAATTAAAACTAACAGATAAAACAAGGTATATGGTGAACCCCAAGTTATAGTAGCAAGTGGTGCCCAACCCATATCTTGCATATCCATGTGAATGCCAGTGTGCTTAACAAATTGCAGCATTGGTTTTTGAAATGCTGTAGTCAACATATTCATAACATTACCTATCGCTGTGATAGCAATAGCTAATTTCAAGCCACCTTCTAAGGCCTTAGTAAACTTGACACGAAAGAGTACTGCAATTAATGTTAAAACAATTAACATTATTGTGGCAGCACCCATATCAATTAAAGGTTTAAAAAGTGAGTTAGCGAAACTAATTATCCCATTCATTTTTATTTCCTCTTGAAATCTTATTCAGCATTAATTTCTTTAACAACTTTTTCTACATTGTCATAAACTGGTTTAGCCATAGCTGGTATACGATACAAAATTGCTCCTGCATCAATTAACGGAATTTTTGGTTTAAAGGAAAGATCAGTTTTGGCAATTGTTAAATAGCCATCATAATGTGATAAAAGATCTTCATTGACATCTTTAATCATATAGGCATCAACTTTAACGTTATAACCACGCTTTCTCATTTCTTCTTCAACTGCATCCTTAATTTGGTGGGATGAGTTTACCCCAGCACCACATGCAGCTATAAATTTTACTTCTCTGCTCATAAAAAGCCCTCCTACTGTTGACTAAAATTCTTACTTAAGAACTGATAAATTTTATCAGTTTTGGTAAGATTGAATAATGTTTGTAACTTTGAAACTGGTGTGAGTCTAAGAAAGTCCATAATTTGTGCTAAAATGTTTGCTTGTCCTTCTGGATTATTATTCAAGATCATAAACAGAAATTTTACTGGCAAACTTTGATCAGGTACAATCATATTTTTAAAGGGTACTGGTGCTTTTAAAGCAACAGGTACTATCAAACATGTATTAACAAACTCACCTTCAGTATGCGGTACAGCAATATTTGGCAATTCCTTTGCAATTGGCGAAGTATCTATGCCAGTCGGATATTGTTGTTCACGCTGGCTAATTCCATTGAAAAAGCCGTCTTTGACCAAATTAAGAGCAAGTAATTTATCTGAAACTTCTTTAAAAATTGTGGTTGGATCCGACGCATCACTTACAAATACTGCATTCGCAGAGAACAAGTTATTTTCTTTCACAAATTAGGCCTCCTTAACAATAGACAAGTTTTTCGCTTTTGTTTGAATATGTTAGTTTTTGTTCGCTTGTCTATTGCTATTATATTTAATGGTAAAGAAAAATGCAAACGCTTTTTTAAAAAATATGATAAAAAACAAACAGATTATCTATTTTTAACCAGTTTAAATGGACTATTTGACTTCAGGTAGTTATTCGAGCGATGTTTTGTCATAATCATCAATTTATTTCTCATAATTTTTTCCCTTATTTTCAAGCAAGAAAAAGCCATGACCTTCGAATCATGGCTTTATGTGCGATTAAATTATAATTCTATATCTTTATACTATTTAACATATTAGTCGTGGTATATGCCTTCAGCCCACTTCTTATTTTCTTCATCAAAGAAGTGTACGTTATCCTTTTGGTCTGGATTTGGTTTGGCAATACCATCAATTTTGGCAATTAAATTTTGTCTTTCCGGAGTAGACTCATATTTTGCATTTAAGAATGAGTCGACAATGTCGAAAATAAAGTCACGTCCTAAAACTATACCACCAAAGCCTAAAACATTGGCATTCAATTCACGTCGAGCATATTCAGCTTGAGCAACATCACCAACCATAGCTGCACGAATTCCCTCATTTTTATCTGCAGCAGTTGAGATACCGATACCAGTACCACAAAGGACAATACCCAAATCGGCACGACCATCGGCAACATCTTCAGCAACACGTTTACCGTAAATTGGATAATGGGTTCTGGTATTATCATGAGTACCTTCATCAATGACCTGATATCCCTCTTCTTTTAAATGATCAGAAATAGCCATTTTGACAGAAGTAACGATATGATCATTTCCTAAAGCAATGACCATATGCTTATCATTTTTAGGATCAACAAATTCTGGCTGTGGTCTATCATTATCTAACATTACTAAGCCCCCCTTAAATCATTTCTTCGAGCATATTCAAACGCACTTGATGGCGACCGCCAGCATATTCAGTATCCAAATAATGTTGCACGATTGAATAAGCCAGTTTTTCACCTACAATACCGCTACCTAAAGCAATAGCTTTTGCACCATTGTGCATAGCAGTCATATGTGCAGTTCTTTCTTCATTAACATTTGCGGTAACCATGCCTTTAACCTTATTTGACGCCATGGCAGACCCTACGCCGTATTCGTCAAACATAATGGCTTTTTTAATGCCATTGTCTAATACTTCATGAGTTACCTTTAAACTAGATTCAACAAAATCCTCAGCGGGTTCCGGAGTAACATCCAAAACATCATAGTGATGTGCCTTCAGGTAATCTTTTACTTTTTCTTTTAAGGTAAAACCTGCCTCGTCACTACCAATGACAACCTTCATAGTCAAATCTCCTCTCAAACAAAACTATTTATAAATAGTCGTTAATTGACTGTAATGCTTTTCCAACTCGGGCTCAATTCCCCGATTAGTAATTAAACCATCCACGTTACGCAAATCATAAAATTGGTGAAAATCACTATGATCCAATTTAGTATAATCAGCCGCCACAAATTTTATTTGTGAATGATCTAATCCAATACCTTCGGTTTGACCCTCCTCTAAGTTAGCAGTTGTCAAGGAAGTATCTTTAATGCCATTAACACCAACAAAACCCACAGAAAATGACATAGTTTTCAGTTCATTCTTGGCCAAAGCACCTACAAAAGCACCACTAATTCTTCGGTATGAGCCACCAACCATAATTAAATCGTAATCATTCATATTATTTTTGGCAGCTTCAAATACAGGCAATGAATTAGTAACAATCCTAAGATGCTTAACTTTTAAATTAGCAACCAACAGTTCTAAAGTTGTTCCAGGACCAACGTAAATTGAATCATTTTCATGAATCAAATTACAAGCCCTTTTTGCTACTTCATATTTTTCTTTACTATGAATTTCACGTTTTTGCTGATAACTTTTTTCAGTCCTGATTTGATCAGACAATAACTGTGCACCACCGTGAATACGCAAAATTTTATTTGCTTTATGCAGTTCATTAAGATCTCGTCTAATTGTCATGTCAGACACTTTTAAAGCCTGTGCCAATTCATCAACTGTGACAAATTTCTGGGTTTTTACTACTTGTAAAATAGTTTTCAGTCTTTCACTTTTTAACATTAGTACCCTACTTCTTAAACTAGATTAAGCAACTAACTTAGTTCATTTTAATTATAGCTGTTCCTTTTTGTTTGTCAATGTTTGAAACTGTTCGATAACTTGATATAAACTTAAAAAGTTGCTTTTTAATTAAAATCATTAAAACAATCTTTTTTTATTTGCTAAAGCAATAATTGCAAATTATTATAAAAACTTATTATTAACCATATTAATTCTATATTTTAAGTACAAAAAATGCATCTTTTCCTGTTCAAACAACAAAAGATGCACTTTTTAGTAATTATTTATAAGCTTAATTACTTTTTAATTGACTCAGCGATTTTTTCATACTTGCGAACAGTGTCATAGTCACTATCTTTGGCTTTGACATATCCTTCATGAGAATAAACCCGCTCTATAACTTTTTTACCTTCTTTAGATTTACCAATTGCAATAAACGCATTAGCTAACTTTTCCCGGAATGATTTAGACAAACTTGGAATGACAGAAATAGTATCATTAGGAATTTCAGTTGTGTAATAAATTGGTACTACTTGGGACTTAATCTTAGGGTTGTCCTTAATAACGTTATTACGGGCATCTTCAAAGACAAAAGCTGCATCTGTATCTTTATTTAAAACGTTTAAAACTGCTTGATCGTGTCCAGTTGTAGTAACTAGTTTACAGCTACGAGGGACATCTAGTCCTTTTTCCTTTAATTCAGCTACTGGAAAAATATAACCAGACGTTGAGGTTGGGCTTTGAATGGAAATTTTCTTACCTTTAAGATCCTTCCAGCTCTTAATACCAGAATCTTTTCTGACTAAGATTTCAGAATGGAAAGTATGAACTAATTTTTTAGTCCAGTTGCCATCTGGTCTAGTCAAACCAAACCGCTCTGACTGTAATAAAACATCAGCTGCATGCTGTTTATGTGCTTGCACGTAGTCATCACCCGGCAAAAAACCGACATCGACTTTTTTAGATTTCATTGCTTCTACCAATGCATTGCCACTTGTTGAAACTGAAACGTGAACTGGAATACCCAGCCGTTTTGACAGCATTTTTTCTAATGGCTTGGCCTTGGTTTCGAGCGTATTGGCAGAAACGCTAGGTACGAACTGCACATTGAGAGACTTTGGCGTTCCGCTATCAGCCTGCTTTTTAGTTGAGTTAGAGCACCCAGCAAGAAAAGCAGTACCCAAAACTGCAATAGCGCCTACTAAAAACTTTTTAAATTTTGGCATGATTTCCTCCTAAACTGGAAATATTGCAATCAAAAAGACCCGGCATTTCACATAAGGTGATAATGCCAGGTCTGTTCATGATCATATTAAAAAACAGCAACAACTTGTTGTTTAGATAAGAAAGCCGCACTTTCCCCATAACAAGTTGCTCATAATTTTGAGTTAATACATGCATATGGAGAAATCTGCCTCTCTTTCTTAGTCTAAGAAAATAATAGCACAATATTGAGAGTTATTACAGTAGTTTCATTATCAAAAATTGTTCTTTTATTCATTTTAATTTAGAAAGCGCTTTTATAATTGTTAATAATTTAATTCAACTTTACAGTTAAGATCCTAAATTCTTGAAATTGTTCCGCTATCATCGTGATATGCCATTCCAGCTATACTTTAATTCGCAGTGCTTATAAAAATGTCACCTTCCGTTTATAATAAAGATTAATAAAATATTAATATATTTCTCTTATCCAATAAAAAAACAAGCTTAAAGTATTTACTTTTTATAAACCGTTAATTATCGTATTTTTTATCACTAATTATTTTGCCGTTGCCAATTGATTTAATCTTTTGACTGCTGTCATCGCTGTCGCCAGTTTGTTTGAAAAGTCCGCCAGTGTATAGCATCACTTGCTTATGTTCAAAATCATCGTGTTCAAAAGTGTAAGTAATCTTGTAAGTTACGCTGCTACAATTATTTGGCGCTGGAGTAATCGAAACTACAGAGCATTCCATATTATATTCATTGATATCGTCATCCTTATCAAAACCGGAATTTTGAGAATGTAGTTCCTGATAGCCTTTATTTTCAGCACCACCAACAAAGTCATCTTCATCTGGGGAAGTAAAATCATTTTCTAAAAGCTCTTCAGCATCATCTTTACTAATTAAGCCAGGCCATTCGGGCTTAATGACATTACTGCTGCTATCATCGTCATCTTCAAAGCCCATTTCATCATAATCAACAGTTTCTGATTTGATAGATTTACCATCAACTTTAGTAACCACATAGATCTTCATATCATCAGTTACAGGGTAATCTTTAAACACTTTCGTGCCCTTTTTATCAAGATTGCCCACTTTTTTATCATTAATGTAAATCGTGGCAGAAGGGATACTTTTAATCATGAAATTAACAGTTTTAATATTCATGTTAATTTCTTTATTAGAAAAAATAGTGGTACTTTTATCGGCAGACAACTGGTGGCCAGACGCAACTGATTTTACTTCAATGTGGTATTTACCCGGAAATAAAGGAGCAATTTTTTTATAATAGTCCTCACCACTTCCGTCAACACCACCAAATTTTTTATTGTTGACATAAATAGTAGAATTGGCGTGATTGGTTTTAATCTGCGGTGTATAAGTCTTTAATTGCAAACAATATTTGGGGAATAAAAGTAAGTAACGGCCGCTTTGAACCAAGCTGACATTTTCATATTCATTACCGTATTTAAAAGCATCAGCCATTTTATCTGCTTCAACGTAGTGTTCCGCATAATATTCCTGAGTTGGCTTTAGAGCTGCCGTTGTCACACGAGCATTAGGATTTTCAGAAACTACGAATTGGGATAAATCAGAATGAGGATTTTTCAAACTGGCTGCAATCTGATTAATCTGATTATTTCTTTGATAATGATTAGAACCCCAAGCATAAAATGCCGCAAATGCGACAATCAAAACTCCCAAGCAGATTAGCAAGACCTTATTTCTTTTTTTCATGGGATGATGGACTGAGCTCGCCGTGGCTTGTGGCTGATTGACAACTGGCTGCGCGGCAGTATTTTTCCGCTGACTGCGATATTCTTTTCTACTATGCAGGGTCTGAGGTAATTTTTGACCACAGTTAGGGCAAAATTCCGCATTCGGTTTTACCTCTTTACCACAATTAGGACAAAATTTTTTATCATTCATTTCCTTCACTCTATCTACATTGAACCATTTTGCATTGACATAATTTGATTGATGATTGAATGGACCATGGAACTATAAATAATTGAATCTAAAATCATCAGACATACAAAGATAATGGCAAAAGCAATTAAGAAGCCAAAAATCTTATCATGCACTGCTCCCTGATCGCCAAATAATATAATATGCTGGCTTGCAAAGAATAAAGCTAGCATTATGATAAATACGGCAATTACGAATTTAATACTATTTAGTCCTAAAAGCATTAGTAAAAAGAATGCGGCAGAAATAAGCAGATTGAAGTTGAACGCATGAGCACCACGATTAATAAACTCAAAAAAGCCCAGCTGTCTGTCATAGACATACCGATAACCAGCATAAAAGCCGCCAATGACTATTGCTTCAAATATCACCAGCACCACAAATATTTCCAGCATAATGTTAAAGGGAACATGAAAATTCTCCCAGCTATTAATGTTGGCTCCCATGCGGTTAGCCCAGTTAATCAAAGTACTAACAATAGTATTGGCACAATAATATAGACCCAACTCCACAAAGGCATCTTCAATCAAAATGGTCAACCAACCGTACCAACTTGCCACATTAGGACTACTAGTACCTGGATTGCGCCAGGAATCAACACACCATTGCCAGTAATTTTGAAATTGATCTCCGTAATTAACTGGCTCACTGGCAGCTGGAGGCTGAGGTTCGGTCTGTTTTGGCTCTACTTGGGCAGTATTTTCAACTGGATTAGTAGGCGCCTCTTCTACTTTTTGTATACTAACATTACGCAAATCATAACCGCAAGACGTACAAAAATTGACGTCTTTTCCCATTATGGCGCCACATTGAGGACATTTTTTCATTGATAACTCCTTCTTAATTCCACTATTTTTATATATTTATTTACTACTTTAATTTTATACCACTATTTATGGATTATTGCATAGCATAAAATCCATAAAGAAATAACATACTCCCACTATTAAATTTGTTCATTGATAGTAATAGTGAGATTTTACTAAAACGCATAATACAGAGGAATTTTAGAATTATTTATAAACACTGTCAAATACTCTTTTAATCACCATCTTATTGCAATCTTATAATATATAGTTACGCCAGTAATATGTAGTAAACTATAAGGTATAGATATATTGTATGTGAGGTTAAATTATGAAAATTGTTAATTTAGATAGTTATGCTCTAAATCCTGGTGATTTAGATTGGTCAGCGCTTGAAAAATTAGGTGAATGCACGTTTTACGACCGTACCCCAGTGGACGATGATGATGAAATTTTAAAGCGGATTGGGGATGCTGAAATTGTTTTGACTAACAAAACGCCCCTTGACGAAAAAGTCCTTAAGACTGTGCCCAACATCAAATATATTGGCGTGACTGCTACCGGTTACAATATTGTCGATACGACTGCAGCTCGTGAAGCTGGCATCCCTGTCACTAATATTCCTACTTATGGTACTGATGCAGTTGCCCAATTTACTTTTGCATTGCTACTTGAAATTACCAGTCAAGTTGGCTTACATAACAAATTAGTCCATGAAGGTCGCTGGAACAGCAATCCTGATTTTACTTTTTGGGCAAAACCGTTAATGGAATTGAAGGGTAAAACATTAGGACTTATTGGTTTCGGTCATATAGCAAAAAAAATGGCAGAAATTGGTCATGCCTTTTCTATGAATGTGATTTTTTGGAACCATCGTCCTAAATCAGATTTACCTGATTACGTTAAACAGGTTGAACTTGATCAACTTTATCAGGAAGCAGATATTATTAGTCTACATGTACCACAAACACCGGCAACAACTGAAATGATAAACCAAGAAGCGATTAGTCAAATGAAAGATGGCGTCATTTTAATTAATACGGCTCGCGGTGGTTTAATTAATGAAAAAGATGTTGCCGATGCTTTAAATGAAGGAAAGATTGCTGCAGCCGGAATTGATGTTGCACAAAAAGAGCCAATTCCTGCTGACAGTCCACTTCTTTCTGCTAAGAACTGTTACATTACTCCTCATATTGCCTGGGCACCACGCGAAACCCGCAATCGTTTGCTAGGAATTGTTGTTGAAAATCTGCAGGCTTTTCTAAATGGTGAAAAATTAAATGTCGTAAATTAAATATCATAGTCAAAAGCCAGTAATCTTGATTGAGTTACTGGCTTTTTTATTCTCAAAAATCATTTTCCGTGCTTGACCTTAACGCTGCGTCAACCAATATACTTAATTTTGCAAGTGAGGAGATTTTAAACATGTCGTATTCTATCAATGAACTAGCAAAACTAGCTGGCATTTCATCACGAACTTTAAGATATTACGATAAACAGGGACTTTTAAAAGCGCGTAGGAATCCCGAAAACAATTATCGCTATTATGAGAAAAGCGAAGTTGACCAATTGCAAAAAATTCTATTTTTAAAGCTATTTGACTTGCCACTGGAACAAATAAAACAGGTGATGCAGACTTCACCGGAAACTCAATATCAAGTTTTACGAAACCAGCGGGACAAAATAGTCGCTCAGCAACAATATCTAGATAATTTGATTAGGAATTTAGACAAGACACTTGCAACAATGAAGGGAGAAGCACAAATGACTGATACGGAAAAATTTGCCACATTAAAAACAGAAATAATTAGCAAAAATGAAAAACAATACGGTAGGGAAATTAGGAAAAAATATGGTGACGCTCAAATAGATCTTAGTAATGAAAAGTTCAATTCTTTATCTGCAGATGAATTATCACATTTCAAAAAACTAAGTGCTGAAATTTTAACTGAACTAAAGAACTTTGATAATACTGCTGGTGTCAAACAAGATGCTGCCAAGCACCTTTTCGACTTACATAAAGAATATTTACTGACAATTTGGCCTAAAGGCCAATATTCGGCAGTGGCGCACAAGAATCTCGCCCAAATGTATGTGTGTGACCTACGTTTTAGCAAATATTATGAAGAAGCCACAGACAACCCTGACGCTGCGAGAATATTGAAAGCAATCATTGACTACTATGCGTGAAGGTCTTTAATTTATATAAAACTAGTTGCAAAATAAAACCTTTCAAATACAGATTCGTTAAGAATTGTTTTGAAAGGTTTTTGTTTTAGTAATTTATTTATATGTAAAACAACTTTACCTGCGATTTAATCGTCATCTTCATCTTCATCATCAAAACCAATAATTTTGACTTTTGTAGTGTCAAGGCCATTAAAGATATCATCAGATAGTTTTATTCCCCAGCCTGTCAGATTAATTTCTTTTAAAGATGTATCACCTGAAAACATATTTTCCATACTATAATAAGCAAAAGAACTTGCGTCCCACTGACTTAAGTCAAGTTGAATCAGTTTTTTATCCTTAAAAAACATATGATCCACATATTCAGTTTTACCCGTATCTACCTTATCAAGGCCAGTAATATCCTGTAAATTATACAACCTGGCAAATAAATAAGAGCTGTCATCAGATAAAGAAATGTTGCTATCAATACTTATGTGTTCAATATCAGAAGGTTTAAACATATTTTTCTTTGAAACATGTTTCTTAGCATTATAAACGGCATCATAAATCGGAGTACTACCTAATTTATTACTATTTACACCTTCTTTAATATGCAAAGTTTTAGTACTAGGATCAAACTTCAAAATACAATCATTACCATATGAATAATTACTAATATCAACTTTTTTGTTAACATTGGCAGTTTTATGGCTAGTTACCGCCTTCTTGACCTTCTTCTTTGCTTTTGCGCGTTTCTTCTTTTTGGCTTGAACATTTTGGACAAGATCTGTCTTTTCAGGAATCACATTAATAGAAACTCCACCCAAAATGCCTGCAATTACAGAACTAACTAGCAACTTACTGGTGAATTTTTTGATATTATGATTAACTTTCATTTTTTCTTTCCTTCATAAAAAACTATTTCTTTAACCATAACTAATTTTAGATCTTTTATGCATTTATTTTCAATAAGAAAAGACATAAAGCCAATTATTTCGTATCTAGTTTTACTCTAAATTGCAAGAATCCAAATCTTTAAAATCATTCCGGCTCCATAACCACAATGGATTTTGCAGGTCGGTTGGCACAAATTCAGTGCCCTGCAGTTCTTTTGCCCAAGCACTAATCACAAAGGTCTGCACTTTAGAACTTTCCATTTGTTCTTTAGTAATTAAGCCTAATTTGTAACTTGCTCTGATTACATGCCTGTCTGCAGCAATATAAATATTATTAGTGTTTTTTAAGGGAATTGCAGTGTATTTACTGAGGACATACAGCCAATAGTTACAAAGCTTATTACCAGACAAATACGGGAACTTTTTCTTGGCATCTTTTTGCATAAAATGCCTTATTTTATTCACATCATTATCCAAGCTGTTAGTGAATTTAATAACACTACCATCAGAAAGCTCTATAAACGTTTGACATAATTTAAGCCAAATATCTGTTTGCTTGTTCTTTTGCAAAGCAAGCCGATACTTAGTCAAAGCTTTTTGTACTGATTCATACCCAGCAGTGATCGCTTTTGCCGGTATAAAAACAAAACTAGTTTCGGGATCTCCATATGTCTTCAAGGCACTTTCCCACAAAGTATAGGAATTTCTCTGATAATTTAAAGCCATTGGCAACGTGAAATAGAGCGCATTTTCATTGGTACTTGGATCTAGGTGCGGGTTGCTATCTTCAGGTAAAGTAGTATCACCTAAATCACCATTTTGGTACATTTGATAAATTTTTCTTGCTTTTTTAAGAATTACTTCGGACATAAATTGATAACCTCACTTATTTTTCGGACTAACGCTTATTATTTACCCATCAAAGCATTCAGATATTTATGCAAATATTTCTTTTCATCTTCTGGATGATATTGTGTAATAAAACGTGGATGTTCAAGCGGAACTATTTTTTGAAAAAACCCCCATTTTTTATTAATTTTGCTTAGTTCTTGATAATTTTGACCACTGCCTATGCAGTAACAAACGGAAGTATCAATTCCAAAGCTAATTTGCGTTTTAAGTGCAGAAATTATAAGAGGAGTTAACATTTCTTCAACTTGTTTGTTTTCATAATAATTGCAATTTACTTGGTTACCTTTGGAATTGGTCTTGCAAATACCCACGGGACAAACAAAATTGAGATAAAAATTATGATAAAACTTGACCCTTCCACCGTATTTATCTATGACTTCATTTAAAAAATTAGAAGCTGCATTATTAACATGAAAATTTGCTATTGAAATTCCTGTTTCTTTTAGGAGATTGGAAGCATCTTCAAAGGGAACTCCTGTTATTGCCGATCCTCTTCTCGCTGGAGAACTGCCCAGTATTAAGCATCGCTTGCTAGTGTCATTGAAATATTTGTGATAGAAAATTTGAATCATTGGTAAAACTTGTTTTTTATTTCTGCCACTATAAGGATTAATTATTTTATATGGTTCAGGTAAATTAAATTTTATATTACCTAATTCCTGATCAAATTGAAAAACTTTATCTGAAAAAGTTTGTTTTTGTTTCATAAATGCCTGCTATCATATAAAGTTACATAATTATATAAGCAAATTATAGTACATACGTTCGTAGCAATGCTAATTTTTTTAAGATTTTGAATTAAAATAAAGGATTGGTCCTACGCTTTTGGACTAAGTTCTAAACCTGTAACCAACATTGGGATGTAATGAACTCTTGCCAATGGTTTTTGTTTTTTATCAAAAGTTAAAAGTATGTTAGAGTCAGTGAAAATTAATGCAGCTCTATTGGTTACGTTCGCTATTAACAAAGTTTGGTAAGATACTAAAGTTGTTATATTAGCAACAGTTGAGACAATTCCAGAAATAATTCTCATAAAAATCAAAAAAGTCAAAGCTAATAACTCCGACTTTCTTTCTTGCTCAATTAATTTTTTAAAGTAAGTGATCTAAACATTCTTTTGGCATAACAGGGAAATACTTTGCAATTTCATTTCAAAATCGTGTTCCGTATTGTGTGCATAATTATCTTTAATAAACAAAAAATCACCTTAACTTACCAACAGAAAACGCTGATATATCAAGGATATTTAATCTAACATAAACTTCTGAATGCTGATTGCCAGTGTAGCATTAACCTTTTAAGCCTTGCTAATCTAGCATTTACAACTATTGTATCTAATTTTGTGTGACTAACTGTGAGCTAACGACATTTAACATATCTTCGTTCTTATCTTGGTCAACATGAACATAAACTTTCATAAACGTTTTTAGTGAATGTCCTAACCGATAAGCTGCCCAAGGGTAACTCATACTTGGAATATTAGCTAATTTAGTTGCTATAGTATGACGACAAGTATACATACTAACACGCAAGCCACGATTATTAACGCCTATCTTTTTACAGATTTTACGCATCATGTCATTTAAGCCACGTTGATCTATTGGCATCCCTAACGAACATAAATTATAAGTAGTTAATGCTAATAAAATATAATCCTGTTCATTATCTAAACCATATTCTTGCAATACATCTGTTTGCTTTTCTTTAAAAATCATTAATATTTGATATAAGTTTTCAGATATTGGCAAAGTTAATCTTTTAGCCCCTTTAGGTCTAGTTTTCAAATGACCATTTAGCTTCTTTGCCTTGCTATTCCAAGAATCGTTAATTTCAAACACTACTTTACCATGATCTTTAGTCAAATTAGCCCATTTCAAAGCTTGAATTTCTTGCGGTCGCATTCCTGTCTCTAAAGCAATCCAGATTGCCAAGCGACTACACCAATAATTAGGTTTTATTGACTTCAACCGCTCCTTAATATCAGTGATAATGGCAATAATTTCTTTATCAGAAAAAACATATTTTTCATCTGGTACAGTCATTTCATCATTACGAAAGAATTTATACAAGGCTTTTATAGGAACAGGATTTTTTACTATCTTGTCCAGTGAACTAAAGTAACATCTAATATTTTGTAATTGGCGGTCAATTGTTGTATGTGGTGCTACACTGGCATGATGTTTTTGCACATAATTACGGGCAAACTGTCGAATATCAGTTTCAGTAATATCTTTTACTTTTTTATCACCAAAATAGTCTTTTAATAGCCTAATTGTATAAGTCCATGCTTTATAAGTAGTTGCCGATTGCCATCTACCTAACTTATGCTCGCTTTCGATAAAACTTTTATATGATTGCACTAGCGGTTGACTCAGTTCTTGGTAATTGCCGTGCGGATTAGAACGGAAATCTACCCACATTTTTTCATATAAAGCCTTAGCTGCCCGATAATTGTCGGCAACTTGACTAGGAACAGGAATAACTTTCCCAGTATGCTCATCTCTTGGTTGTATTCTTACTCGATACTTACCAGCTTTCTTTCCTTTATTAATTTTACTAATTGGCATGTTTATTCTCCTTTTACTTTTAGGAAGAACATACCCTTGATTACTTTAAATTTTACCACAATAATCACCGCTTTCTGATCCAATTTACTACTTCATCATAGTTATAAAATTTCCTACCCCCTGGCGTTATGCGGTGAAACGGCATACCTAATTTAGTTAATTTGAAAAAATAAGTATTAGAAATTTCTAACTTTTTTGCTATTTGTCGGGCATTTAATAACTCATTGCCAAACATTTTTACATCTTCTTTCATTGTTTTATCTACCACCAAATAACTCTTCAAATTCAGATTCATTATCTTGAAAAACTTCCGCAATAAATTTTGGTGTAATATGAATTGCATGAACCCGCCTTTTAAGCTGTTCAAAGGTATCTGTTTTTTCATCAGCAATTTTCACATGTTGATAAAATTCAAACGGACTATAAGGAGTAGTAATAATCAACATTTCAACATTTAATTTCACATCATGGTAGCGTCTTGGTGCTACTTTATCATGCTCATAAGGATCTAGTAGCCTTAATAAGTCGGCATATCTAAAATCATTGGGACGCAAATCATTCAGAATTACATAATGTTCACCATGATAATCTTGAAAGTAATCCCGACTGCTGCCTAAGATAGCAACTTTTTCACCACGAACTAGCTTATTTGCATAACGTGTTTTACCAACTCCAGCTTCGCCCCATAACCAAATTGTTTCTGCTTTGCGATCATGATATTCATGTAACCATTCCTCATGCTTTTTATCCGCAATTAATTTAGTAATATTGTCAATCACGCTTTTTCTTTTAGCAACTTCAGCTAAACCAATAATATCCGCTAATTCTTGATAATCAATTTCTTCATTAGCATATTGCGTTAAGAAATTAGCCACTACTTTAGAATTTAACCTGCTTTGGTTAACACTGCTTTGTATTTCAGTAATCCTTGCGGGAAAATCAAATGAAGCCACCACACTATTAGGATCGTATTGATACTTATCTTTAGCTTCCAATGTTGCATGAATTAGATAGCTATAAGCATTACTGATTCTTCCTTGCCAAACTTCTAAATATTGCGGTTTATCATTAAAAAGCCTTACAACATGAGAAAGTATTTGCGGATTAGCATATTTTAAGACCACATGTAGATGTTTCCTAATTAGCCTATTACCTTGATCCAAATCTTGGTCATGAATGATATAAGCCCACTCTTGAATATTAGCCTTAGTTAAAATATTGGTTAGTTCAGTAAAATCTATCTTTAAATGGGCAAAATCTTGCATATACATAAACTGTCTAGCTCTAATCTCTGCCATATAATTCCCTTCTGCACAGTTTGCACACTTTTAACATTTGCCATAACAAGCCCAGCAAATGTTGTCACATCAGTGCTTAGCACACTTACACAGTAGAATATTTATAAATTATGCAAGGTGCCATTCTTTTTGTCTTGAGGACAAAGCTGGCACCTTGCTTCTATTAAATTCTTGTACCGGTTAAAACAAACTGATCATGATAATAGTCTGGTCTACTTACAAAACGATAATTGTCTAAATTATCCATTAAAAATAATCTAAAATCTTCTGAACTAAGCATTTCCCTAATTCGCTTTTTAACTTCTAATTGTGATGATAATTGAAACCAGCGTTTAGTTGGAACTATTATCTGCACACGCCCCTTATTATCAAGGTATTTAACACTAGCCCAACAAACCACTTTGTTAACAGCAGAAATTATTTTATCTGGTTTTTCTGGTTCCATGAGCTTCAATGTTTGTTCTAAAGCAATGGTTTTAGAAATTGATTTACCATAAAATTTCAGAAAATAATGTACGATTAACAGAATTACTAGAATAATCAGCAAAATTACGCTGATCTTGCCAAGCAAAGCAATTAATTTATCAAATAACTTATTAATTAAGTCTATTCCCTTCATGATTCTTCTCCTTTGGTTATTGTCGGCATGGCAAGTGGTTCAATCCCGTAATGTTTACCATCATTAATCTCAATTATTCCCGTTCCTAAGCCGCCAATAGGGATAGACAAGCCATCAATCATTGACGGGAACAAATACTGAACGGTTGCCTTATCTATTCGTCCTAGCAAAATTCTAACGTTCATCTGTGAGCGAATTGGAATAGGCACAATATCATTTCTAGCAATTTGACTAGTAATAATTAAATTAATTAAGCTTTCTCTGCCAAGTAAGGCAATTAATTCTAATTCGCGGTATAAATCTTTAACTTGTCTTGAAGTTGACGCTAAACCCAAAGTTAAGCTGGCCATTTCTTCCAAAACAACAAAAATTGGTGGCACATTGATTTCGTTAGCGTCAGTGCTAATCTTATTTGAAACTTCATAAAGCTTACTTTGCCTTAACTGCATTTCATTAACCACAGCAGCCAATTCCGCATTCACCCTAGTTAGAAAATCTTCTGGTCGATCGCTATCTTCTGGAATTAATAATTTAATTTCAGAGTGTTTTTTAGCATATCTCGCACCATCAGACTTTTTGGGATCAATCATAATAACTTGTGCTGGTTCATCACCATTTTGATTAGTTAAACGACTAATTATTTCTTCTAAATAACGTAAGGCATAGCTTTTACCGCTACCTGTATTACCGCTAATAATCCAAGTGGTGGCATTCCTGCCAACAGTTAATCCCCGCATCAACGGTATTTCCTTATTTAAATCATAGTCAGCCACAATTTTAGTAATTGTGCCGACGAAACGTTGTTTCTTACCCTTGTAACCTGGAAAATAAAAACCCCTAGCTGTTGCTAATTGTTCACCGTCCACTTCTACTAATTGCATGGAAGTAGGTCTAACACAGGTATATTCAGGGAAAACAGCTGCCGAAATAATATCGTAAATACGATAATAAGTATCAGTATTTAATACCAAATTTGTTGGGTAGCGCGGAATAAACAAGAAACCATACGGCTCCTTAATTACTTCTAAGACCAGATAAGATTGCTTAATTGTACTTGCTTCATCAGATAAGACACTATCAAGCACATTTTCAATGTAATTACAGATAGTTGTATGCTTACCCTGCAATGATCTCATCTCCTTTAATGGAAACCTGAACATAGCCCCGTTGATTAGCCCACAGATTGACTTGATCATTCTTAATAGAACTCTTATCAAAATCGATCATTTTACCAGCTTTCAAATCACCAACTTTTTTAAGCTTAAAGTTTAGCATTTGGCCATTATTAACATTATTTTTATCAACCGTGATTGCCATTCTTACTAGATAAGGATATTCAGCAACATCTTTGGCATTATCATACTTTTCACTGGCTTTACGTTCGCTTATACCTGTAATAATTGCGGTGATACCAGTTAATACTTGTTTTGCTGTTAAATTTATTTTGATTGTCATACTTATCTCCAATCTAATCGCTTTTTTACATGCGCTTACATAATTAGGTGTAAAATTTTATTTACACCCATATCAAATACTGAAGATGTCTTTGATTGCAATCAGATTTAATCTTCACAATTGAGTATATGCCTTTTAATCAAGAAAAAGGTTCCCGAAAAAATTCAGAAAAAAACGGAGTAAAAAATGCCTAAACTACCAAGAATTCCAAGTACATTAGCCGAATTAATCAATAGTTATAAAAAAGAAAAACATATTAGTGATATTCAAGTTATTAAAAAAATCAACAGTCTAATTGAAAACGAAAATGATAAGATTCAATACAAAGTAGATAGATTTCAAAAATTGGGAAAAGCAAAGATATTGATTCCTTCAACTTTTTCAGATTGGACTAATTTAACCTCCAAAAATCCTAAACGTCCTATAAATGGTGTTCAGCGACAAGCTATCGCAAATTTATTAAACAAAGATTATATTGAAACAATTTTCGCTAATGGAGCAGAAATTATTCCATTTATGGATAAAGTCTTTTCATATATCTGCGATGTTTTGACAAAAATTCGCGATACACCAAAAAAACGTAAATTTCCAGAGTTTAAATCTCTTAACCAAGAGACTTTAAAAGAAGATTTAATTAGACGCGGTTATGAACAGATAGCTACGCTAATTGATCCAATATGTACTTATGAAATAGCAAGAAATTTTATAATGTTTGAAACAGACAGGATATTAAGTAACATTCAATTAACTTCAGTTGTGACGTGGCTAAAAATCAATTATGACACTTCTATAGGTAGAGCTGGATTACTAACACCTGAATTATTTAACACAATCAATAGTGGGGAAGCAATTTTTCCAAAATTCTATGCTTTTAACACAAAAGTACCAATAGAGTTACTAAACAAAAGTTACATAGACAATGAGTCAATATATAATTTCTTAATATTAGCAATCAAAAAAATTGAATCTCTTCTATTAAGAAATATCTTTGACGAAAACCAATCCAATTCACTGGACAAAAACTTTAAATTCTTAAGATACAAGAACTTATACAAAAGTTTAAGTAAAGAAATAAATCAGTTAAACACGATGCCTAGAAAAGAAACTAAAGCAATCATTAATTCTGTTATCGGACTAATTAAATCCTTAATAAGTAAAATAGCTAAAATTGGGGTTGAAAATATGGAAATAATAAACAATTCTGGCTACGCTATTCCACCAATTACTTCAATCACATCTGCACATATCATTGTAGGAAAAACACTCTTAAATTCCTCAATTAAAGAGACAGATGAAGAAATTATAATTCTGATAAATAAATTCCAAAATTCTTTTTTTAATACACAAACCCAACACACATAAAATAAAATGCACTACCCCAATAAAAAATGATCTGAACCCTGAAATTAATTTGTCCTAATTTTAGGGTTCAGATCAAAATACTATAATAGTGTATTAATAACAATGTAATTATAGAAATGTATACTTTTTTAGGCTGTACGCTAAACTGCCTAAAAGCTAAATAACTATTTGAATTTAACAAGCTTCAATTAAAAAGAGTTACAATTGATCAAAATTGTAACTCTATAAGAAAAAGTATTTCTTAACTTAACGACATTACTAAAATTAAAACATCGCCTTTTTATTTAAATCGTTATATCTTATTTGGCTTTAACAAATTCAACAATATTTTTTCTTTCTTTTCAAGATCTAATTGAGAAGAATAATTAAAAACAACAGTATAAGCCTGAATAGTCATCCAATTTTCTTCTGTTATGATTACTTTCCGATTATCGAGATAGGATTTTTTAAATAGTATCCAATTAGGAAAATCTAACATATTATTTATTAATTTTTTTTGATTTAGTGAAGAAAAACGTGGTGAAAACGAAATTGAAGTCAGTCTATTACGTAGTTTTAAATTACCCAATATTATAGCGTCTGTTGAACTAGTCAACAATTTAGCATACATTTGTTTAACATCTACATTATATTCTGCCATAATCAGTTCAGGAATATATGCTCCTCCAAATCTTGCTGCTCCCTCACAAAATTTAATTGTTCGTTTTTTAGTATCAACAAACCATTCAAAGTGAAAAGGAATAACCTCTGCATTAGTTGAAACATTGATTAAAATGTTTTTTGCCATCTTTTCTATTTTTTTTATTAATTTTGGATCTTTCTCATACAAATCAGCTGTTTTAACTTTTAAAGGAGCAGTATTTTTTTCAGAATCAGAGATTTTTTCACCATACTGATGAATAGTAACAAAAATATTGCCATTAGTATACAAGCCGTCGCTTGTATACATGCTGGTATAATTTACTTTTTCCTCCATCAAATAATTATTTAACGAGATTGGAATATGATTAAGATCTGACTCTTTATTGACATAGTATTGCCCACGGCTTGAATATAAGGCTCTCGGCTTTAACACTATACCATTCGGGTTTGTTTTTAAAAACTTCTTTGCATTTTCTTTTCCTGTATATTCTGAAAAATTAGGTTCTGGTACAATATTTCCAAGAAATGACCTCATTAATAGTTTGTCTGTCAACAAATATGAAGTAACTGCAGACAAACATTTTTTATTTGATCTAGAATTTCTGTCATTTAGTATGCCACATAATTCTACTAAATTTTCGTCAAAGGTCACACATCCAACATTCTCATTACTTATATTTTTCGAAATATTTTCAACCGCTTCAACAATATTTTCTATAGAAAAATCATCAAGTTCAATTGTGTCGATATAACTTGGAAAAGTTTTTTTCTTATATGTATGAATTATAACCTTAAGATTCTCATTTTTTCGTATAGTTTCTACAAACGTCTTAACACTTTGATAGCCAAATTCATGAATTAATATTATCATTTTTTCTCCTTAAAAATTCGAAAGTACATAGTCTTGAAATCTTTTTCTTCGCTGTAAAGTCTCTTTATCAAATACACCTGAGCTTCTCTGAGGAATAGAAAAATCTACTTTTCCTTTCCATTGCATTGCTCCAGCTGCTCCAATAGAGGTCCCATACTTAGGTTGAATTAAAATAATTATCTTTTTTTGCTTATAAATGCTTACACCATAATTGCAGAAGCAATTGTAATACTTATTTGCTACATCAAGCATTGCAAAATGAATTTCTTGAAGAATAAAAACTAATTTTTCTAAATCAATTTCACAAAACTGCTTCCATTCTGTAATTACATTAATACCAACCCCTAAGCCATATTTTTTGCTTTTTTTGATTCCTATAGATCGTTTATTAAACAAATATTTGAAATAAACACACGCCTCCTCTAGTTTTTTATCAAATTCACTTAGATTAATCTCTTTAATTTTCAATTTATTCAGTTCATAGCTAGAAAAAGTGTTAATATGTAGGTGAAAAGCTGGTAGCGACATTGCTGATTTATTAGAAATATTTGATGAAATATTATAAATTAGTTTTGTGGTTTCAGGATATATTTTAAATTTCTTTTCTAACTTAAAATTCTCTATTTTTTTTTGAATATCAATCCCTGTCTGCAAAATAGTTTTAAATTCTTTTTTATTATTAATAATTTCATCAATCCCATCTAAGCTTGAAAAGGCTAACATAATATCAAATAAAGTATGGGGATGCAGCTTGTCTATTGCAATAATTCCTCTGTGTTTTTGATTTCCTAACTTAATTATTCCTAGTCGTCCACCAAGGAACATTTCATCTTTAATTTCATTTTCTTTATTTAGATCACAAAATTTTATCTCAGGTATATCATATTGACCGATTTTTATTTTCATATTAGAAAGTTATCCTCTTATTTTTAATTTTTATAACTTTATTTGTTAGCAATGCCAAATCGTTTTTATTATGACTAACAAATATAAGTGTAATTTTATTATTTTCTATCCATTTATTAAGAAAAGTAAACAGTTCTCTTCTCTTATTGTCATCTATTCCATTAAAAGCTTCATCTAATATTAAAAGATCTGGTAAACTTAGTAATGCGACACCTACTAAAACTACTTTTCTTTGTCCTCCCGAAAGAGTGCCATATTTCTGCTGGAATAAACTGTTTAAACCTAATTGATCAATTATGAAATTTCCTTGTATATCACTGATTTTAGATAAATGTTTAGCTCTTCTAATTATATAATTAACCCCAAGCCAATTTGGGAATTCATCAAATTGTGGAACAAAAAACGTTCTATTAAAATTGTTTTCTATTATTCCATCGAATTTTTTATCTAAACCAGCTAGCATATTTAAGAACGTCGTTTTGCCAATTCCAGAGTTTCCTACAATACCCATTCTGTCCCTATACTTAATACGAAATTGCTCGCATTCAAATAAAACTTCATTACCCACATATTTTTTTAAGTCGTTTATTATTATCTCTTTTTTCTTATATTTATACATTTTTTAATTTCTTTACTAAATATCCAATACTGTCTATGAAAGCTCTTCCTATTTCACCGCAACCTATTATTATTATCAAATAAACAATCATTTGGGGAAAGTCTAAAATTGAAAAGGATTGCCACAATCTGAATCCAACACCAGTTGTTCCTGACAGAACCTCAGCAGTTACAACAGTAGTCCAACTAGATGAAAAGCTATACGATATTGAAGTCGGGAGATAATGTAAAAAATAAGGTATCGAAACTACAAAATCGCTTATTATATTTCTTTTATAAAATAATGCAATATAATATTTATTCCAAGAAGATATTTTTCGGATAATTGATATATTATAATCAAACGTTCCAAGAAAGCTAGATATAGATATTATCAATAAAATACTCGATTCTGTATCAGGAGTAATTAAGATTACTAAAGGAATTAAAGCAATAATTGGAGCATGTGCAAAGATTCCTACGATTCCTTTTAATACCTTTCCAAAAGCCTTTAATTTAACTGCTAATAATGAAAAAAAATGCTAAATATTTCGCCAACGCTACCACCAATTAAAATTCTTGTAAACGTACTTAAAAGATCTTTATACAAAGAATTATGAAAACTAAGTTCTTTAAATGCTTCAATTATTCTCATAAAATTTGGAAAATTATTCAAACAAAAAAAATTAAATAAATATTTCGCCATAAAATAAATAATTAAATAGCAAATTAAAACAGTAAGAATTAAATCAATAACTTTAAAATATAATTTTTTCATTTTTAAATTCTTCCCATGTATAATTTTGCTTAACAAGTTTTGTTCGATTTATAAACATAAAGTCTGACTTTATAGTATTGATATAGTCTTCGGGCTTTATACTTTTATATGATATTATCTTAAAAACCTTATTCACAATTTTTCTGTTAAATCCCGTTTCATATGCACTACATTTAATTGCATTGCTTTTTTTCTTATTAATAATTTTATGAGACCTCATTAATGCCTTTTTAACGGCATTTAAGACTCGATAATTTTGTAACGTACTCTTATTAGCTACAACTAAACTTATATAGTTTCTTTTAGTTTTTTTGCCATCAA
Source organism: Lactobacillus huangpiensis (assembly GCF_019972815.1). GTDB lineage: Bacteria > Bacillota > Bacilli > Lactobacillales > Lactobacillaceae > Lactobacillus > Lactobacillus huangpiensis. The sequence goes on from NZ_BPPA01000009.1 coordinate 87,923, forward strand.
AAATATCTTTATATTCTCTTGACGCTGTTAAAACCGTATATGGAGCCCAAACAGAAATTGCATCAACATTACCTTTGTCCAAAGATAATTTTGCAACATTTAAGTCCATATATTCTATTGGCTTTTTATGCTTAATTTTCGAAAAAGTAAATGCTTCTCTCAACAATCTATCTGCACTTGAACCAAACGATGTTGCTACTCTTTTATTTCCAAGCTGTTTTACTGAGTTTATTTTATCTTTTTTTCTTACAACTATACATTGACCAACCCCGTTTTTGCCAAAGCCATCTATCCCAATTAGCTTTGGATCATACGACTTTGTCTTTTGGCTTTTACTCAAAGCTATTATTGCTGGCATATCTCCCAAAAAAGCAATATCCAATTTACCTGATTTCATTAGATTAACTAATGGGGAACCACTTTGTGTACTTTTCCACTCAACTTTATAATTCTTAAACCCCTCCTTCTCTAATTCTTTTTCTACCAAATATTTTCTTTTCATAATAGTTGCACCCCAAGTTACAGATGTTGGTATCTGATAACCTATAGTGATAACTTTTTGCTCTTTCTTTAAGTAATCCCCTTGTTTCATACATACAAGACAAATAATTATTCCTATACAAATTATAGATTTAATGCATATTTTTTCTAAAACTTTCATACTATTTCTTTTCAATAGTCGTTACTAACTCTTTAACTCTTTTTCGGGCATTGTCTAACGAATCTTCTCTATTAGTTCCGGTAGCTAGTACTACAGCTACTCTTTCAAAAGAACTATGCAATTTAGGTAAAAAGGTGCCCGAAGAGATTAATATATCTTCATCCAGTATATTAGCAGTTTTAGAACATTTAAACTCTGCTTTCTTAAGATAACCGACTTTTTTGGGTAGAGCAAACCAAATCGAAACTGGTATATTTTTTTGAGGACAGAAATTAGGCAATTGCTTATCAATACTTTCATCTATAATTAAATCATCAACATTTACACCAGTTGCAAGACTAATTGCTTCAGAAATATTATCTCCTCCCATACGAATATGAGTTTCAATTAGAAATATTTTATCGTTTACCAATTTAAATTCGGTATGTGTAATTCCACTTTCAATTCCAAGTCTATTGAAAACAACTCTCAAAAATCCTTCTATTTTGTGCATTGTTTCAATATCAAGACTTTCTCTAACCGTATGCCCAATTTCCACAAAAGTTATCTTATCAATAAATTTTTTCGTATTAAAAAAGATCTATCTTTTTCAAGAAATTTATTACCTACATATTCCTGGAGAAAGTTCCACTCTTTTTCCGGTGCATAAGCTTGAAAAATTCCATCTCTGTAAATTGAAATAGTATTTCTAAACCGTACTGGATTAATTTCTAAATCAACTTGACTGTACAGATCTTGTAAAAATTCCACATCTATCATTTTGTCCACATTTCTGTGATTAATAATTTTATAATTATCATTTACTGTATTTGAAAATAACATTATTTATCCTTTCACTTAATCTAAATGATGTGAGTTAAAAAATATAAGACCAAACTTCATCAGCACAAAAACAATAAACTCTCCAAAACCGATTATAATAAAAGCCGACCAATCTAAAATATTTAAAATTGAAAAAGTATATGTACCTATTGGTGCAAAAAGTGTGGATATTGTAAAAACAGCACCAAAAACCCTACCCATAAATTCATCAGGTATTTCAGATTGAATACCTGAAATCATTTGAATATTAAAAAATGTAAGGCAAAGCATAGCTAATGAAATCAGTAGTAAAATTAATATATTACTAAATTTGAAAATAGATACAAGTAAAGTTGCTAACGACATACCTAATAGGAAATTACTATATCTTTCAGGTGTCAGACTTTTTTTAGATATACCATTCAATAAAGCACCCAAGATATTACCTACTGAAGAGGCAACCAATACATAAGCGTATAAATTTTTGCTGTTACTTATTTTATTAATAAAAGGCAATGTAAAGTTATAACCTGCCAAGAAAAAATTTATTAAGCTACTGGAAATTATGATAATCAGTAACTTTTTATTGTTCCATATATATTGGCTTCCTTCTATAAAAGAACCTATTAAGTTATCTCGTTTTTTTAAATCAATAGCTCTATCATTTACTATAAGTGTTAATCTACATTCAATTAAAGCTGACACAAAAAAACTAAGCGAATTTATAAGCATTCCAATTTTAAAGCCAAATCCATTAATAATTATCATTCCTAGTATAGGAGACAAGACATTTATTACTTCAGAAACTGATTAAGAATACGAATTATATTTATAAATGTTTTTTTTGGATAATAGATCTTTAATAATTGCTTTATATGCAGGACTGTTAAAAGAATAAAGAATTGCAAGAATTATGTTTACAACTATTAAATTCCAAGCTTTTTTAGATGAATAGTTTAAGTAGACTATCAATGTTACAATTCCTGAAAGGATATCTGTATAAATTAATAATTTCTTTCTGTTTTTTTTATCTGCAAAAACGCCACCCACTAAATTGAATAGCAGACCAGCTATTGCTTCCCCCCCCTTGATACAATCCCATATAAAGATTTGTGTTATTACTTAATCCTGAAATTACAAGTTGATTAGCGTAATCAAAAATTTGTGTACCAAAACTATTTGTTTGTCCACTTATCAATAAGTTTATTATGTTTGCTTTTTCTATATTTGTTTTCTTTTTCATCTATTTCTCCTTAGTAAATACTTAACAGAGTATAAATTAAATTAATTAAAAAGTAAATGATAACTTTCATATTTTTATAAAATATAATTTACCATTTTTATAATTATTTGTAATGAAATTATTAACAACTGATAACACATACGAAGCTCAATTGCTAATATTTCAGAAAACAAATTTTATAAAGCTTAATTTAAATACTGGTAACATCTAAAACTATTTTCAAAAAAATAAAGATATATCTTAGATTTGAATGAAACATTTTGGTGACATATACCTATTCTATGAGTACGGAATACTTGCCTGCTTTTATAATCATAAAAAGTACAAATATGTTAGCAACTACTGTGCTATTGTTTAAAAAATTTCACAAATAAATTGATAAAAATCAAGACAGTATAAAAACTATCACATTGAATAGTGATCTAGAATTCACTGATATGGTCAAAATACAAAATTTATTTTATACACTCATATTACTCATAGGAACTAAGAGATAGCTAAAACTATAATTTTATTTTATATCAAACTAATTCATTTATTATGATGCTCTCTCTTTTTATTTTGTTTATACATTAAGAATCTTTAGAGAGATTCCGTAAATCTCTTCCAACTATTTATCTTAGAACTTAATTCAGCCTCATTAGCAACTTGTTGCATAACTAACTTAATATTGTTGAACACGATGCTCATCAAAATCTATTAAATAAACATAACATGGGTATAACTCTATAACTTAGTCAAAAAATAAGGCTAGTGGAATCCATAATAAATAAAAAATATTTGGAAAGCAGCGATCCTTATTCTTAGCGATTTAATAATTTTTTACTTAGTTATTACTACAACAACTTTAATTGCTGCTAATTTTGTGAGAAACATAAAATTGCGATCGAGCTAAAACAGATAAATTATTAAAGAAAAAGTAATATATCTCCTTAGTCACACTCAGTCACACAAAAAAGCAAGCAATTAAGCCTGCTACATCAAGAGTTATGTTCATTCCTGAAAAATTAATAACGACAAATTTTCAACTTATTTCACATTGTGTGACTAGCAGTGTGACTGACCACAACATTTCACATTAATTTACAACTATTTAAAACACTTCATAACAAGCAAAAGCCCGTCATATCAAGATTGATACAACGGGCTTTAATGCTATATTTGCCTTTGTTATGCTGATTGCCAGAATCGAACTGGCGACCTTTTCTTTACGAGGGAAACGCTCTACCAACTGAGCTAAATCAGCAACTTTCACAACGTTTAAATTATACCAAAACAAAAAAAGTCGTGCAATCGAATGCGCGACTTTTATTTTATTTCCAATCTAGGCAAAGCTCTTGCTTGTGCAACAATTCTGGCAACTCGTCACGATCAATTCTCTTATCGTTTAACTTGTCACCAGTTATTTGCTTGGTAAAAGAATCAATACGTCTATTAGCATCCCGCAAGTCATAGTAAGTGGTAACGACTTGGTCATAGTCTTTCAAGTTTACCACTTTAAAATCACGCGGATACTCATTTTCAAAAGTTGTAAATGCTAGTGGCAAGCGCGGTTTCAATTGCGGCTCTTGATCAGGAATACCCACTTGCATCCCTAACGCTGGAAATGTCAGCTTAGGCAAGTCTAATACGTCTAGCATTTTTAACGGGTGATCATTAATGGTGCCTAAAGGCACATAGCCTAGATCCATGCTTTCAACAGCATTAGCCACATTTTGCCAAGCAAGTAATGTGTCATCCATCCCCTGAAAGAAAATGTCAGTGGTATGAACACGTCCGTTATCTTTACCTAACTGGCGGCGAATTTGTTGGTTGCGGTATAAATCCACTACAAAGATAAACAAATCTCCTTCAGCACCAACATATTTTTGTCCGCACAATTCCCTGATTTTTGCCCTTTTACTTTCATCAGTAATATGAAGCATTGTCGCATTTTGCATAAACATGCTGGTCGCTGTATGTTGAAAAACGGTGTACAAAGTATTTAATTGTTCTGCACTTAGTGTTTGATCTTTAAATTTTCTGATAGAGCGATGATTAATTTGCTGGTTAATTGTGGAATTATGAATCATTTTGATACTTCTTTCTAACTATCTTACTAAAAGTAACTGTATTGCAAAATGATTTTACTGTCAATAATTGTCTTTTAAATTAACAGACTGTGCTAAAATTTAGACAGAAGATCATTACCATATAATAATTGGAGGAATTTATGCGCGTTTTAGTTATCGGCGGTGCTGGGTATATTGGCTCGGTAGCTGTTAAAAAATTAATTGAACAAAATAATGATGTTGTTGTCCTTGACGCTTTGTACACTGGACACAGAAAAGCAGTCAACTCTAAAGCCAAGTTTTACCAAGGAGATATTGAGAACAAGTTTTTAGTTAGCCAAATATTGCGTCAAGAAAAAATTGAGGCAGTTATGCACTTTGCTGCATATTCTTTAGTGCCTGAATCTGTGGAAAAACCACTGAAATACTATGATAATAACGTTTCGGGTATGATCGCACTCCTAGAGGCCATGAAAGATGCCGATGTAAAATACCTCGTCTTTTCTTCCAGCGCTGCCACATACGGCATTCCTAAGAAATTGCCAATTACTGAAGATTCACCGCTTAATCCGATCAGCCCTTATGGCGAAACCAAAGTAATGATGGAAGAAATCATGCGTTGGGCAGATAAAGCTGATGGTATCAAATCAATTGCTCTGCGCTATTTCAACGTTGCTGGTGCTGCAAGTGATGGGTCAATCGGAGAAGATCATTCTCCGGAAACGCATTTAATTCCTAATATTTTAAAAAGTGCTGTCAGTGGTGATGGTAGATTTACCATTTTTGGTAATGACTACGACACTAAAGATGGCACTAATGTCAGAGATTACGTTCAAATCGAAGATCTCATCGACTCGCACTTGCTGTCTTTAGAGTACTTAGTTAAAACCAATAAATCCGATGTGTTCAACCTCGGAACTGCTCACGGCTACTCCAACTTAGAGATCTTACAGGCGGCTCGTAAAGTTACCAATATTGAAATTCCATATACTATGGGACCACGCCGTGCAGGTGACCCTGACAGTTTAGTTGCCGATTCAACCAAAGCCAGAACTATTTTAGGCTGGCAGCCACAACACGAGAGCGCTGAAGATGTAATGGCAAGTGCATGGAAATGGCACCAAACTCATCCTCAAGGATACGAAGACAAATAACAAAATTGCTGGTAAATTTTACCAGCAATTTTTTTGATTAGTTTTTAGAATTAAATGTGATATATAACTCCATATCACAGAACTTACCGTGATACTTAACTTCATCTTTAAGCCTGGCCACATATTCAAAGTGTAGCCTCTCTGCAATGGCTCTACTAGGTTTATTATTATGATCTGCCAGTAATTTAATACTGTGTAATCCAAACTGGTTGAATGATACGTCTACTAACTTTTTAACGGCCTGAGTCATAATTCCGTTACCCTGATATTTTTGCCCCAGCCAATAGCCAATTTCGCCGCTTTCATTTTTTAACTTAATATTGTGCAGGTCAACCATTCCCGCTGGTTTGCCATTGACAAGAATAACTAGTACCAGTTTCTTATAATTAGCGGTGTCAACTCGCATTGCCTTAATAAAATCAACTTCATCTTTGACATTCGCAATCTTACCTGCCCAAGGTAAAAAATGTGCCAGCTGATCACGGTCATGGACAATAATTTTGTATAAAGCTTCCGCATGACTGACTTCCGGTAATACCAAACTAATATCCAAGTTATTAACAGTAAATTGGCCAATGGTAAACATTAAATCTTCCTCCTTAATTTATTTTTAATAAAATATATGATACTACAATTTGTCTTTAAATAAAGCCCTTTTTAACATAACAAAATTTACAATTTAGCGAAATTTTGGTTTTGTTAAAAACATACGCTTATGTATAATGCTATAATTTAATAATGTAACTAATTTTTAAGTATTTGGAGTGATTTAATGAGCGAAGAAGAGGAAAATAACGGTTCTGGTTACGAACGAACCTTGACTAACGCGCATATTCAATTGATTGCCCTGGGTGGGACAATTGGTACTGGTTTATTTCTAGGCGTAGGTAATAGTATTAGACGAGCCGGTCCCAGTGTCATTTTAATTTATGTCGTTGTCGGTATTTTCTTATTTCTACTAATGCGGGCTTTAGGTGAGCTCATAGTTTCTGACTTATCCAAGCATACCTATATTGATTTTATTGAAAAGTACTTGGGTAAAAACACTGGATTTATTTCAGGTTATCTCTACTGGATCAGCTGGGTAACTCTGGGTATGGCAGAAATGACAGCCTTGGGAATATATTTTCAATACTGGTTTCCCCATTTGCCTACATGGGTACCTGGCTTAGTCACCATAGCAATTCTATTATTTATCAATTTGCTTTCTGCACGGCTTTTTGGCAATCTGGAGTTTAGTTTTGCCATAATTAAAATTGTGACCGTTATTGCATTCGTGATTTTAGTAGCCTATTTGTTAATAACTGGTGGAAAAACCTCTTTTGGACCCGTTACTCTTGCTAACTTATCCACACATGGCGGCTTTTTTGCTAAAGGCAGCACCGGGTTCTTTTCCGGTTTTCAGATGGTTATCTTTAGCTTTGTTGGAGTTGAACTAGTCGGATTAACTGCTGCAGAGGCGCAAAACCCCAAGGTAACAATTAGAAAGGCTATTAATGAGGTTCCACTACGAATAATTTTATTTTATGTGCTTGCTATCATCGCTATTTTAGTGGTGATTCCATGGAATAAGGTAGCAACTAACTCTAGTCCTTTTGTACAGACATTAGCTGCAACTGGCATCCGCAATGCCGGCTCAATTATCAATTTTGTGGTTATTTCTGCTGCTGTTTCCTCGACTAACAGTATTTTATACAGTGCAGGCAGATTGCTATTTTCTGTTACTTTTAACGGTAAGGGAAAATTTAACCAGACATTTGGTCACCTGAGAAGACAGCTGCCACAGAATGCCTTGACTTTATCCGCTTGCCTAATGGCTTTGGCTCCCTTAGTTATTATAATTATTGGGAATGAGGCATTTAATTTTATTTCATCTACATCTACCAGTATGTTTTTAATTATCTGGTGTCTGATGCTTTTAACCCACATTTCCTACCGCAAAAAAACGCCAGCACAAGAATTAACAGATTTTAAAATGCCTGGTTTCCCTTTTTTGGACTACATAACACTGATCTTTTTTATTTTAATGATCATATTGTTGTTAATCTTACCTGAAAACAGGATTTCTATGATTTCAGCACTGTTAATCTTTATAGTCTTGTCAACCTTGTCTAAAATTTGGCACAAGGAAAAAATGGCATAATTGTATTTGCATTTGCTGGCTTTTTATATTAAAATTTTAAAAAATTAAGAAATATCGCCACCGGGCGAGAGCACTTAGCGAACTCTTTAGGTCTTAGTAGAGTTTGCTAGGTGTTTTTATTTTTGGAGATAACTCATGCAGGAACTAATTATTGATAACTATTTTTGGTCAATTTTTCCACAGGCAAAAATTTACACATTAGTTGTTAGTGGCATTAATAACCACATCCCTGACAAATCGGAAAAGTATCAAATAATGCTCAATCAAGCTGAAGAAGAAGCTAAACAATATTTAACAGAAAAAGAATTTAAAGACAATACTGTTGTTGCCGAATGGCGAGATGTGCTCACCAAATTTAAGAAGAAAAAAGGTGCACGAGCATCAATTGAGGCTCTTTTGAAGCGAGTTTCTCAGGGCAAGACTTTTGATCCTATAAATCCTTTGGTTGATATTTATAATAGTGTCTCTTTAGAATATGCTGTTCCGTGTGGTGGTGAAGATCTTGATCAAATTGCAGGTCAAATGCACCTGGGCGTAGCAACAGGAAATGAAGACTTTTACCCACTTGGTGCTGAAAAAAGCGATCCTCCTAGACCAGGCGAAGTGATTTATTATGATGATAGTGGTGCAGTGTGCCGTTCACTTAACTGGCGCGATGGCAAGAGAACCATGTTGACCGAAGATACTACTAATGCGATTTTAATCATGGAAGCAGTAACTGATGATCAAAAAGAACGAGCTGATCAAGCAATTCAAGCTTTACAAAAGAAAGTTGCTGGTGAATTAGGTGTTGTCGGAGAAATAAGTATTAAAACCCAGAATTAAGTAAAAAAATTCCTAGACAATTAATTTTGTCTAGGAACTTTTTTATTTATGCATTGTTCTTCTTTTAATTTTTTGCCATAATCCCAGCGCCTGCCGCATTCTATTAGCAGGAACATATTCACGAATAGCGCGCAAAGTTTTTTTATTATTTCGTGTTGTGAAAATAAATTTTCCATTTGCACGGGTGCGAATTTCAAAACGTGGTATATAACGTCCGTGAAAATAAACATCCGCAACTACATAGGTAACTTCTTGCCACGGGATTTGGACATAATCAGAGATATTGCGATCATTATAAAATTCAAATGCTTTATCTCCGACCATTACTTTACCATATGTTGAAAACGAACGAAACCAAGTCGCATTTGCCGTTAAATCAACTTTAGTATTTCTTGATTCAACCATTTTAGATTAAAGCACATGCAGAACATGCAAAACTACACCAACAACGAAGATGGCAATAATAATTACAATTGGTGAAACTTTCTTCTTTAACAGCCACATACATAGGAAAGTCAAAAGCAGTCCAGCTAAACCAGGGATTAAACTATCCAAGTTGTTTTGCAAAGTAGTAATTTTAAACTTGGTTAAAGATAAGCCATTAGCTTGGTCAATTAGTGCCTGCTGAATCCCTTTAGCACCGGCTGGAAGTGAACCCCAATCAATATAGCCACCCTTTTGCACAGGTGTCTTTGAAACAATCGGAGTGAACTTAATGTTAACCCAGCGCTCAATCAAGGAACCTAAAACAAACATACCCATCATGGAAGCTCCACGGGTTACCTTTTGCAACAGACCACCAGACATATCATTAGTAATTGCAGAACCGGCTTTGTAGCCAAATTCTTGTGTGTACCACATGAAAGCTAACCTAATTACGTTCCAAATAACGAAGAACAAAATTGGTCCTAAAATGTTGCCTTGAATAGCCATTGAGGCACCTAAGGCACCAACAATTGGTCGTACAGTGTACCAGAATACAGGGTCACCGACACCTGCTAAAGGTCCCATCATTCCAACCTTAACACCTTGAATAGCTTCATCTTCAATTTTAGCTCCGTTAGCCTTATCCTCTTCTAAGGCTAAAGTAACACCTAGAATTGGTGATACTAGATAAGGGTGAACGTTAAAGAAGACCAGGTGTCTCTGCAAAGCAGCTGCCATATCTTCTTTTTTAGGATAAAGTTTTCTCAAAGCAGGAATAAGTGAATATGCGTACCCACCGTTCTGCATTCTTTCGTAGTTCCATGAAGCTTGCAAAAATTGTGAGTGCCACATAACTTTGAAGCGGTCGGCTTTAGTTAATTTTATTTTTTTATTAGCCATTATAAAATCCTCCTCTTAAATATCACTCTAATAGTCATCTATGATATCGCCGAGTGGATCGCCGGTACCCTCATTATCAGAACTTGAACTGCCGTTATTGCCACCTTTTGACTCTAAAGCTAAGTACATGAGAGCCATTGCTAAACCAATTGCACCCAAAGCAATCAAAGTTAGATCTTTAATAGCTGCCAAAGCAAAACCGATAGCAAAGAACGGCCAAACTTCACGACTAGCCATCATGTTGATTACCATTGCGTAACCAACGGCAACAACCATGGCACCACCTATTGACATACCATCACTAAGCCATGCCGGCATTAAGCCCAGCCAATATTTAACAGTCGATGCTGGAATAGCTAACAGCAAGGCAGCCGGAATAGCGATTCTCAATCCTTGCAGGCAAACATCAATCCATTGCCACATATTAATTTTACGCCAATTACCTTTTTTGGCATCTGCGTCCATAATGTGCACAATACCAGTAGAAATAGTCCGCACAATCATGGTCAAAAAGAGTCCGGCAACAGCTAATGGCATCGCAATACCTGTAGCCATACCAATACCCTTTGTTCCTTGTCCACTTTGCACCAAAATAATAGCCGAAGCTACTGAAGCTAAAGCGGCATCAGGAGCAACAGCAGCACCAATGTTAGCCCAGCCTAAGGCAATCATTTGTAAATATCCACCTAAGATAACACCTAAAACCAGATTACCGGTTACCAGGCCGATTAGTGTACAAGCAACCAATGGTTGGTGGAATTCCCATTGGTCCAAGATGCCCTCCATACCTGCAAGAAAGGCAACTATGACAACTAAAATCATTTGAATAGCGTTCATTTTTTACTCCTATTCTCTTACTTGTTTTGTTCATCAAGCAAACTTTGAGCTTTATTTAAAATAGCTTCCATATTGCCCTCTTTATCAGTTGGAACTTTACGCACATCATACTTGATTCCCATTTTTGCAAGTTCGTGGAAAGTATCAACATCTTCTTGATTCATGGACAATACATTGTTAGCATTGACATCGCCTACTTTATAGGACATTGAGCCAACATTGACTGTCTTAATGTCAACGCCTGCTTTTATGACTTTTAAAACATCTTCTGGATTTTCAAAAAGCAGTAAGGCATGGGTGTTACCAAAACGGGGATCCTTAGCGATCTCTACCATCTTTTTCAACGGAACAGTATGCGCTTTGACACCAGCAGGAGCAGCTTCACGAATCATGCTTTTACGCATTTCGTCTTTTGCTACACTGTCAGAAACAACGATAACTCGGTCAGGGTGCATGGTTGGTATCCAGCCAGTTGCCACTTGTCCGTGTAGCAATCGGGAATCAATCCGAGCTAAAACAAACTTAATATGACCATCACCAACAACAGTACCTTCAGGAATAGATTTCTTACTCTCTTTATTTTCGGAATTTGATTCCTTTTTTGTTTCTGTAGAATCTTTTGGCATTAATTCTGCAGGTTTAGTTTTAATTCCAGCCTTAGCTGGCTCAACAATCGCCGTGGCAATTTGATGAGCGGTAATGTCAGGATTTGTCATCCTCTGAGTTAGTGCTTCTACAACCATTGGTAAATTCATACCAGTAACAACCGCCCAATTTGGATGTTTTTCAAGCAAAGCATTTGCTTGATTAAATGGCGTACCTCCCCATAAATCAACTATTAACAGAACTTCATCTTGATTTCCAAATGAAGTAATTGCTGTTTCCATTTTGCTTCTTATATCATCAGGCCCTTCATCGGGCTTCAAAATGACATGAGCAAAATTGTCTTGTTCGCCAAACAGCATTTGCGCAGACTGCGCAATTCCATCGGCAAATCCACCATGGCTGGCTAAAACAATTCCTACCATGAGATTTCCTCCTTTAGATAAAATGTATCCGTTAATATTGTACCGTGAAACAGGCTCTGTGTCACATTTTCTAACCATTGCCTAACATTTTTCTAATATACTAAGACTAACACTTTATGCTTAATAAATAGAAAAAAAAAGAGAACCCGCAGGTTCTCTTTCCTCTCTGCTCGCTCCGGCTGTCAGACTCGAACTGACGACATCTTGATT
>NZ_BPPA01000010.1 GCF_019972815.1 Lactobacillus huangpiensis
TCAGCATATATCTTCAACTCAAATGAGTTGCCGAGCGCTCGTGGGATATTGTCCTATGCGTTGCACCTTCAATTAAGTTTGGCTCAGGGTTGCCATATCCAAAAACTTAGGTTTTCCCTGAATTCACTCGGTTCACATGATATATCACTATATCAAGGGGCAATTCACTATAAACATATAGCACTATATGTAGTGCTTGTAAGAGAAAGGCATACTAAATGTGGGATAAAATTCAAGAAATCATGAAAGCTAAAAAAATTAGCATTTACAAATTATCTAAGCTAACGGGATTACCTTGGAGCACCATTGCAAATTATAAGAACGGTTCTGAAATGTCATTTAAAAATGCTTGCAAAATAGCAGATGCCCTAGATATTAGCTTAGATCAGCTTAGAAAGGAGGCGAATATTAATTGACTAATGAAATTAAATTATCAATACCAATTGATAGTTTAACAGAAACAGTTGACAAAATTATGCAAAGTCGAGGCTATGTTCCTGAAGATAGTATTATCGGAAAAACTATTGGTATTAAAGAATTTGCTAAAAAATATTGTTATCCACATGGACCAGCTTGGGTTAAAGAAAATATTCTATATAAATTTAATCCGGATTGGTGTCAGAATATTCATCCTGGTACAGGTCGTGGTTTTACAATTTTCGAATATCCGGCAAGAAAATGGATGGAAGAGCATCGAGGTGAGATAAATTGGAACGCAGTTTAAATTTAATAGAAAGGATATTAGAAAAATGGCAGCATTTTTTAAACACATACACCGACATAGAACTGAAAAGCAAAAGATCATTATTAATCTCATTAATAGTAGCTATTGTTGGGCTGGTATCAACGATCTACATGATTTACATTCTCAGCTTACCCGAATACAACCCAGGAATATAAAAAAGCCCGACTGCAATCGGACCATTAAATATTAATAATACTAAGGAGATTATAACACATGGAAGTAAAAGATGGTAATGAACTAAAGCAAGCTATCCATGACATCAATGTTCAAGAAGAATTAGCTGAAATTGCAAAAGAAGATCCAGATGCATCATTGATTGGTGATCACGAAAATTCAATAATTTCAAGCTTAGTTGCAGGAAGTCATGTTTATAAAAACAATAAGGAATTTCTAAAGCATCGTTTAGAAATTAACCATGGCTCCCTAGATAAATTATGCGAAGAGCTAGGTTATGATCCTTATGATTTTCTAACAGATTCTTGTGATGTCGATGATGGAGACAGCTTTTCATCAATAATTGAATGGGCATACGGGAGTGAAAGGATAGGCGATGTTTTAAAATGAAACTTTTTGAAATAAATGATGCCATCAAAAAGGTAGCTGATAAAGATGATATTGATCCAGAAACACTAAAAGATACTCTTGATTCTTTGAAGCTAACTAGAGATGAAAAGCTAGACGGATTAGCTGGCTTAATCGAACGAGACACCGCAAGCATCGATTTTTTGACAAACAAAATTAAGCAGCTCACAGAGCAGAAACATCATTACGAAAATCAGAAAAATAATTTGCAAAATTATATGACAGAAGTAATAGATGATGCCGGAATTAAAGAGCTGCATACTAAACATTACATTTTAAAGCCACGTAATTATAAGCAAAAGACCATTATTTCAGATGAACGTAAATTACCTAAAGTTTATATCATAACCAAAGAAGTTTCATCAATAGATAAGAGAAAACTCTATCAAGATATGAAAGATGGTCAAGAAGTACCGGGTGCACATTTAGAACCCAATAGAAAAACAACAATTAGCTAGGAGGTTTCTATGCTAAATGAAGAATTTTTAAAGTGGCAGGAAGAAACTTTTAGAGCAATTGAGCTGTGGACTATTAGATTAAAGAACGAGGCTTTAAAACAAGATACTTATAAGGGTGCGATTAATTACCTTGAAATAAATTATCCTAGTCCAATATGCGCACATGAAGAATCACCTAGTGAACAGTTTCAATCAGTGATTAGATCCATGTTTGAGGAAGCAAAAAAGATGGTCTATGACGAAGCACAGAGTCAGGAGATTAAACATAGTAAATAATAAAAATGTACGAATTAAGATCATATCAAAACGATTTAATTCAACGGATTACTAAGTCAATGCAGAATGGTCATCATCATATTATTGTGCAGTCACCACCTAGAACCGGTAAGACAGTGGTTATGGCAGAAATCGCTAGGAAAACAACTGCTAAAAACAATCGCGTGATGTTTATTATTCATCGTAAAGAAGTATTGGAACAGGCTAAAGCTACTTTTAAAGCACAAGATGTTAAGCCTAACCTAGCAACAATGGGGTTAGTGCAGACACTTTGCCGTAGAGTTGATAAGTTACCCGAACCACAATTGATTCTGATTGATGAAGGTCACCATGCTCTCGCAAAAAGCTACCAGAAAATACTAAACAAATTCAAGAATGCTTATGTATTGTTATTCACAGCTACTCCTAGACGTACTGGACAAAAGCAATTAGATCAGATAGCAGACGATATTATTGTTGGCAAATCAATTAAAGAACTTACTAATGAAGGTTTTTTAGCACCATTCAGGTATTTCCAACCACCTAATGACTTTAATAGTAAATTGCTGAAACGCAGTTCAACTGGTGATTATACCAACAAATCAATGGCTGAAGCTATGAACAATAAGATCTTTGGACATGTCGTCAAACAATATCAGCGGATTGCGAAGGGAATGCAGGCAGTTGTTTACACGTATTCAATCGAGTCAGCAAAAAGAATAGCCCATGAATTTAATGAGGCAGGTATTGAAGCAAAAGAAGTTGACGGAAAAACACCAGTAGTCGAAAGGGACATGATTGTAACTGATTTTAAAAATCAGAAACTAAAGATATTGGTTAACGTCAATTTGTTTACCGAAGGAGTAGACCTTCCAAATGTTGACTGTGTGATTATGGCAAGACCAACCACTTCGTTAGCATTGTATTTGCAATTTTCAATGCGTTGCCTAAATCCAAGACCAGGCAAAACGGCAATAATTATTGACCACGCTAATAATGTGCAGAAATTTGGCTATCCAGATGATGACAGGGACTGGAAACAGGCAGTGGTCAGTGGCACGAAATCAGTTTCAAAAATAAATACCGATCCCGGCATGGCAATTATAACTTGCGACTATTGCTTTGCGGTTGTGAAAACCAGTGAGGTTAAAAATGGCAAATGTCCACTCTGTGGTAAGCCGATCAAAATCCACGAGGCAAAGCAAGTTAAAGATGTTGACTTAGTTGAAGCAAAAAATCGTAAAAAATTAATAGCGGAAATAGTAAAAAGCGACTTACTTAAAAAAGTCGCTAATAAGAAAGTTAGTGAATTAAAATCTCCAGCTGAATTTAATGCTTATGCAAAATTGCATGGGTATAAACCAGGATGGATCTATTACCAGCTTAAACTGAGAGGAATGATTAATAAATGATAGTTTTACCAAAACCAAAAAAATTAGAACCAAAGGCACAGCCGCATAACTTTTTTATCTGGGGCGCTCCCATGAGCGGTAAAAGTTACTTTGCCAGTTTTTTCCCGAATCCAATTGTGCTCAATACCGATGGCAACAGCGATCAAGGAACCGCACCAGCATTTCAAATTAGGAATTTAAGAGATAAGAACGGCAAGCCAACGCAACTTGTTACCCAACAGCTAGACGATATTATCTTAGCTTTACAAACAGAAAACGAGCAAAGAAAATCAGAGGAGCAATTCAAAACGATTGTAGTAGACGTGATAGATGACATTATCGTTATGCTTGAGCAGGCGATATGCTGGGATAACAAGGTTAAGTCATTAAGCGATATCCCATACGGTAAAGGCTACGCATTATTTAACACGGCATTGCAACAGCTAGTGATGGATTTAAAAGCGTTGCCAATGAACATCATCTACATAAGCCGAGAAGATTCAATTACAGATGACAACACTGGTGCCACTACTTACCATCCTTCACTTAAGACTAAGTACTTCAATGTTGTGAACGGTAACTGTGATGTTGAGATCAGAACTAAAAAAGTTGGTGATGGCGTTAACGCTTCATATTTCAGAGAAGTAAAAAGCCTAAGGACGCAGTACAATCCGAAAAATATTACAGACCATCGTATTTTGAAACTATTGGAAACATGCAACGGAATTTTTAAAAAGGAGAGTAAATAATGAGTCTTTTAGATGCAATGAACGAATTAAAGCAAAAAGGTTTTAATCCAAAAGAAGGTAAGGAATATAACCCATACGAGCCGATTCCAGATGATACTTATTTAATGAGCTTTGACAATGTGACTCACAACGCTAAAGGCGATCGAGATTTCCTGATGTTAACTTTTAGCGTTATCCAGGGTGAATATGAAGGTAGACAGGAGTCTATTTTCCCATCACTTGCGCAAACAAAAGCGAATGGTGATCCAATGCCGAATTCAGTTATTGCTAGAAGCATTTCTGAAATTCAAATTATTGGAGAAACTCTTAACAATCCAGTGCCTAATAAGTGTTTTGCTTTTGAGAATGAAACAGAGGCTTATGATGCAATTGCCGAAACACTGCAGCCAGCATGTGGCAAGGTCTTAAAAGTGACCATTAAAACTACTCCTAATAAGAAGAATCCACAATATCCTTTTAGGAATTATACATTTGAAAAACAGGAACAACCAAAAGTAGCCGATGCGAAAGATCCATTTAATGGCACAGGCGATACTGTTGATATTAACGATGACGACTTACCATTCTAGGAGGGATGTCAAAAACATGACTAATTTTTGGGATTTTAAAGGAGTACATAGGACAGGAATACATACTCTAGGGCATTATCCAGCCACTATGGTACCAGAAATGCAACTTGGACTAATGCAAACATGGTCAAAAAAAGAATATAAAGTAATGCTTGATCCTTTTATGGGATCGGGAACGGCATTAATAGAAGCCCAAAAACTTGGTTTAAATACTATCGGAATTGATCTTAATCCATATGCAGTTCTTTTATCAGAAGTTAAAACACATGATTATTCTGAAACTAATTGGGCTGCAGTAATTACCAGAATATTTAATAAACTAAATGAAAAAGAATATTTAGTCCCAATTTTTGATTTTAATAAAATCAATAAATGGTTTAGAAAAGATATCATATTAAGCTTAAGCAGAATTAGAAATGTTATTAAGTCTGAAAATGACATTTGGATCAGAAAATTTCTCTGGGTATGTATGTCAGAAACTATTTACTCACACAGCAATGACAGAACTTCATCTTTTAAATTACATGTGAAGTTTGAAGAGCAAATAGAAGCTATTCCTGACAATGCGATAAAGGACTTTTTAAAAATAGTTTCTCATAAATGCACGTTCCTTAGCACACATGAATTGCCAACTGCAAAAATATATGCTGGCGATGCAAAAGAAGCTTGTACAAAAATTGCTACTGAATCAGTTGATATGATTTGCACTTCGCCACCTTATGGAGATAGTGCAACAACAGTAACTTATGGTCAGGCTTCCATACTATTTTTAAAATGGATAGACAAAAAAGATCTGGAAAGCAGAAATTTAAGTAAGTTATTAAGTAATTTTTCGGCCATTGATTCCTTAAGTTTAGGGGGTCGAGTTGCAGCACCGAACGGATATAGTTCAAAGTTATTAGAAAATTTCCTGGCAAATATAGCACCGAAAAAGTGCATAAAAGTGAAAAGATTTTTTTCAGACTATTGGATTATCATTCAGCAAATGGCAAGAGTGTTAGATGAGGACGGCACAATCATTATTACATTAGGTAACAGAACCGTTGATAACCAGGTTCAGCCTCTTGATCAAATTACAATAGAAATGTTTGCAAAACTCGGCATTAAGCATATCAAAACCTATTCTCGCCATATTGAGTATAGGCGGACACCGCAACATGTTAATTTACAGCAGAACGGTTGTAGAACCAGATCATTAGATTCTGAAAGGACACTAATATTTAGGAGGAAAACAAAATGATAAATGTTAAACAAATTGTTTTTAACGGCAATATTGATAACTTTAAAGCTAAAAATGGTGTAGTGAATATCCAAATCAGTACATCAGCTAAAAATTTATCATTAGACAGTTTAAATGAAATTGCAAAAAACCAGATCCAAGTAATGCTTGAGTCTAACCAGCTAGAAATGATTGATTCTGAAAATAAGTAATTATGCCACTAGAAAATCTAGTCAATTATGCGATTAGCTATGCAGCACACGGATTTTCTGTCATTCCCATTGGCTCAAACAAACGACCGCTGATTAAATTTGCCGATAAGCCGCCACTTTCAGTTGATGAGATTAAACAAGTTTGGCAACGCTATCCATTGGCTAACATTGCACTTAAAACTGATAAGTTTTTCGTGATTGATGTTGACCGTCATGGTAATGTTGATGGTTTACAATCCATCCTTAATCTTAATCATAACGAATGGTTTAAAGACACATTACGAGAAAAAACTGCTCATGATGGTTATCATTTCTTTTTTCAAAAACCTGCAAAAGAGAATGTGACGCAATGTATTGGTCTATTGCCGGGTGTCGATTTAAAAGCTCACGAAAATAATTATGTTGTAGTTGCTCCTAGCACAATAGATGGCAAGTCCTATCGGTGGCTTAATCATAAACCAATAAGACCAGCTCCAGCTGGTTTACTGGAATTAATTCAGAGTAAGGTTAAGCCCGAGAAAAAGACAATTTTAGATTATAAAATTGCAAGCAAGACGCAGACTTCAAAACTTTTTGAGTTAATTGTAAATGGTCTAGGTGATACCGGCAGGCGCAATGATACTCTTACCAGTTTTGTTGGTGGCTTACTATATCGAGGTGTTGATCCAGATGCAGCAGCTAAATTAGCATTAATTGCAAATACCAATACAACAGACAGTCTTCCGCTGAATGAAGTGGAACGAACAGTAAATTCTGTAATTGAAAAAGAAATCAAAAGAAGGGGGATTGAATGAGTGACGTTATTAAAATCAATGAGAAAAATGCCGATAAGTTGCGTAAAACCACCATTGAGCTTGAACGTCAAAACAATGGTGCCGTTAAGACTACCAGCGTTAAAAACGTAGTAATGATCATATTACATGACCCCAATCTTAAAAATCTATTTCGATTGAACGAATTTACGCAAGAAATAGATGTAGTTGATAATCGTAAGTTAGAAATCAAGAATATTGGCACTGTCCTAATTAGTAAAGGTCAATATACAGACCAGGTTACTAATTCAGTTGAATTATATATCGAAGCTCGTTCAGATTATGAACATGCAACTTTTAAAAATGTGATTATCGAGCAGGCAATAGATAATGTCGCTTACATGAATTCTTATAATCCAGTGATTGATTATATGGATAATGCATATAAACATTGGGACAAGAAACGCAGGATTGACAATTTCTTCCCTGAATACTTGGGAGCTAAGAAGAATGCGACCACAACATTAATTACTCGAACATGGTTAATGGGAGCCGTTGCCAAAGCTTATAATCCTGAAACTAAATTCGATTATGTTTTAGATTTAGTTGGTGGCCAAGGAGTCGGTAAAACTTCAATCCTGAAAAACATTGCGCCGATGGGATTATATACAGACCAGTTTAATACTTTCACTAAAAAAGACGATTTCGAAGTAATGAAAAACGCTCTGATTGTCAATGATGATGAAATGACTGCCAGCAATGATGCCAGTTTTGAAGAAATCAAAAAATTCATCACGATGCAAGACTTTGAGTATCGCAAACCTTATGGTCATAAGCCATTGCATTTCAAGAAAAAATTTGTCATTGCAAGAACAACTAATGAGGTTAGGCACTTACGAGATCGTTCAGGCGATCGAAGATTTTTATCAATTTACGCTGATCCAGAAAAACAGACCAAAAATCCTGTGACCGATTTAACCGAGGATGTGGTGCAGCAGCTGTGGGGCGAAGCAGTTTGGCTCTATAAGAATGCAAAAGATCCATTTAGATTTACTCCAAAACAAGAAGTTTTATTAAAGCAAAATAGAGAAGAATTTCGCTATACATCAGGATTAGAAGACAACTTAATGGATGTTTTAGAAAATAAGTTCAAAGGTCAAAAATTTATTCCCAACCGAGAATTATCAGTTGCTTTATTTCAAGATCCTAACGCTTTATCACGGAATAATAAGCAGACACGTGATATTCGTTATTACATGGAACATTTAGGATTCAATACGAGTGCAAGAAGAACAATTAATGGAGTGACAATACGTGGCTTTTCAAAATAAGTGATGACAGATAATGACAGTCAATGACGGTTACTGTCATTTCTAAAAGCGTTGGGAGAGTACGAAAGAGAGGTGCTAATGACAGTATGACAGTAAATATTGATAAAACTTTTTATTTATATAATATATAGCCTCCATAGCTATAAAAAAGTTTTTTTAAATTTTACTGTCATTAGAAATTTTAAGTGCTTTAAACCCATGAAGGAGTACGAACGAAAGCAATGACGGTAACTGTCATTGGAGTGTCAGCTATTAAATAATAATTACGGTAAATTACAATAAAATTACGGTTACTGTAATTATGAAAGTCCTTGATATTCTAGGAAAGTTGAGTAGTAATTACAGTATTACACTAAATTTCTATAAAACTTTTTATCTATATAATATATCACCTTCAAAGCTTTAAAAAAGTTTTTGTAGATTTTACTGTAATAACAAATTTAAGCAGTTAAAAAGTCTTGTAAGAGTAAACAAAAAGTAAATTACAGTTACTGTAATTTAGCCGTAATTTTAAATAGATATTATAAGGAAAAGTAGTAAGGGGATTTCAAAAGTAACAGTAGGTAACAACAAGGTAACAGTAACTGTTACCTTAAAAAACCTTGTTATAGTTAGGTTTTTAGGTACATGGTAACAGTAAAACAGTAAATATTAATAAAACTTTTTATTTATATAATATTTAGCTCTCATGGCTTTAAAAAAGTTTTTATTAATTTTACTGTTACCAAAAAAATAGAAGTCTAAAATCCTTGCAGGAGTAAGAAAAGTATAGGTAACAGTTACTGTTACCGAAGTGTAACTTTTAAGAAAAATATTATGGAAATTATTGAAGGAAAATTAGCAAAATTAAGGAGGAGTAAAATGGCAAGAACAGTTTATCGTAAGAATAAGAATGGCAAGATTACCTATTTGGGGCATGTGCCACCTGAGTATCAATTAAAGGACAACGAGTTTTTTCAAAAACTTCCAAATGAAAAGCGTAAAAATTATGTTGATTATTTGCTAAATAAATATGGAAGGCACAACTAATGAAAGTAATATATTTCTTATGCGAAATATTAGGCCTCATATTCGGTGTTATTGGCTACATACTTTTAAATCTCAAATCTGAAAGTAAATTACTGTTAGTAATAGCCATAGCATTAGTTGCAATTGGCTTAATTCTAATAATTGGATCAATTATGCTTGAAAAATATATGTGGTGGACAAGTTTAGGGTGGTAATTATGGATGAAATATTGAAGTTTAGAAAGTGGGACAGACAATCTAAAACAATGAGCAAAATTGAAGTTTTAGATTTGCGCCCCGGTCAAACATATACTGACGATCCAATTATCATGCAATATACGGGGTTAAAAGACGTTAATGGTAAAGATATTTATGAGAGTGATATTCTAAGTTTGCCAACGCATTATCAAATTAGTATATGCAATGTTGATCATTGGGTGGATGAATTTTTAGAAGTTAAATATTCGAGTTTGTTAGGTGGATTTATGGTTTTACCATCTGAGGAATATCTCAGCGAATGTTTGTATGATGGCTGTGATAAAAATGGATTTTATCACAAATATCCAAAAATTATTGGTAACATTTATGAAAATCCAGAGCTGATTGATAATGTCTGAACACGAAATTCAAAAACAAATTATGCGTGAATTATCAATGCATCATTGTACTGTCTTTAGAGCTAATGTTGGCAAAGTGCTGATGCAGAATGGTAGATGGTTTGACACCGGGCTACCCAAAGGACATCCAGATTTGTATGGCTTTCGTTGGGTAGACAATCAAGTATTTTATATAGAAGTAAAATCTAAAACTGGTAAACCTAGAGATGATCAAATTAGATTTCATAAATTTCTATTATCACATAATGTAATACATGGAATTGCTCGCAGTACAAGAGATGCTCGTATGATTGTGGAAGGAGGCTTGGTGGGGTATGGCTATCCCGTATAATTTAATTCATAACTTAGAAAATGAATACGGAACATTATCATTAGTACCAGATAATAATTTAACTTTAAAGTCAATTCAAAAATTACTATATAACAATGAAGGAGAAATTATTGATGCTAAAATCACTGCGTTAATTAATGACGGTTATTCAATCAATGAAGTAGCTACAGATTTAAATTTTAGCCAAAATAAAATCCGATCAGCTGTTAACCGTTTAGGATTAGAAGTTAAACCATATTTTAAATATGTAGCAATCAATCGAAAAACCGGACAAAAAATATATAGTAAGAACTTTAGTAAATACCGTGTTATCACTCATCAACCTTTACAATTTATATCAAGTGCTAGGCTTTATTTAAATAAAAAAGGGTATTATTTAAGAAAGTTTCGCAAAATTGTCCGTTTTAAAAAGCTAAAATCCGGAGATAAGTATTTTTGTAAAAACAAAATTTATACCAAAGAATAGAGAGGAAAAGAACTGTGGGAGAAAACGTTGATTTACCTATTGATATTGATCAAAAAAAGACCGCAGAAAAAGTTAAATATTTTTTCAAAAATGACTTTGAAAGATATATTCTGCGAGCTGGCTATCATCGTGCCGATCTTAGTAGCCCACAGTTCGATCAAACAGGTATTATAAACCATTTTGGTAATTCAGCAGAAAATAAAATGGCTGCTATATTTGAAGCACAACATAAATGTCAAGCAGTTTATCATGCAATTGACCAATGCTTTGATAGTACTCAGCAACCATTTAGGACAATATTAAAGGCATTATATATTGACAAGCTGAAAGATTGGCAGGTAGCCGCTAAAGTACAGTATAGTGATTCCAGATATAATGACCTTAAAAAATATGCTCTGTGCCAGTTTGCTGATACGATTGTTACTTGGAAAATAATTTATGATGTTGACATTCCAGAACTAAAAGTGCCAAAAAATGAAAAATCGGAGGAAAATCGAAGAATTATCGGAGAAAAGTCGGAGTAAAATCGGAAGATTGTTGGAGTTTTACGGTGTTATATTGATAGCATCAAGAATAAAAGATAATTCTTGAGTGTATATACAAAAACAGCGGTAGGTTCGAATCCTATCGTTGTTATAGACATGCGATGACCTTAATACGTGTTTATTTGGATAATCTATAATATGTTTTAAAGTTTAGTAATTATATTAAGCGAGCGTGTCAAATTAAATATGGATTAATTGATATGGTAATCAAATTTTATAATGCAAGGATTAGACCTATCAATAATCCATATTTTTTATGTTCTTGGTGCAACGGTAGCATAACGGTCTCCAAAACCGTTGATGAAAGTTCGAATCCTTCAGGACATGTTTAACAATTAAAAATATTATTTAAAGAAAGGGATCAAAGATGAAACCAAATAATCTTTTAATAGATCCGAACACTGAAGATAATTTACAGAAAAAGAAATTATCTGAATGTATTTCTAAATGTATTATTAATTTAGAGTCATTGAATTTATCTAAAGAAGAAATAGCAAACAGATCAAAGATACCAGTGGCTAAGTTGCTTTTGATGGAAAATGCTGACATGTCATTTAATATTGAAGATTATGCAAATGTAGCTCGAGATTTAGCAATTATGTTAATACAAAAAGCTATTGATGAGATTAATAGTAACTTGCCAAAATTGTAAGGAGAAAAGATGAAACTAACTAAGCTCTTTAAAAAATATATTATTAACAAAGCTATTAACTCAAGGGATGATATTAAAACAAGAAAGTATATATTAGCTGATAAAATTATTAATCTTGAAAAAGAATTGGACTTAACTAAAAAGCAAACAGCAAAGGTTTTAAAAATACCTTTAAAAAAACTGTTTGCAATGGAAAATATAGATCTATCGATTGATATTAATGATTATCAATTAGCGGTTTTAGAACTAAATCAAATTAAAATGGATCGAATTATTGACGCGTCAAATAGGAGCACGGTTGTAAAATGATTTCAAAAATACCACCAGAAAAGCTTTTAAAATCTAGTTGGAAAAAAGAAATAAAAGAAAGGCGAAAGCAATTAATAGAAGATTGCGAACAATATGATGAGGTAATAATAACATGTGGAGACCACATAGTATTCAGCCACAAAAAGAACAAGTGAGATATAAATGGGTTCAAAAGGGATCAAAACTAAATTCAAAAAAGACTTTCAGCAAACGGTATTAAAAGGGTTGTCAAATATAAATGATACTCAAAACATATGTGATACAGAGGTAATTCATAACTATTGTGACAAGAAGCTTTGGGATAACAAGCCATTGATGAAAGTTATTAAAAAGTTAAGTGAGACATAGAGGTGAATGCAATTGCCAAGAATTAGGAAGTGCAGAGTGCGTGGCTGCAGAGCACCAGCTTTTGTGCCGAATCATTATTGTCAGCAGCACATTGCACATGAAGCAGAGTACCGAGCAGAGCGTGCCAAGTTTGAACACAGATATACAACTAAACAGTCAAAGCAATCACGTTGGAAGTACAATCATATCTCACGCTATAGAAATGAGACTAAGGCTAATCAGAATAAGTTCTATCACAGTAAAGAATGGCAATCGTATCGTAAGGTAGTGCTCAGTCGTGATTACCATTTGTGCCAATATTGCAAGGCTCGTGGCGTTATCAAAGAAGGAAATGTAGTTGATCATGTGCTACCAGTTGAGCGCTTTCCAAACAAGATCCGTGACATCAACAACATGGTAACGTGCTGTAAGAATTGTCACTATTGGAAAACTAGGTTTGAGGAACAGTATTATGGCACTGGACTACATGGCACACCTACAGACAATCCACCACTCACTGACATTAAATTAATATCAGAGTTGAGTGATAAAATTAAAAGCAAAAATTAATATCCCCCCGGGCTATGTGTTCGTAGGGAAGAGCCGCAACATGTGGTGTTCGCTTGCGTGACAGACCAAATTTTGAAATTTTTTTGATAGGGGGGGTCAAACTGACAAACGTTGATTTAACAAGGCCGAAAGTGCCTACGCAAGCTCCGAAATGGCTCGATAATTACGGAAAAAGGCTTTGGCCAAAGCTTGCAAATTATCTTAACAAAAATTCAAAAGTTTTGAGAGCAGATGAATATTTGTTGCAGGAATATTGTTCAGCTTATGACGTTTATCGGAAAGCTTACGATTCAATTAGAAAAGATGGAATTCAGCAAAAAGTTTTTAAAACTATGCTTAGTCCAGTTACTGGTAAGCCAGCTGCTAAAGATTTTCAAGGATTCAGAAAAAATCCTGCCTATCAGATGATGTCCGACTCACTTTCAAAGATGAATCAAATAGGCAGAGAATTAGGATTGAGTCCAAGAGCAAGGTCACAAATGATGGAGTTGAATTCTCCTAGTGACAAGAAGAAGGAATCAGTTACGGATCAATTAAAGGAGTTTTTTAAACAATGAAAGTTGATTTAACACAAACTCATGATGTTGATGGCTCATATGAAGCTATTGACTGGTCAGAAATTAGAGAAAAATATAAAGATCCAGGCACCAATTATTGTTTTGATGTATTAAATAAAAAAATACAAGCAGGCTACTTAATAAAGTTAGCCTGCTTTCGTCATCTTAGAGACCTTCAACGACAAGGAAATAAGGATTTTCCATATCATTATGATATAGAAGCAGCTAACATACTTTTAAAATTTGCTGCAATTGCACCAAATGTTGATACTGGTGAGCCTACAAAATTAATGGATTGGCAAAAATTTATTTTCTGCCAAATGATAGGTTGGCGAGACGCAGATAATTTAAAACGTTTCACAAGAGTAATTGTCAGCGTAGCACGTGGTCAGGGTAAAACCTATTTAATGGCAATTTTGGTAGCCTTTAGTTTTTTAGTTGAATCTATAGATCTGCAGAACCAAGATTATCTTGTTGCTTCTATAAATTATAAGCAAACGATGAAAATCTTTGGTTACATTAAGTCAATGCTACGCAAAATAATAGAGATTAAACCTTTTAAAGATTTAGCTAAAGATGCACAGCTAGAATTGCAATCTGAGCAAATTATTGAAAAGAAAACTAATAATATTCTTCGTGCCATATCACATGAAGCTGGACAATTTGACTCATATCATTTTAGAACGGCCGTGTTTGATGAAATTGGTGAAGTAACTACACGAGAGCGTATTTCAAAGATAATTTCTGGACAGGTCAAAGTCAAAAATCACCAGTTTGTTCAAATTTCAACTGCTTATCCAGATCCAACAGTGCCATTTCATGAAGATGAAAAAATGGTAATTCAGGCAATGGAGCAGGACTTTAAACGTGAAGCTGATAGTTATTTAGGATTGATCTGGACACAGGATGATTTAGAAGAAACCTATGAACCAGAGACATGGTCAAAATCTAATCCATTATTAAATTTGGAAGATCAAAAAGAAAATTTGCTATCTGGTTTAAAAGATAAACGTGATAATGATTTATTAACGGCTAATATTTATGATTTTCAAAACAAAAATTTAAACATATGGCTAAAGCAATCTACCTCTAGCTATTTAAATTTAAAAGATGTTGAAGCAGCAATTGATGATGGTTTTAAAATCAAGGGTCGAGAAGTTTACATTGGTTTAGATTATTCCATGTATTCAGATAACACGGCTATAGCTTTCATTTTTCCATATCGTGATCAGCAAGGTAAACCACATTGGCATATTACACAGCATAGCTTTATTCCTTTTAAACAAGCAGGTTCTATTGAAGCAAAAGAAAAATTAGATGGAATAGCATATCGTGAATTTCCTGAATTTTGTACTATCACTTCAATTCCTGAAGGGATAATTAATCCGGAACAAATTTACAAATGGCTTGTGCAATATGTTGAAGACAATGAGCTTCAAGTTGTTTTTTTGGGATACGATCATTATGGTAGTTTTCAGGTTAAAAACATAACCGAAAGCTTGAGTAGTAGTGAAGGCTGGTTAATTCAAGATATTGCACAAAGAACTAGTGAATTGGGTAATCCCACTAAATTTTTACAAGAGAGCTTTGCTACAGGAAAAATAACACGTTTTAATGATCCAATTATGGAAAAAGCGTTGCTAAATGCAACTATTAAAGAAGATAAAATCGGGATACAGATTGAAAAAGACAAGGCAACTTTTAAGATTGATGTTGTTGATGCAATTATTGATGCAATGTATCGAGCGATGGATCACTTTGAAGAATATGGATTGACTAATGATAAATCAACTGTTGTTGATCGAATGACAGCCGAGCAAGTCAGGGATTGGTTTAGAAATCCAAAATCTGGATTAACTTAAAGGAGAAAAAATGGTTAAAGAGCTTTTTAAAATTATTTGGAAATTTATTGATGTAATCCTTTATATTGTTGGTGTAGCAGCCATTGCCTATGGCTGCTTTTTAATTAACAAAAGTGCGGGATATATAAGCATAGGGGCAATAGCGCTTATTACAGCATTTTTAACTGAAGTTCTTGCGTCCAAGAAGGGAAGTGATAATTAATGCCTCTATTTAACTGGAAAGCTACTAATTCTAGAGCAGCCCCAAAGCCTGCTTATTCGTTGAGCAACGATGAGGATGCAATTAATTTCTTAATTGCTAAGTCAGATAAATATGTATCGGCCGACAAAGCTCTCCGCAATTCTGATATTTTTTCATTACTAATGCAATTGTCGGGGGACCTAGCCTTAGTTTCATTGCAAGCCAGTAGTGAAAGAGTTCAGTCATTCATTAATAATCCAAGTACAACAACTAATGGAACTTCTTTTTGGCAAAGCATGTATGCCCAGCTTTTACTAGATGGTAATGCTTATGCATACCGCTGGCGCAATATTAATGGTGTTGATTTGCATTGGGAATATTTAAGACCTTCACAGGTACAACCTATGCTTTTAGAGGATGGTTCAGGACTGGTCTATAACATTAATTTTGATGAACCTGTTTACGGAACATTTGAAAATATACCACAGGTAGACTTGATTCATATTCGCTTAATGTCTAAAAATGGTGGTATGACTGGAATATCTCCGTTAACTGCTCTTACTAATGAACTAGATATTAAAGATGCTTCTAATGATCTGACAATGTCAGCTTTGAAACAATCTGTAACTACACCTGGTATTTTAAAAGTTACTAAAAGTGCTTTATTAGACGAAAAAGATAAAGCTGCACGTTCTCGTAAATTTATTTGGCAATTGCACCATAGTGATGGCGGACCAGCTGTTATTGATGATCTAGAGGATTATCAGCCGTTAGAAATAAAATCTAATATAGCTCAGTTGCTAAACCAGGTAGACTGGACTAGTAAGCAAATTGCTAAAGTATATGGTATTCCTGACAGTTATTTAAATGGTCAGGGTGACCAACAATCAAGTTTGAAAATGATGGGCAGTCAATATGCGCAAGCTCTAAATAGGTTCGTTAATCCTATTGTTAGTGAACTAGACAAAAAAATGAATGCAAAAATTACAGCTGATATTAGGCCAGCTATTGATGCAACTGGGGATGCATATGCTGATACTTTGGCGGGCTTGACCAAGAATTACGCTTTAGCAGGTAATCAGGCCACATACATTTTGCAACAAATTGGTTATTTACCAAAGAAACTTCCTAAGGCAGCAAGTATAGGCGGTAAAGGAGGTGAGATAATTGAAAACAATACAAATCAAAGGACCGATAATTGACGATATGAACGGTGAGTTCATGTCGTTTTTTGGTGAAAATAGTTATGCCTATCCTGCCAAGGTTAAGCATGATTTGGAAAATAGTAATCAAAAAGATGTGGTTGTTGAAATTAATAGTCCAGGTGGCTATACAGCTCCAGCTGCTGAAATTTACACAGAGTTAAAAAACTATCAAGGAAATATAGAAGTCCATATTGTTGGTGAGGCAGATTCAGCTGCTTCTATTGTCGCAATGGCTGGTGACAAGGTATTAATGTCACCAATGGCCATGATGATGATCCATAGAGCCATTAGTTCTGCTGATGGCAATACTGATGATTTTGCAAGTGGGAAACAGGCTTTAGATGAGTTAGACCAAAACATTGTCGATGCTTATGCAGCTAAAACTGGTAAGGATAAGCAGGATATTTATAGCCTAATGTCAAAAACTACCTGGATGAATGCTAAAACAGCTGTTCAGGAAGGCTTTGCCGATGGCATTATGCAGTTTGATAATGCTAAACAAAATCAAATTGCAGAGCCAATGCTGAATGCAGCTGTTACTGTCCCACACTTTAATGCAGAGAAAATTTTAGAATTCAAGAACTTAATTGCTGAAAGGCAAAAAATAAAAGTAAAAGACGAAAATACAAAAACGAAAAACAAAACTGAAAACTTAGATAAGACCAAGCTTGTTAATCACAAACTTGGTCTTTTGTTTGGAGGAAATTAAATGGAATCTATTAATGAACTTGCTACTGCACGTGATGCGGCAGGGAGCAGAGTAGAAGAATTAGAAAACAAGCAAAATCAAATTGCTATTCAGTTAGTAGCTGATCCTGAAGCATATTCAGATGAAGACATTACAAAAATTAAAAATGATCTAAGCAAAGCTATTAAAGTGAGAGATTTTGCACAAACGGCTTTAGACAACGCACGCAAAAATCTAAAAACGCCAAAGCCAGTGGTTGGCAGCGATCACCCTGGTGAATCTGAAAAAGTAATAGCAGCCAAGAAATCAAAAGAAATTTGCGATAAATTCGTATCCGATTTTAAAAATATGATTACTTCACAAGTTTTGCCCGAAGGGTCTGATAAAGAAGGACCTAATGCTGGCTTGACTATTCCAGTTGATGTACAAACTGCTATTAATAAGCTAAAACGTTCATTTACTTCACTTGAAAACTTGGTAAAGATAGAAAATGTATCTATGACATCTGGCTCACGTGTTTATGAGAAATTAAGCGATGTAACACCATTTACCAATCTCGATGATGAAACAGCTGAAATCGGTGAAAATGACAGTCCGCAATTAACGATTGTTAAATTTGCTATTCACCGCTATGCTGGCATTTCTACAATTACTAACACTTTACTTAAAGATTCAGCTGAAAACATTTTAGCGTGGATTGAAGACTGGATTGCCAGAAAAGATGTTATTACCCGTAATACTGAAATTTTAAAAGTATTGAATAATGGTAAAAATGGAAAGACGCCAACTAAGGTATCTATTGCAGACTTCGACAGCATTAAGGACTTGGAAAATAATACCCTTGATCCTTTAATTGAAGCCACTTCCAGTTTTATTACCAATCAATCAGGATATAACGTTTTATCAAAAGTTAAAGATGCTGAAGGCAGATATTTAATTCAACCAAATCCAACACTTCCAGATGTTAAACAAATTTTTGGTCATAATGTAACTGTCATTACAGATAAGTTTTTACCAGATATAGACGGCGCTCACCCGTTATACTTTGGTGACTACCACATGGCAATTACTTTGTATGACTATCAACGAATGACATTAGTGTCAACTAATATTGGTGGCGGAGCTTTTGAAAAAGACTTAACTAAAATTAGAGCTATTGACAGATTTGATGTTGAGTTACTTGATGAAGGGGCCTATGTAATATCTACATTCACTACGATTAAAGACCAAGAATCAAGAGTGATTACTGGTGGATCAAATTCAG
Source organism: Lactobacillus huangpiensis (assembly GCF_019972815.1). Classification (GTDB taxonomy): domain Bacteria; phylum Bacillota; class Bacilli; order Lactobacillales; family Lactobacillaceae; genus Lactobacillus; species Lactobacillus huangpiensis. The sequence goes on from NZ_BPPA01000010.1 coordinate 18,845, forward strand.
CGGCTAATACAAGTGGCAGTAGTGAGACCACTACTAAGCTGGCAGATGCTATTAATAATTTAGCCAAGAAGGTGGATGATAACAGCTCCACAGCTGATAGTAAAGCTGATACTAAATCTACTACTAGCTCAAAATCGACTGATACAAAGACTGGTAAGTAATTATGGCTACCTTTTTGGAAGTCGATGCCGAGCTTAAACGTACATTAGGCTTCTTGCCAGATGATGAAGCTTTCGATGTTCAATCAGAGGAAAGACTTAAAAGCCTGCTAGTTGGTGCTGAACTTTATGTTCAGAATGCAATTGGCGAAGATGATAAATTTTACCAAATAGAAGAGATTAAAGCGTTATACAAATTAGCATGCTATGCAACAGCTGCTAATTGGTTTAATCATCCTGTATCTGCAACGGCTAGTACAACTGCAATGGCTATTATTGGTCAGTTGCGAGGTAAATTTGCTTCGTACGAAGAGGAGGAGCAGCAAAATGGTTCAACTTCAGAATGCGGATCGACTGAATCAGGTAATTAAGTTTGGCACGATTGACGATGGTGAAGATATTAACGGCTCACCCGTTAAAAAGTTTGTCCAAATTGGCAAACCAACTCTGTGTGGTAACTGGCAGTTAACTACCAATCAAATCATTCAAATGGATGGTTTAGATAAAAAGCAAAGCTTTATTGTAATTTGCCACCACCGTAAAAGTTGGGCTGGTATTACTGATGCGGAATTGAATGGGGAGCAATACAATGTGGCAAATATTTACCAGGATCCATATAACAATCCGACAGCTTATGATCAGATTGTCCTAAAGAAGGTTGGTGATGCTAATGACCTATGATTTAGACAAAAAGCTTGAAGATTGGTATCAACAGGTCGAAAAAGCCTACACCTTTACACCTGCTCAAAAAAGCAAGGTCACTGGTGCAGGCGCAGCTGTTTTTGCTGAAGTATTAAAAGGGAACACGCCAGTTAGTTCAGAACATTATCGTACCGCTCGGTCTGTGGGCCATATTAACGCTAGTCATGGTCTTAAGCCGAGAAAAACTAAGCACTTACGTGATTCAATCACGTTTAAGCCTGGCTTTACGAGTGAAAAAGTAATGGCTGGGGACACAACAGTAGGTTTTGAAGATAAGTACCAGGCAATGATTGCCAGATACGTTAATAATGGCACTGCTGGGATGAGTCCTAAAGAAGTTAAGAATATGCACTTTATTGAAAAATCACAATTGATGTCAAGAGATGCCGTTCTTAAAGCAGAAGCTAAAGCACTGAAGGAAGTGATGGGATTATGACCGTTGCAAAACGGGTAGTTGACGCGCTGAACTCGGCTGGCATAGATGGTTTAGGGAGAGCCTATTCATACTTAATACCAGCAAGTTCGCTTACTTCAGAGACCAAAGCATTAATTGCAGTCTCTGAAGTAACACAATTACCAATTGAACATGGCAGTAATGCCTATGGTCAGATTCAAAAAGACTTACAGGTCAAAATTTGTTATCCAAAAAACAGTCAAGTAGACGCAGACGATTTAGAAAAATCAGTTGCGTCTATTTTAATGCAAAAAAAATGGCGTAGACAGCCAGACAGCGGTCACTATCTCGATGATCAAGGAAGATTAGAGATCGATTTATATTTTAAAGGAGAAAATTAATGGAAATTACAGGTTTAGATGACATTATTGTTTGGAGCTATGATAAAAATGGCAAATTAAATGTTGATCCAGACAATGGTGGCTTTACTTATGATGGTGATAAAGGAAAGGTTTTTGACCCAACTACTGGAGAAGAAATAAAAGGTCTATTTAAAATTGATATGGCTTCTTCTAAAGGTGCAACACAAGCGAATATAACTGGATTAGCTCCAACAGTTAATAAAGTTTATGGTTCAAATGCGGTTGCTGAAGCTAATGTTGGCGTTGAACAGCCTTCGATTGCAATAGCTGCTAACGATATTCCTCACGTTATCTATGATTTACTGACTGGTTTAGTCAAAGATAAATTTGGTGGTTTTGCACGAAAAGGACGTTCTAATCCAGCAAATGGTGGTGTAATTGCACATTCCTATAACACACACAATCAAATTGATTTGTATTTTGGCTTTCCAAGTGGAATTTTTGTTCCTGGAGAATTAAATATGCAAACTGATACAGAAAATCCTAGTGTAGTACATGATGCTTTAACACTTAATGCTCAAGCTAGAGAAACAGATTTGTTACTTTACGAAAAAACGTATTCGGACGAACGTGATTTTGATTATGTTAACATGTTGAAATATTTAACTGGTCAAACCACGACAGACAATACAGCTGGTAGCAAAACTCCAACAGATGCTAATGGTAATCCTGTTACACCTGGTTCCGGAAACAGTTCAGCAGCTGGCGAATAATTAATTAAGCAGGGTGGGTAGTGGTAGGCAAATCAAAATAAATATCAAAGAACGGTATGACAGCCGTTCTTTTTCTTTCGAAAGGATAAATATTATGTCAGTAAAAATTAACGGTAAGAAATTACATTTAACAACTTTTGAAGTACCAACTAGTGGTAAAAACATGCGTATGTGTCTTGTGGCCCAACGTGATTTAGCGAAAGAAAGCGAGAGTTTCGATGCTTTTAATAAAAAAGTTGATGCTCTCAAAAAGGACGAAGAGCTTGATAGTCAAACAATGATCGACTTCTATGATGCTCAAATTAAGCTAATTGACACATATTCAAAATTTTTACAACCTATCTTGAATTTATCAGATGAGCAAACACAAAAATTGGAAGATTCCGATTTTAAGGATGTGGTAGATCTTGCCAATGAAGTAATAGCAAAGGTTTTAGGATTAGATTCTAGCAAAAGCACAGACACTAAGTGATCAAGATCCAGTCAGTGAATATGACCAGATGATCGAAGATTATGATTACACGATTCAGCAATTACTGGTTTTTGGCCATATGTCTCCTAATGATGCAGAGAACACTGATTTTCCAAGATTAATTGAAATAATGAATGCTCGTCCACGAGATGATAGGCCTAAGTCATTGTGGGACTTTGCAGCAGATTTAGACAAACAAGGAAGGAGGTAACCAGATGTCAGGTAAAATTCCTGTTGGCGGTATGGAAACCGATATTACTCTAGACGGTAGCCAGCCAGTTAGAACGTTGAAAGAACTTCGCCAAGCGGTAACTAATTCTACTACGGCTTTAAAAGCACAAGTAGCTCAGTTAAAGGCTTCAGGCCAGTCGGCAGAAATTGCAAAAGCTAAATATGACGGCTTAAAAAACTCTATTGATAAGCAAAAAGACTATATTGCAGGTCTTACCAGAGAGCAAAAGCACTTAGTAGAAGCCCAAAAAAATGTTGATCGCTCAACCAAAGACGGGAAAATAGAGTTTGGCAAATATGGCGAACAAATTGCTAAAAATGAAGGTCAGATTCAACGTGCTGAAACACGTTTAGCGTCTTTGACTAGTCAGCAAACCAAAGCTAAAAGCTCTTTAGAATACTACAGGTCTGGACTTGCCTCCTTACAAAAAGAGTACAAAAGCACTACTGAAGTCACGAAAAACTATGTTGCCAGATTAAAAGCTGAACACAATGAGTTCCAAGCAACCCAAGTTCAGATGAACAGTTACAAGTCATCTTTGACAAATTTAACTGAGCAATTAACCAAGCAGAAAATAGAACTAAAGCGTGTCGCAGATGAATCAGGCAAGAATAGTGAGGCTTACAGAAAGCAAGAGAATCGTGTTAACAAAACAGGAAAATCTCTTGCTGAATTAAAAAATAATCAAAAAGAAGTACGTGCTGAATTCAACAAGTTCCATCCGACAGGTATTAGTGTTGCAGACAAAGGTATTACTAGACTTAGACAGAGTACATCTAAATTAAGTTCTGCATTAAAATCTTCTTTAGCAAAAGTAAAAACGGCTGCTGTGGGAGCCACAGCTGTTGTAGCTTCTCTTGGCGTTTTTGCAGTTAATGGTGCAAAAGAAGCAGGCTCTCTACAGAAAGTATATACAGAAAACACTAACTTACTGGTTACTTCTGGGGAGAAATTAAGAGACGTTACTCATGAAGTAACGGGTATGCAGAAGGATGGCCGTAAATACTCCATTCAGTATGCTGAATCTCAACAGAACATTGCGAATGGCTATCAAGAGCTAATTAAGCGTGGGTATAGTGGTCGCCAGTCATTAGGCGCAATGAAGGCTATTTTGCAAGCGTCTAAAGCTTCAGGTGATAGTTTTGCCGATACCATGCAAGTGACGACTTCCACTTTGGAAGCGTTCGGCATGCGTACCAAGTCAACTGCTGGAATGTTGCAAAACACCAGAATTGTAGCTAACAAGCTTGCTATGGCTGCCGATGCGACTGCCACTGACTTTAAATCACTTGGAATAGGGATGAACTATGTTGGTACCTCTGCTAAAACGGCAGGTGTCACATTAACTCAGACCGCCAGTGCAATGGGTGTTCTTTCTAACTCTGGATTGGAAGCGCAACAAGCTGGTACTGGTTTGCGAAAGATCCTAATTAGCTTGCAAAATCCTTCAAAAAGTGGTGCTAATGCTTTTCATAAATTTGGCTTATCTGTTAACGATTTTAAAGATAAAAGTGGCAAACTTAAACCTATTGCTACTATTTTCAGGGAAATTGCAGACGCTGTGCCAAAAGCTGATCGGTCTAACTTTTTCCATAATGTTTTCGGTACTACTGGTCAAAATGCAGCTGCTATTTTAGCGACAAACACTAAAGAACTTAGAGAAGTCAATAAGCAAGTTGCTGGTGCTTACAAGAATGACTATGTTGGTAAGCTTGCCCAGAAGAACATGAAGGCTACCAAGAACCAGGAGAAGCAATTCCATGAGGCAGTCGATGCAATACGCATAGACATTGGTAGTGCAATGATGCCTGCCTTGTCTAAAGCTTCAACAGCCCTGGTTAAAGCCTTCAACAAACCAGAAACAGTCAAAGGGTTAAAAGAAATCTCAGCTGGTATTGGCAAAGTTGCTAATAAAGTTGCAGACTTCATAACTTGGCTTGGAAAAGGCAATAATGTTTCTAAAGTTACTAATCTTGGTAAGCATTTGCTGGAAGCTTTTGCAGGCTGGAAACTGCTAAAAGGTATTGTGTCTGTTAAGCGTACATTATCCGACCTGTTTACTGGCATTCTAGTTGGCAAACACAATCAGGATCAGTATAACGCCGCTTTAATAGCTACCAAAAAGTTAATTAAGGACAATATTGCTGCTCAAGAAATTTTAAACAAAACAGAAAATGGTGGTTCCTCATCACTGGGGCTTGGAAAATCTGTTCTAGAAAACGCTGGTAAAAAAGATGCAGAGAAGTATGTTTCTGGCGTTTCTAAGAATATTCTAAATTCTAAAGGCAAAGTTAAGTTTAGTGCCTTATTTAAATATGGAACTAAAGCAGCTGAAGATGCAGGTGCAGTTTCAGGTCTTGGCTGGGCTCGCAAGTTGGTCGGTAAAATAGGTAATGCTCGAGTTCTTGGCAAATCAAAATGGATGAGTATATTTCATCCAGCAACAACAGCTGCAGAAGATGTTGGTGCAGCCAGTGGTAAAGGCTTAATTGGCAAGCTTTTACCAATAACGGTTAAAGGCTTTGGCAAAGTGGCATTAGGTGCCACAGCAGCATTTGATGCAATTGATATTTTCCGAGGGTTAAGTTCTCACAAAGCTAAACAACAACAACATGCACAGGGTCAAGCAGCAGGTATGTCTATTGGAGCAGGCTTAGGTGCTGCAGTGGGCTCTATCGTTCCAGGAATAGGAACTGTAACTGGTGGAACATTAGGAGCCTCTCTTGGCAAAGCATTTGCTGATTATACTCCAAAAATTTGGGCTGGCTTAAGACACCAGGCAGATGGTTTTGTTCATTACTGGAAAAAAAGTTTTATTCCAGCCTTACAAGATGTCTGGAACGGTTTTGTTAAAAATTTAAATAAATTTAATCTAGGTCTAACTAATGCCCAAAAAGGAGCTAATTCTAAAAGCTTTCTTTCACAGATGGGTGCATATCTCTCTGCTGGTAGTGATACCAAACTTAAAGCTAAAGCCCAAAAAGGTATGGAACGGGGTATTGATAATTTTTGGAATGGCATTGGTAAATGGCTTAACAGCGATTATAATGCTTCGAAAAAGAAAAAGCCTAAGAAGTCTAAATTAAGCGCCACTGATGAAAAGGTTATGGCATCTGCTATGGATGTTTCTAAAAAGTCCATTAGCAACGTCAAATCTATGTCTAAGGCTTTAAAAGAATATGCTAAAAACTTAGGCACTGTCAAAAAGACGATTAAAAAGAACGATCCTTCAAAAGAATTAAACAGTGTCAGTAAAGCCCTGTCTAAGCATGAAAGAACCTGGAAACGACTTAGCAAAGATATTAAACCTATCGGGGACGCATTTAAATATTTAGCTACTTTTGCCAAATCAATGGCCAAAGTTGATGCATTTAAGGCTCTAACCAAAGATCTTCCTAAACTGGAAAAATCTTTAAGCAAAAGCAAAAAAGGCATTGTTAGTGGCCTGAAAGACTTAAATAAAGCCTTTGGCGGTAAGAAAGACGGTATTTACACTAAGGTTAAAGACGTTGCTAAACAGTTTGATAACCTAGACACCAAGATTTACCACCTAAACAAAAAGCTAGATGACACCACCAAAGACTTTAAAGAAATTGGCAAAGTTACAAAGCAGTTTACTAATAAAAAGAACAATCCATTTGCCAACATGGCCAAAGGTCTAGATAAATTTAACAAGACTTTGAAGGCTGACACTAAAGCCATTACCAAAAATGTAAATAAGATTACTAAAGCATTAAATGGTAAAAAGGGCAGTGGCCTGATTGATAAGATTAAGTCGGTTAGAAAGCCCCTTAATGATGTCAACAAGGATATTAGCAACATTGCAAAGCATATCAAACCGATTTCTAGTTTTGTAAAAGCATTAAGCAAGCTATCAGGTAAAAAAGGCTCTATCAGTCAGCTTGATTCAAGCATTAAAAAGTTAAGCAAAACCATCAAGAAAAACAAGTTTGGCGAACAAATTGCCAGTCAAATTAAGAAGGCTGATAAAGCCTTCTCCAATCGTGGCAAAAACGATTTCGTTGTTCAGCTTGAAAAAAAATTTAAACGAGCTGAGAGTGCTCTGCGTAAGTTTAAGAAACAGTACCAGAAAAACTGGACTAATCTTTGGAATGGCTTGCCGAAAAAGGTTGCTAATTCACTTAAAAAGTCACGTAGCAAACAATCTAGTGGCTTTAAGGATTTGATTAATAGTTTTGAAAGCAATGCTAAGACCTTTAATTCACACTTCAATGACTGGTTATCATACCTAGAAAAAGTCTTTAAAAACACTTTTGAAGTTGACATACCTAACTATGCAGACAAGGGCATTGCTAAAATTACCTCTGCCGTGGAAAATGCTACCGACACGCTAGATATTGCCGATGCATTCCATTTTGCAAATGGTACTGATTGGCGCAAGCGTTATGGTGTACCAGCTATTCTTAATGATGGTGACGATAGCCCAGAAACAGGCAACCGTGAAGGCGTATTGAATCCTGATGGCACTATTGAAGTTGTTAATGGCCGCAACGTTAAACGCAGGCTTATGCCTTGGCAAGACGTAATTAATGCGCACGATATGGCCACCATGTTTGGCAAGGCCTACCATTTTGCCAATGGTACTAAGCGTGTCATTAAAGCCAATGCTGACAATAGCAAGCTGATTAAATTAATTGACTCTGAAATTAAAAAACGGGATCACAGGTACCAAGATGCCAAAGACCATCGTGACAAACTAGATAGGAGACGTGATAAGAAAGATTCAGCTGCTGAAAAGAAACGAGCTGAAGCCAAAGCTAGAGCCAAATCGCAAAAGAAAGAGCTGGATAAGCTTGGCGATCGAATTTCAAAGGCTCTCAAAAAAGGCCAAGCTGATCGTGCTAAAAATTTAACAGCTGAATTTAACAAACTAAGCAAGAAGTATTCTGCTTCTAAAAAAGCCTCTAAGAAGCCTAATAAACACGCTGGCCAGACTTTAGTTGATCAAGGATTGCTGACTGGTGCAAGTCATAGAATTGGTCATTCGCAGTGGATTAGTAATTCATTGTTTAAAAAGCTGACAACAGCTCCGAAAGCAAAGAAAAAGACTACTTCTACCAAACGTAGAACAACAACTAGACGTAGGAGCAGTAGTTCTAGCTACAGCGTAGGGACAAGAACCAGCAGTGCTGTCACAAGAGTTAAGGCTAATTCTAAGTCAACAAGTTCTCTTGCAAAATCTTTGAGCAAATTAAAGTCTAAGACTATCAAGGTTACTGTTAAAGTTAAAGGCCAGTCTTCAGTTAAGAAATTAACTAAGGCTATTAAAAAGGTCAAAGGCAAAAAGCCTAAGATCAAGGTCAAGGTTACTGGTACTTCTAGTCTTAAAAAGCTACAAAAGAGTATCACGACAACTCATAAGCGTGTTACTTCTTTGGACAAGGCTGTTAAGAAAAATAAGTTTGGCAACGAGATTGCTAAACAGGCCGAAAAAGCTACCAAATCATTAAAAGGTAAAGGTGACTTTTCTAAAACTTTCAGCAAGATGGTCAAAGATGTTGCTAAAGACATTAAGAGCATGAAGAAAAATGCCACCAGTGAATTTGAATCCATGGAGAAAAAAATAAATTCTTCCATGAAGAAAATTCACAATGGCGTAGTCAAGCTTGCCACCAGCACAGCTACTGGTTTTAAAAACGCTTTGCACAAAATGATCGGCTATGCCGGCACTGATATGAAAGGCACGATTACTCAGTTAAACCGTGGTATTAAAGGCATTAATAAAGTATTGTCACAATTTGGCGGCAATACAGCAGTTATCAAGCCAGTTAAATTCGCTCGAGGCACTGTCAATGGTGCTTTAACCCACGATACCTTAGCAATGGTCAATGATGCTGAATATGGTCCTAAACAAGAAGCCGTTATCCGTGGCAATGATGTATTGTTACCGAAATACGACAACCAGATTGTTAAATTACAGGCTGGTGACAAGGTTCTTAATGGCTATCAAACTTTGGAGCTGGCACATAGCTTTGGCTTGCCACACTTTGCCAAAGGCTCTGGAGTAAGCCACAGTGCTCTGCGTAAATTTGCTGAAAAGAGCCTGAAGAACTTCGCTCAAGCCTTCAAATCAATGTTCACAAAGAACGTTGTTACTAAAGGACATAGGATTGAAAAAGACTTTACTGATCTGAGCAAACGCTCAAGCATGCATTATGGTGAGCCGTGGTCACAGGCTATCTGGACAGTTATTGAAAATGCTATTGGAGACGGAATCGGCAAAGGTGGCACACGAGAAGCCTTCTTACGTTACGCTGAGAAGACCTTTGCAGGTGTTAAGTTTGTTATGGGTGCTGCCTCTAAAACAGCTAGTGACTGCTCTGGTATGGTCTCACAGGCACTTAAACACTTTGGACTAGATATTGGCCGTACAACTGTGGCAATGCAAAACTCAGCTGGTGTGCAATATCTAGGCAAGGATATCGCCAAAACATTACCAGGTGACCTGGTAATCTTCGGCCATGGTGCAGGTGCAGCAGGTCACGTTGGTATTGTTAAAGATCCTGAACGGGACACAATGTTCAATGAGACACCACCAAGTGCACGTGTATCTCGTATCTCAGACAATAAGTCAATGGGTTATGGATTCTATCGCGTAAAAGGACTTCATAACGCCAATAGCAAAAAGCATAAAGGTCCAACCAAACAACTTTTAGCACTGGCGAAAAAAGAGCTTGGTTCAAAGGCTATTGCCTGGATTAAAAAACATCTTAGTGAAACTATCAGCTCTTTCAAAATAACTGGCGATATTGGCACACGTGCTAATGTGTTGGCCAAAGCTTTAAAGCAACTTGATTCACACGCTACTAAGAATGGTATTACAGCTATTTTGGGTAATTGGTCGCTTGAGTCAACTCTAGATCCAAGTTCTGTTAATCCAAAAGGTGGTGCAAGTGGCTTGGGTCAATGGTTAGACAGCCGTCTAACTAGCTTAAAAGCTTACGCTAAAAAGCACCATAAGAGCTGGCAAGATGCAGCAACACAATTAGAGTTTGCCCTGCATGGTGATGATCCAGCTGATAGAGCTACCTTCAAGTCAATTCTGGAGGGCAAAGGCAGTGTTGCTTCCCTTGCTGGTAAGTTTTCAGCTGAATGGGAACGTGGAGGCTACAACGCTGGCCATATTACTCGCGCTGAACAATTAGCTCCTTCAATCAAGTTTGCCAATGGTGGTATTACTGATAAGCCCGCTATTTTCGGTGAAAAAGGGCCTGAAATGGCAATTCCATTAGTTCCAACCAAAGCCACTCGTGCTTGGGAATTAATCGGAAAAGCTGTAGGTATTCTTTCCAATCAGACTGGCTTTAATTCTCAACAGCCAGTTGTTGATCAGAAAGAAAAGAAAGAAGAACACGAATTTAGACAAGCAGTATTATTACTCCTGCAACAATTAGTTAATAAAGATGGTTCAGCAAACATTACTTTAACTACACCCGATGGGCGCACTTTGTGGGAAGTTGTTGAACCATTTTTTAAAGAAAATCAACGCTCAAACCAAATTAAGCAAAGGAGGGGTTTAAGTGGTAATTTCTAATAACGTTTCAGGTTTGATCTATCAAGGCAAATCATCGGCAGACTTAGGCGTTATGGTGCAATATCCTGCTGATCCTGTCTTTGCAGTACCAGATCTTAATCCCACTCATATACCTGGTCGTTCGGGTGATTTTATTGAAGATGATAATTCTTATCAGAATGTAACTAAAACGTTTAATATCATTGTTAATCGTCCCCTAGATGTCACGCAGTTTGATTGGGAGCGTGAGTTCATCGATTGGTTGGCAAGTCCTGTGGTGGAGGGAAAAAAGCAGTATGAATATTTACAGTTTGATATTGATCCGCAATACGCTTATAAAGCCATTGTAATGACTGCGCCAACAATTAATTGGGATCCGCAGACTCCAAATTTAGGTACTGGTCAGATTACTTTTTATTGTGAACCATTTGAATATCGAGTTAATGGCATTAGCTATATTGATTTGCCCAAAAATGGAGATGTTTATAATGGCGAATCTAGAATTGCAATACCTAACTGGCACTTTGTAACAAAGGGATCATTTATGTTAACCGTTAATGATCTAAGTTATCAATTTGACAATTTAAACGGCGAGTTTTGGCTCAATGGCGATACAGGTGATACAACAGATGCTAGTGGCACTTTGTTTAATAATCAAACTCACTTTCCTAACTTGCTGCCACCAGAATTGCCTCCTGGTCATAATAATATTTCAGCTACAGCCGAAGCAGGGATAATTACCCAAATCGAATATATGCCAAGATGGAGGCGGTTAATTTAATGGCAAAAATTACAATTGGTAAAATACCAGAGATAAATTTTGAACAATATGATTACCTGCTAGATTATCCCCACTGGTATCAAAGTGTTAACAGTGATTTTACGACACCTGGTCTAACTTTACGGGATGCTATTAGTTGTCAGGTAACTTGGAATTATAACCAGTTTCCAACTTTGCAATTAACATATCCCAGAGATGGTATACATGTTAAAAAGCTAGTAGAGAATACCTATATTCTTGCAGACGTTAACTATAAGTTTGTACATCAAATTTTTAAAATTGTGCATGTTCAACAAGAACAGTCACAAGTAGTAATAGATGCTAACCATATTGCGTCAACACTTAATGATGCAACAGTGTCCGATACTATTCAGTTTAATCCTGGATCTGCTCAAGATTTAATGAATCAGGTGCTCAATATAATGCAGCCTGCCAAAAGCTTTACTTTTGATAGCGACGTTCTCAGCGTAAGTAATATTAATATTGAAAAAGGTCTACAAGCAGGTGCTATTTTGATTGATCCTGACCAAGAAGGAGACACTGCCGTTCAATCAGTGTTGGGTCTATTTGGCGGAGAATTAGAGTTTGACAACTTTGATATTCATCATTCAGCACATGCAGGCTCAGACACTGGCATAATTGTTGATTATGGTAAGAATGTTCAGACTATCTCCCAAGACCGCAATATTGAGAACATGTGGACTGGCGCAGTATTTGTTGTTACTTATACTCCTGGGCAAGCCATTGCGACTGAAGATAATACGGATTGGAACAATTGGGATTCAGACTATGCCAATGTAGCAAGTGTCTATATGGCTGGTGGTTCTGTTAACATTTATGATTCACCAGTAGAAGGGCAGAAACTGCTAGACACCCTAACGAACGGTAACAAAATTAACTTAGGTAATCCAGTCCATGATGGTGATTTTACGCCCGATGGTAAGTATCAGATTAATACTGTTAATGGCGATGATTGGTATCCAATTAAAGGCGGCGGCTGGATTGACGCTAACTGGCTTAATTTTGATCAAAGCGGAGACTATTTAGTCAACAATATAGTTGGTGACGGTGTTGTTCAGGCTGGCAATGTCTTTGACGAAGATGGTGCAGGTTCACGAGTTAGCGTATCAGGCACAGCAGTTGTAGCTTATAAGCCTGGTGGCGTAATCCATGTTTACTATTCACCAGAAATTGGGGCAGATCATTATCGAACTGGTCAAACTTATAAGAATGGTGCGATCGTCCACTATGATATGGTTGAGCGCAATCAAAATGGGGACTTATGGTATCGCATTGGCGATCATCAATGGCTATATGGTCCGCATTTGTCATTAACAGAAGATGGAAGTTATAAGTCATACACCAATAGCGGCTATGGTTACATTAAAGATGGTGCTATCAAATATCAGTGGGACGCAAAGAATCATAAGATGATCCCAACTACCACTACGATCGATGCCCACGGCAGCAGTAAACAGCCTTATCGATGGGTTGGCTCTGGTAAAAATAGACATAAGGTTCCGAACAAAGCGTATTGGCAAGAAAAAAAGAAAAAAGTTAAGGTCAAGGCACATTCTGGCATGGCTGAAATTGACAAAACCATTGTTCAAGGAGGGACAACTTATTATCACACTAAGTATGGTTGGATAGCCTCTGGCTCTATTGATTATCATAAGGACGGTAGCGTTAAGCCAAAGTCGTGGGATCAAATCCTAGAGCAAAAGTTAAAAGACCATTCCAAAGTTGAAATTTATGATACCCCTGATAGTCGCAATGCTTCTAACTGGTCGATACCTTCAGGTGCTAGTTCAGCAAACGGAGACTTTACTATTGGTGGCCATGAAGCCAAAGGTGGCGATGGCAAAACTTATGTCGAAGTTACATATAAGGGACATACAGGATGGATTCCTGAAGACAATTTAACCAACTCTACTCTTCATGCTCCTGACGATACTGAAGATAGTGATGGTGATGATGATGGCAGCAGTTACGATGCAAGCGTGGATGAATCGCAAAAAGAAGTTGTTGTTAAAGTTGGACCATTGTACGCAGAAGGCTTTGGCATTGATCCCAATATCGACAAAGTTAATACAGTGGATTTAAGCAGTAATTTTAAACATGACGACCAAGACCTATCAGGACAACAGCCTGATGGGTCTTTTGTTGCAACGCAAGCAGATATTGACCAATTAACACAGCTTGGTAATAACTATCTAAAAGAACATCGATATGGTCATATTGATGTGTCTACAACAGTTGGATATGCAGAAATGTCAGGTATTAATGCCGATTGGACACAGCTTAGCCTTTACGACAGTGTTTATGTCAGGTTTCAACCATACGATATACAGGAAACAGCTGAAGTTTGTGGTACTGTTTACAACTGCCTAGACCATCATTATGTTCAAATTCAACTAGGACAACCACCTGAAAGCTATTTGCATTTAATGCAAAAAGAGATAGAAGATAAGTCCAGCGAAAAGTTTAAACGTGCCAAAAATTCAATTAATCACGTTAAAGACTTTGCCGGGTATATTAACAAGGCTCTAAAACTTGAAGGCGAAAATCGTGAATTAGCTTTTCAAAAACTAGCTAAAGAGCTAGGTGACGAAAAAGAAGACCTAGAAGTTTTCGAAAATCACATGAAAGAAATGGCTGTTAAAGTTCAAGAATTTGGCGATTGGATTAAAAACGGTGGTGAGGATGGCGTTGTCCTATATCCAGTTAGTGCTGATGGCACTAAATCTTGGGATAACGTAGTCGAAATTGATGCTGCTGCTAGTGATCACAAGATGGTCTTTAACAATCGTGGCTTAGGTTGGTATGACATTCAAGGCGGCTTCCATGCTGGTATTGGTTGGGATGGCTCTCATGGCAAACTTTATGTTGATGAAGCTATTATCCCTAAATTAGATGCCAGTCACATTGATGTTGACACAATTCATGCACTTGGTACGATCGAAGGTTCTTTAGAAGTTAGTGACAGAAATGGGGGACGGACTATTCAAATTGGTAATGCTTATGGCGGAGACCAATTTGGTATTTATATTGGCAACAATACGTTTATTGAAGACGGTATGATTAGCACACCATATTTAACTGTCCATGGACTAGGAACTTTTTATGAAGTTGATGTTGGACAAATAACTATTTCTGGGAGATCAATCAATCGTGACGATGGTCATGTAATGTGGTCAGCTTCTGAACATACTAATTTGGGAGCATACATTAATGCTCATATTAAGTCAAGCGCAATAATTGGAGGCTCAATTTGATGAATGAAAATATGTTAAACAGTGAACAGTTAGTAGCACAAAACTTAGCTGGTCTTATTGCTACAGAATCTCTTGAAATTGGGCATTTGAAGCAAAAGATTTTGCAATTAAATAAACGAAATGCTCAGCTAGAAGAAGATAATAAAGCATTAAGAAGGGAGGTCAATAAACATGAGCCTAGCCGTGATAAACCTAGCGACTAATAAGACTGAAAGCATAGTCAGTGATCATGTCCGAAAAATAGGACAAGGCGAAAAAGGCTTAACGCTGGAAGTAATAATCATGGATGCAGATAGTTCGGGATATGACCTGACCAACAAAGTAATCACTTTTTCTGAAAATAAGGTCGGTGGCAAGATCGTTGTTGACAGTGCAAAAGAAAACTTTGAGCGACTCAACGATACTGCTGGGCGATTCAGATATAAGTTAGCTGATTCTGTCTATGCAGCCAGTGGCGAAGCATGGTTTAGCATTAGCACACCGTCAGGGGATGTTATTGATACAACCAAGAGCTTTAACATCGAGGTCATTGAAGACGCCACTATCCACATTAACAACGATAACTACGTGTCCACACTTACGGCACTGGAGACGCATTATAAGGCTATTATCCAGCGTACGGAAGACGATAATGCGGCTTTGTTGGCTAAATTCAATCAGCAAATCAAAGATGCTGTTGATACGGGCAACAGTAATATTCAAAAAGTCATTGATTCAGCTAATGAATTAATTGCTAATTGGAAAACTGAATTAAGCAATGAACAGCAAGCCTTAACTAATTTGCAAAATGATTGGAAAAAACAAACTGATCAAATTAATACAGATTATCAACAGCAGAAAAAAGCAATTCAAGCCGACGCTAATGATCAATTAGCTACTAATAAAAAAGCTAATGATGCTGCGCTTGCTAAACTTGAAAGCGATAAACAGACTGCAATTGTAGATTTAACTTTAGATTTACAGAATAAGTTTAATAAAATACAAGCTGATTACGTTAATTGGAAAAATTCAACTGTTACTGATTTTCAAGGTCAATTGGATAAGCTGCAGAAAGAGCTAAAAAATGATGAAGATACGCAGGCAGATATTCAAAAAGCAATAGATGCAGCTAACAATGCAATTAGTAAGATTAAAGACGTTGATTTTACACAATATGTTAAAAAAGAAGATTTTAACAAAACCATTGCTAATATTAATACTATTAATAGCCCTATGGATATTGACACTACGATTGACCCTGACAAAATAACAAAGGCCGGTTTTTATATTGCTAAAAACGGTTTAGCATTTGGGTCCTATAAGGCACCCCAGGGATATGTCGCTGGGAAACTAACATATCTTTTACAGATTGCTGGAGAGTCTTCGCTGTATGGCCAACCGTATTGGCATCAGTTTGTTTTGCAACCAAACGTTGGAAATTATGAAATATGGCACAGAATTACCTACGATACAGGTGGCAGTCTGATATATACATATACTTTTATCAATTTAAAAGACATATATTCTCGTGTTAAGCAAATAAGCATTAACGGTGGTTCTGCTGCAAAACCAGATAATGACGGCTTGGTTAAATTAACTGTTCCTGATCCCGACTTGTCAAAGTATGAGACTAAAGCTGATGCAGAAACTTTAGAAAATATGCTAACAGCTAAGATTAATAATCTTCCAATATCAACAATGCAAAATAGCATTAATTTAGCCCTTAATAAGATAACGGCACTTGAAGCTCGCGAAACGTTCCATTACTCAAGCTCAATTAGCGATGCTAAATCCTATTCAGAGAATAATCCACAAGTCTTAGTTGGGTCTAAATAAGGAAGTGATGCAATGATAATTAATGACAATGAAGTTAACCATCTATTTCTAAAAGGTCAGCAATTTGATTCCACCGAAGTGATTGGCAAAGAAGTTAAGTTTTTAAAAGAATTTAGAACCAATTACGCTTTAGCACCCGACGGTAAACTCTACAATAATGGCTCCGCTTCTGTTTATGAAGCGGGAACAACAGGGTTTGTGATTTTAGCACAAGCCATGGACTGCTTTTATGTAGCTAACCCAAAAATAGGTGTAATGTCAGATATTAAAAGCGGGTGGGTTCAAGCTAGTGATGTAAGTATTTTATAAAAGGAGAAAATTATGGCAGACGAAACAACTAATACTACAGAAAATAAAAATTGGCAAGATGTAGCCAATAACTTAAAAAAACGTATTGATAACGATAGCATGTTTGTGCAGGTTGGCTACAAGTCGTGCGATGGCATAGATGGCGCCGACTGTGAACCTATGTTGTTAACAAGAAAATATGACCATGACGTATGGCCAATTGTGGTGAGTGAACCAACAGGATTTAATAATCCAAAATATGATTGGCGGACTCACCAATGGTTTGAACAGGATGCTACTAATAATAGCTATCGTTTAAATGAAGTTGAAAAAGCTGTCAAAACTTTAAAGCAATCAGATGAGCAGGTAACTAAGGACAACAATGATATTAAAGATAAACTTAACACTATTGTTCAAGGGCAAGCGGACATGTTAAAACTAATTGGCAGTGCCACTAGTCCTAAGGCTCCAGCTACCAGCGATAGCACACAGAATGGAGGCACTACTAATGCTTAATGATATTTATAGAGCGCTAGTCACACAGTTTTATGAGGCTAAAATGTATGGTAAAGCTGATGTGGCTTATTTTGTGCAGTTAGGTTGGTTAACAGATAAAGATTACCAAAAAATAACGGGTGATAACTATGTTGCGCCGACTTTGTCATAATATTGATAATAATTTTGTGCAATTTATTATTGGGGCGTCAATCATTGCGATTGGTGCTTCTCTTTGGTTAGACAGGAATTATTTTTTCTGGCCGCCAGAATTAACTAAAGCTATGAACGATCAGCGACTGGATCTTATTATTATGTTTTTAGGTTTCGGACTTCTCGTAATGGCCATAACTGGTAACAGAAATAAGGCTTGGCAACAGATATTTTTAATTTTATCCGGATCAGTCATTTTTATGCTTGCATGCATTCAAATTTGGCATGCTTCTTTGGCTCATGAATTACGCATGGCACATACGGTTATTGAAGACGCGGTAATTTTTATCTTTATCATTTGGATTGCATGGAAAAGTTAAAGAGGTGGTTTGGTGAACATATTTGTCAGCGCATTGAGTGTAATAACTGCTCTAATTGGAGCTATAACTACACTGCTTGCGTCACTTCATACAAGTCACCACGAAAACTATGGAGATAAATTTAAAACGCTGCAGCAGGAGCGAGATAACCTGCTAGAAGATTATCAGAATGAGCGCAAAAGACGAATTGAGCTTGAAGAAAAATACGAAAAATTAAAAAAGAAGTTAGAGGACACTAAATAGTGTTCTTTTTTTGTTGAAAGGATTTTTAAAAAATGAGTATCAGTGAGATTTTAAATTTCGGATATTATGGACTGATTGCAGTTGCTATTATTGTTTGGATCGGTTTTAAGCTGTACAGCATAAATCACACCATTAAGAATAAGTGGCTGGCACAGATACCTGATTTAGCTGCAGCATTTGTTCATGAAGCAGAAACTACTAATAATGATGGTTCAGCCAAAATGAATATTGTTGTAACTAGCGTAGCCAACATTTTACGCAAATATGGTATTAATATTACTCCCGAACTTGAAGAAGCAATCAAAGCATATGCTGAAAAAGAGCTAGCAGAAACTATCAATGCTGATAAAGCTAAAACTGACAAAGGGGTGGCCAATAATGAAACTAAATAAAAAGTATGCACTGTCTGTAAATGAGGGTGCGTCAACACTTGCTGAAAGAGATTTTATTGTTGTACATTCAACAGCAACACCTAATGGTGAAGCCTGGGCTATTGCCCACAACATGAAGGCTGGCATTAACACGGCACAGACCTACGTGCATTTAGTTGTCGACGACAAAGAATGCTACTTAGTGGGTGATCTAGGCTATGTAGCGTGGGGCTGTGGCTATTATGGTAATCAACGCTCGCCAATGCAGATTGAGCTGTGCGAGTTTTCTGATAAAACACGAGCTAAGAAAGCCTACCGCAATTACATTGGCCTGATTCGTGAATACGCTCAAAAGTATGGTATTCCGTTAACACTTGATACCTCTGCCAAACGTGGTGTTAAGACGCATAACTGGATCACACAGCATTTAGGCAACACAGACCATAGTGATCCATATGGCTATCTTTCAAAAATTGGTATTAGCAAGGAACAATTTGCACACGATATTGCTCATGGTGTAGGTGGCAAGGCTACTATAACGAAAAAAATAGGTAAGAAATCATCTTGGGTTAAAAAGCCAGGTATCTTTATTTTAGGCAAGGCTTTGAAACTACATACCTCACCACATATTAGTGCACCAGCTATTGCTACACTCCCTAAAGGCAGTGCAATTAAGTATGATGCGGTATTGCAAGGTCCTAAACGTCTATGGTTAAGACAGCCTCGTGCTAATGGCTATGGCTATATTGTCGGAAAAGACAAGTACGGTAAAGCCTTAGGAAAGTTTAAATAAAATGCTTAAAGCTTAGGTGAAAAATGCAAAATAATGAAAAATATAGCAAATCAGATATCGCAAATTGGTTTGTAGAAAATAGTAAAGCTGGTGATGCTACACCTAAAAAAATGCAAAAACTAATGTATTATGCATATGCTTGGGGATTGGTCTTTTTTAATGATTCTGTTAATAATTTGCAAAATAAGTTATTTAATTGTAAGTTTGAAGCTTGGGTACAGGGCCCCGTTGACCCCCAGTTATATTCCTGTTATACAAATTTTGGCTATAATCCTATTTCACCAAAAAAGTCCTCGACACCTATTAAAAGCCCCGATGTATTAGATTTAATTCAACAAATAAATGATATATATGGTGAATTTAGTGGTAATCAGCTAGAAAGATTAACACATCAAGAACAGCCGTGGCTTCATGCTAGGGGTGATGCTAATCCACTAGATCCAAGCGAAAATGTAATTTCTGATAAAGATATGTATATTTTTTATGGTTCAAAATTAAAGTAATGCAAAAAAATATAAAATAAGCCACTCAGATTAATTTCTGGGTGGCTTATTTTTTCTTGCTTTTATGATGCCTAGTTCGAGGCAAAGCTTTTATTGAATTATAATTTTTAAATCCAAGTTGGTTTGCCAATTTATTATCTTTTCCAACGATTGTTTTGATTGACCTGTATATATTTCCAAAGTCATACTTAGGATTTATATAATTCATCATTGAAACAATAATAAAAATAACAATGCCAATTCTGTCAGAATACCTGTTATTATTATCTTTATATAGTTTCTTCGCATATTTCTTCGGAATCTTTGGGTGAGTTTTTAGTTTAATATCTATTAAATCTGAATTATGACAACAAATGTTTCTGACCAAAACTAAACAATCAATCCACGATTCCAAAGTGACATTATTAACATTAAAGAAAAGTGCTAAATTCTTTCTATTTTGTGGTGAAGCGAGTTCAATATACTTTTTTAACTGTCCCAAAGTTAACGTATTAACCATTAGCCAAACTGTAGGAAAGCCATCCCGCAAATTTTTTTGATTGGTTGTACTGGGGTTACTAGCATACCTCATCTTTTTTAATAAATTCTTTTTGAAAAAATATTGTTGTTCTTCAATATAAAAGCGTTCATTATTTTTCCTGTCACACCATGAACTAAAATTTAAATACCCGAAGGGCCCATACTCTTTACCTAAAATATAAGCAAAAGTGTTTTCAAGGTATACTTCAATGCATTCAATGGCATGTAAAATATAAATACGTAAATTTTTATCTTGATAGTAACGTGTCACTAATTGATCAAAACTTATATTTTTAAAATTAGCTTTGCCCTTGTGCTTAGCAATATTAAATGGAAATGCAAATCTTTTTAAATCATAATATCCAATACTTGCAAGGGTTTCAATGTTAATATCATGATTGTCGTTTTTGCATTTTATGCCATATTCAGATAATCGTTTTAATTGTTTTTCAAAATCTAATTGCTGAGGATTTTTCATTTTTATTTTTTATTTATATACAAAAAAGGCTTCCGTATTCAGACGTATCTGGCACAAAAGTGACAACGGAAGTGGTTGATTTACAATTAAAGTATCACATTATTAATGATCATTGTCAATAATAATGGTAAATATTTTTTCCATAATATGTAAATATTTTAAAATTTGTAAGACATTTATTTCTACAAACTAGTAATGTTTAAATCAAAAAATATAACTTCATTTTTACAATATATTTTTATAAAATAGTTGACAATGTACTACAATGAGTGTATCACATAATATGTAAAAGGAGGTTCAAATTTATGGTAACTGATGCCAGAAAACGTGCAAATAGTAAGTGGGACAAAAATAATAAAGACCGTTTATTATACTTAAACAAACGTTCAACTACGAAAAATTTTATCTTAAAATTAGCCACTGAAGAAGATCTGGAAAGCATTGAAGAATATGTGGTTGAGCGAAAAAAAATTCTAGAAAATACTTGACAATGTACTCTAAATAGTGTATTATATAATTAGAAAGTAAGAAGGAGGTCAGCAAAAATGATCGTTAGACAAATTAAAGTAGCATTTTATCACAATGTAAAAACTGGTGAATGGTGCAAGAATGCTCCTGCAAAATACGGTGATGAATTCTATGATGACTTTGATTTTAGCGAATATCTTTCATCAGCTGACTTCCAAAGAGATTCCGATGATCCAACTAAAAGCCCTAACCGTAAACGCTTTTGGAGATTAAGAAAACACGTTTTTACTAAATTCACCAACAGTGGTAAGCTTTCTAAAACAGAACTTAAAGGGTTATCAACTGATGAAGCTGAGGTTTTTAAAAATGCTGCTGAAGAAAAATTAGCTGCAATGTTAAAATTAGAATCTGAAACTAAAGCTGACACAAAACGTGCATTGAAATTAGTTAAAATTATTAATTCAGCAAACTGGGACAATATTCAGAATAAAGACCTCGCTGTAATTAAAGTTAAAAATAGCCACTCAAGTTGGTATAATGGTGGTGAAGGTGAGTTACATAGCCCTAGTGAATACCTGACCGTTGTCCCGGATAGCGTTGTAAAGGAAGCTAAAGAGCTTCAGGCAATACGCAGAAAGCACCAAAACGATGCTACCTTTGATTTCAGCAATACGTCATATAAATGCCGTGAAATCAGAGTTGCTGATCACAACAATCAAGACAGTTACGCTGATATTGATTCAATTACTGATGACTGGACAAAAATTTTTAACTCTGAATTTTAAAAAAGGATTTAATATGTACTACTCGTTTGACTCTACAGACTTAATCAACGAATTAGAAAAAGACATTACTGAATTTGGCAATACTGATGTTTGGGCATATTGGAAAGTAATGGAGAATGGTCAGGAAATATATTTCGACTATTTCCCTGTGAACGATCCAGATGAAATAGGCAATCCAGAATACACGGATATTGAAAATTTTGATAAAGAAGTCGCAAAAACTTATCCTAATTTTTTAAGAAAGAAGATTAAGTCTATAGATCTTCTCGAGAATTTAAAAAAAGAAAACGAAACCATATAAAAACGCCCTGGTTAACCGCTAGGACGGTTATTTATTTGTCAAAAAAATATTTAAAGCCTTTAAAATTGCGCTCTCCGCACTACCATTTTATAATAAAAACAAACAAATGTTTGGTGGGAAAAATGGAAAATAATTTTAACGATACTGTAAACAACTTTTTTAAAAACTATCAAGACAGAGGTATGAAAAAATGGCAAGGTTTCATGCTTAGTGACCATATTGCTGCTCTTAATAAAGACGAAGAAAACAATGCTAAAGAATATTCCGAGAAATACTCTATGTCTGAAGTTGAGATCAGCCAGGTTTTACTACAAGCATTCGCAAATAATAAAATGGTTTCTGTTCAACTAAAGGAAAAAACTTTGGACAAGAAAATACAGCCTGACATTGAAGGCTTAGTTAAAGGGTACAATGGTAATAAAATAATAATAAATGATATTGACGTGGAACTTAGTAATATCAATAATATCCAAATAAAAACATAACCAAAATTTGCCCATCAATTTGCCCATCAGTGATATAGTTTTTATAAATTTATAAAATGCTATTTCCTATTAAATCAACGTTTTATATTTATAAAATTCTATAAAATACTATAGTTTTCTTCGGTTCGAGCCCGGATATCCCAATAATTACATTTTTGCCTTTATATCAGGTTATTTAAACACTGGTATAAGGGCATTTTTGTTTTTTTAAATTTTTTCCAAATTACCTGAAAGACATATTTTAGACGGCATATTTTTTGTAAAGTAAAGACGGGCTAATCTTTGATATATCTGTCAAAATTAGAAGAGTTTGGAATTAAAATTACTATTATAAATTACCTCTGGGAGTGGTAACTATTTATTTTCTTTCTACATTTTTTCTATGAAAAATTAAATTGTAATGATTACTGGCTATAAAATGACTATAGGTAAGTTCAGATTAACATATAATCCTAAAACAAACTGGTGGAGATTATAAAGCTTACCAGTGACGCCTATAATGAAAAAGAAAAATAAAACAAACAAGAAAATTTAAAATTTCAGTGATAGTATGATGCTTACATTAACTCTTCCTGCAACTCTAAGATGGGTAAATTATATTCTTCTCATTACTCGTGATATATTTTAATTAATTTTTTGTATAAAGGAATTAAAAATAATTCCATTTCACATTTTTGCAAATTCATATTGATTAAAAAATAACATATGTTATTATAACTGTATTGCGTATAGAAATAACTAGTGTGAAAGTAAAGGATGAAAATGAAAAAAATTAAAAAGCTTTTTATAGCTATTATATCTGTTTCTCTTTTATTCAATTTTAGCTTTAGTAATACTGTTTTTGCATCAGAAATTAATGAAAATGGTATCATAAAAAAGAAATAATAGTAAGAACAAAATATCTAAAACATTAAAAAAAATTTGTTCGACTAAAAGTGTAAAAAAACATAAAAGTAAAAAAACGGCATCAAAAACCGAACATGCTATCGCTGCTGGGTTGTATTTTGTCCCTGGTCTTGGCAAAGTACTTATTACAGCTACAGGTGTGATGATTGTTGGTGGTCTCGTATATAAAGTGGGGTCTTCAATTTATAAATTAGTAAAGAAGTCTATTAACTCAAAAAAAATTAAAAAAATTAGAAAGAAAACAAAAAGTAAAAGGAAATCTATACCTGCAGTAGCCAAAAAAATAGCTAATCGTTTGAAAAAAGCTGGTAATGCCGGTTATGTAAACTTAAAATAGTTTTCTAAAAAAATAAAAAGCAAAAAAACCCCTACCTATGAAGAAAAGGGAGGCTGGAGAATTGAAAAAGATAGAGGAAATCATCCACATGGTGGAAGTGAATGGAAACTTTATAAACCTAATAAATTAAAAAGAGTTGCTACATTATCAAAAAATGGTAAAATTTTAAGAAAGTAAGAGATAACAAAATGAAACCCGAAAAAGCCTATGAGTTAATTGTAAAATTGGCAAGTCCAAAGCCAAGCCATAAAGATGATTATTATATAGATTTTGTACCAATAACTTTTCCCAATGAAGATTATTCAGAACTGGCAGATTATTTAGAAAAAAATTATAAGCCTGATTTTGCAAATAAAATAGTCTTTATTGCTTTTACTATTCTATATTATTATGATTCGCAAGTTTTTATAGATAAATGGGATAAAGATACTGATCCTCGATCATTAACTTATTTAAAAAAGAATAAATATACTAAACCTATTTATCCAGATTTAGTGTTTAAAGATATAAGACATGTCGGTTTAAATGCTATAGCTACTTTGATTAAAATGATGGTTATGGAAAATAGCAAAGGAATTAATATACTTTTTAAGAATGATGGTAAGACTTCATTAATGAGTATTGAAGATGAGTATAGTACATATTTTTACAATCTTACTGGAAAAGGTTTAGAAATAATTGACAAATTAGTAGAACATCAAGGACTGTTTTTGAAGAAAAACACTTATTCTGATTCAGACTTTGTTTTCTAAATTAAATAAAAGCGAAACTGAAGTAAGGCAATATTAGTGGTATTTTTAAGTAGGAATCAGTTTATAAATAATTAAGATTGGAATCAAATCTAAAAAAATTGGGAGGAAGAAAATGAACTCTGAATTAGCCTATGTTATCATAGATAATCTGTTAGGTCCTGAGGGTCATGGTTATAAAGAAGACAAGGGCTGGAGAATAATTATAGACAAAAATGGTCATGGTCATGGTAAATGGAAACTCAAAAATAGAAAAGGAATCAGACAAGCTATATTGTCAGCTAATGGAAAAATCCTGAGAAATTAGAGAAATAGAAATATGAATCGAAAAAAGGCTAATGCCAATAAAATAAAAGACAAATTATTAAATACAGAAATAAATCCAAAAAACTATTATTATATAGATTTTGTACCAATAACTTTTCCCAATGAAGATTATTCTGAACTATCAGAATATTTAAACAAAGATTTTAAACCTCATTTTGCTAAAAAAATTATTTTTATTGCTTTCACAATTCTTTACTACTATGATTCACACGTTTTTTTAGATGATACTGACCAGAAGCCACTTTATCCAAAACTGATAAATAAAGATTTACGACGAATTGGTTTAGATAAATTAGCTAAACTGATAAAAAAAATAATTATTGAAAATTGGTCTGCTTTGTATATAATTTTCGATGATGGCAATCAGTTTTCAATAATGGTAATCGAAGATGGATATGATACATATTTTAAAAATCTTTCCAAGAGTTCTTTTAAGATGATTGATCAACTAGTATCACATCAAGGGTTGTTCTTGAAAAAATATATAAATAATTAAAGAGTTAAAGAGTAAGAATTGCGTAAGTAATTGATATTTTGCTTTTAAAAATAATGCTCTATGCTGAGGTAATAAGGGTATTGGAGGTTTATTTCCAATACCCTTATTAGTTTATTAGATAAATAACACTTAAATATCAGTAAAATTAATCATGTTAGCAAGCAGAATAAAAAGTAAAATTAAACTTCTCTGTTATCATCTTATATTATATAGTAAATGTTAATAACTTTGTATAATGTTTAATATAAGGAAAATAATACATATGAATATAGCATTAAAAAATTCTCTTAAAAAAAGCAGTTTAACTGTTGCAACCTTTACACTTTTTATTATCGTCAATGTTAACGTTGTTAGCGCTAATAGATTAAAAAATTATGAAAATAATATACAATTAGGAAGCAGCAAGAGCATTGATGGATCTACTAAAATTGGTTATCAAGAACTGCATACAAGAGTAGATGATGATTCTCAGATACAAAAAAATTCTGTACAAACTCAAGATGAATCAACTGTTGTCAAGTCTGGCAAATGGGGAGCTGACGGTCCTGAATGGAGTTATGATCCTTCAAATAACACATTAAAAGTGGGTGCCGGTACAATTAAGGGTGCAGACAATGGTGCGGGCGCATTTGCAGACCCAGATATATTAAAAAACGTAAAGAGGATCCAATTTGACCAGCATTTAAAACTAGTAGGCGACTTTGGCTATTGGTTTCGATATGTAAAGGATGAGCGTTTAATAAATCTCACAGAGATTAGTGGTCTGAGTAACATTGATACTTCAGAAGTAACTAGCATGAGAGGGATGTTTTATGCCAGTAAAATTAAGTCTCTTGATTTATCAAGCTGGGTCACTTCTGCAGTTACTGATATGAGTTACATGTTTACGGATATGTTCATAGATAGTGATGACGGATCATTAAATATTGGCGGTAATTTTGCTTCCAATGCAAAAAATGTCAAAGATATGACTTTTATGTTTAATGGCTGTGCAAATCTTACTAAAATTGATGGAGTCAAAGATCTTAATACCAGTTCTGTTACTTCAATGAAAAATATGTTTCATGGTGATTATAATTTAACTGAACTTGATTTAAGTCATTTCAATACTGAAAAAGTGACTAACATGGCAGATATGCTTAGTTATTTGATCAGCCTCAACTACTTGGATTTGAGTTCGTTTGATACTACCCAAAGTCCCAATATGAAAAATATGCTGGCATATGATTTGACTCTACCAGTGGGGACTATTGTGAACGGCAAGGTTGTATACCAATACGCACCAGGTATAACTACTTTAGTTTTAGGCACAAAAACAAAATTAAGTACCGATGTGGCTTTGGGGCAACCAAATCCTGAAAAAACACCGAATAAAGAAAATTTTATCAACAAATGGCGATTGACCAATAATAATAGCGAACCTCAACTAACTACTGCTGAATTAATTCAAAAAAGTCAAGATGGATCTCTTAAGCTGGGCGCTTATACTTGGAAAAAACTAGTAACACCACCAGATGATACCGACAATAATTATCCTGCTCCTAATCCCGTTCCGGTTGAGCCAACAAATCCAGTGGAGAATAATGATGAAAATAAGGACAAAGACGAAAGCAATAATAACGGTTCAAGTAGCGAAAAGACTGTAGTGTTGATGCACAATGCTTATCTTTATGACAATACTGGTACTCGTGCAAACCAAATTATTTTAAAAATTGGTTCGAAACTGATGACATATGGTAAAACGACTATCAACGGACGCAATTTTTACGTTCTAAATGGTAAAGGCAATAGCAAAATAAATTATTACATTGCTGCCGGTAATGTTGATTCTATAGTCCGTAAAATAAAACATAATGCATACATTTATAATCAATATGGTGATCGCCAAAATAAGAAAGTTTTGAAAAAAGGTTCAACAGCAAAAACATATGGTGATCCCATCAAAATTAGAAATAAAAAATATTACATTGTAGATAAAAATAGATTTGTTAAGAAAGCAAACTTTTAAGATAATCAAAAAGCATAATTCACTTCTAAGAATTATGCTTTTTTTGTGTTCGTTACATTACATTTTAATTGATTTTGAAAATTTCATTGTCAATTGTGACATTATCTTTAGAAAAGAAGGTTAATTGATCATTCTTTTTGTCTAAAGCAATGACCATTACTGTTGGATCATAGCCCTCTTTTTTGATAGCTTCAAAATCAACTTGAACTAAAGGATCACCTTTTTTGACTTCTTGTCCCTCTTTAGTAAGAACTTTGAAGTGCTTTCCTTTAAGGTTAACAGTATTTATGCCAATGTGAATTAGATATTCATTACCACGAGGGGTGGTAATTCCAATGGCATGACCTGTTTTATATGCAACTGTGATCTTTCCATTTACTGGTGAAATTATCAAATCACTGATTGGAATAATTCCAACTCCTGAACCCAAAGATTCAGAAGAAAAGACTTCATCATTCACTTGATCTAGAGCAACGACTTTACCATCAACAGGTGCACTGATAACTTCTTCAGAATTATCAATATTGTTACTAGTTATTGTATTTCCTGTGCTATTTTCTAAATTGCTTTTGGTCACAGGCTGATCGATTTTGACAAATAGGTAAGTAAAAACAAAAGCTAATACAAAGCCTAAAACCCCAGTTATAATTGCATTAACGAAATTGCCCGGCTTACCAATAAAGTTTACGATAGTGAAAATACCAGGAGAGCCAAAAGAATAGCGAACAACTTTGGTAATTCCAGCATAAAAGCCGGCAATTCCACCTGCTGCCATGACAGCATATAAAGCACGCTTGTATTTTAAGGTGACACCATAAAGTGCGGGTTCGGTAATACCAGAAAGGGCAGTAATTCCTGCCGACGTTGCAATTTGTCTGTTTCTAGGAGTTTTGTCTTTTACCGCAATTGCAAAAGAACAGCCAGCTTGAGCTATATTTGAAGCAAGCATACCAGGTCCTTGCACGTTTTCACTTCTTGCTGCACTGGCAAATCCCAGAGAGGCTAGAGGTGTCAGAGCCACATGCATACCTACCATAACCAGAAGTGGGGTGAAGGTGCCCATAAGAGTTGGCACTAGCCAAGGTACATATTTGTTAAGTGTGTTAACTAAAAGTGCTAATAAATTACCTAACCAAGATCCTATTGGTCCTATTAGAATTAAAGCAAGCGGCGCCATAATTAAGAATATAAGTAATGGCTTTAGCATGGTTTTGATAACATTTGGTGAAACTTTTTCTGCAAATTTTTCAACGTATGACTGAATCCAAATGCAGAGAATTATTGGGATTACAGTGCTGCTATATGAAGCCAAAGTAACAGGAATGCCGAAAAGTGCAACAGGCTTGCCTGCAGCTACCATAGCTGCCCAGTTGGGATGCAATAACACACCAGCAATTGCAATGGACAAGAACTTATTGGTTTTAAAATATTCAGCAGCACTTACTGCCAGCATTACAGGTAAAAAGTAAAATACTGCATCGGCCATAAAACTCAAAATGGCGTAGCTTTGAGATTTTAGCGAGATTAAATTAAAAGTAGTTAAGATAGAAATAATAACTTTAAACATACCACCAGCTATTAAAGCAGTGATGATTGGAGCCATTATTCCCACTAGAACATTAATTAATCGCCTAAACCAGCCGACTTTATTTTTTTCGATATTGTTAGACTCGTCATTTTCACTTGAAATATGGTAATCTTTTTGAATTTGCCTAAAATATTCACCAACTTTTGCACCAATTATAACTTGTGACTCTTCTCCAGACTGGACCGCGCCTATAATTTCCGGTTGTTCTCTTAAAAACTGATAGTTGAATTTCGTTTTATCTTTTAGATTAAAGCGAATGCGGGTGGCACAATGATACATACTTGAAATATTATTTGCCCCTCCAACATTTTCAACTATTAAATCAGTCACTTCTTTATTGCTTCTCATATACATTCTCCTTTAATACATCATTACTCTGTGAATATGAATAATAAGATAAGCTAATTCTTCCTTTGAAATTCTTTTGGTATATATTACTTCTAAAGTTTGCTTCAGTTTAAAAGCAATTTTACTTGCTTCGGGATATAAATCAGACACCTTTTCGAGTAAAGTAGGGTCATCCGCAAACATTTGATCATTTATATACCTTTCTGCAAAAAACTTTATGTGTGTCACAAAGCGATCGTAATTTATTCCCTCATACTTTAACTTTCCGTGACTAATAACTCGTAAAGTTTGTAAAATGTTATCAATCATTCTGGAAATTTCTAAGACATTACTACTTTCATCTTTGCTTGATGCATTTATAATATGAAAAGCTATGTTTGCCGCTTCTTCTTGTGGCATCTTGATGCCTAAATTTTTTTCAATAATATTTAGTGAGAATATACCTATTTTAAACTCATCTTTAAAATAGGTTTTCATTTCTAAGTATATTCTATTTCCCAGAGTTAAATTTTGCTCTAATCTTTGAGTGGCAAAATATAAGTGATCTGAAAGTGAATAGAAAATACTTGCATCCAGCTTCTCATTTAAAAATTTCTCCGCAAATTCAACAATTTCTTCTGTTGTTTTAATAATATTTGCAGGTATTTTTTTCAAAGATTGAATTAGCTCATTTTGCTTACTATTGTCTACTGAAGTATAAATACGGCTTATTTTTTCATCGGGTATAACTTGATTGATTTTTGCATGATATCCTATTCCTTTCCCAAAAGCAATATACTCTGTACCATCTTGTTCAATAACCACAACATTAACGTTAAGTATTTTCTTTATCTTATTCATTTTTGTTTGCCACTAAAAAAGCAGACAAAAACAACAATAATAACTAAGATTTAAAACTAAATTTTAGTCATCAATGTAGTCTTGCCTGCATTACCAGTTACATACGCTATCATTAACAAGATAAATATAGCAGAAGTTTTTCAATTATGCAAGCGCTTTTATAAATTGTAAATTTTTAAAAACTAAGTTGCAAAAAGTAGGTCAATAAACTCTTTTTTCGCCACTTGCTTTTGACTAGTTGCTTGATTTGCCAATAGCAAAATCTTGCTTGCCAAGTACTTTGTTTAAAAACATCTGCATTTAGCAATTACGTTTATACTACATTCACTTATTTTTTAAACCACTTAGCTGAAAAAATCGACCTCTTACTCACATCTGATAGTCATTTGTTTTTAATCTTGCTATAATTACAAACTAAATAACTTAAGCTAAGATGGGGTAAAAGCATGAACAAAAAAGAGATAAATGTCACACTAAAATGGGTTTTGAGCAATCTTAATCCCTGGTTGATACTTTGTTTATTTATCTTTGGTGTTACCAGTTCTTTTGAAGGAGTATTAAATGGCTATATTTTAGGTTATATTCCCAGGCTTAACGTCAAAGATGGTCACAGTTTGATCGTATTTGGCCTAGTCGCAGTTTTATCATATTTAACCGTTTATGTTTCTCTTTTCTTATTTAGCCTGTTAATGCAAAAAGCAATTCAGACTTTAAATGAAAAGATAAAAGGCATTTATTTTAGGGCAAATTTTGCCAGTTCATTTAACAATCCTAACTTGGATTCATCTGAAGTTTTGAACAACATGACTAGTATTTCCAAACAGATAGAAGAAAAGTATTTTGAACCGCTTCTATTTCTTTTTCAAAGTTTGATGACAGTGATATCTTCTACAGTTGTAGTATTAATGACTAATCCGGTTTTAGGTCTGATTTATTTGGCTCTTTCCTTCATGTCGCTTCTTCCCAGTTATATGGGTAAAGAAAAGATGAAAATTAAGACAGACATGTGGAGCCATTCTAATTCCAATTTTTTAGCGATTACGCGTGACTTATTTGCAGGTCGTTTTGAAATTACGAATTTTGGCGTTAAAAAACTATTTATGCAGAAATTTGATCATTCTTTGCACAATGAGGAACAAAGATATTACCAATTGAATGCTTTCCAATATGTTCTGCAATTTATTTCCTGGTTATTTGCCATATTAATAACTTTAACTCCGATTTTCATAGGGCTTTGGATGGCCAAAAACAGCATCTTAGGGGTCACAGTAAGTACGATTCTTACCTTGACTCTTACTGCGGATCACGTGGTTGGTGGCTTTCGGCAGCTAACTAATTTTGAAACTCAAATTCAAAGTACAGAAGGAATTAGAAAGATTTCTTGGACTGAAACAAAAACAGATCAAAAAATTGCTCAGCCAGTCGCTGACAATAAACTGGTTGTTGAAAACCTGTCGGTTAAACGTGGTGACCGAGAAATTTTTAAAAACCTGTCTTTAAGCCTAAATGAAAACGAAAAAATGATTATTACTGGACCCTCGGGTGTTGGCAAATCGACTTTGCTAAATGCAATAGCAGGATACATTCCAATTGAAATGGGTGATGTGAAATTTGGCGGACACAAATTGAAATATTCAGATTTTGTGTTTATTTCACAGAATATCTGGTTATTTGCAGGAACGATTCGGGAAAATCTTTCTCTTTTGCAAAATTTCACAGACGAAGAATTAGTTGCTTCTCTGAAAAAGGTAGGTTTATACAAAGAGCTAGGCAGCAAAGCGCTGGATTTTGAAATTAAAGAACAAGGCGGCAATCTTTCAGGTGGGCAAGCGCAGAGACTGGCTGTTGCCAGAGGACTGCTGCGTCATAAGAAGATCTTTTTACTAGATGAAATTACTTCTAGCCTGGATCATCAAAATGCTGATGAAGTACACCGCTTAATTTACCAACTGCCTTCAATAGTTATTGAAGTGGCTCACAACTTTAACGAAAAAATAGCACAAGAAAACAACGTCAAGATCTTTAACTTAGCGAAAAATACAAAATAAAAATAACCCGCAAAATGTTTCATTACACACTTTGCGGGTTTTCAATTTATATTATTGCTACTTTTTACATCCCAGCCTTAATCATTTTTTTCTCAGCCATAGTCTTGCGTAAAGAGAGCATAGCAGTATAGGTAGACAAAATGTAAACCTTTTTCGTTGGTAAATTAGCAATATTGGCAATTACTTCCTCATTGTCGGTGCAGGTAACCATTTTACCCGGATCAAACCCGGCAACTTCCAGACGAAAGCCCATGTCGTGCCAGCGTTCTCCACCAACCAGAATTTTTTTAATTTGCTTATGGTTGAGATCTTCAAACTGACCATCCCAAATCCAGGAAGTGTCAATGCCGTCAGCGTGGTTGGCATTAAGCAAGGCTACTAATGAATAATCATCTTTTTCAGTGTTAAGCATGTGAAGCACCTCATCTAGACCAACCGGATTTTTAACTAAGATCAGGTCAATCTCTTTTCCTTTATATTTAATTAATTCTTGTCTGCCAAAAATCCGCTTGTTTTTTGCAAAAGCCTGAGCAATTTCTTCTTCGCTCAGGTCAAAATAGCGTGCCACAGAATAGGCAGCTAGAGCATTATAAATATTGTAAGTTCCGCCAATGTTAATGCTGTATTCTTTTTTGCCCATTTGAAATTTGAGTTTATTTGGTGACTGCTCAATAATTTTGTTAACAGAATAGGTTAATTCGGGTCTGTGATAGTTGCAGTTAGGACAGAAAAAATCTCCCAGGTTAGCATAAATACGTTCATGATAATGTAAAATATGATCACACTTAGGGCATAAGATGCCATCGGTATTGACAGGAGCCTTGCTGTCATTTTGCGGCTCATCGCTAGGCAGTTTAAAGCCATAAAAAATTTTAGGATTAGGTAAGTCGACTGAAGAAAAGATACTGGCATCACCATTGGCAATAATAGTAGCCTTGGGTGCCAGTTTGATTCCTTCAAGAATTTTATCGTATGTAGTGTAGATTTCACCATAGCGATCCATTTGGTCGCGAAAAATATTGGTTAAAACAAAAACGCTGGGATGAAGCAGTTCCGTCACCATTTTGACATTTGCTTCGTCAACTTCTAACACTGCAATTGGTCTTGAAGATTTTTTCTTTTTGTGTGCTAAAAAGGCCGTCACAATTCCTTGTTGCATGTTGGAACCCGATGGATTGGTCAAAACGTCGCCGTATTTTTCTCTTAGTGCAGCCACGATCAAAGCTGTAGTCATGGTCTTGCCATTTGTACCTGTAACAACTACAGTTTCATATCCTTCAGCTAGTGTTTTTAAAATTTCAGGATCCAGGTCCATTGCCAACTTGCCGGGAAAACTGGTACCGCCTTTTAACACATTATGTAAAAACCAGTAACTTGATTTACCCGCGCTTTTTGCTATTACAGACTTAAAACTCATATTCTTCCCTCGCTTTAAAATCACTATCAACTATAGCATAGCCACAACTTGAAAACGAGTTTTTAACCATTTAACTACACATATTTTATTTTTACATTATACTAGATTAGTTAGGTGAATTTAAATGAAACAAAGGAGCAAAAATGGCACAATTATTTTTTGAGTATGGCACGATGAGCAGTGGCAAAACTTTAGAGATACTAAAGGATGCTCATAACTATGAAGCTCAAGGTCGTAAAATCGCTTTGTTAACCAGTGGGATTGATGATCGTAGCGGAGTTGGAACTGTGGCCTCAAGAATTGGACTTCACAGAAATGCAGTTCCGATTGACCATGATTTTGATATTTTTGCTTATATAAAAAAGTTGAATGAGCAGGAAAAAGCACGTGGAGATGGTGAGATTGCCTGCGTGTTTGTGGATGAAGCTCAGTTTTTGGAGCGTCATCATGTCGTGGAATGCGCACAAATAGTGGACGATTTGGGTATTCCTGTAATGACATTTGGCTTAAAAAATGACTTTCAAAATAATTTATTTGAAGGAACCAAGAATTTATTAATTTTTGCTGATAAAATAAAAGAGATCAAAACGATTTGCCACTACTGCGGTAGAAAGGCTACAATGAATCAGCGGATACACAATGGTAAACCGGTTTATGAAGGTGAACAAGTTCAAATTGGTGGGGATGAAAGTTATTACCCGGTTTGTCGGTTTCATTATTTTCACCCGGAGCAAGAAAGATAGGAAGGGATTAGAACAACATGGATAAAATTATGGCACAGCTTGAAAGTCTTGTTGCTCACTATGATGAATTACAAGAAATGATGGCTGACCCAGAAGTTATCAATGATACTAAAAGGTACATGGAGGTTTCTAAAGAAGAAGCAGATTTGCGAGATGTAGTTGAAAAATATCGTAAATATAAGGCTGATAAAAAAGAGATTTCTGATAACAAGGATATTATTGCTAATGAAAATGATTCTGATTTGGTAGAAATGGCCAAAGAAGAAAATGAAGATTTAGAGCAGGATATTACTAAACTGGAAGATGAAATCAAGATTTTAATGCTGCCAAAAGATCCTAATGATGACAAGGATATTATTATGGAAATCAGAGGAGCAGCTGGTGGGGATGAAGCGTCCTTATTTGCCGGTGATTTGCTCAGAATGTATGAAAAATATGCAGAAAGACAAAACTGGCAGGTTTCTATTGTCGACAGTGAACCAACCGAAGTTGGCGGTTATAAACGGGTTGCAATTATGATTACTGGCAATAAGGTTTATTCAAAACTTAAATATGAAAATGGCGCTCACCGCGTGCAACGCGTTCCTGTAACTGAATCTCAAGGTCGTGTTCATACTTCAACGGCAACTGTTGCCGTAATGCCTGAATATGAGCAGGTTGACCTTGATTTAGATCCCAAAGATATTAGAGTTGATGTCTACCGTTCCAGTGGTGCCGGCGGTCAGCATATTAACAAAACATCGAGTGCTGTGCGTATGACGCACTTGCCGACAGGAATCGTTGTCGCAATGCAGGATCAACGTAGTCAGCAGCAAAATCGGGAAAAAGCGATGCAAATTTTAAAATCTCGTGTCTATGATTATTATGAAAGTCAAAATCGGGACAAGTATGATGCCAAACGTAAAAATGCTGTCGGCACCGGTGACAGGTCAGAGCGTATTAGAACTTATAACTACCCGCAAAACCGTGTGACCGATCATCGTATCGGCTTGACGCTTAATAAACTTGACAGGGTAATGAATGGTGAACTTGACGAAATAATTGATGCTTTGATTTTGTATAACCAAACTAAGCAACTAGAGGAGCTGGCTGAACAAAATGTCTAAGATTGATACTTTAAAAAGTCTGAGAATTTGGGCCGCGGAAACGGCACCAGAAGAAAGGCCGGAAGACATTGCTTTTTTGCTGGCTGAAAGATTGCAGCTGAGTCCAAGTGAGTTCCAGTTAAAACAAGATATGAAACTAACACCGCAGCAGGTTAAACAGGCACAAAATGATGTGCGTAAGCTGGCTAAAGGGATATCACCTCAGTATATTTTGGGCTATTCCTGGTTTTTTGGTTACAAAATTTTAGTAAAACGCGGCGTCTTAATACCCCGTTTTGAAACAGAAGAATTAGTCGAATGGGCTCTGCAGGATCTAGCAAATGGTGACAAGGTGCTTGATTTAGGTACCGGTTCTGGATGCATTACTGTAGCTCTAGCTAAAGAAGCTGCCAAAAAGCAAATTACGAATCTTGATTTATACGCTTCCGATGTCACCGACGCTGCCTTAAGAACAAGTGAAGAAAACTTTTTGATTCATAAAGTGGATGTAACGGTTCGCAAAGCCAATATCTTAATCGGACTAGAAAAATTCGATAAAATAATTTCTAATCCACCCTATATAAAGGAAACAGAAAAAGACGTGATGGACCAAAATGTTCTGCAAAATGAACCAAAAGAAGCGCTTTTTGGTGGTAAAAACGGCATTGAATTTTACCAGAAATTTGTTAAACAGGTACGCGATCATTTAAATAGTGGCGGAGAATTTTTCCTGGAGTTTGGCTTTAGTGAAAAAGACCAGCTAGCTGAATTATTTGCTCAAGAATTGCCTGATTTTACCATTGAATTTAAAAAAGATTTAGCCGGGAAACTGCGTATGGTTAAGGGAAAGTGGAATAAATGATGGAAACAAAAATTTTTTCACAGGATCAAATAGATGATGCAGTAAAGTTTCTTGCTGAAGGGGAGTTAGTTGCTTTTCCCACTGAAACCGTTTATGGCTTAGGTGCGATTGCTACAAATGAGCAAGCCGTTAAAAATGTTTACGCAGCCAAAGGTCGTCCCAGTGACAATCCTTTAATTGTGACAGTTTCCGATGCTCAAATGATGTCTAAGTATGCCAAAGAAGTTCCAGAACGGGCCCAAAAGTTAATTAAAAAATTTTGGCCTGGTCCATTAACTCTCTTGCTTTTCGTAAAACCGCATAGTTTACCTAAAGCTGTAACAGGTGGCCTTGACACCGTTGCTTTTCGTTGCCCCAATGATAAGCTGACTCATGAATTGATCAGTAAATTGGGTTATCCAATTGTCGGGCCTTCTGCAAACACATCAACTAAGCCCAGCCCAACTACTGCCCAGCATGTTTATCATGACTTAAAAGGTAAAATTGCAGGGATTATTGATGGCGGACCTACAGAAGTGGGGTTGGAATCAACAATTATTGACCTCTCTGTTCCAACTCCAGTCGTTTTACGTCCTGGTGCAATAACACCGGAAGAGTTGAGCAATGCCTTGGGAGAAAAAGTTTTAATTAACAGCGGCAAGGTTTCTGATAAGGATGTTCCAAAAGCTCCGGGGATGAAATATCGCCATTATGCTCCCAGTGCTCCTGTAGTCGTTGTAGATGATCCGCAGGATTTTGCAAATATAGAATTGACGAGTGCAACAGGCGTAATGGCTTTAAACGATGTGCTTAACAAAATCAATTTACCGGCAGTTAATAAATTTAATCTAGGCAAAAATTTAGCAGATGCCGATCATAACTTGTTCGGGGGTTTGCGTTACTTCGATGATAAGCCCGAAATTAAACAAATTTTTGTGCAGGGATTTACCGGCAGCGAGGACACTCTAGCCTACATGAATCGGCTTAATAAGGCTGCTGCAGGTCATCATTATTTGGCAAAATAAAAATTTACTAGCAAAGGACTTTAAACCCTTTGTTTTTTTTATTAAAATACTCGTAAACGTAATTATGTTTATAGGAGGAAAAAGATGGGCAAATTTACGGTTTTGAATCATCCGTTAATTCAACACAAGTTAACAATTATTAGGCGTAAGGAGACAAGTTCCAACGAGTTTCGGCGTATTGTCGGTGAAATCGGGGGACTGATGACTTATGAAATTACCAGAGATTTGCCGCTAAAAGATGTTGAAATTGAAACACCGATTGGCAAGACCACACAAAAAGAAATTGCCGGCAAAAAATTGACTATTGTGCCAATTTTACGTGCCGGTATTGGTATGCTTAATGGTGTTATGGAAATGATTCCTTCGGCTAAAGTTGGAGTAATTGGCATGTACCGGGATGAAGAAACCCTTACGCCACATGAGTATTTCTGTAAAATGCCAAAAGATGTTGCCGAACGCGAATGTTTGGTAGTTGATCCAATGCTTGCTACTGGTGGTTCAGCTAATATGGCGATTGGTGCGCTTAAAAAGCGTGGCGTCAAAGTTATCAAACTGGCTGTACTGGTAGCTGCTCCTGAAGGTGTCAAGGCTATTCAAAAAGAAAATCCGGATGTTGATATCTATGCTGCCGCAGAAGACGAGAAATTGCTGCCAAATGGCTATATTACGCCAGGTTTGGGAGATGCAGGTGACAGACTATTTGGTACTAAATAACTATTTTTAGGTAAATTAATCGCAAAATACGCTTACATTTTTCACAAAATTATTGAATGGTGTTAATATTGTATGAGTGTTCGATAATTTGGGCACGAGAAGGGAGGTCACGAAGAATTGGAGCAATCATTTGTTTTTAAATTTCTGGGTTTGACATTTGATCTTTCTGGGATCATCGGCTCAACTTTAATGGCAGCTGTAGTATTGTTTGTCTGCATTTGGTTATCACGAAAAGTTGAGATGAAACCGAATAAAAAGCAAAATATCATGGAATATTTGATAGACTTTACTGATGGTATTGTTAAAGACAATGTTAGTGATGTTGATGCGCGAAAGCACCTTTCGCTTTATGCTTTTGTTCTGTTCATCTACATTTGGTTCATGAACCAGTTGGGCCTCTTCCTAGAGGTAAAAGCGGGGGACAATATTTTTGTTAAATCTCCCACAGCAGATCCGGTGACGACAATGTCGTTTGCAATGATGACCTTGCTTCTTTCATTTACATTCGGAATGCAAAAATTCGGTACTGGTGGCTACTGGCGTAATTATGCCGAACCTGTTAGTTTCCTGTTCCCCATTAATATGATTGAAGAGGTCACTAACTTCTTGACATTATCTTTGCGTTTATATGGTAATATCTACGCAGGTGAAGTGTTATTAACTTTAATAGGTAATAGCTTTGCTCCTAGCTTTGGTGTTATCACTTTGGTTTTAGCAGCACCGTTAGCTATGATCTGGCAAGGATTCTCTGTCTTCATTGGCTCTATCCAGGCATATGTTTTCGTAACTTTATCCATGGTCTATGTCGGAAAAAAGGTTACAAAAGAATAATTTTTTGGAGGTTTAAACATGTCACAAGCTTTTAAATATATCTCAGCAGCTATCGTAGCTGGTATCGCTGCTTTAGCAGCTTCTTGGGGTAACGGTAAAGTTATTACTAAGACAGTTGAGAGCATGGCTCGTCAACCAGAAAGCGCTGGTAACTTAAGATCAACAATGTTCATTGGTGTTGGTCTGATTGAAGCCGTTCCTATTTTGGCGATTGTTGTTGCTTTCCTGATTCTCTTCGTTTAATTTTATTTAAAATAATTTAGGTAAAAGAGAGAAGGGCAGTAAATGACATTTCAAATTTTATTTGCAGCCTCAGCAGGTCACATTTACCTTGGAAATACTCTTTGGTATTTAATTGTTTTCGCAATTTTGCTTATTTTGGTTAAACATTATGCCTGGGGACCTGTTTCCGACATGATGGAAAAAAGACGCCAAAAGGTAATTAGTGATCTTGATTCAGCTGCAGACAATCGCAAAAAGGCCGAGGTTTTGGCTAATGAGCGTGAAGCTGCCTTGAAGAACTCAAGACAAGAAGCAACGCAAATTCTGACTGACGCAAAGGCAAGTGCTGAGAAAACCAGTACGCAAATTGTGGCAGAAGCAAATGATAATGCGGCTTCTATTCATGAAAAAGCAAAAGCTGATGCTGCTCAGGCAAAAGCTGATGCTTTAGATGAAGCTCGTGCACAAGTTGCAGATATTTCTGTAACGATTGCGGAAAAAGTGATTTCTAAGAATTTATCTGCTGATGACCAAAAAGATTTGGTTGATCAATTTATTAAGGGGCTGAATAAATAATGGCCTTAAGTAAAGCAGAAATTGCTGCACGCTATGGTACTGCACTATTTGATTATGCAGAAGATATGGATGCCTTGGCTTCAGTTCATGCAGATTTGCAGGAACTGGCACAAGCCATCTCAGAATATCCGCAAATTTTGAAAGTTTTTAGCGATCCAATTTTTAACAGTGCTGAAAAAGCAAAGTCGCTTTCTGCGATTGAGCGGGGTCTGACTAAAGAAGTTCAGAATTTTTTGAATTTATTGTTAGACTATGATCATTTTTTGGAATTGCCTGATATTATAAATTGTTTCAATGATTTATATAATAAAAGTCAAAAAATTGAAACCGGCGTTGCTGTTTCAGCAGTGCCACTGGATCAGGAGCAATTACAAAAATTAGGTGCTGGTTACGTCCAAAAATATAATTTGCAAAAAGTCATTCTCACTAATGTGGTTGACCAAAATATTATTGGCGGTGTAATTTTAAAAGTTGGCGATTGCGTAATCGATGGGTCAGTCAAAAACAAACTGAAAAAGATTCGTGCGCAGTTAGTTAATAAAAATTAAAAGAGGTGAAACCATTGAGCATAAAAGCAGAAGAGATTAGCTCTTTAATCAAGCAGCAGCTTGAACACTATGATGACAAACTCGACATTAATGAAGTCGGAGTTGTTACTTACATAGGTGATGGTATCGCCCGGGCTCACGGATTGAACAATGTTTTGGCCAACGAGCTATTGGAATTTGACAATGGTTCTTATGGTATTGCACAAAACCTTGAATCAAATGATGTTGGTATCATTATTTTGGGCAATTTTGATGATATTCGTGAAGGTGACCAAGTCAAAAGAACCGGTGAAATTATGCGTGTGCCGGTTGGAGATGCACTAATTGGTCGCGTTGTAAACCCATTAGGTCAGCCAGTTGATGGACTTGGCGAAATTAAAACGTCAAAGACTCGTCCAATCGAGTCTTCGGCACCGGGTGTTATGGAACGCCAGTCAGTTAATCAGCCGCTACAAACAGGTATCAAAGCCATTGATGCTTTGGTGCCAATCGGTCGAGGTCAACGTGAGTTAATTATTGGTGACCGTAAGACTGGTAAAACAAGTTTGGCAATTGATACAATTTTGAGTCAAAAAGGACAAGATGTTATTTGTATTTATGTCTTTATTGGTCAAAAGGAATCAACTGTCAGATCACAAGTAGAAACGTTAAAGCGCTTTGGCGCAATGGATTATACAATTGTAGTTGAAGCCGGTCCAAGTGAACCGGCACCAATGCTGTATATAGCACCATATGCCGGAACGGCTATGGGCGAAGAATTCATGTACAATGGCAAGGATGTTTTGGTAGTCTTCGATGACCTGTCAAAACAAGCCGTTGCTTACCGTGAACTTTCTTTGCTTCTCCGTCGTCCGCCTGGTCGTGAAGCTTATCCTGGTGATGTCTTCTATCTGCACTCTCGTTTACTAGAACGTAGTGCAAAATTGAGTGATAAACTTGGTGGCGGCTCAATGACTGCCATTCCGTTTATTCAAACTGAAGCGGGAGATATTTCAGCATATATTCCAACTAACGTAATTTCAATTACTGACGGACAAATTTTCCTGCAAAGTGATTTATTCTTTGCTGGTACTCGTCCAGCTATTGATGCTGGTAACTCAGTTTCTCGTGTTGGTGGTAGTGCTCAAATTAAGGCTATGAAGAAAGTTGCTGGTACGCTTCGTACGGACTTGGCAGCTTACCATGAACTTGAAAGCTTTGCTCAATTTGGCAGCGATTTGGATCAGGCAACTCAAGCCAAACTGAATCGTGGTAGAAGAGTCGTTGAAGTTTTGAAACAGCCTTTACATACGCCAATTGCGGTTGAAAAGCAAGTTGTCATTCTTTACGCTTTAACTCATGGCTATCTTGATTCTGTTCCAGTTGATGATATTGCCAAGTTTGAAAAAGAGTTATACGACAACTTCGATACTAATCACGCAGATTTACTAGAACATATTCGTAAGACTGGTGACCTGCCAGATGAAAAGAAATTGCAAGAAGCGATTTCTAAATTTGCGGATAGTTTTTCACCAAGTAATAAATAGGAGGTAGTTATATGCCTGCATCTTTACTTGCGTTGAAGAAAAAAATAGCTTCAGTTAAGCAAACTGGTAAAATTACCGAAGCCATGAGAATGGTTTCGGCATCGAAATTAAACCAAACAGAAAAACGGGATAAAGGTTACACGATTTATAATGATCATGTGCGGCAAACTTTATCACGTTTGATGAGTGCCGAGGTAGTCAATCACTTGCGTAAAGAGCATGTAGCAATTGACGAAGACAGCATTGGCAAGATTGATTATGAAAACGTCTTTGGTTTAGGGATCGTTTCTGATATGGTTCAGGCACGTAAAAAGATCAATTCTACCGGTTATTTGGTTATTACCGGTGATCGTGGTCTAGTCGGATCATATAACAGTGCCGTCATTAAAAACATGATGGGTCTGTTTGAGGATTCAAAAGTTGAACATAAAGACGTTAAAGTCTTAGCTGTTGGTTCGGTTGGTGCAGATTTTTTCAAGAAAAACAATCTCAATGTTGTGTATGAAAATGACAGCATTAGTGATGTACCAACATTCGATGAGGTTTTGCCTATTGTTTCAACTGCGATCAAAATGTATTTGAACGGAGTTTATGATGAGCTGTATGTTTGTTACACTCACCACATTAACTCATTATCATCCGCATTTCGGGTTGAAAAAATGTTGCCGATTGTTGACATTGATATTGGTGTCAAAGAAGCTGAAGCTCATAAAGACTTAGAATACGATATCGAACCTGATGTTAATGCCGTTTTAACGACACTAATTCCTCAATATGCCCGTTCTACAATATACGGAGCTATTCTGGATGCAAAAACTGCAGAACATGCCAGTTCAATGACTGCAATGCAGAGTGCCACGGACAACGTTGATGATTTGGTTTCGAGTTTAACTACTAAATTAAACCGTGCAAGACAAGCAGAAATCACTACTGAAATTACTGAAATTGTCAGTGGTGCTAATGCTTTGAAATAATTAAGAAAAGGAGGTAGATGTTTTGAGTGAAGGTGAAGTTGTTCAAGTAATCGGCCCAGTTGTCGATGTCAGATTTCCGCTTGATAAAAATCTGCCTGATATTGACAATGCTTTGCGCGTCGTTAAGTCGGACGATGAATCTGTTGTTCTTGAAGTTACCTTGGAACTTGGCGATGGCGTTTTAAGAACGATAGCCATGGAATCTACCAATGGTCTTAGGCGTGGCATGAAAGTCGAAGACACAGGCGGACCTATTTCTGTACCTGTTGGTAATGATACTTTAGGTCGCGTCTTCAATGTTTTAGGTCAGCCTATTGATAATGGTCCTAAATTTGACAAAGATCATGCTCGTGACAGCATTCATAAGAATGCTCCTAAATATGATGAGTTGACTACAAGTCAAGAGATTCTTGAAACTGGTATTAAAGTTATTGATTTGCTTGAACCTTATGTTCGCGGCGGAAAAGTTGGATTGTTCGGTGGTGCCGGTGTCGGTAAGACCACGATCATTCAGGAATTAATCCATAACATTGCCCAAGAACATGGTGGTATTTCTGTCTTTACCGGTGTCGGTGAAAGAACACGTGAAGGTAATGACCTTTACTTTGAAATGAAAGCATCTGGCGTTTTAAGCAAGACAGCCATGGTCTTTGGTCAAATGAATGAGCCGCCTGGTGCCAGAATGCGAGTAGCATTGACTGGACTTACTTTAGCTGAATACTTCAGAGACGTTGAAGGCCAAGACGTGTTGCTCTTTATTGATAACATTTTCCGGTTTACTCAGGCTGGTTCCGAGGTTTCCGCTCTGTTAGGACGTATGCCTAGTGCCGTTGGTTATCAGCCAACTTTAGCTACTGAAATGGGGCAGCTGCAGGAAAGAATTACTTCAACTAAGAAGGGTTCTATTACTTCGATTCAGGCGGTTTA
The DNA here is from genome assembly GCF_019972815.1 of Lactobacillus huangpiensis. Classification (GTDB taxonomy): domain Bacteria; phylum Bacillota; class Bacilli; order Lactobacillales; family Lactobacillaceae; genus Lactobacillus; species Lactobacillus huangpiensis. The sequence goes on from NZ_BPPA01000010.1 coordinate 62,681, forward strand.
TGTGCCGGCCGATGACTATACTGACCCAGCTCCAGCGACTACTTTTGCTCACCTTGATGCTACCACCAACTTGGAACGTAGCTTAGTTGAGCAAGGTATTTACCCGGCCGTTGACCCGTTGCAGTCAACCTCCAGTGCTTTGGACCCAGAAATTGTTGGTCAAGAACATTATGAAGTGGCAACTAGGGTACAGCATATTTTGCAACGTTACCACGAATTGCAAGATATCATTTCCGTTTTGGGAATGGATGAGTTGTCTGACGAGGAAAAGGTCATTGTTAGCCGTGCTCGTAAAGTACAGTTTTTCTTATCACAAAACTTCTTTGTGGCAGAGCAATTTACAGGTGTGCCTGGTTCTTATGTTCCGATTAAGGAAACAATTAAAGGCTTTAAGATGATTTTGGATGGTCACTTAGATGATCTTCCTGAAGATGCATTCCGTAGTGTAGGCCGAATTGAAGATGTTTTAAAGAAGGCTGAGCAAATGGGTGTAACTCCTAGTGATCCAGAAGCTAAAGCATTATTAGAAAAGTAAGGTGATGTCAAATGGCAGATCCAGAAAAACTTTTTATGGTAAATGTTGTAACTCCAGATGGACTGATTTTTTCTCACCACTCCAGTATTGTGGAAATGAGAGCAATTGACGGTCAACGTTCAGTGATGTACAATCACTTGCCAATATTGACTCCACTGGCAATTGGTGAGATTAAGGTCAAAAGAAGCCGCGAAATGAACAATATTGTCAATCACATTGCTGTTAGCGGTGGCTACTTTGAATTTTCTAATAATGTAGCTACGATTATAGCTGACAGTGCTGAACGAGCAGGTAATATTGATGTATCTCGGGCTAAAGCAGCTAGAGAACGTGCACAAAATGCACTGAAAAAAGCTCAAGCTGCTCACGACCAGCGATCACTTGAGAGGGCACAGGTTGCACTAAGAAGAGCCGTCAATCGAATAAGTGTTTACAATTCAGACAAATAAAACTAAAGTTTTAAGCGGATGCACTGCTTTGTGCGTCCGCTTTTATTGTGACTTAAGAAAAGCGAGAAAGAATATGTTTCAACTTGGCGTCCACGCACTAATTAGTATAATAATTTATTTAATTACAATCGGTTTGTCTTTTCAAATTATGAAAAGCGTCCGTATTGAAAAAATAATTCGTAAAAACAGGATCTTCGAAGCACAGCTGCTGCTGATTTTTGCTGCGATTGCTCTAGGTTTTCTTGTTGGTAATTTTTTCATCACATTATTTGATACTTCTTTGCAATTAAGTTATTTCTTTTAAGACTTGTTAAAACTAATAAGTTGCCTACAAATTTAAAGTATTTGTGGTAAAATATGAATTGAATATTATGGAGGATTATTGTGGCACGAGATATAGGAATAGATTTAGGAACAGCAAATGTGCTCATTAACGTTTCAGGCAAGGGAATTGTTTTAAATGAGCCTTCAGTTGTTGCCGTCAATACAAGTACAAATAAAGTGGTAGCTGTTGGAACAGAAGCCTACAAAATGGTGGGAAGAACTCCGGGTAATATCCGCGTGATTCGTCCCTTAAAGAATGGAGTTATTGCGGATTTTGATATTACTGAAGCAATGCTATCCTATTTTATTGAAAAATTAAATGTAAAAGGCTTTATGTCCAAACCAAATATTTTAATATGTGCTCCTACAGGGGTAACTCAGATCGAGCAAAAAGCAATTATTCAGGCTGCTGAAAAATCTGGTGGGGGAAAGGTCTATCTTGATTTTGAACCTAAGGTTGCTGCCGTTGGGGCTGGTCTTGATATTTTTAAACCCCAAGGCAACATCGTGATTGATATTGGTGGTGGCACTACTGATATTGCAATTTTATCAATGGGTGAAATAGTGACAAGTCAGTCTCTTCGTTTTGCCGGTGACCACTTAAATCAGGCTATAGTTACATACATAAAAAATAAGTATAACTTGTTGATCGGTTCCCGAACGGCTGAACAAATAAAGATTGAAATTGGTAGTGCTTATGAACCAGAAAAAGAAAAAAGCATTTCGGTTCGTGGACGTGATGTGGTTGATGGTTTGCCGAAGCAGGCTACTGTGACAGCGCCTGAAATTCAAGAAGCACTTCATGACGGTCTAATGAACATTATTGCGGCTACTAAAGAAGTTTTAGAAAAAACACCGCCTGAGCTTTCCGCGGATATTATTGACCGCGGCATCATGCTGACTGGTGGCGGGGCACTTTTGAGAAATATTGACAAGCTGATTTCATATTACCTCAAAGTGCCGGTACTTACAGCTGATCATCCACTTGAAGCGGTAGCACTTGGTACTGGAATTTTACTCAAGAACATCGAGAAGCATCAGCGCCACTAATTTTTGGAGGCACGATTTGCGTAAAATACTGATTTATTTAGTTAAAATTTATCAGAGATTCATTTCTCCGGCTTTACCAAAATCTTGCCGTTATTATCCGACTTGCTCAACCTATATGGTTGATGCATTAACCAAATTTGGACCATTTTTAGGACTAATAATGGGGATTTGCCGGATATTGCGTTGCAATCCTTTTGTGCGCGGCGGAGTTGATCCCGTACCAGATAAATTTACTATTTTTCGCAATCCTCATCCAGAACGATATGAAGATGAAATTATAGCGAAAAAATTTCATCCAAATATAAAGTAGGAGAATTTATGTCAAAAAAACCAGAAAATATTAACGTTGAAATCAATGAAATCAAGGGTAAAAAAAACCCTACCTGGGAAGTTGTAATTCCTCAGAAAAAATCTATTGGTGTAATTGAAAAAATTGCAGGTCGTTATCGGGCTACAACTGGCAAAACCAATAGCATCTTGTATGCAAAAAGCTTAGAAAGCAGCATTAATGATTTGCTTTCATACTTTGCTTTACATGAAAAGTAATAGGTTGTGATAATTAATGGTCAAAGTACAAAATAAAACCAATCTTTTTGATCGAATTGCCTGGAATATTGTTGTCCCTGTGCTATTGCTGGCAGTGGTGGGCCTTTATTCCATTTATTTTGCGGCAGTTGATGATCCCAGTCACATGGGTAGCCCGGTAAAAGCTGTGGCAATGCAGGGACTTTGGTATATTATTTCAGTAGCCATCGTTGTTTTTGTGATTCAGTTTGATGCTGAGCAATTGTATAGGATTGCGCCATATGTTTATGGGCTGGGTATCTTGCTCTTGATTGCGGTTTTGTTCTTTTACAATCGCAGTATTGCCGCAGATGCCGGCGCCAAAAGTTGGTTTAAACTGGGGCCAATTTCTTTTCAGCCATCAGAGGTCATGAAACCCGCTTTTATACTGATGCTGGCACGGGTCGTGCGTGAGCATAATGACAAGTTTGCCCATACTATCAAAAATGATTGGGTTTTAATTGGCAAAATGCTGGCTTGGCTTTTACCGATTGCCATTCTGTTAAAATTGCAAAATGACTTCGGTACGATGCTGGTCTTTATTGCAATCGTAGGGGGCGTTGTATTAGTTTCCGGTATTTCTTGGAAAATAATTGCACCGATGTTTGCGGCGGTCTTTGTTCTGGGAGTCGTAGTCATTTACATGGTTACAACGCCTGGAGGACAATCAATTTTAAGTCACTTTTTCCAGCCATACCAGTTCAGACGTATCATGTCATGGCTGAATCCATCTACTGATACTTCCAAAGCCGCCTATCAATTGTGGCAAAGTATGCAGTCAATCGGTTCAGGACAAATTTTTGGCAACGGCTTTGGCAAACTGAGTGTTTACGTACCAGTACGAGGTTCTGACATGGTTTATTCAGTAATTGGTGAATCATTTGGCTTTGTTGGTAGTGTAGCCGTCATTCTGCTTTATTTGTACTTGATCGTGCAGATGGTACGCATCACATTCGATACAAAAAACGCATTTTATTCTTACGTCTCAACCGGTGTAATTATGATGATACTTTTCCATGTGTTTGAAAATATAGGCATGAGTATCGACCTATTGCCGCTCACAGGTATTCCACTGCCGTTTATTTCCCAGGGTGGTTCAGCCCTGATTGGAAATATGATTGGTATTGGGATGATCTTGTCCATGAAGTTTCATAATAAAGACTACATGTTCAGCCAAGCTGGCGATTTCTAAAAATTTAATAGACACAAAAAAAGCATTTCAGAGATGAAATGCTTTTTTTTACTTGGTTATGTTTTCGTTTTTCTTAAAATCAGTTTTATTCCTGTGGTTCGAATTTAAAATTGAGAAAGACTTAATTTATACAAAACTTGACAAAAATGTCCAAAAAAGTAAAAATATATACATCAAGCAACCTATAAACAGTAAAAATGGAAAGGAAGTTCAATGACTGTACTAGAAGACTTTTTAAATAATCAAGCTGATCCGAAATTATCAGGTTTTCTTACGAATTCTATTAGAAGGGGTTATAGTTCATTTAGTGAATTAGTAAAAAGAGAACCTGAATTGCAGTTGCGTGATGCAAGGAATTCCTATGGATATTTGCGTCACATATTTGTTGATATTGTGCTCAAGCGTGATGTTCTCAACTCAAAGATTGATTTTAAGCTAAAAACTATACAAATTCCCGAAAACGGTTATACTTATTTGGTTATTGAACATAAAAATAGCATAATCACTGTACATAAAACCAATTCCAAAAAAGGTCTTCCAGTTAAGGCAGTCAATAGAACAAAGCAGAGCCATATTAATAGCGGAGTTCCATTTGATTATCCACAACTATCATTATTTGAAAATCCTCCGCTAGAACAGGATATGATTAGCCCTGATCAAATGTACTTAATGGTTACATACGGTGGTACTAAATATAAATTAGATTATGTAAACATTGGAATGCCTAATGATGGAGTTACGTCTTGGATAGATATTAAAGACATTACTAATTCGCTTACTACTTTTGAAGCTGTGAGTGCTACAGAACAGAAAGAAATTGACTTGGAATTTCAAAAAGAAGTAAAACTCATGTTAGAAAGAGAGAAGAAAAATGGAGGTCAAATTTAATCCTAATCAACTTAAAAAAGCCAGACTAATGAGAGGACTTAGCATGACAGAATTGGCTGCTAAATCTTCTCTTTCGCGGGAATCAATCAGTAAGTATGAGTTAGGTGCTACTAAGCCTCGTGGAGAATCAATTTTAAAACTTGCAAATGCTTTAAAATTTCCGGTTTATTTCTTTGGAAAACCAGATATTGTTATTCCAATGGGTACTGTGTTTTTTAGAAGTCAAGCTGCAAGTACAAACAAGTTAAGGGAAATGCAAAAAATTAGATTAGAATTGGCTGCTCAAAGTTTATTATATATATCTAAGTACATCAAACTACCTCAACTGAATATCCCTGAACCATTAAATCTTAAAATTGAAGAAATTACTCCAGAAATAGTCCAGCGTTTAGCCTCGAAAACACGTAAGATGTGGCAGTTAGGAAGTGGTCCAATTAAAAATCTTACTAATGTTATGGAGGCAAATGGTATTATTATTACTGAAACGACTATGCATAGTGGAAAAATGGATGCAGTTTCTACACGTATAAATGATGTGCCACTTATTGCATTAACAGATAATAATGAATCTGTTATGAGAAGACGCTTCAACTTGGCACATGAACTAGGACACATATTACTACATAATAGTGTTGAAAATGTTTTTGACCTGAATAACAATAAATATAAGAACTTATTAGAAAAACAAGCTAATCAATTTGCTTCCTACTTTTTACTTCCTGATGAGTCTTTTACTGACTATTTAGTGGCTGGTAGTATGAATTTTTTTAGGCAAGCTAAATTATACTGGAACGTTTCTATTGCTGCTTTAATATATAAAGCCAATGAATTGCACTTATTATCCGAAAACCAATACATTTATCTGCAAAAGCAAATTTCAAAAAATCATTGGAGGAAACATGAACCTGATGATAATAAGTTACCACAAGAACATCCAAGTATTTTCAAAACTGCTTTAGGTATGCTATTAGATGCAAACTTAGTAACTAAGCAGGATTTAATTTCAATTTCAGGTCTGCCTATCGAAGAACTAGAAGCTATTTTTAGAACGTCTTTCATTGAAGATAATACTAATTCCTCATCTAAACCATATTTAAGGTTAGTCAAATGAAAATATGAGCTTTGGATTATATAAGGTATAGCCACACAAAAAAAGCATTTCAGCGATGAAATGCTTTTTTACTTGGTTAAGTTTTCGTTTGAACGACAGACTAAGACGTCACAATCAGCAGTTCTGGTAACATATTCTGTTACACTGCCGATTAGTATGCGCTCAACAGCGTTCAGACCTGTAGCTCCTAATACGATTAAATCAATTTGGTGCTTTTTAGGAAACTGGTGGGCAATGATTGCCTTGGGAGCTCCAAATTCAATCGAATAGTGAACCTCCTTTACGCCAGCTTCCGTAGCTTGCTTGTAGTAATTCTGCAATTTTTCCTTAGCATCATTTGATACTTGTTCAACCATCTCTGAATCAAAGCTGGAAACATTTTGGAAAGATCTGGTATCAATGACATGCAGAATTTCCAACGCAGCATCATTCCGTTTAGCTGCGGCGATAGCTTTTTTAAAAGCTAAGTCGGCTTCCTTGGAGCCATCAACTGCGACTTGAATACGGTGATATTGTTTCATCATTTAAAACACCTCTCTTACCACTATTTTACCAAATTTTAGTGCAATTAATCACCCTTTTGATTAAGTATAAGACTAAAAATTAAAATAGTGATGCTGCTGAGAGCTAACGTAATTAAATTCAGATACTTATTTGCCTGAAATACTAAAATCAAGCCTAGCAAAGTTTCTAAAAGCAAGATGACTGCAGTCCATGACATTATAGAGCTGAAATTAGAAATGTTTTTACTATTATAAATCAGAAAATGACTGTGGCGGTTATGCCATAAATAAAAGGCAGTCAAAAGTAATATTGCTAGATATATTGTGATAACAACTTTTATAGCCATAAAATCTCCAAACAAAAAACGGTCCGCAGACCGTTTCCTAATATTCTCAAGAAATCCGAGTCATCGAAACATAGCAAAACAATGCTTGTTGAACCCGCAGTGTTCAAAAAATGAGACGTATCGCAACGAATGTGGATCCTATCGCAATAGATAGTCTTCCGATTCGAAAGTTATTTACTATCTCGCATGTCTTATGTTTGACCGGTCAACCTTATACAATTAAGCTAGTCGATCAACTCAGATCAATTATTATACTACTAAGCTTTTTGATATTTGTCAAGAAAGAGCAAATATTATCGGTTTTAGTGAAAAGTTTTTTATTTTTTAATCAAAAATGATAATTATTTATTGTTGAATGTTATCTAATCATTTATTATTATCTTTTAAAATAATACAAATAAGTTATAATAAACTGTTTTTTATTGCTAAGGATGGGAAGATAAAAATTATATTACGTTATTAAATCTATAGATGCATGAGAGAGAATTATTTTTACTTGTTTTTTTTGAGCTTAGTTCAGTTAGCTAAAATTTTCAATCTTTGTAACCCTTCATAATATAACGTATTAATCAAAAAAAGGTTTGTTTTGCAAGTGCTCTAAACATAAAAAAACAAATAGTTTAATAATTTTTTTAATAAATTTGATTTTCTTTGTGATTTAATATTAATTGAAAAATATAAGTTTTTATTGTATTTAATAATGTTATTTTTTTAAATATTATTTTAGATTTATGAAATAATTAGCACTAATTGTATTTTTGAGATTTTTAAATTTATCAATTTTTTATTAATCGTTATTTATAAATACAATATTTTTTTAAGATATTATATTGACAATCAAAATTTTCAATCCTAGAATAGTATTCGGAAATAATAATCATACATACTTTTAGGAAGGATATATATATGCTTGGTAAAAATAATTATCATGAAAGATTAAGAAAAATGGAGTTGCTAGATAAGCACGACCACTTTTCAATTCGTAAACTGAGTATTGGTGCAGCTTCTGTCTTGCTAGGTTTTACATTTTTTGGCTTAAATAGTCAAAGCGTAAAAGCTGATACGGTTAAATCTGTGCAGCAAATAAGTGAGAAATCAAACGAGGATCATTCAAATACTGAGACTAATTTGTCAACTTTTTCAGGTTTGAGTTCTTTTTTAAGAGACACTAAGGATAGCAAGCCCAAGAATGCCAATGATAAAAACAAGTCTAATAGTCAGATTGCTGAAGATAAGATTGACAGCGACAATAAAGATACAACAGTAGATAACAATAATAATAATGAAAATATTTCTTCAACTATCTCCGGAGAAGAAAGTCAAGACGATACTGCTGACAGGAATCCAATTGACAAAGATAATTCGGATAATAACAATTCTGATAATGCAACTTCAAAAGATAATACTAATGGAGTAACAGACAAAAACAAGATTAATAAAAAGGAAAGTAATGATTTAAAGGTTGAAAACGGTGTCGCCCAAATCTACAGTTGGGATCAATTTGAGAAGGCATTTCAAGATACAAATATCTCTAAAATAAGTATTATGAAAGATATTGTTTCTTCTAGCACCGGAACGGAACAAAGTTTTAATGTTACGGGACATAAGCTTGTCATTGAATCAGGAGATGATAAAAAACATATTATTGATTTTAAGGGTCGACATCCTGATCTAGTAGGTAATTCTAAGTTAGACATAACTTTTAAGAATTTGAAAATATGGAGCTCAGACTGGTATGGAGTAGTTAGAACAGATCACTATAGTTATAATGCAAGTAAAGATAATACTGCTTTAATCACATTTGATAACGTTGAATTCTATGGTAATCAATTACTATATGTAGGTAGTCATAACGAAATACATATAAAAAATAAGGTAATTGCTGATCAAAAAAAGAGTCCATACAATAGTCCTGTTGATGGTTCTCAAGCTAATGGTGCAGTCAATAATTCACAAATCTTTGAATTTACCAATTCTGATAATTCACTTTATTTTGATGAAGGTTGTGAATTTATAGGTAATACTTTAAATGGTACTGCTATTGAAATGAGAGGTAAAAATTGCAATGTTTATATAGCTAAAGGTGCAAAAGTAACATTGAACCCCCTTAAGAATAGTGATGGTAGTTTTAATCCTGATTCTGGGCAAAATGGGACGATTTATGGAATTATGATTAATGGTGGTTCAGTAAATGTTAAAGGACATCTAGCCATTAACATAGGTAGTTCAGATTATAAGGGAACACGTGACAACAAAGTTGCCCAAGCTATTTATTTAGGTGATTCAAACAGCAGTTTGGTAATAGATAGTAACCTTGATCAGACCGGCGGCTTAGTAGATGTTAAGACTAACGGAAATATATCAAGAAATAATTCAAATGTTTTAATTACCGATTCGGGCAATTTAATAGTTAAACCAAATGCCGCTTTAAATGTTACTGGTGAAAATATGGGTGACTACTCGGGAACATTAATTTCCATTAAAGGTAAAGGAGACTTTGAAAACAGTGCTCTTAATGTAAAGCTGCAAGGTGATGCCGGAAATGAAGCCATTACTTTAATTGATGCACCAGGAGATTTAACTATAAACAATCCCACTTCTTTAATATTAGATGCACATTTGAACCAAAATCCAGGAACAACTATTTTTGGTAATAATCAGGTTAACATTACAAATGTTCGTCAGATTTTAACTTATGATAAAGAAGATTTAGATAAAAAACTTACTATACCTCCTTTTCATGTTTTGCAGGTTAAACATACATCTAATGGTATGGAGATTGGTAAAGTTGAAATGCTCAATGGAAAAAGAACTTTGAGTAAGGAGTTGGCGTCCCAACTTAAAGCTGACCAAGAGGTTCAGGCTATATTAAAGGAATATCCTGATATTGCAGTTAAGTTGGACCCAGACTCAGGCTCTTATATAGGACAAACCTTTGACAATATTTTTGCAGATGCGATGAAAATCGCTCTCAGCAATTCAAAATATCCAGGTTATAATAATATAGCTTTTAAGCCTGCTAATCCAACTGGATTTTTAGATATTGATACAGACAAAAATGATGTTACAATTGATTATATTGATGATGAATCAAATCCTGATAATAGTTTGGCTGTAATAACCGGCTATATTAAAAATTATGACAACAGTTTAGATGGACCAGATACAAGTGGCATATTTAACTCGATTCTTAATCTACCAGGAGGAACTGACCCATATATTAAAATTGTTATTAAGGACTCATCTGGAAAAGAAACTACTTTGATTCCTAAAGGATTTAATGAAGATCCATATGTGGATACAGATGACGAAATACTCCCTTTAGAACACCATTTTGCAGGTAAAGCTGTTTACGATGAAATTACTAAAGAATATAAGTTTACCATAACTATTCCTACGAGTGAACTATTAAAAGGATCTTCAATTGCACTATATCCAGATGCTAATTTCGTTGAATACAATCCTCTGTCCCTCGCATTATCACCTACAGATACTAATCTTCGACCTATCGTTAAAGACATATTAGCTCTAGCTCAAAACACTGCAGCTAAAGCAATTCAAGATAAAATTAATGAAGTTGAAGGTGCAGAGCTTGATTTAACAGCAG
>NZ_BPPA01000011.1 GCF_019972815.1 Lactobacillus huangpiensis
GATGATATTAAAGGTGACATCACTGCCGGACAAGACAACGTTTTAGCTGCTTATAAAGATTCAGCTAAGAAACAAATAAATCAAGCACGGGATAATGCTATTAATGAAATTAATGATAAAACTAAGTATCCTAACTTAACTGATGAAGACAGAACTTTACTAATTAACACTATTAAGGACGATGCCACTGAAGGTGTTGATAAGGTCAATAAGGAAACTGATCCTGATCTAATCAAAACTGATAAACAGACTGCAATTGATAAGATTAACAGTGTTAAGAGTACTGCTTCAAGTAAAGATTTGGCAGATCTTCAGAATGAAAAGAGTTCACAACTTAAAGCCTTACAAGATGCTGCTACGAAAGCTAAGAATGCTATTGATAGTATAAATGACAATTATCTTAGCCCAAGTAACAAGCAATATTACAAAAATTTGATTGATCAGCATGCTGCTTCAGCAACTAATGCCATCAATTCAGCAGGTAATAAAGACGCTATCGATACTGCTGAAAAAGATGGTGAAAACAACATAAACGGAGATCTTGTTTCAGCCCAAGTTGCTGCTGCTAAATCACAAGCAATTGAAGAATTGAATCAGGCAAAGAACGATAACAAATCAATTGTTAATGAAGCCCACACGAACGGCACACTTTCTGATGATGATTGGCAGAAAGACCTCGATGCTATTGACAATGCCTATACTACGGCAATAACTGCTGTATCTAATGACTATACTCCATCCGATATTGTTACTGACAAGAACACGGGTATCAGTGCTATGAAAGCTGTTGCTGACAGTATTTCTCAGGATAAAGACAAGGCCGACTTAGCAAAAGCTAAGAATAAAGCGATCGCAGATTTAAGAGATCAAGCTCAAAAACTGCGTGGCCATATTCAAGAAGACCCTAATTTATCTAACAGTGAAAAAAGCGATTACCTTGAGCAAATTGCTTCTGCTCTGAATAATGCAGAGCAAGCAGTTAATGCTGCTGATAAAGATAACGTTAAATCAGCACACAATGCAGGTATTGAAGAATTAAACAACATTAGAAATAATGCTGACTTGCAATCTGCTAGAGACAAAGCTCTAACTAATTTACAAAATGAATTCAATGCTGATAGTGCAGCTATTGACAAATTAGGTAATATTAGTACAACTGGTAAAGATGGTATCAAGACTGATCTTCAAAACGCCTATGACAATGCTGTCAATAAGGTTAAAGATCCGACTTCTAATACTGTTGCATTGATTAATTCGGCAAGTAATGACGGCATTACCACTATGGAGAATATTCTGGGCAAAGCAAAGGGTATCGACCAGACAATCGCTGATGATAAGCAAAAGCTGGAAGATTTTGCTCAAAAAGCAACTGACCGTATTAACGGTTCAACTATGACAGACACTGACAAGAGTGTAGCCATTACCAATATTCAAAAAGCCCGTGATACTGCTAAAGCAGAAGTTGGCAAGCAAACAACAGTTGAAGATGCTAATCAAGCTGAAAAAGATGGTGAAATCAATATTCAAAAAGCAGAAGCCATGGCTAATAATGCAGATTTAGAAAAGGCTAAAACTGCAGCAAAAGCTAAAATTGATAACGCTAGAGAAACAGCTTTAAACAACTTAAAAGATGTGTACGATGCTTTAACTGATGTTGAAAAGAAGCAAGTTCAAAATGCATATGACAAGGCTGTTAAAGCTATTCCGGAAATTGCTGACCAAGCTGAGGCAGCAATTGATACTGCATTAGACAAGGATACAATTACTGGTTTAACTAATGATGCCATCAATTCTATAAACTCAGCTGGTGATACAGCTAATGTTGCAATGACTAAGATTGCAGCTGTTCAAGCTATTAAGGATGCCGCTAATGCCGCTAAGGCTAAATTGTCGAAGGATAGAGATAAACAATCAGTTGAAGAGATTGAAAACTTAGGAATTGCTGATATTAATTCCGCCACTAATAGTTCAACAATACTTGCCATCAAGAATAATGCTCTTAACAGTATCAACAATATTAAAGATTCTGATACAGGTGATAAAGATAAAGATGACGCTCTTTGGGCTAAAAAGAACAAGGCCAATGAGGATCTTGCTAAGGAACTTGCTAATACTACCGCTGCTATTGACAAACTAAATGATTTAACTGCCGACCAGAAGAAGCAATTTAAAGCTCAAGCTCAGGCTGCTCACGATAGAGCACATATCAGAATTGAAGGTGCTACTGAGGATCAAATCGATTCTGAAAAAGGCCTTGGCAAGACTAATATTGATAAAGCACTAACAGATGCTAAACTGCAAGCTGTTAAAAATGTTGCTAAAGCAGATGTTGACAAGACCGCTGATGATGCCATTGATCAAGTTAATAAGGACGATACTATTAATAAAGATGATAAACAAAATATCATCGATAATATCAACAAAGACCGTGACAAGACTAAAGAAGACATTGATAATGCCGACACACCTGATAAAGTTAATAATGCTAAACAAGATGGTGAAGGAGAAATCAAGGGTCACGTTGATAATGGTACCTCATCAGCTAAAGAGAAACAGACTGCTAAAGATAAGCTTGCTGCTGCTGCTGATAAGATTTATGACCGTCTGAAGAATGACAGGGATAGTGGAAAGCTAGATTATAATCAATATCAAGACCTGAAAGACAAGGTAGATAATGCTGTTGCTGCAGCAAACGGAGCCATTTCAAATGCTGACGGTACATCAAACATTAATGGTGCTGAAAGTGATGGTGAAAGTGCCTTAAGCGGAATTAATACTGATATTGATAAAGTAGAAGCAGTTAACACCGCTTTAGGTAAGTTGTCTGATGCGGTTAACAAAGCTAATGATGCTGCTGATGCGGTTGCTAAAGAAGTAGGTAAGACTGAGGAAGAGCAGCAAAAACTTGCTAAACAAATGAAAGATGCTATTGAAAAACAGCGTGCTGATGCGGCTAAGAACATTAAAGATGCTCAAAACGCAGCAGATGATCCACTAAATGCCATTAAGACTGCTGGTCAAAAAGGTGTCGATACCATTACCGGTCTGACTAATGATTACACCGATAAGGTTGACCAGATTAAGACTCTGAAGCAAAAAGCTGATGCAGCTAAGGACGATCTTAACAAACTTAAGACAGATGAAAATGGCAACCCTGTACTTACTGCAAGTGATGTTGCACAAGGTGAAGCTGAGATTAACGACGCTGTGCAAACTGGAATCAGCGATATTTACCAAGCATCTTCTGTAGATGATGCAAAAACAGCGGAACAAAAAGCTGAAAACGCGGTTGAGTTAGCGAAGTTGCCAACTAAACTTCTCGCAGAAAAGAATAAACAGATTGCTGTTATCAACCAGTATGCTACTGCTGCTGAAAGTGATATTGAAAAATTGGCTCAAACCGATCAGAATAAGAATGGTCTGCCAGCAGACACTATCGCAGAACTTAAGGCGCAAGTTGAAGCGGCAAAGAATAAGGCTATTTCTAAGATCAATGATGTTACTTTAGCAGAAGGTGCGAGCCAAACTGACTTTAACGAAGCTAAGGCCAAGGTTGATAATGCTGAAAAAGGTGTTCCTGAAAGTAACGAAACAGTTGACTTTGGTGAAGCTGGAGTTGATAAAGTTAAAACACTTGCCAAACAAAAAGCCGATGTTGTTAAGGCCAAGAATGACGCAATTGCTGAACTTGAGCAGAAACAAGAAGAAGCAAATAATAAAATCAAAGATTCAGGTTTGTCTCCTGCTGATCAAGGACCTTTGAAGGATCAAGTACAAAAGCTCGTTGATAAAGCTAAGGATCAGATTATTAATATCTCTGACACAGATGATAACGGTCATGTTAAGACTCCTGAACAAATAAAAGATGAAGCCGATACAATTATTAACAATACTGTTAACGGCTTCGAGGATCCAAATAACAATAATAAAGTACCTGGAATTGGCAATATCGTTGATCAAGCTAAACTTGATGGTGCTAAGACAACAGCTGAAAAAACTCTTAATAATAAACGTGCTCAAGCGCATGACGTTATTAACGGCTCACAATTAACTGCAGATCAAAAGCAAAAAGCTAATAAAGCTATCGATGATGCCTTTAATACCGAAAAGTCTGATATTGATAGTAAGACCGACATAAATGATGTTCCAAAAGATGAAGATCAGATTGGTAAAGCTATCGACGCTATCTTGACTAAACCTAGTGAATGGTTCGATGACGAACACGATAATGCTTTGTCAGGTACAGATGGTATAGCTGGTTTACAAGCTGGTCTTGATAAATTAACTGATATGCAAAAGGCCGATCCTGATTATAAAGATTACCTCAATGACATTAATAATGCTATTACAGCAATTAATAATGCTCAGAACATTAAGGATGCAAGTTCAGCTTACGACAAGGGTATGACGTTACTTAACAAGTTGAATGCCCTTGATCAGGTTAAGACTGATGCTAATAAGGCTAAAACTAATATTGATAATAGTGATTTAACTGATAAAGCTAAAGATCGTCTAAAAGGTGACGTTGATAAAGTTGTTGAAGACACCAAGGACAAGCTTAACCAGATCGATTCTTCTGTTGATAACGCTTCAACTAACAAGGACAAGATTGATCAGATTACCCATGATGCTCAAAGCGATATTACCACCATTGAAAACGACTTTGGTATTGAAGACCAATCTCAAGATGCTGTTGATGCCAACAATGAAATTTCCCAGAACCATAGTGATGCGGTAGATACAATTCACAATGAATTTGGTGATGACAGCAAGACACCTAAGACTGATGATGCTTACGAAAAGAATAAGCATGTTCATAGTTCATCGCAAGATGGTATCAACTCTGATAAGACCAACGCTGATAAGGAAATTTCTAAAGGCGCAATTGACGATGCAGTTGATATTGCTAAAGATAAAGTCAACCATCTGAAGCATGAAGACGGCACTGATTATACTGATGCTGATAAGAATAAGATTAATGAGCAGATTGATAAGGATGCTACAGATGCCAAGGATAATATCGATAAAGCTGACAAAGTAACTGATATTGATAATATTCGTGATAACGGTATCCACCAAATTCATCAGGATTGCTCTGACCCATCTACAATTGATAATATTTTGCATGGTAATAACAGCAATGACAATAACGGTGGTGGCGGAGTAGTTGCTCCTATTCAACCAGCCAATCCAGCTAAGAACCCAACTACTAACCCTTCTGACAAGGATAAACCTAATGGAACCAATGATGTTGGCAACTCTGTAGATGTAACTTTGATGCACAATGCCTACCTATACGATGAAACTGGCAAGCGTGCTAACAAGATTACTCTTGGAGCTGGGTCAGTCCTAACTACTTATGGCACTAAGACCATCAATGGTAGAGACTACTACGTCCTTGTTGATAAAGGTGCTAACAACAAGAAATACTATGTTGCTGTTGGTAACGTTGTTGCGGCTACGCGCAAACTGAAGCATAACGCATATATTTACAATCAATTTGGCAAACGGGTAAAGAACACTGGCGTATTCAAGAAGGGCAAGCTAGTTAAGACCTTTGGTAATGCTGTCAAGATTCGTGGCAAGAAGTACTTCATCATTGACAAGAACCGCTTCGTTAAAGCTGCCAACTTTGCTAAAGGAGTTGTTACTGTAAGCACAGCCAAAGTTGAAGTAGTTCCAACCAGTGCAGTTGCTGAAAAGCCACAAACTGTTGTTGAAAAGACTTTAATGCATAATGCTTACCTGTATGATCAAAATGGTACTCGTGCTAATAAGTTGATCTTCCAGGCAGGCTCTAAAGTCGAAACTGCTGGCAAGAAGACAGTTAACGGCAGAGTTTACTACGAACTTCTAGATGGTATGTTTATTGCAGCCGGCAATATTGATGCTAAGAAGTTGAAGTTAAAGCACAATGCCTACGTTTATAACAAGTATGGTCATCGTGCAAACAAGAAAGTACTGAAGAAACGTAAGTCAGTTAAGACTTATGGTAATTCAGTCAAGATAAACGGCAAGAGATATTTCATTACTGCAAAAGGACGTTTTGTTAAAAAAGCTAACTTTTAAATTGAAATAGCTTAAATGAAATGCCACAAATTGTTGAAATAACAGTTTGTGGTTTTTTTATTTATATTAAAAATATTATTCTTATAGGTAATTACTGCAGATTTTCACCCTAGATAATAAATCTTTTAAGTATATCTCAAAAATGGCTAAATATATATTTGTAATTTTAATTTAGTATTCGTATAGCATAAATAATTATTTCAAAAAACTATTAAATTAAAAATATTTATATAATATTAAGATATAAAATATTTTTTGTAATAATATAGCTATTGTTATTTTTAACTTTAAAAATACTGTATTAATAGTAGTTTGTTAAAAATATGTTATTTTAAAAAAGTTATTTATACTGTGCATAATAATGTTACTAAATTGACAGTAAAAATAACAGGACTTACAATTAATATGTAATTATAATTTTGAGGAAGGATTATTATGCTAGGTAAAAATAATAATAAGGAAAGAATACGTAAAATGGAAATGCAGGCAAAGCAAGACCACTTTTCAATTCGTAAATTGACAATTGGTGCTGCTTCTGTCTTGCTCGGTTTTACATTTTTTGGCTTAAACAATCAAACAGTTAAAGCAGATACAGTTGATCCGGCAAATGAAGAAGTAAATTCTCAAAAAAATGAGAATGAAACAACTAAAACAGAACAAACTGGGGATACTGCAAAAACTGCAACTACAGAAAAGCAGTCAAGTCAAGATAATACAAAGCACGATTTAAGCACATTTTCTGGCTTAAGTTCGTTTTTAAGAGATAGTGGCAGTGACTCAAAAGCTAGTCACAGTTTATCAACTGGTCAGGCAAAATCAGAAAAGACAACCTCTGATCCAACAAATAGCTCGGACCAACAGTCTAGTGAGGATCAACAAGCCGATGAAGTCTCATCCGCTAAAGGAGATACAACAACAAAGCCTGCTGATTCAACTGCTGTAGTAGCGGAAGATTCAAATGCTGCTGAAAACACAGAAATAAATACTAGGGATGCTGGTGTAGCACAGGTCCATACCTTTAATGAACTTATAGCTGCATTTCAGAATGAATCTATATCAGAAATTGACGTCATGAACGATATTACTGACGGACCAGAGAATGGATCACAAGCATACTACTTCTACGGCAGGAAAATGTTGATTAAATCCGCTGGTAATGGTAATACCAGATTTAAGGTGGATTTGAAAGGTAACCACCTCCAATTAAATAGTGGCAGTACTCAGGATTTAGATATAACGTACGACAACCTTGATTTATGGAGTGCCGATATCTGGGGTGTCATCATGACTGATGATTACAATAAGGACGGGCATTTTTCAAAAGTAACGTTTAATAATGTTAATTTCCATGGTTCGCAGATGGTTCACTGTGGTAACAATACTAAAATTTACTTTACAGGAACTAACTATGGTGAAGTGACTCATACACCATATCCTGGCATTACAATATCAAGTGGTGATGTTCAACAACTATTTGAATTTACAGGTTCAAACAACTCAATTGATTTTAGCGGTACTTTTACCGGTAAAACTGTCGGTGGTAACGTATTAGAAATGGCTGGGAGCAACAATGTTGTTAATATTGCCAAGGATGCCAAGGTAACACTTGCTCCTCGAATCTATGTTCCTAATAATAGCTTAGGCTCAAATGCTGCTGAACATACTGGGCTTCCTTTAGCTATCGCCATGTTAGGTAATAATGAAGCCGTGAATGTTAATGGTGAATTAAACATCATAGTTGGTAGTGATCACTATAATGGTACAAATGACAACGATCAATCCAGTGCAATCCTGATTAATGATGGCAACTCTGTTTTTAATATTAATAGTGATGCGAAAGTAAATATTACTACTAACGGTGATATAGCTAATAACTGGGGCAATAGAAACCTGATTTATGATGGTGGTAATTTTAACATTTTACCACGGGGATCGTTAAACATTAATGGTTCAAATATGGGCGACTATTCTGGTACTTTAGTCTTAATTAGGGGTACAGCCAACATTGAAAACGGTGGTTTTAACATTATTCTTGGAACGCCAGGTCCAAATGGTAGATACGTAGATGGCGGTAATGGCCAAATACTTTTGGTAGATGTGCAAGGCGGAAAGTTACTTGTTAATAATCCCACTTCATTAATTTTGAATGTCCAGGGCAATACCAATCCTGCTACGAGTATTATCGGCACAATGCCGATTACCTTAACAAATGTTCGGCAACAGTTTGATTTGAGCTCAACGCAAACTGGGGTTGGTAAAGTAACATTGCCACCATTTCACGTTTTGACTGTTAGGAAAACTGATAGTACGATTGCAGTCGATAATATTGAGTTGCTTAATGGTCAAGAAAAGCTAACTGCAGATAAATTAGCAGAAATTAAAGCACAGGCAGCAAAAGCTCATATTTCACTTGATAAATTGCCGGCTGATGTTCAAAATTCGTTGACTGATGGGATTAAGAACGGCTGGACTTACGACCAAATCTTTTCGGATATTATTCAAAAAGCATTCAACAATAGCAATAATTTTGGCTATAACAACATTAGTTTTATTCCAGCCAATCCGAGTGGTTTTTTGGATATTGATCCTGGTAAGGTCAAGATCACTAGAAATGATGATGGCTCACAAACAATTACCGGTGAGGCAGGTAGCGTAATTAATTATAATTCTACTGTTGATGGTCCGGATTCAGATCCAGAAAATTTGAAAAACCCATTTAGTTTGATACTCCCAGTTGCCACTAAAGCATATATTATGGCTAATTTAATCGATAGTATGGGAGTAAAAACTGCGTGGACACCAAAGGATCAAAATGGTAAGAATTTAATTGACAACCCATATTCGCAAACAAAAGACACCATAAGAGATTCAAGCAACAGTTCTTTGAACCCTTTACCAACACAATTTGCAACAATTGTGAATGATGATGGTTCATTTAGTTTTACTATTCCAGCTGATCAAACGATTAAGTTTGATAAAGGCTACTCTGTAGAATTAACTCCAAATGCAAACTTTGTTAGCTATGATCCGTTTAGTGTAGCTGCAGGTCGTCGCCCAATAATTAAAAACTTGGATATTCTAACTTTAGCAGACGCTCAAGATCAAGCTGCAAAGGCAATTACTGATGCAATAAGTGATGCTAAAATTCATAGACCTAATAATCTATCTGATGCTCAAGTTAAAGACTTTAATGAACAATTAGATAAAGTTGCATCTGCTGCATCCAAAACAATTAATTCCGATAATGAAAAAACTTCAGTTTATGCTTCAAGTGCAAACACTTTAACCGAGGTTAACAATCGTAAGAATGCTGCCCTTGATGCAATTAAGAATGTCGTAAGTCAGGCGCAAAATTCTTCAACGATTGAGGCATCTCGTAATAATGCAATTACAAATTTAAATAATGAAGCCACATTGCAGTCAAAGAGATTCCCTACAATGGTAGATGCAATTAATGCTGCACGTGATAAAGCAATTAATACTATTAAAGGTATTCAAGCTGATAAAGATATTACTGAAGCAATGAAGAATGGTATTAATGCAATTGATCAGGCAGCTTATGGTTATAAGAAGAGTATTGAAACCGATCTTAAGCAAAAAATTGATCAAGTCTATGTTGACGCTTACAAGCTAGCAAGCGATCCTAACTTGAGTAAAGAAGAGAAGACCGAAGTAACTAATTTACCTACTCGACTGGCTCGTGCTCAGGCTATCGCTCAGCCAGAAGGTGATATTGAAAAAGATCTTGACCAAGTATCAGTAGATGGTCACCAAAAAGAAGCTCAAGATATAATTGATAAAGTTAACAAAACAATTCAGGCACTGAAAGACTTACAGGCTGTTGCTCAAGATGAAATTAACAACCATGCCGATAAAACTGCAGAAATAAGGGATTCTTATAATCAAGCAGTTCACAATATTATCACTGGTGATGATCCCGATGGTTCCAAGGGTAAGGAGTCTATTAAGGATATAAATGCTGATCAAGAAGCAAGTAAAATTAATGCTGCAGCATCTGCTGCAAAACAGCGAGTGCAGAATTCAGGCATTAGCTTAGATCAACAGACTCCTTTATTAGATGCAATTGATCAAGCAGCAGAAGTTGCAACAGCTAAACCAGGAAGTGCTAAGTATAATGAGCAAAAGTCAATTTATGGCACTTCTGATAACACTGCGATCCTACAAAGAGAAACAGCAGCACAAACTATTTTTGATCAAAATGCGGCAAAAGCTGAAATTATGGGATATGCAAATGCTAATGAAAATTCGCTAGGCATTTCTTCAAACTCTGAAATAGAAAAAACAGTAAGTGATGGTTTGACTAATATTGATAAAGCAAGCGATTCTGCTGCTGTTTCGACAACTGAGGAGTCAACTAAGCGGTCAATTTTAAGACAGCTTTCTAAGATTAAACTTGCTAAAGTAGAAAGCGGTATTGAGACCCAACTGCGTAGTTTGCCTGGTTTGTCAGCAAATGATATTGACGATAGCGTGGCAAATGCACAGAAACTGCTCAATAATTCAAACACTCCTCTTGGTTATAACCAGCGCATTGATCAGGCAGACAGCTTAACTGCAATTGATTCAGCGCGTAATGATGGTATCGATGCCTTAAACAACTTACTGGCTACAGCTAAAGCTAATGGTGAGCGTAACAATTCCTTGGCTGATGCTATCAAGCAGATCAGACAAGCGCAAACAAACGCTGATAACCAAATCGATCAGACAAGCAATCTGACTGATGAACAAAAGAAAGCATATCATGATCAAATCAGCAAGGTAGTTAACGACAATATCGATACTTTAAACAAGGTCGATAGTTCTAAAATCGCTGAGACAGTCACTAACGCTAAAAACAGTATAGATAATATTGTAAGCGATGCACACGGTACTGCCAATAAGGTGGTAGAAGAAGCTAGAACCAATGCAGCTCAAGACATTGATATAGCTGTTAATGATGCAAAAGCTAAAATTGAAAGCATTGATGATAGTCAACTCAGTCCTTCAAATAAGAAGTATTATGAAGACCAAATTGATCAAGATGCGCAGGCTGCAAAGGCTAAAATTGCTTCGGCTCAAAATGTTTCTGATATCACTTCGGCAAAGCAAGAAGGTCAAAACAATATTCTTAAAGATTTAGGTGCTGCTCAAATCACAGCCACTAAGGCTCAGGCAATTAGTAAATTGCAACAGGCCAAGGCTAATGCCAAAAATACTCTTGCAAATTCTCATCTTGATCCGGCAATAGTTCAAGCAAAACAGGACCAGATTGATGCGGGTTATGATCAAGCAATCCAGGCGATCACTAATGACCATACAGTAACTGATATTAACACTGATGCTCAAACAGGAATTGATGCCATTAATTCTGTTATTAATTCTCTTTCTCCTGATCTCGAAGCTCAGGCCTTAGAACAACAGCGTCAAACTGCAATTGGAAAATTAAAAGATGCGCGTGATTCTGCAAGCAGTCAGATTACTAATGATCCTAATTTAGGAGTAACCGAAAAGAATGACTACTATAATCAGATTACCAATGCCTTCAATCAGGCTCAAACTGCCATTCAAGGTGCAGGTAAAGATGATATAGATGCAGCATTAACTAAAGGTAAAAACGATTTAGCAAACATTCAAACTGCAGCAAACTTGCAGTCTGCAAAAGACCAGGCTTTAGCAGCTCTAATGGATGAGCGTAATAAAGTAAAAGAGCAGATTGGCAATATGGATCAGATTACCAGTGCCAACAAAGCAGAATTACGTGCAAAAGTTGATGCTACTTATGATATTGGTGTTAATGGAATTAATGATAAAAATACCACTACCAATGAGCAACTTAATAAAATTGTCCAAAATGGTAAGTCATCAATTGATGATGTGATTAGTGACGTAAATGTTAATAAGATCCTTAATAAACAAAAGCTTGATGATTATGCTCAAAAGGCGATTGACCGGATTAATAATTCGTCGGATATTACCAATGATGCCAAGAACACAACGGTTAATAACATTACATCCGCACGTGATAACGCAAAATCAATAATTGATTCTACAAATGATATCTCTGATGCTAATATAGCTGAGAAAAAGGGCGAATCAGATATTGATGCTGCAGAAGCTGCAGGTAATGGTTTTAATACATCTAAAACTGATACTAAAAATAGTATTGCCAATGCTGCAAGCAGTGCCAAGAATCGTTTAAGTGACATTTATAGCAAATTGTCTGATGAACAAAAAAATGAAGTAAAGAATCAATTTAATGATGCAATTAGTCAGCTTGGGTCAATCCCAGCGGATGCAAATAATAAAATTGATGCTGCCACAAATAAAGAACAACTAACTGGAATTTATCAAGATGCATTAAATAAAATTAATAACATTGAATCTGCTGCCAAGTTAGCTAGTGATAAAATTGTTGCCATTGATTTGATTAAAAATACAGCATACGCGGCTCGAGCTAAACTACATGATTCACGAGACCAAAATGCAGTTTTTGCAGTGGCTGATTTAGGCATTAATGATACTGGCGCGGCCAATGACAGCGCTACAGTTGAGAAAATCAAAAATAATACCTTACAGGGAATTAGTAACGTAGTTGCTAATGCAAGTAAGAGTGATGCAGATGATATCCGTAAGCAAAGAGATCAAGCAATTAAAGAACTTGATAAAGCTCTTGGAAAAGGCTCAAGTGATACCGGTGTTCTACCAGAAATAAATGGTTTAAGTGATTTAACCTCTGATCAGCTGGCTAAGTTTAAACAACAAGCACAAGATGCTTATAATCATGCTGTTGCAAACGTCAGTGGCGCTCTATCTGAAAATATTGATACAGAAAAGAATACCGGTCTAAGCAATATTTACCAGGCTTTGGCTGATGCTAAACTGCAGGCAGCTAAAAATAAGGCAAAATCTGCTTTAGATGATAAAGCCCAAACTTCAATTGCTAAAGACGCTAAAGACACATCTACAATTGAAAGCGAGCGGGATAAGGCAAAAGACAATATTGATAAAGCTCAAAATGCAGATGATGTGAAAAAGGCTCAAGATGAGGGTAATAAAGCAATTGAAGCAATTGTTGATACAGCTAATGATGAGAACATTACTAACGCTAAGACTTCTGCTAAAAATGATTTTGATAATTCAACTAATAAATTACAACAGCAAATTGATCAAGACTTGGCTGATAAAAAATTAGGTCAAGACCAATATAATGATTTGAAGAATAAAATTGATCAAATTCGTCAGTCAGGTGAAACTAGAATAAACTCTGCTACTAACCAAGATCAATTATCTGATGCTAAAGATCAGAATAATGCTGATTTGAATAAAGTTAATAATGAAATTGTCAAGGCAGAATCTGTTAATAATGCCTTAACTAAATTGCAAGATGCAGTTACCAAGGCAAACGAAGCTGCAGATAAGATTGCTAAAGATAATCCTAATCTTGCGGATCAGATGAGAGATCGCATTAAGTCAGAACGTGATAAAGCTGCTCAAAATATTCAAGCTGCTCAAAACAATACGACTGATGCAAATAGTGCAATTAATCAAGCAGCGCAAGCTGGTAATGATGCAATTAGTGGCTTAACTCAGCGATTCGAAGAAAAGAACAAACAAATTAATACTCTGAAAGAATATGCTGAAGCTGCTAAGGCAAAATTACCTGGTTCAGGACTTGATCCAACTGAAATAAGTCAAAATGAAGCTGCAATAAATGACGCAATGCAAAAAGGTGTTAGCGACTTATATGGTGCCGATGATAATGCAGACTTAGGTCAAGTTGAAAAAGCTGGTGAAGCTGCTATAGATCAAGCAGGTATTCCAGCCAATTTACTAAGTGAAAAGAATAAACAAATTGCGGCTATTGATAAGTATGTCAAAGATAAAGGCAGTATTGGTCAAGTTGCAAGTCATTTAACTGATCAGCAAAAGGCTGACCTGCAAGATCAGCTTAATCAGTTAGTTCAAAAGACTAAAGATGAAATTAGTAAAGTTGCTTTACCAAGCAGTCCGACAACAACAGATCTCGAAAATGCTAAAAAGAAATTACAAAATATTGAAAAGGGGCTCGATAGCGAGGGACACTCAATCAATTTAGGTGAAACTGGAATTGACCAGCTATACCAAACAGCTAGAAATAAAGAAGAAATCTATCAAATTAAGCAAAATGCTATCAATAATCTTCTTGAGCAAAAAGCAGAAGCTGATAAAAAGCTTGAGGATTCCGGTTTAGTAAACTCCGATTTACAAAAGCAAAAGCAGAAGATCCAAGATATTTACGATCAAAGCAAGGCAAAGATTAACGCAGTTCCAACAACAGATGAGAACGGAAATGATCGTTCTACTGATGACATCAAAAAGGACGTTGATCAGATTGTCAACAATGCAACTCAAGGATATTCTGATAACAATTCTGGCAGTCACATTCCTGGCTTTGCTGATGTTGAAAAAGATACTAATCTTGCTGCTGCCAAAGCAAAGGCAGAGGATATTTTACAAAGAAAATATTCAACAACTCACAACATTATCGGCTCATCTCAACTAACTGCTGATCAAAAGAAAGCATTAAACAAGATAGTTGATGATTTATATGCAACTGAAAAAGCAGACATAGAACAGCAAACTGAAATCAATAAAATTCCGACTGACGAAAATCAAATTGGTACTAAGCTAACTGATACTTATCAAAATACTTCTGAATGGTTTGATTATAACCAAGCTAATGCCTTAAAGGGTGCTGGAGATGAAATAACAGGCCTGGAAGCTGGATACAATGGTTTAACTGAAACACAAAAAGCCAATCCTGATTATCAAAGGAATATTCAAGCTATACGTGAAGCAATTGATGCAATTAAGCATTCAACAAATATTGGCTCCACTACTCAAGCTTATAGCAACGGAATCAATGCTTATAATGAGCTGATGTCCAAAGAAAAAGTTAATGATATGTTCAATAAGGCAAAGGACACGCTTAATAATATAGATAGCCTACTTCCTCAAGATAGAGATCATTTCAAAAATAGACTTGATGGCATACATGGAAGCATAGATAGTGTGCTTACACAAGATGCTCAAGCTGATGCATCTTACGAGAATATTGCAAATCAGATGAACCATGATATTGACATGGCAAGGCAAGCAATTGATCAGTTAATGCAGCAAGCATTATATGCAGTTAAGAGTTCTGCCAATAGGGATGTTGAGGCTGAATACAAAGGTGCAGTTGCCCAGAACCAGAGGTATTTTGGTGATTCCGCATGGATTTATGCAACTAATAGTGAGCATGACAAATATAAAGATATCTCTGGTAATTCTTATGATGAAGTTTTGAATAATAGAATAACTGGGATACGGGAGATTGCCAAAGCGGCTGTCTCAGATGCTGCTACTAATGCTAAGAAGAAAATTGATAATAACAGGGTCAAGCATGAAAACGGTGATAACTATACTGACGATGAAAAAGCCAAGATTAAGACTGAAATCGATCGAATTTTAGCTGATGCTCAGGAAAAGATTAATCAAAATAATACTTTAACTGATATTGACGGCAAGCGTGACGATGGTATTGAAGCGATTAATAAGGCTTCATCAGATTCAACTGTCATTGATAAAATTATTAAAGATAGTGCCAACAACAATAATAATGGCAATAATGATAATTCCAATGGTGGTGGAAACAATTCTAATTCCGATGGCAATGGCAGTACTTCATCTAATCCTGCTGACCCAGCTAAGCAACCAACCAATGATAAAGAAAATGGAGCTAATGGAACTCCAAATGATTTAGGTGAAAGCACTAATGTGACTTTAATGCATAATGCCTATCTATATGATGATTCTGGAAAACGGGCTAACAAAGTTACACTTGGTGCCGGCTCAATTCTTTCAACTTACGGTACGGTTACTATTGCAGGACGTGAATATTATGTACTAGTTGACACACATAATAATAACAAGAAGTATTATGTTGTTGCAACAAATGGTCAGGCCACTAAGCAAAAATTGACTCACAATGCGTATGTTTATAACCAGCTTGGCAAGCGGGTTAAGAATACAGGAGTTTACAAAAAGGGTCAACTGCTTAATACATTCGGTGGAGTCGTTAAGATTCGCGGTAAAAGATACTTCACTATAGCGAAGAACCGCTATGTCAAAGCAGGAAATGTAAATTTAGTAACTGCTATGGGATTAGCGGGTGAAGAAGTTGCTGCAGAAACTATTAATACTGCAGTTCAACCTGTTGAGACTACGACTAAGAAACTAATGCATAATGCTTATCTATATGATGAAAATGGCAAGCGTGCTAACAAGTTAATTATCAAGTCGGGTTCAGAAATAGAAACAGTTGCTAAGAAGACTATTAGTGGAAAAACCTACTATGCTTTAGCAAACGGTTTGTTTGTGGATAGTGGCAACATTGACGCTAAGAGATTAAAGCTGAAACATAATGCTTATATATATAATAGGTATGGTAATCGTTTAGGTAAAAAAGTTTTGCGGAAACATAAAGTTGTTAAGACTTATGGTAATCCTATTAAAATTGGTCATAAGAAATTCTATGTCATAGCAAATGGTAAATATATTAAGAAGGCAAACTTTTAGGTAGTTAATCTTTAAAATTGAGTAGTTGGTAAAACACGGAAGACCTCAAATTTAGAATAAATTTGAGGTCTTTTTGCTCCTAAAATTTTTAATTAAGACATTAGTTTGATTAGCTAATTTAAAAAAATCAAATTTGAGAGTTACAATCTATCAAAATTATATTGAGCTTTAGCTGAATCGGAGATCTTTTAAATATAAAAACAATGAAGGGACATAAAGTATCAAAACCTATGCAAATCAGATCTCTATTGATAATTAGAGATTTATAAAGAGAGAAACTTTTAGATAATTTAGTCTCAAAAAAAGGACTAAATAGTAAATTTCATGAATAGTGTCATTTAGGTAATACTATTTTTATATATAAAATTAATAAAATATTCGAATATAGATTTTGTTAGAAAATATCATTTTAAATAACATTAAAAATATAAGATTAATATATTAGTTTTATATTATTATTAACTTTTTATGTTATTTTAATTTTAAAAGCAAGTACTATATTTTATTATGAATATAACAAATATTAATTTATAAAATAAAAAGTTAAATTTACAACTATTGAGTTTTTTTATTTTAATCCTAGATCAAAAGCATTAGATACAAATTTACATTTTTATTTTTTAAGTTTAAAATTAAATTTTAAAATAACACTTATTTGTAGAAAATAATTTGTTTCCAAAGCTATATTGACAAAAAATAACTATAGTTATAGAATTTAAAATGTAATTAAATTTTCAAGGAAGGAAAACTCATGCTAGGTAAAAATAACTATAAAGAACAACTAAGAAAAATGAAAATGCAGGCAAAACATGATCGATTCTCAATTCGTAAATTGTCTATTGGTGCTGCTTCTGTTCTGTTAGGTTTCACTTTTTTCGGATTAGGCAGCAAGACTGTAAAGGCTGATGTTGTTGAGCCATCACAACAAGTAGAGACAAAAACAAAAT
The DNA here is from genome assembly GCF_019972815.1 of Lactobacillus huangpiensis. GTDB lineage: Bacteria > Bacillota > Bacilli > Lactobacillales > Lactobacillaceae > Lactobacillus > Lactobacillus huangpiensis. The sequence continues at coordinate 17,616 of NZ_BPPA01000011.1, forward strand.
CTGGGTCAAATGATTTGGAATCTAATATAACTACATCAGGAAATAAAGTGCTGACTTCTGAATCTGATAAAAATGGCAAGCAGAATAAAAAGTCTGAAAAAAGCGCTAAATTGTCTACTTTCTCAGGTTTGGCATCATTTTTGAGAGATAGGGATGATGTAAAAGATTCTAAAACAGTCAAAGATCAGGTAAAAAAAGCTGTGAAAGGCTCGGATCAAACTGTTTCTGCTAACCATCCAGAAACCGATTCAAATAATGAAGATGTTAATGATACTAACATAGTCTCAGAAACTAATACTTCAAATGATAGCAAGTTGCCAGAAAGTTCTCATGATAGTGAGATTAAAACGATTGATGATGATGTCTCTAACGATAATCAAACCACTGAAACCGATAAAATTATAGATGTAAAAGATAAAAGTAGTTTTGTAAAGGATGCAAGTAACGGCTTGTCTTTTAAAGCTTATAATTGGAATGATTTTCAAAATGCATTGTATAACAAAGACATCAATGAAATTCTTATAATGAATGATATTAGTGCCCCATCTAATAATGGAAACAACACATTTGATGTTCCAGGACGAGATTTAATAATTAGATCTAATGGAAACTCTAAATGTACCCTGAATTTTACTGGTTTTTCACCGAAACAAAAGTCAGGTACAAGTGCAAATGTGGTTTATCAAAATTTGAATTTAATTAGTGGTGACTATTATGGTGTTTGGAGTACTGAAAATATTAATGGATCATATCAGTCTACGATCACTTTTAAAGACTGTACATTTAATGGTTCACAAATGATATATGCTGGAAGTAATACACATATTCGTTTCACTGGAAATAATGAAGCACATACAGCTAAATGGCCAAACCGTAATGATCAACAATTATTTGAATTTGCAAGTGGGAGAACCAACGATAGTATAGAATTTTTAGATGGCAATTTTGTTGGATCTACGTACGGTGGTTCTATCATTGAAATGAAAGGTAATGGTAACTCCGTAAAAATTAATAGAAATGCCACAGTAACACTTAACCCTGTTCAAGATTATGATGGTAACAGTGATACTGGCGAATGGGGTTATCCATTTAGTGCAATTTACATGGAGGGTAATGGCAACGTATCAGTATCAGGTACACTGAATATTAATATTGGCATTGATACTGTTCGACCTTATCAGGGTGTAAGAAATAGCGGTAAGTCTAGAGCTATATATTTAAGTGCCCCGGCTTCTACATTTAATATTTTACAAAATGGGCAAGTGAATATTAACACAAATGGTAATATCACTAATAGGAATACTGGAAATTTATTTTACAATAACGGTAGTCTTACCATTAGTCCAAAAGCTGAACTGAATATTGTTGGTAATGATATGGGTGATTATTCAGGAACATTAGTTTATATTACCGGTTCAGCTGAAGTTGAAAATGGTGGCTTTAATATTAGTTTAGGTAAAAAAGCAGGTAGTGGTGCCATAACTTTGCTAGACGTTAAAGGTGGCACATTTAAAGTTGATAATCCAAGTTCATTTGTGTTAGATGCTCATAATAATCAAAATTATGATACAAGTATTATAGGTAATAATCGAATTACTGTTACTAACGTTCGGCAAGAGCTACAAACTATTACAGGATCTAAGTTTACACTACCACCATTTCATGTTTTACAAATGCAGAAATCAGGTACAGGCGTCTCAGTTAACAATATGGAAATGCTTGATGGTAGCAAAGTATTGACTAAAGAGCAATTAACGGAAATTGAAAATGACCCTGAATTAAAGGAAATTCTCAATGATGATAGATTTAGTGCTTTTCTGGATGCTGCAAAAGCTGCTGTAGCAAGTCCAGGAAATAATTTGCTTGATAAGATTATGAAAACAGCTTTTGAAACTGCTTTGAGTACCAAGGATTCAGCTAGTTACAATTATGTTAAATTCGTTCCTGCTAATCCAAGTGGGTATTTGGATATAGACACTGATAGCTTAGTGGTTGTACAAAATGAAGATGGCTCAAAATCCATTAAAGGTAGAGTCAAAAATTATAACGGATCTGACGACGGACCAAGTAAAGAAAATGCTTTTTATAAGTACTTTTCAAAAGGTACAGATGGTTATATAATCGCTAAGTATATTTCTAGTAATCCAAAATATAATGGAATAATTCAAGAAGATAAAACTTTAAAGCCTTATGTCAATACTAATGATACTTTTCGTGGTGACATTGGTGATAATATCAAAGAGTTACCAAGTGTATTTACATCTAAAATAAATACTGACGGATCCTTTGAAGTTAGAATCCCGTCAGATGTTTTAGCAAATCTAAGTAAGGAAGACAAAGTTGAATTAACTCCTAATGCTAACTTTGTAGGGTACAGTCCAGATGCAATTGATTCTGGAGTTCGACCAGTTGAAAAAGGCTTAGAAATTACTGGAGAATCAGGTGATTTAGAAGCTAATAAGACTGCGCAAAAGGCTTATATTAGTTCGATGGCTGAAGCGGCCAAGAAGCGAATACAAAATGCATATGATAAACTATCTTCTTCAGTTCAAAATGACCTTAAAGACGTTTTAAGTCAAGCAATAGCAGATATAGATCAAGCAGAGGCAAAGACAAATAAAGACATAGATGCAGCTCAAAGCGTAGACGAAGTTTTGAACATAGCAAGTGCAGGAAATAAAACAATTAGCGAGATTGAAACTAAGGCGGAAGTTACATTTGCCCGAGCAGATGCAAAAGAAGCAATAGCGGCTGAAGCTAACAAGGTTAAGCCTGGTTTAAGCACAGCTGATCAACAAACAGTTGATAATATTGTAACAACAGCTAATGGCAAGCTGGACGCTGCTACTGATGTTCCAACAATTAATAGTATTAAAAATCAGGCAATTCAAGATATCGATGCAGTAAAATCAACTGCAGATTCAACTGCAAAAGAGAAGCTTGATAAGGCAAAAGAGCTGAATAAGACTAATGTAGATGGAGCAGCTCAAGCAGCGATTGCGCGGGTTGATGCTGCATACAACAACTTAACACCTGCTGAAAAGACAGACAACAAAGGCACATATGATCAGGCTATTGCAGATATTAAAAACGCTCAAAGCACAACTGATGCCAAGATCGCAGCTGCGACTACTGAGAACGAAGTTACTGCCGCAGCCAGTGAAGGCACAGGTACCATTAACAAGCTGGCGGATGCAGCTGAATTAACCTTTGTCAAGATCACTGCAAATGATGCGGTACAAGCAGAAGCGGCAAAAGTTAAGCCAAACCTGAAAGAAACCGCAGATCAAAATAAAGTAGATGAAATTGTCGGTCAAGCTAAAGACGATATTGGTGCAGCAGAAAACGTTGACAATGTAAACAGAATAAAAGAGAATGCCATCAAGGCAATTGACAACATCAAGAGCAATGCCGAGCAGACAATTCAAAAGGCCAAAGAGACGAGCAAGGCCAGTGTTGATGAGCAGGCGGCTGCAGCTAAGAAACGGGTTCAAGATGCCTATAATAGTCTTACACCAGATGAGCAAAAGACAACGGCGATCCAAGCGGCATATAACGCAGCCAATAATGCCATTGATAAGGCAAAGAGCGTAGCAGAAGATGCAATAGCCGCTGCGCAAACTAATTCAGAAATTACGACAGCAGTAGATAAAGCAAATAAGGCCTTTACCCAAGCAGCAGCTGATGCCGAACTGACCTTTGCCAAGGTGTATGCTACAGATATGATTGCAGCAGAAGCAGCTAAGGTCAAGAGCGGCTTAAAGAAGGAAGAAGACAAAACCAAAGTTGATAATATTGTAAGTCAAGCCCAAACAGATCTAGGGAATGCTGAGAGTGTAACTATAGTAGGATACATTAGAGACCAGGCCATCAGGGACATTGATAACGTTAAAGCTACGGCCGATGCAATTGAGATAATTGAGCTCGAAAATGCCAAGACCACTAACAAAGCTAATATTGACAAAGCAGCAGAAACAGCGACGCAGCGTGTCAAAGATGCATATAATCGGTTAAACTCAACAGAAAAAGAGCAAGTTAATGCAGAGTACAATAAAGCACTTAGTGACATTGAACAAGTAAAGAACACAACTAACGCAGCAATTGCAGCAGCAGAAACAGTTGATGAAGCGGTAGATGCAGCAACTAAAGGAAGTGCAGCTATAAATAGTATAGCTGACAAGACGGAGCTAGCATTTACGAAAGTAGCGGCAAAAGATGCAGTTAAAGCAGTAGCAGACGAAGTCAAGAGCGGCTTAAAGAAACAAGAAGACAAAGACAAAGTAGATGCGATTGTTGCACAAGCAGATAAAGATATTGAAGCAGCGACAAGTGTAGATTCAGTCAACAGCATTAAGGATAAAGCTATTAGTGACATCAATGTAATTAAAGCAAATGCAGATAAAGATGCTGCAATTAAACTAGATAATGAAAAGAAAGATGCAATTACCGCTTTAACTAATAAGCAAACTGAAGTTAAAGCAGGCATCGATGCGTTATCAAATGTCAGTGATGAAAACAAGGCCGCTTTAAAGGATAAAGTAGATAGTTATTACCAAGATGCAGCTAATAAGATTAAAGACGCAAGTACAACAACTGCAGTTCAGGTTAACAATGCTAAACAAGAAGGTATTGATAACATGGACAAGGTTCTTAAAGATGCACAGGCTTTGGATACAGCTATTAAAAATGATCAAAAGAAGTTAGATGATCATGCGACTGAAGCAATTGACAGAATTAATAAATCTGATTTATCTGATGCAGACAAAGACAAGGCTGTAGCAGCTATAAGTAAAGCTTGCGATAATGCTAAAACAACAGTAGGCGAGCAATCGACGATTGAAAAAGCAGATGCGGCTGAAAAGGCTGGAGAGAGTGCGATTGATACGGCTGAAAAAGCAGCTGCCGAAGCCGATTTGGCAACATCAAAACTCACTGAAAAAATTAAAGTTGATACTATAGCAGATAATGCTAAGAACCAACTTGATAGTGACTATAACAAATTGACTTCTGATGAAAAGAAGGAAGTTAAAGATAAGTACGATGAGGCTAAAGCAGATATTGATCAGTCCAAAGTTGACGCTGAAAAAGCAATTGAATCAGCAACTTCTAAGCAAGAAGTAAAAGATGCTTCAGAAAAAGCTCAAGCAGACATTACTCAAGCAAAGTCAGCAGCTGAACTAGCGTTTACGAAAGTAGCGGCAAAAGATGCAGTTAAAGCAGTAGCAGACGAAGTCAAGAGCGGCTTAAAGAAACAAGAAGACAAAGACAAAGTAGATGCGATTGTTGCACAAGCAGATAAAGATATTGAAGCAGCGACAAGTGTAGATTCAGTCAACAGCATTAAGGATAAAGCTATTAGTGACATCAAAGAAATCAAGAATAGTGCTGACAGTGAAAGCTTAGAACAATTAATAAGTGATGCTAAGACTGAATTCAGTAAAAAGCATGATGAAGCAGTAGCAAGACTCAAGAATGAATTTGGCAAA
>NZ_BPPA01000012.1 GCF_019972815.1 Lactobacillus huangpiensis
TAATAAGTGATGCTAAGACTGAATTCAGTAAAAAGCATGATGAAGCAGTAGCAAGACTCAAGAATGAATTTGGCAAAGATGCTGTGACAACAGAAGTTGACAATGCATTTGATACACATAAAAACATCACTGGTACAACAGTAGAAGAAGTTAAAGCAAACGAACTAGCAGCCGAAAGGGAATTGGCTAAAGGCGAAGTTAAGGACACTGGAGCCAATGCAAAGAATAGAGTTAACGGCTTAAAGCATAAGAACGGAAATGACTATACTGAAGCAGAAAAGAATGCTTTAAGGAATCAGATTGAAGAAGATGTTCATGAGGCTGTTGATGCTAAAGGGACTATTGATCAAGCTCAAGATACAGCAGGTGTGGATAAAGCCCGTGAAACTGCAGTTAACAAGATTATTAATGAGTCGATTGCTGACAGTCCAGAAGGCAATAATGTAATCGAACAAGATCCAGAAGTTCTAAGAGAAAGACTTGCTCAGGCTCGAGAATCTGCAATTAAGGCCGTACAAGACAAATTTGGTAAAGATACAGATACCAGTTCTATAATTGCAGCCTTTAAAGATGCACAGGCAAAGCTTAATGAAAAGCCAAAAGACTTAGCGACTGAACTTAATGGTGAAAAAGAGATTGCTCAGGGAGCTTTAACAGATGCCAAGGCAGCTGCAAATAAGCGTGTTGATGGCAACTCCGACTACAGTGATGCAGTAAAGGGACAGATAAAGCAACAAATCCAGAAAGATTATGATGATTTTTCTAACCGCATAAAAGAGAGTGCAGCAGTTAGTGAGCTGATAACGCAAAAACGTGATGATGGGATAGCCCAGATATATCGTGATGCGACAGAAAGCAATATAAATAATACTACTGAGAATGTTATAAACGGAGGAGGCGGTCAGTTAACGCCGGTAACGCCAGCGCCAGTACCAAATAACAAGCCTGATAATAATAAAGAGCCAGAACAAACAAAATCTGAAAAAGTAGTTTTGATGCATAATGCTTATCTTTACAATAGTAAAGGTCAACGTGCAAACGGCATTACATTAGGAACCGGTTCAGTTCTTGATACTTACGGCATTGAAACAATTAACGGTGACCAATATTATGTATTAGTTGACAAGGGTGCTAATAATAAGAAGTACTATGTTGCAATTGGCAATGTTAAGAGTACAGCTCAAAAACTGAAGCACAATGCTTATGTTTACAACCAATATGGTCAACGGGTAAAGAAAGCAGGCAAACTAAAGTCAGGCGAAGTTATTACCACTTACGGCAGTAGCGTTAAGATTCGCGGTAAGAAGTACTTTATCATTGCCAAGAATCGTTATGTAAAAGCAGCAAATATTGCAAGTCAAGATGTAACATTGAGACAAACAACTGCCGGAGTGGTAGCTGGAGATCAATCTCATATCATTATTAATAAGAAGGTAATGCATAATGCTTATCTTTATGATCAAAATGGTGTTCGTGCAAACGGCTTGGTAATAAATGCTGGTTCCACGATTGATGTTTCAACTCAAAAAGTTATAAATAAGAGAGTATATTATGCACTTGAAAATGGCTTGTATATAGCTGCAGGAAATATCGATGCCAAGAAACTGAAATTGAAGCATAATGCCTATGTATACAGTAAATATGGTAATCGCCTTGGTAAGAAAGTACTGAAGAAACGTAAATCAATTAAGACTTACGGTAATCCAGTAAAGATTAAAGGTAAGAAGTACTACACTATGACAACAAGCAAATTTGTTAA
>NZ_BPPA01000013.1 GCF_019972815.1 Lactobacillus huangpiensis
AAGTAGTTGAATATTTAGTCATGAAAAAAGTGCTCCTAATAGTCAGATTAATGTCTAACTATTATGGAGCACTTCAATTCCGGGGGTTAACTTCATTCACTGCTGTTTTTTTATATCTCTTGGAACAAGTTGTTATAAGTTAATAAATATTTTTGGTATATCTCCTCAATTATCTTGCTGCTATGATTTCCACTAATAGTGGCAAGCTCCAAAACAAATTATATAATTAAAAAAATTGAAAGATTGGTATGATTTGTATCCTTTTTGATGAGTAAAAAAAGATTTACATTGGTGGAGATACTGCCTTTGTTATGTTTGATAAAACTTAAAATTACCAAATTTTATATAAGTAAATTGTTGCAATGAGAAGTGTATCGGCAACATCATCTTTTATTAATAGCAGAATATATAAAAAATTGAAATGAAAGATTTGCCAATGAGGTTAGCTAAAAACAATACCTTCAAGTAAAACTACAGACTATAACTTGTCTTTTTTTGACTTGAAAATTAATTGAAAGAGCAATAAGAATATCTCTATTTAAACATAAACTTTTAAACAGATTTTGGGAAATAAAAAAGCAGAAGAAAACTTCTGCTTTAAAAACTTTTTTATTTTACGCTAGGCACGGGTAACTTTACCAGATTTTAATGTCTTAGTTGAAACCCATACACGCTTTGGCTTGCCATCGACAAGAATACGAACTTTTTGAAGGTTTGGCTTCCACGCACGACGTGATGAATTCAGTGCGTGTGAACGTGTATTACCAAAAGTGGTCTTTTTGCCAGTGATATAATCTTTTGCCATTTGCTAAACCTCCTTTATTGTGTTTTCATACTAAATTAAGATAGCATAAGTTTAAGAACATTGCAACTGCAAAAGTATTTTTTAAGAAGGGATTTTTGCATTTAAACTTGATTACTATGATAAAATAGATTCATAATATGAGAACAATGATACGGAGGTAAACATGGCTGTAAAAATCAAAACAAAAAACGGTTTGATTGATATTTCAAATGGAGTGATTGCAACTGTTGTTGGTAGCGCAGCTACATCTAACTACGGTGTTGTCGGCATGGCTTCAAAAAATGCTATCCGTGATGGCTTCGATGGAATATTGAATCGAGCAAATTATAAGCGCGGTGTTGTTGTTAAGTCTGAGGATAATAAGATTACGGTTGATGTTTATATAATAGTCGGCTATGGTTTAAAAATATCTGAAGTAAGTCGCAACGTACAAGATAGTGTTAAATTCAATTTGAAAAATCAACTTGGAATTGAAACTAAAGCTGTTAATGTCATCGTTCAAAGTGTTAAAGTGCTTGATGAATAACTCAAGCGGAGGGTAGAAATATTGGTTTTAAAGGAAATAGACAGTAAAAAATTTAGAGATATGGTTCGCGTCGCTACGCACAGACTTGGTCGCAACGCAGAGTTTATTAACTCTTTGAACGTTTTCCCTGTTCCTGATGGAGACACTGGAACAAATATGAATTTAACTATTGAAAGTGGCGCTAAAGCTGTTGCTAAAAATACTAGTAATAGTGTGGGTGATTTGACAGAAAGCCTTGCTAAAGGGATGTTGATGGGTGCTCGTGGTAATAGTGGGGTAATCTCTTCTCAGCTCTTTAGAGGAGTTTATAAGGCAACTCAAGGTATGAAAACTCTTAATGCACAAGAGTTGGCCAATGCTTTTTCAAATGGTGTTGCAACAGCTTATAAAGCCGTAATGAAGCCAGTTGAAGGAACTATTTTGACTGTTGCTCGGATTGGTGCACAAGAAGGTGCCAATAAGGCCAATGAAACCGATGATGTTGAAGAAGTTATGAAGGCGATTGTTGAAGGTGCTAAAAAAGCGTTAAAGACAACTCCTGACTTATTACCTGTTTTAAAGCAAGTTGGTGTAGTTGATTCAGGAGGCCAAGGCTTACTCTTTATATATGAAGGATTTCTAGAAGGTCTTTTAGGTGAAGAATTTGCTGACCGGTACCAACCTGATGAAGGTGAAATGGATGAAATGATAAATGCCATGCATCATCAATCTGTACAATCACAACTTTCTACTCAGGATATTACTAATGGCTACTGTACCGAAATCATGGTTGATTTAACTGCTGATGTTCCTAATAAGAAAACTTTTAATTTAGATGAATTTAGGGAGCATTTATCTCAGTTAGGTGATTCACTTTTGGCAGTTTCAGATGAAGAAGTGGCAAAAGTTCATGTTCATACTGAACACCCTGGAGCTATTTTTGCGTACGGCAGCCAATTTGGTCAATTGGGAAAAATTAAAATTGACAATATGCGGATTCAACACGAAACAATAGTAAATAACAGTGAAGAAAATCAGGAAAATGTTGACTTTGCCGTAATAGCTGTTGCTTCTGGTAACGGAATTCGTAAACTTTTTGAAAGTGAAGGCGTTAACCGCATTATTTCTGGGGGTCAAACAATGAACCCTTCAACACAAGACATTATTGATTCAATCAAAAAATCACGTGCTAAAAAAGCAATTGTGATGCCGAATAATGGCAACATTATTATGGCAGCCAAGCAAGCAGCTGAGGTGAGCGACATCCCAGTCGGCATTGTCCCTACTAAAACCATTTCACAAGGCTTGACAGCCATGCTTTCATTTGATCCGGACGATTCTCTTGAAGACAATGTTGCAAACATGACTGACGCTCTTGATACTGTTGTTTCTGGCGAAGTTACCAAAGCAAATCGTGATACCAAAATTAATGAGGTTGAGATCCATCAAGACGATTATTTAGGAATTATTGATGGAGAAATTAAAGTGGCTGAAACTGACATAATTACTGCAGCTTCTTCAATGATTGAAAAAATGTTGGATGAAGATTCCGAAATCGTTACTGTGATGTTTGGACGAGATTCTAACAAGAAAGAGGCTCAGAAACTGATAGATGCTGTTAAAGAGAAGCATGATGATCTTGAATTTGAACTTCATGATGGCGGACAACCTGTATATAATTTTCTGATTTCTGTTGAATAATTATGTATGCAAAGGAATTATTTGCACCTGTTACTGATTTAAAAGGAGTTGGAACCAAAACTGCTGCAGCACTTGGAAGCTTAGAAATATATAGCATTTATGATTTGTTATATTATTTCCCATTTCGCTATGATGAACTTCAAACGATTCCACTTGACCAGATCATGGATGGTCAAAAGGTAATGCTAAAGGGAATTGTGGCTACTGAAGCTTTTGTAAGCAGATTTGGCTACAAAAAGAGCAGACTTAGTTTTAAATTGAGAATTGACCATGATGTAGTCATGGTCAATTTTTTTAATCAACCTTGGTTGAAAGAAAAAATTGAGGTAGGTAAAGAAGTTGCAGTCTATGGTAAATACAATATCTCAAGACAAAGTTTAGCGGGTTTTAAATTTATTGCAGCTAAAGAAAATGATAGTGGCATGGCTCCAATTTACTCAGTTAACCGGCATTTAAGGCAAAAAAAATTAATTGATTTCATTAATATTGCTTTAGATGAATATTTGCCGGCTGTTGATGACGTTGTTCCAGTGGATATTCGACGGAAATATCGTTTGCTTCCTGAAAAAAATATTGTACAAAAAATGCATCACCCGCAAAATTTTAATGAGTCCCAGATTGCAAAAAGAAGTGCTATTTTTAGAGAATTCTTTATTTTTCAAACTGAACTAGCTCAGTTAACTGAAGTCAATCCACAAAACAAAGGGATTCCCAAAAAATATGACCTGAATGAAGTTGCTAAATTGACTAAATCTTTGCCGTTTGAATTGTCCGCGGATCAAAAGCAGGTTATCAACGAAATTTTTGCAGACATGTTATCATCCAGACAAATGCAGCGTCTTTTACAAGGTGATGTGGGTTCAGGCAAGACAATTGTTGCGGTATATGCAATTTTTGCGGCTGTAACTGCTGGCTTTCAAGCCGCACTGATGGTTCCTACAGAGATATTAGCGACTCAGCATTTTAAAAAGATTGATGAATTGCTAAGGCCTCTAGGTGTAAGATGTGCGCTGCTAACAGGTTCTACGAAAGCTTTGGAACGAAAAGAAATTTATACAGAATTGACCGATGGCACAATTAATGTTGTGATAGGTACGCATGCTTTAATTCAATCAAACGTAATTTTTAAAAAATTAGGATTAGTAATTATAGATGAACAGCACAGGTTCGGTGTTAATCAGCGGCAATCTTTAATTAATAAGGGGAATTTGCCTGATGTTCTTACTATGACTGCTACCCCGATTCCCAGAACTCTGGCATTAACGGTTTATGGCAACATGACTATATCTGAAATACGACATCTTCCAGCCGGAAGAAAAAAAGTAATTTCTTCATGGAAAACGAGTGCCCAAATGGATCAGGTTTATCAGTTAATGCGCGAGCAATTAAAGCAGGGATTTCAGGTATATGCTGTAACACCTTTGATCAAAGAATCAGAAGCATTAGATTTAAAAAATGCAGAACAGCTTTATGATAAACTCAGTAAAGATTTTCCTGATGAAAAAGTAGTATTACTTCACGGTCAAATGCCTGGTAATAAAAAAGATGAAATTATGTCCGAATTTGCAGCTGGAGAAATTAATATTTTAGTTGCTACCAGTGTGATTGAAGTTGGTGTTGACGTGGCAAACGCTAATATGATGGTTATCTATAATGCTGATCGTTTTGGAATTAGTCAGCTACACCAGTTAAGAGGGCGAATAGGGAGAGGTAAGACTCAAAGTTATTGCATATTTTTGGCTGATCCTAACACACAGGCAGGTAAAGCTCGTATGAAAATAGTGGCATCAACAACAGACGGTTTTAAATTGGCTGAAGAAGATTTAAAGATGCGGGGAGAAGGAGATATTTTTGGTAAAGCTCAATCTGGTCTGCCTGAATTTCAAGTTGGTGATGTAGTTAATAACTACGATACAATGGTAGTAGCACAAAAAGAAGCTAGAAAATTAATTAAACTTGATCCTCTCTTGCAAAAATCAGAAAATAAAACTTTAAAACAAGTGATAGAATATAAACAATTACAGCAAAAGAGAACATAGTAAAGGTTGAGGATACAATGAGAACTATTGCTATTGATGCTATGGGCGGTGAAAATGCCCCTGAAGCAATTATTAAAGCAGTATTACGGGCCAAAAAGGACTTACCCGAGACAAAATTCATACTTTTTGGCGATCAGAAAAAAATAAAAGAATTATTGGGAAGTGATAGCAGTCGCACACAAGTAGTCAATACTTCTGAAATTATTTTAGATGAAGATGAACCAGTTAAGGCAATTAGATCTAAAAAAGATTCGTCACTTGTCGTGGCAGCACAATTTGTGAAGCAGGGCAAAGCTGATGCACTTTTTTCATTAGGTAATACTGGAGCTATTTTAGCTTGTGGCATATTTATAATAGGACGAATTAAAGGTGTGGCCCGTCCGGGATTCATGCCAACATTGCCTGTAAAAAATTCCGATGATGGTTTCAATATGATTGATGTTGGTGCCAATGCCAAAAGTAAACCAGAATACCTGCTTGCCTGGGCTAAAATGGCTTCATATTATGCAGAAAAAGTAAGAGGAGTTAAAAATCCTCGTGTTGGTCTTCTTAATAATGGATCCGAGAGTGATAAAGGTGATGATGTTCATCAAAAAGCATACCAGTTGCTATTGGAAAGCAAACTTAATTTTATTGGTAATATAGAAGGAAATGAGTTATTAGTGGGTAAAGCTGATGTAGTCGCAACAGATGGTTTTACTGGTAATGCAGTTTTAAAAAACATTGAAGGAACTTCAGGTGTTTTGATACATCTTTTGAAGCAAAGCTTGCTTGATAACGGACCTTTTGTTAAATTAGGTGCGTTAATGATAAAAAAGGCATTAAAAGGGTTAGTTTCAAAATTTGATGTTGACAAATATGGTGGCGCAGTTTTACTCGGAGTCAATGCTCCTGTAGTCAAAACACATGGTCGCTCAGGTCAGCGTGCTGTTTATTTTACAATTAAACAAATTGATAAAATTTTACAGGAAAAAATAATTGATAATTTTAAAGCAGAATTTGCAGTTGAAAATAGGGAGTAAAGACATGAGTAAAGAAGAAATTTTTATCAAAATTCGGGATATATTAGCAGATAATTTTGAAGTTGATAAAGAAAAGATAACTGATGAAACTAATTTCACTAGTGATTTGGACGCTGATTCCATTGACTTAGTGGAATTCATTTTACAATTAGAAGATGAATTCGGCGCCGAGATTTCTGATGAAGATGCGGAGAAATTAAAAACTGTAGGAGACGCAGTTAATTATGTTGCAGATCATAAAAAATAAGTAAAAAATATTCATTATTAATTTGCATACAAAATGTTTCACGGTTATAATTAGAAATTAAATAAATTTATTAAATATCTTTAATAAATTCATTGAAGATTTGAGAGGGGAAATGACCTTTGGAAAAACAAAGTGATCTCTTGCTAGATATCCAGCATTTGCATACGGCATATCGTTTACATGGAAAGTTTTATGATGCTGCAGATGATATTAATTTAACGTTGAAGCGAAATGAAATTTTATCCATTGTAGGTGAATCTGGTTGTGGTAAGAGTACAATTGCATCGAGTATTATCGGCTTGTACGACCATAAAAATACGAAAGTGACTGGTGATATTCTGTATAATGAGTTAAATTTAGTCGGATTAAATGAAAGCTTGTTTAACAAAATACGTGGAAACAAAATTGGTATGATCTTTCAGGATCCTCTAGCCAGTTTAAATCCGTTAATGCGTGTTGGCGATCAAGTAGCTGAAACGCTTTATTATCACACAGATATGAATGAAAAAGAGCGTCATGATCGTGTGCTTGAATTATTCAATCAAGTGGGAATGCCGAAGCCAGAAGAAACTTTTCAAATGTATCCTTTTGAATTGTCCGGAGGATTAAGGCAGAGGGTAGTGATTGCTATGGCGATTGCATGTAAGCCCGAAATTATCATTGCAGATGAGCCTACTACCGCTTTGGACGTTACTATTCAGGCTCAAATTTTGGATCTGCTTGAAGATATTCAAAGACAATCTCAATCTGGTATTATCTTAATTACTCACGATTTAGGTGTAGTTGCTGAAACTGCCGATCAAGTTGCAGTTATGTATGGTGGGCAGATAGTAGAAAAAGCTGATGTAAAAACTATTTTTGAGCATCCTTTGCACCCATACACTCGCTCCTTGTTAAATTCAATGCCTCAATCTGAAGATGAAGAAGAAGATTTGCACGTTATTCAAGGAACAGTTCCATCATTGCAAAATATGCCTAGAAAAGGCGACAGATTTGCTGCTAGAATTCCATGGATTCCTGCCAGTGCGCATGAAGAGGACCCAGTAATGCATGAAGTTGAGCCTGGTCACTGGGTAAGATGTACTTGCTGGAAGACGTTCCACTTTCAAGATGAAGTAGGTGGGGAATAGTTTATGGCTAAAGAAATCATTCAAGTAAAAAACTTAAAAGTTCATTATCCCATTAGATCAGGTTTTTGGAACAGAATTACTGATTATGTAAGAGCGGTTGATGATATTAGTATTACCATTAATGAAGGTGAAACCTATGGTCTAATTGGTGAATCAGGCTCAGGCAAGTCAACTACTGGTAAAGCCATTGTGGGTGTTGAGCCTGTGACTAGTGGCAGTATCCTTTACAAGGGTGTCGATATTACTAAATCTAGAAATCGGCGTAAACTAAACTACAATAAAGATGTCCAAATGATTTTCCAAGATTCAATGTCGAGTTTAAATCCGAGAAAACGAATAGAAGACATTATTGCTGAACCTATTCGAAATTTCGAAAATTTAACTACAGATCAAGAACGTGATCGAGTTCAAGAGCTGCTGGATATCGTGGGTATGCCTAGTGATTCAATTTACAAATACCCTCATGAATTTTCTGGGGGACAGAGACAAAGAATTGGCGTAGCTCGGGCGGTTGCAACTAATCCGCGTTTAATTGTTGCTGATGAGCCAACTAGTGCTTTGGATTTATCTGTGCAAGCTCAAGTTTTAAACTTTATGAAGCATATACAACAGAAATATAATATTGCTTATTTGTTTATTTCTCATGACTTAGGTGTCGTAAAGCATATGTCTGAAAACTTAGCTATTATGCATCGTGGTCGTTTAGTTGAAATAGGTTCAAGAGAAGATATTTATGAGCATCCGATGCATATTTATACTAAGAGATTGCTTTCTGCTATACCGCAAGTTGACGTTGAGCATCGTGATGAGCATAAGAAACATCGACAAGAAGTTGAGCAAGAATTTCAAAATGATCAAAGCAAATGGTATGACAAGGATGGTCGTGTATTTCCTTTGCAACAAGTTTCTGGCAAACATTTAGTAGCCTTACCGAAAAATGAATTGAACGAAGAGAAGATAAAAGAAAAGGAGGGGGCATAATCATGTGGAAAACAGTTCTAAGACGAATTTTAATTATGATCCCGCAAATTATTATCTTGAGTATTTTGGTGTTTTTCTTGGCTAAGATGATGCCGGGTGATCCTTTTACTGGACAAATTAATCCAAATACTGATCCCAAGCAACTTGAAGCTTTAAAAAGAGCGGCTGGTTTATATGATCCCGCACCTGTTCAATACGCACGCTGGGTGGGAAACCTGTTTAAAGGTGATTTGGGAACAAGCTACATTCAACATGTTGCCGTTACTTCCTTAATTGCCGACCGTGCTGTTAATACTTTCTGGTTATCATTATTATCTACAGCTATCTGCTATGCTATTTCTATTCCTATGGGAGTTACAGCGGGTCGTCACCAAGATGAATGGCAAGATCAAGCAGTTCAAATTTTTAATTATGTTACTTTTGCTATTCCGCCATTTGTATTTTATATTTTGGGAATCTGGCTATTTGGTTTTACTTTAGGGTGGTTCCCTATTTCTGGCTCTGTTTCTCCAAGTGCCTCCGGTTTTTGGGGAACATTAGGAAGCCAACTTTATCACATTATTCTACCTGCTATACTAGTGGGATTAATTACCACTACATCAATTGTGCAATACTTAAGAACTGGAATAGTTGATAATAAGGTTGAAGATTATGTTCGTACAGCCCACAGTAAGGGTGTACCGGAAAAAGTTGTTTTTAATAAACATATTTTACGTAACTCCTTATTACCAATAGCTTCTTCCTTTGGTACAGTCATTACGGGACTTTTAAGTGGTTCGATGATTGTTGAATCAGTTTTTAGTTATCCTGGAATGGGTAAGTTATTCTTAGATTCTATTGGTCAGCGTGATTACACAACTTTGACTGCCTTAATATTAATTTTTGGTATTTTAACACTATTAGGTAATCTACTTTCTGATATTATCATGAGTATAATTGATCCAAGGATCAGAATTAAATAAGGGGGGAGGAGAAAAGATGTCCGACAAGAAAGAAATTAAGACTAATTTGAAAGATAAAAAGAAAAATGTTTCTTCTTCTCCTGAATCAAGTTTTAAAGTAATTATTAGAGAAATTGTAAAAGATAAGGTGGCATTATCTGCCTTCGTCGTAATAGTGTTAATATTGCTGTTTACCATGGTAGGCTCCTTATTCCTAAATTCTGCTCAGGTAACTGAAACTAATATTGTAGAAGCGTATAATCCATGGGGAACTGCTGGTCATATATTAGGAACTGATGATGGTGGACGTGATATCGTCAAATTACTAATAATGGGTGGACGAAATTCCATTTTGATTGGTTTGGGTGTAACCGTAGTCTGTGAAACTGTTGGTTTACTTGTGGGTCTAGTATCTGGATATTACGGTGGTAACATTGATGCCATAATAATGAGAATAGTAGATTTTGTTCAGGTATTGCCAACTTTCCCAATTGAAATCGTTTTGGTTTCTGTTATTCCGAACTACAATTCCCTTAGTTTAATTGGAATTATTTCACTTTTTGGGTGGCCTAAAACTGCAAGGTACTTTAGGGCTTTTATACTGTCCCAAAGAGAAAGAGACTACGTTTTGGCTTCCAAAACCTCTGGTTCTTCAGACCTTAAAATTATGTTTCGTGAAGTATTACCAAATATTACCTCGATGATTATTATTGACGTTGTATTAACTATTGCTGGTAATATTGGTATTGAAACTACGTTATCATATATTGGTTATGGTCTGCCGGCTTCTGTTCCATCATTAGGTACTTTGATTGGATTTGCAAATGATCCGGTAAACGTAGTAAGTCGTCCCTGGCTGTGGCTTCCGGCTACAATTTTACTGTTAGCAATATCGCTAAGTATAAATTACGTTGGTCGTGCTCTACAGCGTGCTGGTGATGCCAGACAACGTGAGAATTAATTCATTAATAGAATACAAAAAGCTTTGTCTAAAGAGACAAAGCTTTTTTTAATTAAAAATTATTATTATAAACTTATTAGACTATTATGATACTTTTTGATAAGATTTTTTTCTATGCTAGAATATGTTTGTTAGCTTATTCCAAGAATTTAGAATTTATTCAATAAAAAGATTGGAGTATGAATTAAATTATGAATAAAACAAAACTTTTATATTCTGCTGGTATCGTTTCAACTGCCGCACTAACTTTAGTAGCTTGTGGCAAAGGTAATAGCACTACTAAGAATGAAAATGCTAAAACTGCAAGTAAATTTCCACAATCTGTTCCTGTAAAAAAAACCAAAAAAGGTGGAACTTTAAAGTATGCAATTATGACAGATACTCCTTTTACTGGCATTTTTTCTGATGAATTATCGACTACAGCCATTGATAGTTCAGTAGCTGAACCAGGAGAAGAAGAATTATTTGATACTGATGATAATTTCAAAATTACTAATAAAGGTCCAGCTACAATGAAACTGGATCGTAAAGCTAAAACTATTACGATTAAAATAAAAAAAGGTGTGAAGTGGTCAGATGGCAAACAAGTTAATGCTAAGGATGTAGAGTACCCTTACGAAATTTTAGCAAATAAGGCGACCAAAGCACAACGTTATAGTAATCAATTTGAAGAAATTGTCGGAATGAAAGAATACCATAACGGTAAGTCAAAAACTATTTCAGGAATAGAAATGCCAGAAGGACCAGATGGTCTGACTGTCATTCTGCATTTTAAAGAGATGAAACCGGGTATGGTATATAGTGGTAATGGCTATTATTGGGAATATGCAGCTCCGTACCATTATTTAAAAGATATTCCATTTGAAAAATTACAATCTTCAGATCAAATTAGAAAAAAGCCACTGTATTTTGGACCATATAAAGTTCAGAAATTAGTTCGTGGTCAATCTGTAACTTGGGTTCCAAATAAGTATTATTGGCGTGGCCAACCAAAGTTGGATAAAGTGGTTTCACAAGTGATTTCACAGAATTCGATCTCACAGGCAATTAAAAGTCATAAATTTGACATTGCTCAGGTAGTTAATTCTCAGTGGAACGAAGTTAAGAATACTAAAGGTGTTAATTTTGTTGCCCAAATTCCTCTAGGATATCACTATATTGGCTTTAGAGTTGGAAAATGGAATGCTAAGGCCGGTAAAAATGTGATGAATTCTAAAGCAAAAATGAATAATCAAGCACTTCGTCAGGCAATGACTTATGCCATAAATATTGATGAAGTCGATCAGCATTATACTTCAGGTTTAAGTTTTAGAGTTCCGACTTTAATTCCAGCGCAATTTGGAGACTACTTTGATAAAAAAGCCAAAGGTTATACTTATAATTTGAAAAAAGCCAATCAAATTTTAGATAAAGCTGGTTATAAAAAGAAAGGCCAATGGCGTGTCCAGCCTAATGGCAAGCCACTTACTATCAAATTTTTGGCAATGACGGGCAGTTCAATTCAATCACCAACTGTACAAAACTATATTCAGCAGTGGAAAAAAATTGGCATAAAAGTGAAATTAGTTGGAGGAAGATTGACGGAATTTAACTCTTTTTATGACAAATTAGGGCATGATGATCCGCAAGTTGACATGTTTTTGGCAGCTTGGTCTTTGGCTAGCGAACCCTCTCCTGCATCTCTTTATGGTGAGACCTCACAGATGAATTATAGTCGGTTTGCAACTCCAGAAAATAATAAACTTTTGCAAGAAATAGATTCTCAAAAGTCATTTGATCATACGTATAGGGTTAAGAAATTCCATGAATGGCAGAAATATATGAATAAAAAGGCTTATGTTGTTCCTGTTGACAATTCTTATAAGGTAATAGCAGTAAATAATAAAGTTACTGGTTATTCCACCAAGCCCTCTGATAATTCTAATGGTCATCAATTATGGTACAAAATTGGATTTATAAAATAGAAAAATAAAATTTTTAATTAATTTCAATAAAAATGCATTGAGCTGATAAAGTCCAATGCATTTTTATTATTAAGAATAATTAAAATAATATTATTAATAAAATATTATTTTTTATTTAAAAACTTAATTTAATATGATATTATTTAGTATATTACACTCATAATTAGAAAAATTCTAGATTTTGAAAGGATCAAATAATCATGAAAGAACATAGTCTGTTTTATACGATAGGGTTAGTGACAGTTACAGCTTTGACAATGGTTGCTTGCGGTAAAAAAAATAATGATAATGAAAATAGTGCAAAAGAAGCTAGTAAATTTCCTGAAAAAATGCCTGTAAAAACTTCAAAGAGGGGTGGTGTAGTTAAAGTAGCTTTACAAACTGACTCACCTTTTACCGGTATTTTTTCAGATCAATTACAAGTAACGGCCGTTGATGCTGATGTAGCCTCTCCTGGTTCAGAATCTTTATTTGATACTGATGATAATTTTCGTTTTACGGATAAGGGACCAGCAACTTTGAGGATTAATCGCAAGAATAAAACAATTACAATAGAAGTTAAAAAGGGAGTTAGATGGTCTGACGGCAAACAGGTTACTGCCAAAGATGTAGAATATCCATATGAGATTTTATCGAATAAAGATACAAATTCACAAAGATATTCAAGTCAATTTGAACTTATAAAAGGTCTTAAGGAATATCATGAGGGAAAGGCAAAATCAATTTCAGGAATAGAAATGCCTGATGGCGAAAACGGCAGGAAAGTAATACTTCATTTTAAGCAATTGAAACCAGGAATGTATAATAGTGGGAATGATTATTTTTCAGAGTATACGGCTCCATATCATTATTTAAAAGATGTACCTTTTAAGAAGTTGGAATCATCAGATAAGATTAGAAAAAAACCTTTGTATTTTGGACCATTTAAATTAGAAAAATTAGTACGTGGTCAATCAGCAGTTTGGGTACCGAATAAATATTATTGGCGTGGTAAGCCAAAGCTGGATAAGATAGTGTATCAGGTAGTTTCGCCTAATTCTTCAACACAAGCTATTAAGAGTCACAAATTTGATGTTGTCAATGTAATAAATTCCCAATGGGATCAGGTGAAAAATACTAAAAAAGTAAAATTTATTGCAGAAATACCGCTCGCTTATTGGTTCATCGGTTTTAAGCTTGGCAAATGGGATCCAAAAACTGGTAAAAATGTCATGAATCATAAAAGTAAGATGGATAATGTTGCTCTACGTAAGGCAATTGGGTACGCAATGAATGTTGATGAAGTAACCAAGCACTATACTCACGGCCTTACATTTCATATAACTACTTTTATTCCTCCTCAATTTGGTGATTACTTTAACAAAAATATTAAAGGATATAATTATGACGTTAAAAAAGCCAATCAAATTTTAGATAAAGCTGGATATAAAAAGAAGGGTAAATGGCGTGTTCAACCTAACGGCAAACCATTAAAGATTAGATTCATGGCTAAAGCCGGTGATCCTAATCAAGAACCGATTATTGAAAATTATATTCAACAATGGCATAGGGTCGGATTGGATGTTAGACTGTTAAACGGCAGAGTAACTGAATCAAACACTTTTTATGATAAGCTTAATCATGATGACCCACAAGTCGACATGTTTGAGGCAGGATGGTTGTTGTCATCTGAGCCCTCAGCAAGAGGTATGTATTGGGAAAAAGGTGCAGCGAATTATGATCGTTTTGTATCTCCTGAAAATGAAAAATTGTTGCAGGAAATGGACTCACAGAAAGCTTTTGATCATAAATATCGTGTAAAAGTTTTTCATGAATGGCAAAAATACATGTTTGATCAAGCGTATATGATACCAACTGTCAATTCATATAAAATTAAAGCAATTAACGATCAAATCACAGGATTTTCTCTCAAACCATCTGAAAATAACAATGGTCATGTACTTTGGTACCAAGTGGGTTATGTTAAATAAAATTATGTAAGACTCAAGTTTTTAAGGCTTGAGTTTTATTTTTGCTAATATGAAAAGGTATTTTATAGAAATTTTTAATTAATAATTAATAAAATATTTATTTTACTAATCTTTTTTGTTATTATTTGATTTAGGTTTTAAATCGTGTTTGTACTTTTGTAAGGAGAGAAGAATGATGAAAGAAAAAAATTTTTTATGCTCCATCGGTATTATAGCTACATGTGCCATGGCTCTGGTTGGTTGTAGTAAAGCAAATAAAAGTAATAATGAGGACAGTTCGAAGGAAGCAAGTAAATTTCCAAATGCTTTGCCAAAAAAGGAAACAAAGCAAGGTGGAACTGTTAGAGTTGCCGTTGAAACAGATACGCCCTTTACAGGAATATTTACTGATGAGTTAAGTGTAACTGCGACTGACGCAGAAGTTGCTTCACCCGGCGAGGAATCTTTGTTTTATACAGATGATAATTACAAAATAAATGATAAAGGTCCAGCAACAATGAAGCTGGATCAAAAAAACAAAACTATAACTATTAAAATCAAAAAGGGTGTTAAATGGTCAGACGGCAAACAAGTGGTTGCTAAGGATATGGCATATCCATATGAAATATTGGCTAATAAAAATACTAAAGCTCAAAGATATTCTACTAAAATGGAAGTTCTGAAAGGAATGAAAGAATATCATGAGGGCAAAGCTAAAAAAATTTCAGGAATTGAATTGCCAGACGGTGATAATGGTCGCAAAATGATATTGCATTTTTCCTATATGACACCAGGAATGGCCTTTAGTGGTAATGACTATTATTGGGAATCAGCTTCACCATATCACTATTTAAAGGATGTACCTTTTAGCAAACTCGAATCCTCAGATAAAGTTAGAAAAAGACCAATATATTTTGGACCTTATAAGTTAGATAAACTAGTTCGTGGACAGTCAGCTACATGGGTACCAAACAAATACTATTGGCAAGGCAAACCAAAACTGGATAAAATTATTTATCAAGTTGTTTCCCCTAATTCTACTTCTCAAGCAATCAAATCACATAAGTTTGATATTGCTCAAGTTATTAATGCTCAGTGGAAACAAGTAAAAGATACTAAAGATGTGAGATTTATTGCAGAAATTCCTTTATATTACTCATACCTAGGGTTTAAGGTCGGCAAATTTGATGCCAAAAAAGGTAAAAATGTTATGAATCCTCATAGTAAAATGAATAATAAAGCCTTAAGGCAAGCTATTGGGTATGCCATGAATGTAGAGGATGTCAGTAAACGTTATAATAACAATCTGAGTTTCAGAATTCCAACATTAATTCCAAAGCAATATGGTGATGTATATAATAAAAATGTTAAAGGATTTTCTTATAACTTAAAAAAGGCTAATGAACTTTTAGATAAGGCTGGTTATAAGAAAAAAGGTAAGTGGCGCGTTCAGCCCAATGGTAAACCTCTAAAAATTAACTTTTTAGCCATGTCGGGTGATGCTACACAAGGACCGATTATACAAAATTACTTGCAACAGTGGCATAAAATTGGGCTAAATGTAGGCCTTCTAAATGGTCGGCTGACAGAACGTAATTCGTTTTATGATAAAGTTCAAAACGATAATCCTCAAGTAGACATGTTCTTAGGAGCTTGGGGTCTTTCTACGGAACCATCACCTAATGGATTATATAGTGAAGGTGGACCAGCAAACTATACCAGGTTTGTTACCCCTGAAAATAATAAATTGATTAAAGAGATTGACTCTGCTAAAGCATTTAACCATAAATATCGTGTTGAAAAATTTCATGAATGGCAACAGTATATGTTTGATCAAGCTTATGTCATACCTGTCTTTAATGCATATAAAATTAAAGCGGTTAATAATAAATTAACTGGTTTATCACTAAAACCTTCTGAAACAAATAATGGTCACCCAATATGGTACAAAGTCGGTTATATTAAATAAAATGCAGATTATTATTTATGATCCTGTATACATATTCTGATTTTAATAAAGCAAAATTAACATTTTATTAGTAAAACTATTGCATTTTTAATTTTAAGTGTTAACATTTAGGTATTAACTTGCTTCCAAAATTATAATTGATGTTGGAGAAGGAGAAAATTGTGTTATGAAAAAAGGTAAACTATTAGGTTCTGTAGGAGTTTTAACTGCTGCAACCCTGACTTTAGTAGCTTGTGGTAAGAATAACACCAAGAGCAATGAAGGTGCTAAAACAGCAAGTAAATTCCCTATTCAGACTCCCGTAAAAACCGCTAAACAAGGTGGTACGTTAAAGGTGGCAGAAGTTACTAACACCCCATTTACTGGTGTCTTTAATGAAGAGTTGCAAATGGATCAACCAAGTGCTGATGTTACCAGTCCAGGACAAGAATCTTTATTTGATACTGACGATCACTATAAGATCAATGATAAAGGTCCGGCTACTTTAAAATTGGATCGTAAGGCTAAAACAGCAACTATTACTATTAAAAAGGGTGTCAGATGGTCCGACGGTAAACAAGTTACTGCCAAAGATGTTGAATTTGCGTATGAAATTATTGCCAACAAGGCAACTAAATCTCAAAGATATGCGACTCAATTTAATATTATTAATGGAATGGCTGATTACCATGAAGGTAAGTCAAAGACTATATCTGGGATTGAAATGCCAGATGGCCCTAATGGACGTGTTGCAGTATTGCACTGCAAAG
Organism: Lactobacillus huangpiensis; assembly: GCF_019972815.1. Lineage (GTDB taxonomy): Bacteria > Bacillota > Bacilli > Lactobacillales > Lactobacillaceae > Lactobacillus > Lactobacillus huangpiensis. The sequence goes on from NZ_BPPA01000013.1 coordinate 16,964, forward strand.
AATTGAAACCTGGTATGTACTATAGTGGTAACGGCTATATTTGGGAAATGGCCGCACCTTACCACTATTTGAAGAATATTCCTTTTTCAAAATTGGAATCTTCTGATGAAATTAGAAAGAAGCCATTGTTCTTTGGCCCATACCAAGTTAAAAACGTTGTACGTGGTCAGTCAGTTACATGGGTACCAAACAAATATTATTGGCGTGGTAAACCAAAATTAGATAAGATTGTATACCAGGTTGTATCTCCAAACTCTGCTTCGCAAGCGATTAAGAGTCATAAATTTGATATTACCCGTGTAACTAACAGTCAATGGAAACAAGTAAAGGATACAAAGAAAGTTAACTTTATTGCTCAGATTCCTCTGGCATATAATTACCTAGCATTCAAGGTAGGTAAATGGGACGCTAAGAAGTCTAAGAATGTAATGAATCCCCATGCTAAAATGGGTAACAAGTCATTACGTCAAGCAATGGCTTATGCTATGAATACTGACGATGTTTATAAACATTATACAGATGGTTTGAGTTTCCAAATTCCTACATTGATTCCAGAACCATTTGGTGATTATTTCGATAAAAGCGCCAAAGGATACACTTATAACATCAAAAAGGCCAATCAAATTTTGGATAAGGCTGGTTTTAAGAAGAAAGGTAAGTGGCGTACTAATCCAAACGGTAAGCCATTAACAATAAATCTTTTGGCTATGTCGGGTAATGCCATTCAACAACCAATTATTCAAAACTATATTCAACAGTGGAACAAGATTGGCTTGAATGTTAAACTTGTTGGCGGACGCTTGACTGAATTCAACTCATTCTATGATAAAGTTCAAAATGACGATCCAAAAGTTGATCTGTTTTTGGCAGGTTGGAATTTGTCCACTGAGCCTTCTCAGGAACAAATGTATAGTGAAGGAACAATGTCTAACTATTCACGTTTTGTAACTCCTGAAAATACTAAACTTATTAAAGAAATGGATTCCCAAAAAGCCTTTGATCATAAGTATCGCGTTCAAAAATTCCATGAGTGGCAAAAGTACATGATTGATCAAGCATATGTAGTTCCTACTACAAATGCTTATAGAATTGATGCTGTTAACAGTAAAATCACTGGTTACTCATTGAAACCATCACAGACAAACAATGGGCATCAATTATGGTACAAAGTTGCTTACACTAAATAAAGTCATTTAATAAAGTAGATTAGAAAACTATTGTCATTTGAGGACAATAGTTTTCTTTTTTAACGCTAAAAACTGGTATAATTTAGATTGTTAAGGAGTTGAAAAAATGGTTAGTACCAAATTCATTAAACGATTAGATACAAAATACAAAATTAAATTTAACAATCCTAACTTATTAGAAGAGGCTTTTACTCATTCTTCTTATGCTAATGAGCATCCTGAAAATGGTATCCGGGATTATGAAAAACTGGAGTTCTTGGGGGATGCAGTTTTGGAATTAGCAATTTCTGATTATCTTTACCGTAATTTTAGAAATCTAAATGAAGGCGAATTAACTAGAATGCGTTCAAATATCGTTGATACTGAAGGATTTGCAGAATTTGCTCAAAAATTTGGTTTCCCGGCTGAGATTAATCTAGGTCATGGTGAGGAAAAAGCAGGTGCACGTTCTCGAAAAACTCTTTTAGAAGATGTTTTTGAGGCTTTTAACGGTGCGCTTTTTCTTGATCAAGGCATGGAAGCAGTCGAGCATTTTTTAAGTTTAACAGTATATCCATTAATTGATGCTGGCAAATTCGATGCTTCAAGAGATTACAAAACAGACTTACAAGAATTGTTGCAACAAGATGGACCTGTTAAGATTGAATATGAAGTTTTAAAAGAAGAACAAATGCCTTCCAGTTTTACTGTCCAGCTAGTTGTTAATGGGAAAGTATTGTCTAAGGGACAAGGTCACAATAAAAAGGCCGCTGAACAAGAAGCTGCAAAAACAGCTCTAGGTAAGCTCAATTAGGGAGATGAGTGTGTGCCACTAACAGAACTGATAATTGACGGCTTTAAATCCTTTGCCGAAAAAACAAAAATTAAATTTGACACCGGTATTACTGGCATAGTTGGTCCCAATGGTAGTGGTAAAAGTAATATTACTGAAGCGATCAGATGGGTCATGGGCGAATCAAGTGCTAAATCATTGCGTGGTTCAAACATGAAAGATGTCATTTTTGCCGGAAGTGAATTCCGCCAGCCGGCAAATCATGCAGAAGTTTCTCTGATTTTTAACAATAAAAAACACGAACTAAATTTTAAAGAAGATCAAGTTGTTATAACTCGACGGATTTTAAGGTCAGGAGATAATGAGTATTTAATCAACAAAAAGAGTGTCAGACAACGTGATGTGCGTGCTCTGTTTTTGGATTCTGGAATTTCACAGGACAGTTTAGCAATTATTTCCCAAGGTCGGGTAGATCAAATACTAAATTCACGCCCGGAAGAAAGACGTTCATTATTTGAAGAAGCAGCTGGTGTACTTCATTTTAAGAGACAAAAAGAAGAAGCAAAAGTTCAGTTGGAACAGACAACTGATAATTTAGTGCGCATCAACGATCTTGTCAAAGAGCTAGAGCAGAGGATTGAACCTCTTCATGAACAAAGTTCTTTAGCTAAAGAATATCAATTTCAGAAAAAAGGTCTGGATCGAGAACTAAAAACTTTATTGGCATTTGAAATTCAGGATTTAGATAATCAAAAAGAAAAAGAACAGGAAAAGGCTGATGAAAATCAGACTCTTTTATCGAAGCTGGATCGAGAAGTAAAAGATTCTCAAGCAGCTGTGGCAAACAAAAGAAAAGAATATCAAACTTTAAATAGTCAAAGAGATAAGGTACAAAATGATTTACTTTCTTTAACTAAAAAGCTTTCTGAAATCAATACCAATTTGCAAGTTGCGGAACAAAGTAAGCAATATAGCGCAGCTACCAAAAAAGAATACCAATCTGAATTGAATGACCTAAAAAAGCAATTATCGGCAATTGAAAATGATAGAATTGATCTGCTTGAAAAGGAAAAGAATTTAAAAAGTGAGCAAGAGAAGTTAAATGATAAAAGAACTGAACTTTGCGCTCAGCTAAAAGAAGATCCTGAACAGCTAAACCAAAAGCTAGAGCAGCTCCGTTCAGCTTATATTCAGTTGTTGCAAGATCAAACTTCTAATAATAATGAAATAGTTTATTTGAATTCTGAACTGAAAAAACTTTCTGATAATAGTCAGTTTCAAACAGAAAATGTTGTTGAAGAACTGAGAAATGAAACTACTGAGCTTAAACGACTTAAATCTGAAGGTAGGTCACTTAAAGAAAACTGTCAGATCGAAGAACAAAAGATAGCAGATTTAACTAATCAGCAAAAATTAAGTCAAAAAAATTTGTCATCTCTTCAAGAATCGTTGTCGACCAAAAAACAACGTTTTAGTCAATTAAATGCGCGTTATGATGCGCTGGAAAATATACGCAAACGTCATGAAGGTTATTTTTATGGAGTCAAAAACGTTTTAAATAATTTATCTGCTTATCCTGGAGTAATTGGAGCAGTAGGAGAATTAGTTACCTTTCCTGTTAAATATGAAGCTGCAATGGCTACAGCATTAGGGAATGGGGTTCAGGATTTAGTCACTAAATCAAAACTGGATGCTCGAGATGCTATTAATAAATTAAAAGAAAACCATGCAGGCCGTGCTACTTTTCTTCCTCTTGACGGGTTAAGAGAATATACAATACCAACTTCAACTATCAATACAATTTCTTCTTTTCCTGGATTTCAAGGTATTGCTAACGAAATAGTTAAAAGTTTACCTAATCAAGATATTGCGCCTGCAATTAATTATCTCCTTGGAAATACTATAATAGTTGACACAATAAGCAATGCTATGAAGATAAGACAGAGAATTTCTCGCTATCGTATTGTGACTCTTGACGGGGATGTTATATCACCTGGTGGTTCAATGACAGGAGGAGTGCGTAATCAAAAAAGCAACTCTCCACTTCAAACTACTGCTGAACTGAGTCAATTAAAAGAAAATATTAAAGATTTAAAAGCAAAAATTAAGAATGAACAATCTCAATTAGCTGATGCTGTAAGCAAGAATGAAATTTTAACTCAGCAGTTGAATGAAATGACATCGAAATTTCAAAATCTTAAACAAGAATTAGGTGAAGCGGCTCTTTCGTATCAAAACCAAGAAAAAGAAGTGAACAGGTTAAAGGCTGCGAATAGTTTGTTTGAACAACAAAAGCAAGAACGCAACCAGGAAATTACTGAAACTAAGAACAAGATTAAGTCTGCCGAAAAAAAGAAGGAAGAACTGCAGGAGAAAATACTTCAGCAAAAACAAGATATCAGCGAATTGCAATTACGTATTAAGAACTTTTCAGAGTTGAATCAAGAGGTTCAGGAAAAGTTAAGCGAACTTGATCCGCAAATAGCAGTTTATGCTAATAAGTTGGAGAACGTTTCAAAGCAAAAATCCGATAAAAAGAATGAATCAAGGCAGCATCAAAATCAAATTAATACTTTGTCCCAAAAGTTGAAAGAACTTGATGAAAATGATGTGCTTGGTGATGAAAAGAAGATGAACTTTGAACGTGAAAATAAAGAGGGCATTGCAAAAAAGAAAAATTTGCAGGAGCAACTTAATACTTTAAGTTCTAAATTAGGACGGTATGATGCTAAAATTAACCAGCTTGATCAGGTAGCAAGTCGTAATTATGAACTTCGTAAAGATGCTGCTGCCGAACAAAAAGATTTTTCTGTAAAAATAGCACAGCTGAATAGCCAAATAGATCAACGTCTAGATACTTTAAATACGGAATATTCATTGACCTATGAAGCCGCATTGAATCAAGCTGAAAAAGAAAATAATGAGGCCAATAGGACACAACTTCAAAAGAATGTAAAATTGCATCGAATGTCTATTGCGGACATTGGTCCAGTTAATCTGAAGTCAATTGAAGAATATGAAAGTGTCAAAAAACGTTACGACTTCCTTAATGCACAACAAAATGATTTGTTAAAGGGTCGAGACAATTTAGAAAAATCGATGTCAGAACTTGATCAAGAAGTATGTAGTCGCTTTAGTAAAACTTTTACAGAGGTAGCTCATAGTTTTACTGAGTTATTTCCGGTGGTTTTTGGAGGTGGCAGTGCCAAATTAGTTTTGACTAATCCTGAAGATTTATTGAACACAGGAGTTGAAATTATTGCTCAACCACCGGGTAAAAAGTTGCAAAAACTAAGCTTATTATCAGGTGGAGAAAGGGCATTGACAGCAATTACATTGCTTTTTGCTATGCTCAAAGTCAAACCGGTACCATTTTGTGTACTGGATGAAGTGGAGGCAGCACTTGATGATGCAAACGTCACACGCTTTGCACATTTCTTAGAAGAATATGACATGCATACACAATTTATTGTAATAACACATAGAAGAGGAACAATGGAAAAAGCAGACCAACTTTATGGTGTTGTCATGCAAGAATCAGGCGTATCGCAGGTATTGTCAGTGTCATTAAAAGAATTAAAAAATGAGGTGAAATAACAGTGGGTTTATTTGATAAGATAAAAAAATCTTTATTTGGTGAAGAGAATAGTAAAGCTACTGATGATTCGCAGAATCAGTCAGAAAAAGAGCAAGAAGAATCTTCTGAGGAGATAGAAAACAAGGAAGAGATAACCTCTGAAGAAAAACAGAGTTCAGAGAAGAATGAATCAGAAAACGAAAATTCGACAGCTTTTCAGGAAGAAGAATCTTTAGAGCAAGAAACTGAGGATGAGACTGATAACGGAAAGCAAAATGAAACTGAATTATATGAAAAAGGTTTAGAGAAAACTAATCAGGGCTTTGGGGCCCGATTAAATCGTTTTTTTGCCCAGTTCAGGACTGTTGACGAAGATTTCTTTGATGACTTGGAAGAGCTACTCATTGAGTCTGACGTCGGTTATGAGACTGCAGAAGAATTGACTGACGAACTGCGAGATGAGGCAAAATTGCAAAAAGCCAAGTCGCGAGATGATTTGAAAAAAGTTATTGTTGAAAAATTAGTTAATCTTTATGACCAAAGTGGTAATTCCGAAAATGAAAAATTAAAGTCTCATAACGATGGTAAGCCGAATATTTATCTTTTTGTAGGTGTAAATGGCGCGGGCAAAACCACAACAATTGGTAAATTGGCTAAAAGATTTAAAGATGAAGGGGAGTCAGTTCTTTTAGCGGCAGCAGATACTTTCAGAGCTGGTGCAGTTGAACAATTATCAGAATGGGGAGAAAAAGTTGGTGTTCCAGTAGTAACTGGAAAGGAACAAGCGGACCCTGCTTCAGTTGTTTATGATGCGACTGATAAAGCTATTAAAGACAATTATGATTATTTATTAGTGGATACTGCTGGTCGTTTACAAAATAAAAAGAATTTAATGAATGAGCTTGAAAAAATTGAACGGACAATTAAAAAGCAAGCACCAGAAGAGCCAACAGAAACTTTATTAGTTTTAGACGGCTCAACTGGTCAAAATGCACTCCTTCAAGCTAAGGACTTTGACAAGACTACCAAATTAACAGGATTGGTTTTGACAAAATTGGACGGCTCCTCAAAGGGCGGAGTCGTTTTAGCAATTAGAAATGAGATGAAATTGCCGGTAAAATTAGTTGGTTTGGGTGAAAAGGCTAGCGATTTGGCTGATTTTGATGCCGCAAACTATGCAGTCGGATTATTTCATGATTTAATTTAAGAATAGATTTTTTAAAGGGAGTTATTTATATTTAATGAAAGAATACAGTGCATGTACAACAATTTTAGTAGGTAAAAAGGCTTCAGTTGACGGTTCGACCATGATTGCTCGTAATGATGACACTTTTCGTCCAATTACACCGCAAAAATTTATTATCAGACCCGCTGCAAAAAATGAATCAGGTCGTAAAATTAAGTCATGGTTGAATAAGTTTGAATTAGACTTGCCTGAAAATGCTCAGGCTGTTCCTGCTGTACCAAATGTTGATTACAAAAACCGTGGTTATTACGATGAGAGCGGTATTAATCAAGAAAATGTAGCAATGTCTTGTACTGAATCAACTTATGGTAATGAGAGAGCACTCGCATATGATCCACTGGTAAAAGATGGTCTTGATGAAGATTGCATGCAGTCAGTTGTTTTGCCTTATATTCATTCTGCTAGAAATGGAGTTGAATATTTAGGCAAACTGATAGCTAAATATGGTTCACCGGCAGGTAACTCAGTTCTGTTTGGTGACAAAAATGAGATCTGGTATATGGAAATTGTCACAGGTCATCACTGGGTAGCGCAACGTATTCCAGATGATGCTTATGCAATTGCTGCAAATAGGGTTTCTATTGAACAAGTAGATTTTGCTGACACAAAAAACTTTATGTGGAGCGAGGGAATTCAGGAGTTTGTTGCCGATCACAACTTAAATGTTGATCATCAGGGATGGAATTTCCGTCATATTTTTGGTACTTATAGTGAACAAGATAGGTTTTATAATACTAATCGTGTTTGGTACGGTCAAAAATATTTTAATCCCGAAATTGAACAAGATCCAACCGATGGTGATTTACCTTTCATTAGGCGTGCAGCTAAGAAAATAACCAGAGAAGACATTGAATTTGTGCTCGGCAGTCATTACCAAAACACTCCGTATGATCCTTTTGGTAAAGGCACAGAAGAAGAGAAGCATCGTTTCCGTCCAATTGGTTTAAATAGAACGCAAAATTCTCACATTTTACAGATTAGAAATGATGTTGACCCTGATAAAGCAGCAATAATGTGGCTTTGTATTGGTGGACCAACTTTCACGCCCTTTGTACCATTCTTTGCTAATATGAATGATACTGATCCCTCTTACAATAACACATCAATGGAATATAATCTTAACGATGCTTGGTGGTACTACAAATCCTTGGCGGCACTTGTAGAAACGCATTACCCACAGTTTGTTCAACTCGATACTGATTATCTAAATGAACTTAATCAATACTATCGTCGTCGTGTGCATAAGATTATAGAAGTAGCTGGTGATAAATCAGGGACTGAATTAACTTCATATCTAACAAAAGCCAATCAAGAGACTGTTGCCTATACTAGAAAGCGTTCTGAAAAGCTTTGGGCTCAGATGATGATTGATTCAATCAATATGTCAAAACTAACATTTAATATGGATGAAAATCTTTAAATAATAATACTATTTAAAGGCATTAAAAAAGTCTGGAAAAAACTTTCCAGACTTTTTTATTTTTGAGAAGTGCTATTTACGCATTTTCTTATTCATAGCAGAATGACGAATGCCATAAATTAAATAAATAAAGACACCAATTAGTGACCATATTAGCATGTACTTTTTTGCTTGTATATCTAATCCCCAGAAAACAACAAAAGAACCGAGAAATGCTAAAAATGGCAGCACAGGATACCAAGGCATTTTAAAAGCTGGATCTACAATATCTTTTCCTTCGCGTGGCCTTAAGCGATAGATTCCTAGAGAAACAAACATAAAGGCAATCAGGGTTCCAGCTGAAACCAATTGTGACAGGAATGAGAAAGGAATAAATGCAGAAATAATAATTGCAATAACTGCAACTGTCCATAATGAGTTTGCTGGTCGATGTTCTTTATTCAATTTACCAAGTACTTTAGGAATCATACCATCGCGACCAAATGAATATACCAAACGAGAACTGGCCATACAAAGACCAATCAAAGCGGTAAACATTCCTAAAATAGCAACAGACTGAACGATAGTGGCAATATGTCCGAAACCTGTTTTTCTTAAAGCGTATCCAACTGGCTCAGCTGAATTTAAATATTGGTGATAAGGTACCATTCCAACTAAGACTAAGCTGACGGCTACGAATAAAATAACCGCTATTAGCAACGAACCGATAATTCCCCGTGGCATAGTCTTTTGCGGATTAATAGCTTCTGCAGAGTTTGATGCAATGGTATCAAAGCCCAAGAATGAAATATAGATCATCGAAACTCCGGCGTAAATGCCTTGCCAGCCACCAAAAGGTCCGTGAGCTGTTGCACGATAATGTGGTATAAAAGGAATGAAATTAGCTTTTTTAATAGCTGTCAAGCCAACGCCAACAAAAAGCAAAATTGCTAAAACTTTGACTACCACTAAAACATTTTCGACTCGGGAAGCTTTAGACACTCCAAAGCTGACTAGAAATGCAGCCAGCAAAATAGCTAGTAATGCAACCAGATCAAATAATCCTCCATTTACGCCTAGAGGATTGGCTAGGGCAGCAGGTAATTTCCAGCCTAAAGGTGCTATTAATGCACGAAGATTAGCAGACAAACCAGAGCTAATAAATGCCATTCCAATTAGGTATTCTGCTAAAAGAGCCCAACCGGAAAACCAACCCCAAAATTCTCCAAATATAACATTGATCCAAGAATAAACTGATCCTGCAAATGGCATTGCGGCTGCCATTTCTGCATAGGCGAATGCAACAAGACCAGCTACTATAGATGCAATAACACATGACAGGGCTACAGCGGGTCCTGTGTGCAGTGCTGCAACTTCTCCAGGTAATGTAAAAATTGAGGTTGAAACGATAGTACCTACACCCAGGGCTAAAAAGTCACGAACTTTTAGTGTTCTGACTAAGTGACCATCCTTTTCCTGATAAATATCTGGATCTTCTTTTCGATTCATTAATTTCCATAAATTCACACTGAATTGCTCCTTAGCTTTGTTTAGCATTCTGTTTGAAAGAAATCTACCATTTAAAAAGTTCACACGGGTAACAACTTGAGTGCGAACTTACATTTTATATAGTAAAATTTGTTTTAAACAGTAGGTGTAGTGTAACGCTTTTAAATATTTTTTCAAAACAGTTTGATTACTCAAAATAAAAAGACGATACAAAATTAATATTTATTCGTGTACCGTCTAATCAGATAACTTTCAAGAATGGTTATTCTATATCTATGATAGTAAAATCCCTAAAAGTTGATTAAATTTATGATACAGATTCTTATTGAGAAAAGCAATAAAACATAGTATACCTTTAATTAAATTTTGGTTTTCAAGATCGTCAATTCCTGACATTTTTGCTATACTTGTTCAAGGTGAGGGCAATGGACGAACTCGAAAAAAACGAAATATTAGGTGATTTATACGCATATTATGGTGGTCTATTAACCAAGAGCCAGCAAAGTTATTTTGAAGACTATTATTATAACGACCTGTCTTTAGGAGAAATAGCCATTAATCATCATGTTTCACGTCAGGCAGTCTACGACAATTTACGTCGCTGTCGCAAGTTGTTAAAAAATTACGAAGATAATTTACATATGCAGAGGGATTACAATATGATTGAAGACAAACTAGCAAAAGTTGTAGTCGCACTCAAAAAAAGCAAGTCAAGCCAAGCTTTACAAATAACTACTGATCTAATAAATCAACTGAGGGGAGAGTAATTCGATGGCATTTGAAAATTTAAGCGAAAGAATTCAAAAGGCCTTAAAGAATTTAACAGGTAAAGGGAAAATATCAGAAGATGACATCAATAGTGCCAGTCGGGAAATTAGACTGGCATTACTGGAAGCTGATGTTAACTTTAAAGTTGTTAAAGATTTTATCAAGAAAATAAAGCAAGAAGCTCTCGGAAAAGAAGTTCAGGAAAGCCTTAATCCGGGTCAACAAGTCATTAAGATTGTTAACGATGAATTAACCAAGATGATGGGTGAGAGCGCAGTTTCCCTCAATAAATCTAAACATATTCCTACAATAATAATGATGGTAGGTTTACAAGGTACAGGTAAAACTACTACAGTTGGTAAGTTGGCAAACAGATTAATACAAAAAGAAAAAGCAAGACCGTTGCTAATTGCTGGTGATATTTATCGTCCAGCGGCTATTGACCAGTTGCAGCAAATTGGTGACCAGCTAAAAGTTCCTGTTTATAGTGAAAAAGATCAAAAAGACGTAGCTCAAATAGTACAAGACGGCTTAAGCCAAGCCGATAAAGATAAAAATGATTATGTCATTATTGATACCGCTGGTCGTTTGGAAATTGATGAGCCTTTGATGGAAGAACTTGAGCGCGTCAAAAAAGTTGCCCAACCGGATAATATTTTGCTGGTAGTAGATGCCATGACCGGTCAAGCAGCAACTGATGTTGCAAAGGGCTTTGACGAACGTTTAGACATCACCGGAGTTATTTTGACCAAACTTGATGGTGATACTCGTGGTGGTGCCGCTTTATCCATTAGAGCAGTAACCGGCAAGCCAATTATTTATACTGGTCAGGGTGAAAAATTAACTGACCTTGAACAATTCTATCCTGATCGTATGGCTTCTAGAATTCTAGGTATGGGTGATATGCTGACTTTAATTGAAAAAGCTCAGCAGGATTATGATGCCAAAAAAGCTGAAGAAGTTGCTGAAAAAATGAAAGAAAATACTTTCGATTTCAACGACTTTGTTGATCAGATTGAGCAAGTTGAAAAAATGGGTCCTCTTGATCAGTTGATGAAGATGATTCCAGGAATGGCAAATAATCCCCAGCTTAAGAATGTCAACTTCGATAAAAAGCAAATTGTTTATGTGAAAGCAATTATTTCATCAATGACAGAAGAAGAGCGAGAAAATCCAGAGTTGCTTAATCCTAGTCGCAGAAGAAGAATAGCAGCTGGATCTGGTCGACCGGTAGTTGAAGTCAACAGAATGATTAAGCAATTTAAGCAGGCTCGCGATATGATGAGCAAAATTACTAAGGGTAATTTTAAGGGAATGGATAATTTGCCAGGAATGAATTCTCCAATGGGTCGGATGGCCATGAGACATATGGGTAAAAAATTTAAGAAAAACAAGAAAAAACGGATGAAAGTTAAAAGATACCATTCATAAAAATCACCTGTTAAGTAAAAACACTTTACACCCTTTAAAAAAAATGCTATATTATTGTACGTAACTTTTAGGAGGAAATTAATTTATGTCAGTAAAAATTCGTTTGCGCCGTATGGGTGCTAAAAGAAAGCCATTTTATAGAATCGTTGTAGCTGATTCTAGAATGCCGCGCGATGGTCGTTTTATTGAAGAAGTCGGTTACTATAATCCAGTTTCAGTTCCTAAGGAGTTGAAATTAGACGAAGATAAGATTTTTGAATGGTTGCAAAAGGGTGCTCAACCTTCAGATACTGTGCGATCACTACTTTCTGGTGCAGGCTTAATGAAGAAACTGCATGATTCAAAATTTAATAAATAGTGAATCGTTAGTTAAAAGTTTGAAGTTAACTGCTTCAAGCTTTTTTCTTTGACTAGGAGAAACTATGCAATTTTATGATGTTGCGCGAATACTATCTACCCATGGTCTTAAAGGAGAAGTAAAAGTTGCTTTAATTACGGATTTTCCGGAAAAACGCTTTGCTGCAAAGCAAGAATTGGCTTTAAAAGCTAATCAACAAAAAAAGTTGACGGTTAAAACCAGCAGGCCTTTTAAACAGTTCTGGCTGGTTCAATTTAATGAAATCACTGATATTGATAGTGCTAAGAAATTAGTCGGCGAAACTTTAGTTGTTAGCGAGCAAAATCAGCATGAACTTCCAGATGGCGCATATTATTATCGCGATATTCTAGGCTGTAAAGTGATAGATAATCATTCTGGGGTTAAGCTGGGTCAAATAACTGGTATCGAAACTCCTGGTGCGAACGATGTCTGGGAAATTACCGAAGAAAACGGCAATGAATATTTAATTCCCTATATAGATCAAGTTGTTAAAAAAATAGATGTTGAACATAAAAAAGTTTTTGTAGAACTCTTGGAAGGGTTACGCAATGAAGATTAACGTATTGACGCTTTTTCCCGATATGTTTACACCATTGACAACTTCAATGCTTGGAAGAGGTCTTGAAGATGGCAGATGGCAACTCAATTTAGTCAATTTTCGTGATTTTACCACGGATATTCATCATCACGTTGATGACAGTCCTTATGGTGGCGGAGCAGGCATGGTCTTGCAAATTATGCCGATCAAAAAAGCACTTGATTCGATCGCAAATAAGGGCAAAGTAATTATTACTGCACCACAAGGCAAAACTTTTAATCAAAAAATAGCACAAGAATGGTCTAAAGAAGAGAACCTTACATTTGTTTGTGGTCATTATGAAGGCTTTGATCAGCGCATCTATGATTTGGCAGATGAAACAGTTTCAATTGGTGATTATGTCTTAACTGGTGGTGAATTACCTGCAATGAGTATGATTGATGCTACTGTTAGATTGATTCCGGGTGTTTTGGGAAATATTGCCTCACCAGTAGAGGAGAGTTTCACTCGTGGTTTGCTGGAATATCCACAATATACCAGACCGGAAGATTTTGAAGGAAAGAAAGTACCTGAAGTATTAACATCTGGAAATCACCAAAAGATTGATGAGTGGCGTCATAAGGAAGCTTTGCGGGCAACCTACTTGTACAGACCGGATTTACTTGAAAATTATAATTTAAGTAAAGAAGAAAAGAGAATGTTGACGGAAATAGAGCAGGAAAAAGATCAAACTTGATTTTAATTACTATTTTTGCTAATATAATTCAGGTGTAATTTATTTTTGCACTAATAGTTAGGGGTGTTCCGCTGACGTGAATGACGTGAATGAATGCCGGAGAAGGAGAAAATAAAAATGGATCCATTAATTCAAGAATTAACTAAAGAACAATTACGTGACGATATTCCTGACTTCCGTGCAGGAGACACAGTTCGTGTCCACGTGCGTGTTGTTGAAGGTTCACATGAACGTATTCAGATGTTTGAAGGCGTTGTTATTAAGCGTAAGGGCACTGGAATTGGTGCCAGCTATACTGTACGTAAGATGGCATCTGGTGTTGGTGTTGAACGTACTTTTCCAGTAAACGATCCACGTGTTGCCAAGGTTGAAGTATTACGTCACGGGCGTGTACGTCGTGCTAAACTTTACTACTTACGTGATCGTCACGGCAAGTCTGCTAGAATTGCAGAAAAGCGTCGTTAAATTAACGCTTAAGTAAAGGAGAATCATTCCGTAAAGGGATGATTCTCTTTTTTGTTTATGTTAAAATCTTCAGCAAAATATTTTTTATAGAGGAAGAGGATTATGATTGAACCATTTTTATTAAATTTTGATACTAGTCCAAAAGCAGTTTTAGAACCAGATCACGAACAAGAAATTAATAACTTTCATTTTCACACTAAGCTGCTGTTTGCATTCTTAACTCCTGCTGTAATCAGTGATTTTTTGGCTCGTTATCCTCATAAAAAGTTAGGGTTCTTTGACTGTTTTGAAGGAGAAACCCATATTTATGAGGTTGATTTAGACGGACAAAAAATTACTTTTTGTCAGGCAAAGATAGGAGCTGCAGCTGCTGTAGAGCTATTAGATTGGTTAATAAGCTATGGTGTTAAACAAATTTTAGCAATAGGATCAGCAGGCTGCTTAGTTGATTTGCCAGAGAACTATTTTCTAGTGCCTACAAAAGCTATTAGAGACGAGGGCACATCCTTTCATTATATGAAACCAGGAACGTATATTGACTTAAAGTCAGAGTTTTTAACTAAGACCAAAAAATTGCTGAAAGAAGAAGGTCTTAAGGTTGAAGAAGTAACTACCTGGACCACTGATGGCTTCTTTAGGGAAACTGTCAAGAAAGTAAAGCAGGCTAAAGAGTTGGGAGCCTCTTGTGTAGAGATGGAATGTGCAGCAATGGCTGCGTGTGCACAATTTAGAGAGGCAGATTTTGCACAAATATTATTCACGGCAGATTCTCTTAAAGACATAGAAAAGCATGATGACAGAGGCTGGGGCAGGGATGCTCATGAGACTGCTATCAATTTGGCAGCAAATATCATTAGGTTAATTTAACAAACTTTGTGAAAAAAGATTGCCGTGGAACCAAAGTGAAACAGCGATAATATTCACAAGCAAATAACATAAAAGCTTTAGAAACAGCATTTTTAAGTATAATATCAATATAAAGATTGTGAATTGATTTAAAGCATTAGTTGTGGAAAGTCAATTTCTTGCCATTATGACAGTATTTTGAGACGTTACGCTTGACTGCTAACAGGAAGTTTTCAAGATAAATATCTAAAAATACTTAAAGTTCAAGCAAATCAAAATAATAGTCAAAATTAGTCTAATAAACCAGTGAGACCAAGTGATTTGTCCGTATAGAAAAATTCCATTTGCTAGAGCGGTAAGTAAGACTGCTACTAGAAATATAGTAGTTAAAAGGGGTTTTTTTAGAAAACTTCCGGCAATAATGCCTAATGCGGACAAGACGTTGATCATGATTAGCCAAATTGGCAAACTAGTAAAAGATGAAAAACTGGCGCTAATCATGAGAACACCATATATAATAGTTAAAGAGGTTGTTAGATATGACATTTTTATACCTCCTGCTAAAATTTAATCATCTGGGGTCGACCCTACGTCAAGGAGATAATTATGTATTTGAAAGAATTTATTCAAAAGGAAAATACTACACGTGATACAGTTAGACATTATATCTACTTAAACTTATTAAATCCTGGTCGTAAGGGAAGAAACTATTGGTTTACTGAAAACGAAACTGATATTTTTGAAACAATTAAAGAGTTCCAAGACTTAGGTTTTTCGCTTCAAGAAATAAAGGACATAAAAAAACTACACGATGAATCGTGTAGTACTGAAAAGCAGCGTAAACAAAACTTAAAGTTAATTACGGATAAAATCGCCGTTATATCTGCAAGAATAAACAAATTAAAAATGCAGAAAAAAGTATTGGCAGAAGTAAAAGAAACTCTGCAGAAAAAAAAGCATTATTGAAACTCGCAAAAAATAATTTTTATTTATTCCAATAATGCTATAAAGCTCTTTTGTTAAATAATAGTGTTACGGTATAGTCCAACTACTTTACCTAAAATGTGGACGCTTGACAATATGATCGGTGCCATCGTATCATTTTCAGGCTGTAAACGATAGTGACCTTTTTCCTTGTAAAATCGTTTTACAGTTGCTTCATTTTCATCTGTCATTGCTACTACAATTTCACCGTTAATAGCTGAAGATTGTTTGCGGACAATTACATTATCTCCGTTTAAAATACCAGCATTAATCATACTTTCTCCATGTACTCTCAACATAAAGAGATCCCCAGCATCGTTTGCTAAATCAGGAGGCAAAGGAAAATAGTCTTCTATGTCTTCAACAGCTAAAATAGGTTGACCAGCAGTCACGTCACCAACAACTGGAATTTCTTTTGGTTGAACGCCAATTGCTTTTTTTCCTTCATCGGTTATTTCTAATGCTCTTGGTTTTGTAGCATCCTTTATTATTAAGCCCTTGTTTTCAAGCCTTGATAAATGGCCGTGTACAGTAGAAGTGGAAGATAAATCTACAGCATGACATATTTCACGCACAGTTGGAGGAAAGCCCCTGTCTTCAACCGTTTCATATATATAGCGTAAAATTTGCAACTGCTTGTTGTTTTGTTTTGTAGTCATAATTATCTCCAGTTTTATAAACTTCTTTAATACTTTTAATTCTAGCAGATAATTTGGTATAGTACAAACAAGCGTTCTGAAAATTTTAAACTTTTTTTATTACAGATAATAATGTAGACTTTTTTAAGAGAGGTGCTAAAAATGAATGAAGATCTTGAGAAAAAACTAATAAATCGGATAAATGAACTTTATCACAAAAAGGAATCTGTTGGACTGACAGAAGACGAGGAAATAGAACGAAAGAAATTACATCAGGAATTTATTAAGAACTTTAGAGCAGGCTTTAAACAAGATGTAGAGAATTTAGTGATAATTGATAAAAATGGCAAAGAAATTACTTCTGAAAAAGCGAAAAAAGCTCAAAGAAAAAAAGGTTTAAGAAAAGATTAACTTTGATCTTTAATTTTACTGTATTTTTAGGTAAGATATACCTATTGGACAAATTGAGGTGATTATTTTATGAACTTAGGATTAGCGATTTTTCTGATTGTTATAGCATTAATATTAGGACTTGTAGGAGGCTTTTATGGTGCCAGAGCATATATGAAAAAATATTTTAAGGATAATCCGCCAATCAGTGAAGATATGATTGTTGCCATGATGTCTCAAATGGGCCAAAAGCCTTCAGCTAAGAAGGTAAACCAAGTGATGAACATGATGAAGCACCAAAAATAACAACTTACTAGATTGAAATAGTGTGGCGGAGAATAAACTCTCCGCTTTTTTACTGAATTTTTAGGTGAATAATGGGTATATTTTTTAAATTAGGTTGGTTTTTTAAAAAAGAAAAAAAGCGTTACCTAATTGGTATTACGTTTTTGGCACTTACTTCAGTTGTGAACTTGGTGCCACCGAGAATCTTAGGTCTAATGGCTGATCAATTAGATGAAGGACATATTAGTTGGCAAGAATATGGTCTTCTAATTTTGGCAATTGTTTTAGCAGCCCTGCTGCTATATGGCTTCCGCTATTTTTGGCGTAGTCAGATTTGGGGTGGCGCAGCAGAACTGGAACTACAGTTAAGATCGAAATTATTCCGTCATTTCATGGCTATGGATCGCACTTTTTACCAGCGTCACAGAACAGGTGACTTGATGGCTCACGCTACAAATGATGTTTCGGCTGTTCAAGAAGTTGCGGGTGAAGGTGTCTTAACACTCGTAGACTCACTCATAATGAGTGTATCTACCATGGTGGCCATGATTGCTTTTGTTGATTGGCGTTTAACACTTGTGGCTCTTTTGCCGTTACCATTTTTGGCTTGGGGAGCATGGAAATTAGGAGACAGGCTACATGATGCATTTGATAAGTCTCAGGCAGCTTTTTCCAGGTTAAACAATAAAACTCAGGAATCAGTTTCAGGTATTAAGGTTTTGAAAACATTTGGTCAGGGTAAAGAAGATACTGCTGCTTTTGACCAAATGATAGATGACACTATTAAAATCAATAAAAAAGTTTTTAAATGGGACTCTATGTTTGATCCTTTAGGCACATTGCTTATTGGTTTGACATATACAATAACTATTATTTACGGTGGGATGCTTGTTTTTAACAAAGCACTCACTATTGGCCAGTTAGTTTCATTTATTGCATACATTGGTAATATGGTCTGGCCTATGTTTGCCATCGGATATCTTTTTAATATTTTAGAGCGTGGAAGCGCAAGTTACGATCGTATTGAAAAGCTGCTGGAAGAAAAGTCTGAAATTACGGATAAATATGCTGACCAAAAATTATCTGCCAAAGATATAGCGGGCGATCTTATTTATCATGTTAAATATTTTGCATATCCAGATGAACCGAAAGTTCAAGTACTGAATAATATCGACTTTACGTTAAAAACAGGTCAAACTCTGGGTCTTGTGGGTAAAGTAGGAGCTGGTAAAACTACTATAATACAGCTTTTACTTAGGGAATTTGATAAGTATGATGGTCACATTACGTTAAATGGACATGATATCAGAGAGATTCCGCTTAATGTTTTATTACGCCAAATATCATATGTACCTCAAGACAATTACCTATTTTCAACCAGTATCCAAAAGAATATCGCTTTTTCAAAAGCAGACAGTAATGAAAGTGCTATTGTTTCTGCAGCAAAGAAAAGTGATCTGCACAATGATATTTTACAGATGCCAGGTGGTTACAATACTTTGGTGGGTGAAAATGGCGTTTCACTTTCCGGAGGACAAAAACAACGTATGTCTATTGCCAGAGCGCTACTTAAACAAAGCCAAATCTTAGTTTTAGATGATGCATTGTCAGCAGTAGATGCCAGGACTGAAATGGCTATTTTACGCTCTCTAAGAAAGGAACGTAAAGGAAAAACAACATTAATTGCTACGCATAGACTTACATCGGTAATGAATGCTGATTTAATTTTAGTCCTAAAAAATGGTCGGATTGTTGAACGAGGAACTCATGACCAGTTGCTGAAGTTAAATGGTTGGTATGCTGATATGTGGCAAAGACAAGAATTAGAAGACAAGGTAGGTGACTCCAATGGACGATGAAAACTCATTCCAATCAGTCTGGTCTCAAGAAATTCCTGTAAAAGAGCAACTTAGCATTTTTAAGCGCTTGCTGCGTTTTGTGATGCATTTTAAAAATGAAATGATCATTGCAGGTATTGGTGCTTTTTTAGTAAGTGTAATTAACGTTTTACTGCCATATGGTTTACAGTATTTTTTAGATAATTTTTTGAGTAAAGCTGATGTTACAACACAAATAATTTTATTCGCTGGTTTTCTTTACGCATTTGGTTCCATTGTCAAAGGAATTTTGCAGTTTACCTACGAGTACTTTTTTGCTTTAGGATCAGAAAAATCACTTGAAGGATTGCGTTCTGAACTTTATAAAAAGTTGCATACATTAGGAATGCGATACTTTGATCAAACTCCAGCTGGTTCAATAGTCTCAAGAGTAACAAATGATACTATGACTTTGAGCAATTTTTTGACTGTATTATCAAGTGTAGTAATTTCATTTTTCTCAATTATTTCGGCTATGGTAGCGATGTTTTCTACCAATGTGGTGGCTGGATTTATAGTTCTTGCTTTTTTACCCTTACTTTTAGTGATTATTTGGCAATATTCTAAAAGAAGTTCGAAACTTTACCGTAGTTATCGCGAAAGATTAAGCCGCATCAATACTAACTTAAATGAATCAATTGAAGGAGTTTCTTTAATCCAGCAATTTAAGCAGGAAAAGCGTATGACTAATCATTTTGAAAGTGAAAACTCTGCCTTAATGAAAACACGTTTCGATATGATTAATCTTAATTCCTTTTTGTTGTCACCTTTAACTAGTTTGCTATATTCACTTGCATTAGCATTAACTTTAATGTACTTTGGATTTCCGTTAAGGGAAACCTTTGTTCCAGCTGGTGTTGTTTATGCGTTTTCACAATATATTTCACAGTTTTTTAATCCAATTGCCAATATGATGGATCAAATGACTTTTTTCCAAGATGGTATTGTAGCAGGCAAAAGAATTTTTCGGATTTTAGATAATACTGATTACGAACCACAACAAAAAGCTGAGGCAGGATTAACAATTAATCAAGGAAAGATTGAGTTTAAGCACGTAAGTTTTTCATATGATGGTAAAAACGAAATTTTACATGATATTTCCTTCACAGTTAATCCCGGAGAAACTTTAGGCATAGTTGGTCATACAGGTTCTGGTAAAAGCTCAATTATTAACGTGATGATGCGTTTTTATGAATTTTACAAAGGTGAAGTACTAATTGATGGTGTTGACATTAAAAAGTATCAAAAAGCAGAATTACGTAAAAAACTGGGATTGGTATTGCAAGAACCCTTCATGTTCTACGGAGATATTAATTCCAATATTCGACTTTATAACAAGGACATAACGGACGAGCAAATAAAAAAAGCTGCAGAAACCGTTCAGGCAGATGGCTTTATTGAGAATCTCCCTGGAAAGTACCATGCTAAAGTAGGTGAAGGCGGCAGCGAGTTTAGTCAAGGCCAAAGGCAATTGATTTCATTTGCAAGGACTTTAGTAACAGATCCAAAGATATTGGTTTTGGATGAAGCAACTGCAAATGTTGATACTGAAACTGAAACGCTCATTCAACAAGGATTGAAGAGATTGCGCAAAGGCCGCACAACTTTGGCTATAGCGCACAGACTTTCAACTATTGTTGATGCAGATCAAATTATTGTATTGAATGATGGTAGAATTGTGGAAAGAGGCAATCACGAGAAACTTCTTTCACAAAAAGGTTATTATTATAATTTGTATACCTTACAGAATAGCCAAAAGTGAAAAAAAGCACAAAGCTAAAAACTTTGTGCTTTTTTATATTTGGTATTGACAGCGTTTACATTAAAGAGTAAATTTATCATGTTAGCAGTAGCTAAATTATGATTTTAGTAAGAAGGGAATTATAATGGAATATCATAAAATTAATCAAACTGACTTGGATAACCTAAGCAAGTTCATTTCAGATCCAGAAAGGTTTATTACTAAACCAACTAAGCACTGGGATCATGACCAATTTGGCACAGTCAAAGCTATGCCTGATTTGGTAATTCAACCAACAAGCAATGAAGAGGTAATGAATGTTGTTAAATATGCAAGTGATCATTCAATACCTTTGGTTCCAAGAGGAAATTCAACTGGCTTAATGGGAGCTAACCTTGCTGTTGATGGCGGGATTTCACTGGACATGATCAAAATGAACAAGGTTTTGGAATATGATCCAGAAAGTTTGACCATGACTGTTCAAGCTGGATTGAGATTGAAAGACTTGGACGAATATCTGGCTGATAAGCCTTTCATGTATATGCCTGCTCCAGCCATGCACTGGGCAACTATTGGTGGTAATGTTTCCACCAATGCAGGTGGACTTAAAGCTATTAAATATGGCGTTACCAGAGAGCACATTCGTGAGATCAAAGTTGTATTAACTAATGGTAAATTATATAAATTTGGTTCAAAGGCAGTTAAATCATCTTCAGGCTATTCACTAAAAGATTTAATTATTGGATCAGAAGGAACTTTGGGTGTTGTAACTGAAGTTACAATTCGTTTATACCCAAGACCTCACAAATCTATCAATGCTATTATTCCATTTCCAACTTTGAATGACGCCATTAGATCAGTTCCAGCTATTCTGAAATCTGGAGTTGTACCAACTACTGTTGAGTTTATGGGACGTAAGGTTGTTAAACTCTGGGAAACTTATGCTAAAGACGAATTTCCGATTAAGCATGGTGACGGTTTTATTATCATTGGAATTGATGCCTTTACAGAAGATGAGTGGAAAGCAGAGCTTAATGAAACTTTAGAAGTTGTTAAACCTTTTAAAGCCGAAAAAGCTATCGTTTTGAGTGCTGATTCTGATGAAGCCAAGAAGATCTGGAAATGTCGTGAAGAGTTATTGCTGGCCATTCAAAACTCTACTCCAAAGATGGATGAAATTGATGTTTGTGTTCCAATCAACCACATTCCTGTAGTTTTAGACCGAATTGAAGAGCTAGAGAAGGAATTGAACATTAGAATTCCAAACTTTGGTCATGCTGGAGACGGCAACCTGCATATTTACCTTTGCTCAGATGATATGACTGATGAAGAATATGCAAAAACAAGTGATAAAGTAATTTCTGAATTATACAAGACTGCTAAATCACTTGATGGAAATATGTCTGGTGAACATGGTATTGGTTACGCTAGAGCAAATTACTATGAAGACTTTTATGGTAAAGAATATACTGACTTACTACGCAAGGTTAAAAAGTTATTCGATCCTAATTATATTGTTAACCCAGGGAAGATTTTTGAACCTTAATTCGTATCCTAATTCATAGTGTATATGTGCGTTTAATAACAAAAAAAGCTGACAAAGTATATTTGTCAGCTTTTTTGTGTAGATTAAATTATTAATACTACTTATTTAACATGTACCTTCTAGTCATTGGTAAGTTTTTACCTGAAGGTCCTTTAGTAATGAGATATTGTACAACATCTATGTTGCCAGATTCAAAAGAAGCAGCGCAAGCTTGCAGGTATAAATCCCACATTCGAGTAAAACGCTCACCCATATTCTTTTGAATTTGATCCCGTTTAGCATTAAAATTTTTATCCCAAATTTCCAATGTTCTTTGGTAATGTCTTCTAAGCATTTCCAAATCCGTAATTTGCATGTTGTTTTCGACAATATGACTGATATTTTCACTTAATCCTGGTACATAACCACCTGGGAAAATGTACTTGTTAATCCAAGCGTTCTTGGCACCGCCTTGTTGACGTGTGATGCCATGAATGAGAGCTACGCCATCTTTCTTTAAATATTTTGAAACATCGGCAAAGTATTGACCTAAATTTTCTTTACCGACGTGTTCAAACATTCCTACAGAGGTAATGTAATCCCATTGTTCATTTCCCAACTCGCGGTAGTCTTCTAACTTAACTTCTGCAATATCCTGCAAGTTTTGGTCGTATATTTTCTTTTGCACAAGTTTATACTGCTCTTCACTCAGAGTTACACCAGTTACTTTTAAGCCGTATTCTTTGGCAGCAACCAGCATAAGAGTGCCCCAGCCACATCCAATATCAAGTAATGTCTTTCCTTTTTCAGGATGTAATTTATTTAAAATATGATGGATTTTATTCAATTGTGCTGTTTCAAGGTCATCATTTTCATTTTCAAAATACGCACACGAATATGTTAAAGTAGGGTCAAGCCATAATTTATAAAAGTCGTTACCGATATCATAGTGACTTTGAACATCTTTTTCACTTTGTGCTTCAGTGTGTTTTTCTTTTGGTAAAAATTTACGAAATTTACTGGACCGCATGAAACTTCCGGCACTTTCATAAGCTCCGCAAATTAGTTTTTGCAAACTGCCCTTGATTTCGATTCTTTTATCCATATATGCTTCGCCTAAAGCAAGAGAAGCATTTTTTGAAATAGCACTAGTCGGAATTTTCTCGTTAAAAATTATCTCTATATTTGGAGTACCGTTTCCGTAAACTTCACTTTTGCCATCCCAGTATGTTACTTTGACAGGGAAAGGAAAGGACTTGCTTAACATAGCTCTATAAAAACTTTTTTCTAACAATTTTGAAATCCTCCATCTAACTTTTTTACATTTTTATTTTAACACTTGTTCATTGAGCTAATGTTTAAAGAGTAATTTTTTATTTAGGTTGATAATGAAAATTGGGGTTTTGTTCGTAGTCAACTTTATCCCAGGCTTTTTTAAGCTTATTGTCTAACATAGCTTCGTTTTCGTGAGTGAGTTTTATTTTACGGTCAATCATAAACGGTTCCCCGAAACAAACTTCTAAGGGTTGGCGTTTTAATAAACCAGTGAAAGTTAGTGGACCCTGATAGACTACTGGTACTATAGGCTTGTTTGATAATTTAGCAATGGCAATTGTGCCGCCTTTCATTTCGGATGAGTGCCTTGTACCTGAGGGAAAAATAATTAAAGAATAATTACCTTTTCTCAATCCATTAATGGGAGTTTTTAAAGCTGAAGGTCCAGGATGTTTACGGTCTACTGGAAAAGCATGTGCGTGTTTTAAAATGAACCGTAATATCGGGTTTTTAAACAATTCTATTTTAGCCATAAACATGAATTCTTTTGGACTTGCAGCTAAGGCGAATAAAATTGGTTCCCACCATGTTCTATGTGGTGCTGCTAGTATATAGTTCCCTTTGGGAATTCTTTCCTTATGATTAACGTGTAAATGTCCATTTAATAGCCAAACTATAAAGCGAGCTACCGGACGAATAAAATGATAAAACATAATTTCCTCCAATTGATGTAAAATATTATAACAAAGCTGCGAGAGAGGACAAATTTTTATGGAAAAATTATTGAAAAATGAACGCATTGATTATATGTACAGTGATGATTTAAAAATAATCCAAAACAAATCATCTTTCAGCTTTTCATTAGATACTCTGCTTTTAGCAGCAACTGCAAAAGATTCAATTAAAGATAATTCCAAAGTGGCTGATTTATGCGCTGGCAATTGTGCAGCAACAATGTATATGGCTTATTTTAACCGTGCTAAATATGATGCGGTTGAAATACAAGAAGAAGTGGCATCACAAGCTGAACGTTCTATTGCGCTAAACAATATGGAAAATCGTATTCGGGTTTTTCAAAAAAATGTTAAAGATGCTCCAGTTTTTTTGAGAAAAGATTCGTATGATGTAATTGTCGTGAATCCACCTTACTTTAAAGTTGCACAAAACCATAAAGTAAACCCCGATCCTGCAAAAGCTATTGCCAGGCACGAAATATTAATTAATTTAGAAAAAATAATTTCTGTAGCCAGCGACTTGCTTAAAATGAAAGGCAAATTTTTTATGGTTCATCGACCAGAGCGTTTAAATGAGATTGCATATTTTTGTCTTAAACATGATTTGAGTATTAAGCTTGTACAGCCATATGTTTCTCATCGAGGAGAAAACTGCAATTTAATAATTATTGAAGCAGTTAAGCATACCGGTAGCGATGGTCTGGTATTAAGGGATGCCATTGAGGTACATGATAAAAACGGTAATTATCTTCCTCCGATTCAGCGTATAATCAGAGAAACGGAATCGGATAGAGAAAAAAGGCAAAAGAGTAGGAGATATTATTTTTATGTACTCTTATGCAAAGATAATAGCTTCTATGGTGGCTTTACTGATGATTTATCCAAGCGACTAAAAGCACATAATAGTGGCAAAGGTGCCAAGTATACAAAGTCCCGCAGACCAGTCAAACTGCTTTACCACGAAGAGTTTAAAGATAAGAAGCTGGCGCTTAAAAGGGAATATTGGTTTAAGCACCATAACAGATTATGGAAGGAAAGATTTTTAAGAGAACATAAAGTTAACTTTTAACCTTGCATCTTAAACAATAATCTAGTATTATTTTAACGTATGCCTTTATGCATATGTATAAAAAACATCAAGAGCAATCAGTATTTCGGTGCCATACAAATGGTGAAATACTGAAATGACCGCTTGAGAGGATTAAAACCATAGGAGGAAGTTAATATGTCAGTAGTTTCTATGAAACAATTGCTTGAAGCCGGTGTCCACTTTGGTCACCAAACTAGAAGATGGGATCCAAAAATGGCTCCTTATATCTTTACACAAAGAAATGGTATTTATATCATTGATTTGCAAAAAACCATCAAAATGTTAGATGATGCTTATGCATTCGTAAGAGCTGTTGCTCAAAATGGTGGCGTTATTCTTTTTGTTGGTACTAAGAAACAAGCTCAAGATTCAATTGCTGAAGAAGCTACTCGTGCTGGTCAATACTACGTTAACCAACGTTGGTTAGGTGGTACATTGACTAACTGGAAGACTATCCAGAGCCGAGTACAAAGATTAAAAGATTTAAAGAAAATGTCAGAAGATGGCACATTTGATGTATTGCCAAAGAAGGAAGCTTCTCTTTTGACTAAAGAAAAGGATAAATTGGAAAGATTCTTAGGTGGTATTGAAGATATGCCTAGAATTCCAGATGTTTTATTCGTAGTCGATCCTAAAAAGGAAAAGATTGCTGTTCATGAAGCTAATATTTTAGGAATTCCTGTAGTAGCTATGGTCGACACTAACACTGATCCGGATCCAGTTGACGTAGTTATTCCTGCAAACGACGATGCTATTCGTGCTATTCGTTTGATTTCAGGCGCAATGGCTGATGCTGTTATTGAAGGTAAGCAAGGTCAAGATGATGACAATGCTGAAGCAGAGATGGCTAAGGGTGCAGAAGAAAAACAAGCAGATACTGAAGCTGATGCAGAAAAAACAGTAGAAGCTGAAGAAACTTCTGACTCAGATGAAGACTAGTTTTAATTATTAATAAGTTTTTATTTGGAAGGAAAAATAATGGCAAACATTACTGCTAAACAAGTAAAAGAATTACGTGACCGTACTGGCGCCGGCATGATGGATTCCAAGAAGGCTTTGGTTAAAGCTGATGGTGATATTGAAAAGGCAATTGACATTTTAAGAGAAAATGGTGTTGCTAAAGCTGCTAAGAAGAGTGGCCGTATTGCTGCTGAAGGTTTGGCCGAATATGCTTTTGAAGGAAATAATGCTGTTGTAGTAGAGATTAACTCTGAAACAGATTTTGTTTCATCCAATGATAAATTTATCAAATTAGTTGATGATGTGACCAAGGCTATTTTAGCGGCTAAACCTGCTAACGTTGAAGAAGCATTAAAATCACCAATGGGTGATTCCACAATTGGCGAGGAAATTACCAATCTTACTGCTGTCATTGGTGAGAAAATCACTTTAAGACGATTTGATCTAATTACTAAGAATGATGATGAAGTCTTTGGTGCTTACAAGCACAATGGTGGTGCAATTGTTGCAGTTGTTACCTTAAAAGGCAACAGTGAGGAAGCAGCTAAGAACATTGCAATGCACGTTGCCGCAATTAATCCAGAATACTTGAACAAGGATTCAGTACCAAAGGCTGATTTTGATCGTCAGAAAGAAGTTTTCACTAAGGAAACTGAAAATGAAGGCAAGCCTGCTAAAATCATTCCTAAGATTGTTGAGGGCAGAGTAAACAAGTATCTCAGTGAAATTTGTTTAGTGGACCAACCTTATGTTAAAGATGGCGATATGACAGTAGCTGAATATGCTAAATCAGAAGGCTGCGAAGTTGTTGGCTACAAACGTTATGAAGTTGGCGAAGGTATCGAAAAGAAGCAAGAAGACTTTGCTGCTGAAGTAAAAGAACAAATGAAATAGATATACATATTTTTATTGATTCAATTAAAAGCTCTTATCTGTTTAGATGAGGGCTTTTTTTTTCTAAAATCTTGCGAAATCATTGACAAAAAGTGATAACCTTAAAGTATAAAGCTTTCTGTATTTGAGAAAGAAAATAATTTTAACAGGAAATGAGGTTTCAATAATGAGGAAACTGGCAGAGTTTGACTACATGCTGGATTCATTTAATAGGGATTCCAGAAATCTTAATCGGTTAAGACACGATTTCGTTAATAAATATACGCAAAGTTATATTAAAAATGATATGAATTTAGACGATTTTGTTGTTGGTAAAGGAAATAAAAATAGCTTTTGCTATCAACTTGAATTTAATTTAGCTCAATTGGGCAGTATCAGAGGTTCAAATTCAAAAAATTGGTATTTATTATAACCAACAAAAACAGGATTACGTTGTCACGAAAGCATGGCAAAGAAATGATGAAAATAGTCTTTTACTGAATTGAAAGCAGCAATTGTCAAAATCATTGACTTAGGTAAAAAAGATAAAATGAGTAAAAAAATTGATGCTATTCCACTTTCAAATATATTAAAGCATAAAATATTATCTGTTTATTATCTCAATAAATACTTAAATATTTTTGCAAAAGAACCACTGACATACTTTTTATTACAGTTTTATCAAAAAAATTAAAAAATATGTCAATTTATGAATTGCAAAAAAAGTTAATTGATTTGAAAAGGAAGAATAAAGCGCTAAAAGGCTGGTCTAATATTGAATATGGTAATTATCTTTATTATCTTTTTTCCAAAGCTAAGAAATTAAATACTTGATAATACTAATAAGCTAAAACAACAGATTATGACATTGAAACTCTACAAATCCCTGAAAATAAAGAATATTCATATAAAGAGAAAAAATGTCAAGCTATGTATGATTGGAGAAGAAAAGTGTTTTTAATAGTGAGGTTAAAAGGCTGAAAGATTTCAATGATCTAAATATAGAATGGGAATCTAAAGTTGATGATTCATTGGGATATGATATTTTATCTTATGAGCTAGATGGTATTCCAAGATATATAGAAGTAAAAACAACAAAAGAAAATAGGAGCGATAGATTTAGTTTTCATATCTCTCGCAATGAACTTGAAAAATCAAAGGTATTAAAAAATTATTGGATTTACCAAATATTCTTTTCGATAGGACAATAGCAAGTAATTTTTCTCATTGAAGATCCTTTTAATGCAAAAGACATTAATATAACAGCCCTTAATTACCTGGTTAATGTCAGGTAAAAAGAAAAGAATGATTCAAGACAAGTTTTTTAGTGTTAAGTTAGAGTAAAAGTGATTAATTAGAATTAAGTTTTTCAAATTTTCTTTATCTTATTAAAACTATCATTTACCATGTAATTAAAATTATTTTAAGGACGGTGAAAAACTTATGGGATTTTGGGTAATGCTAATTTCATTAGCAGTCGGGGCATTTTTAATATATTTGTGTTTTGCCAAAAACACGTCTCAATCAGTTAAGGTCACGCTTTTTTTAACTGGTTTAATCTTAATTGCCGGGGCAATTTTTCTATCTACTCCGCAAGGCGCAGCATTTGTAATGGAAATTACTTAATTAGATAAAAGCATTTTAAAAAATATTTATGGCACTAATCAGTGCCTTTTTATTTTGTTTTGTAAATAGTTTTTAGTATTAGCCCAGAAAACATGTAAAAAATATGCGGATACAAAAGATAATAGCCACGTTAATAACCAGGTCGCCCAAAAGCTGCAAAAAGGATGGAGAATGGCATAATGTTTGATATTTAAGCCATACCAAATAATTTGGTCCCAAAAGACATTTGATAAGTAAGCTCGGTAGGCGTAAGCGGCTAAAAAGTGAAAAACCTGTAGACTAATTTTTGAATTTTTTCTGACTTGATACAAGCAAAAAGACGAAATTAAGGCAATGACTGCTAAGCAATAAAAAGTCATTGACGGTTTATAATATGGTGCATTAGCAAAAAGTACCGGGTGACCAAAATTTTGTAATTCAAAGTTAGTCCAAAAAAAGCATCCGCCAAAGGCAATCAATATTAGCCACCAAAATTTTTGCAAAAGCGCATTAACATAATCTCGCAGTTGCCAAGCGAGTACACCATATACCGCATAAATAAAAAATGATATAAAAAGACGATCAAGAAGGTACCAACTTCTTTCTTGCTGGCCATGAAAAACAAAATAATCATAGAATCTAAGCCAAACAAAATAGAAGATAAAAGTTATGATTGCTACCGTGATGCCCCGTTTGACATCTTTACCAATAAAGCGGCTAAGGGTCCAGAAAAAAGGCATTAAAATGATAAATTGCAACATCATGGTGTTGTACCATAAATGAGGTGCAGCGTTGCCGCTAACAAAGTGCCAACAAAATGACAAGAAGTTGGTAAACTTATTTACTTGTTGTAACCACGGCATTCCTAGTAAGTAAATTAAAGTCCACCATATAGTTGGAATAAAAAGATTTGACCAATTTGAGCGCAGGTATTTTTGATAAGAAAAACTGCCAGTTAGATCACAAGTGCGGATAGTGGAATAAAGTATGCCAAAAATAAATGCTGGTGCTGTATATTTAACTAAGTTATACATGATGCCAAAAATGTCCTGGGTATAATAAGATTGTCCTTCACCCATAATTAGTGACATTATTGGTTGGGTCATGACTGCTGTGCAAGCAAATACTTTGAGATAATCACCAATATCAGCTTTTTTATAAGCTGGATAGGGGTATTTTTTCATTTACTCAGATCCTTATTTAATACTAAGTCTTGCATTTATTATTTTAAAAAATATGATAGAAGTAAAGAAGCTTATTCAATTATTTTTTGATAATCTCATTTTCAAAATTAGGGGGTTGGAATTTATACTTTTTTAAAATATAATTTTTATTGCTGCTGCAAAAATGCATTGAGCTTTTTAGATAAGGAATTACAAGGGATATATGAAAAATTATTTAACTGTTGATATTGGCGGAACTGAAATTAAATTTGCAAAATTAGATTATGCTGGGAATATAATCGAAAAAGATAAAATTTCTACTGTTAAAAATAAATCTGAATTTTTGGCAAAAATAGATCAAATTGTAATACATTATATTTCAGATATAAAAGGCTTGGCTTTTTGCTCTCCTGGAAAAATTGAAACCACTAAAATCAGATTTGGTGGTTCATTACCTTTTTTGGATGGAATTGATTTTGCCGAAATTTATGGTAAAAAATACAGGATTCCAGTAGCGGTAATAAATGATGGTAAGGCTAGCGTTTTAGCAGAAAATTGGTTGGGTAGTCTAAAAGGTGAATCGAATTGCGCCGCAATAACCCTTGGAACCGGTGTTGGTGGTGGCATTATAATTAATGGTCATCTATTGCGAGGCACACACTATCAAGCTGGTGAATTAAGTTTTATGATTAATGATTTATCACAACCTAAAGATATGGAAGGTGCCGTAGGAAGTAATGGCTCTGGTGTGAATTTTGTTAAGTCAATTAATCGTAAACTAAATCATAAGAATGTAAATGACGGATTGCATGCTTTTGAAGCAATAAAGTCCGGTAAAAGAGAAGCTGTGAAGATTTTTAATGATTATTGTTTAAATGTAGCAACTTTAATTCTTAATATTCAAACAGTA
This sequence comes from Lactobacillus huangpiensis, assembly GCF_019972815.1. GTDB lineage: Bacteria > Bacillota > Bacilli > Lactobacillales > Lactobacillaceae > Lactobacillus > Lactobacillus huangpiensis. The sequence continues at coordinate 47,867 of NZ_BPPA01000013.1, forward strand.
GTAGATTTAGATAAAATAGCCGTTGGAGGCGGTATAAGCGCACAACCAATTTTAATTAGCGGTATAAATAAAGCATACGATAAATTAGTTAATAATTATAATCCAATCATTGGTGATACTTTGATTAAACCTGCAATCGTTTCTGCTCATTTTAGAAATGATTCAAATTTATACGGATCGCTTTATAATTTATTGCTTCAAATTAATAAAGAAAATAAATATTAGTTTTATCAAAATCTCGAAGTTGATTAACTTCGGGATTTTTTAAGAAATTTCTCTCTTTTATTTCTAAGTCCACATTTGCCCTTTTTATATGGTAGAATAACTAAAGTTAATAGAGGAGGTTGTCATGACTAAAGTTAAGTATAAGCGAATAGTTTTGAAAATTTCTGGTGAAGCTCTTGCTGGTGATGAAGGAACCGGTATAAATCCTACAGTCATCAGTCATTTGGCAAAAGAGATTAAATCTGTTCATGATTTAGGAGTTGACATTGGAATCGTTTGCGGTGGCGGTAATATGTGGCGCGGGGAAACTGGTGCAAAACTTGGTATGGAACGTTCGCAGGCTGATTATATGGGGATGCTTGCTACTATAATGAACGGCTTGGCTCTTCAGGATGGATTGGAGCACGTGGGAGTACCGACTAGGTTGCAAACATCAATTGAAATGAGACAAATAGCTGAACCATATATTAGGAGAAAAGCTATTCACCACATGGAAAAAGGACGTGTAGTTATTATGGGTGGTGGCACTGGTAACCCCTATTTCTCAACTGACACAACTGCTGCCTTAAGAGCTGCAGAAATAGGTGCTGATGTGATCCTAATGGCTAAAAATGGAGTTGACGGAGTTTACTCTGCTGATCCAAATGTTGATCCACATGCCAAAAAATACAGTGAACTTTCACAACTAGATATTATTTCTAAAAACTTAAAAGTCATGGACAGAACTGCCAGCTCACTATCAATGGATACCAACATTCCTCTAATTGTATTCAACGTTAATACTGAAGGTAATATTAAAAAAGTGGTATTGGGTGAGAATATTGGAACAGTAATCGGAGGGAAAAATAATGAATAATGACGCAATCAAAAAAGCTCAAGATAATATGAAAAAATCAATTACTGTTTTTGAAAAAAACTTGAGCTCTATTCGTGCTGGCGTTGCTAACGCAGCTTTACTTGATGGAATAAAAGTGGACTATTATGGTGCTCCTACTCCATTAACTCAAATGTCTAGTGTTACTATTCCTGAGCCACGCGTGTTATTAATTACACCTTATGATCAGAACAGTCTCGATGATATTGAGCATGCACTCTTAGCATCAAATTTGGGTTTAACGCCAGCAAATGATGGAAAAGTCATCCGACTTGTTATTCCACAATTAACAGGTGAAAGGCGTCAAGAAATTGCTAAAGAGGTCAACAAAATGGCCGAAGAAAGTAAAATTGCAATCAGAAACGTTCGTCGTGAAGCTATGAATAGTCTTAAAAAGCAGCAAAAAGATGATGAAATCACCGAAGATGAACAGCGCAATTTGGAAAAGAAAGTGCAAAAAGTTACTGACGATGCAACAAAGCAGATTGACCAAATTGCAGAAGAAAAACGTAAAGAGATTACCCAGGGCTAATAAATGGCAGATAAAAAAAATCAGTTAAACCATTTAGCTATCATTATGGATGGTAATGGTCGTTGGGCAACAAAGCAAGGCAAACCACGAATTGCAGGTCATTACGAAGGTATGAACAACGTAGAAAGAATAACTTTGGCAGCCAACCAATTAGGCATCAAAGTTTTATCCTTATATGCGTTTTCTACTGAAAACTGGGGTAGACCTAAAGAAGAAGTAGCATATCTAATGAACTTGCCAGTACGCTTTTTTGATAAGTTTATGCCAACCTTAATGAAAGAAAATGTCAAGGTAAACATTATGGGCTACTTAAATGAATTACCTTCTAAAACCTATGATGTAGTTCAGAGAGCAATGGCTGAAACTGCTCCTAACAGTGGTTTGATTTTGAACTTTGCTTTTAATTATGGTTCACGAAGAGAAATTACTACAGCAGTAAAGGAAATTGCAACTCTTGTTGAAACGGGTAGTATTACAAGTGATGAAATTTCTGAAAAAATGATTTCGCAGAGATTGATGACTGCAAGCTTTGGTAAATACAGTGATCCAGATTTATTAATCAGAACTTCTGGTGAGCAAAGGATTTCTAATTTCATGTTATGGCAATTAGCATATTCAGAACTTGCTTTTAGTGAGAAAAACTGGCCTGATTTTACTAGAGAAGATCTAGAAAAATTTGTTATTGATTTTCAAAATCGTCATCGACGTTTCGGTAAAGTCGATGAATCGGATAGTTAGGTAAATATATGAAACAACGTGTAATCACAGCAGTTATTGCTTTAATTTTATTTATTCCTATCGTCATAGTTGGCGGACTTTGGATGGATTGGCTCACCGTTTTGTTTGCGGCCGTTGGTATCAGTGAATTCTTTTTAATGAAAAAACAAATATTGGTTTCAGTAAACTTTCTACTAGCTTTACTGGCCACCATTATTTGGGCAGTTCCTGATAGTTTTCTCAAGTCAATGCCGTTTCATTGGACAAAATACGGCATTTATTTTGCTTTGATAATGTTAATGCTAACTTGGACAGTTTTAACTAAAAATAAAACTACTTTTGATGATGTAGCGGTTTATACATTAGGCTCATTATATGTGGGAACCGGCTTTCATTACATGGCAAGTATTAGAAACGCAAACAATGGTCTTGCACTGCTTTGCTACGTTTTTGTTGTAGTCTGGCTGACAGATACAGGAGCCTACATGATCGGGCGTAAAATTGGTAAACATAAGTTGTGGCCTGTAATTAGTCCTAATAAAACATGGGAAGGCTCAATTGGTGGCACAATTTGTGCTGTAATTTGTGCCACAATTTATGTTTACTTTGTTAATCTGAACCATTCACAAGTTGAAATGATTATTTTTGCTCTTATATTATCAATTGTTGGACAAATGGGTGATTTGGTTGAATCTGCTTATAAGAGATACTATGGGGTAAAGGATTCAGGCAAGATATTGCCAGGTCATGGTGGAATACTTGATCGCTTTGACAGCATGCTCTTTGTTTTACCTGTTTTTGCTGCTTTGATGGGAATCATACACTAGGGGGATTTTTGTGAAAGGTATACTTATCTTTTTAGTAGTATTTGGAATATTAGTTTTTGTCCATGAATTCGGGCACTTTATTGTTGCTAAAAAGTGCGGTATTTTAGTACGTGAATTTTCAATAGGTATGGGACCAAAGCTTTTCCAAGTTAGACGCAATCCAACTACTTATACGATTAGGTGGCTCCCGCTAGGCGGATATGTCCGTTTAGCAAGTAAAGATGACGAAACTGATTTAGCGGCAGGGATGAGAGTGGTTTTACAGCTTAATCAACAGAAAGAAGTTGTAAAAATTGATGCCTCTGAATCAGATATACCGATTGAAGGAATACCATTACAAGTTACGGCATTTGATTTGGTAGATAAACTTTTTATTTCTGGATATGAAAATGGTGAAGAAGATCGATTAGTCACATACAAAGTCAATCATGATGCTACAGTTATTGATCATTCAAAAACTGAGTTAATTATTGCACCACGTGATACACAGTTTCAAGAAGCCAATGTGTGGCAGAAACTAGCTACCAATATTGCTGGACCATTAATGAATATAATTCTAGGTTTTGTCGTTTTTTTAATTTGGACATTTACTGTTCCCGGTCCTGCAACTACAGAAATAGCAGAAGTGACACCTAATTCACCTGCAGCTGTTGCAAAAATTGAGCCGGGTTCAAAAATTTTGGCTGTTAATGGTCACAAAATATCGTCTTTCGAACAAATTTCGGAAGAAATATATCAGAACAAAAATAAAAAAATTAATATCTCTGTTATTAAAGATAAGCAAAAAAAAGTAGTAAACGTTCAACCAAAAGCAGTAAAAATGCAAGGTCAAAAAGTTTACCAAATCGGAATTAGAGCAAAAAGCGATGAAAGAATCGGGGCTAAATTTAAGCGTGGATGGAATACGGCTGTTTCCACTACGGGAATGATTTTCAGTGCAGTTGGTGGCTTATTCCGTCATTTTAGTTTAAATAAGCTTTCTGGACCTGTGGGTATCTATTCCCAGACATCACAGGTTTCGCAAATGGGTTTTACTTATATCTTAGCTTTTTTGGCAATGATTTCAATTAACTTGGGAATCGTGAATCTAATTCCTGTACCGGGTCTTGATGGTGGCAAGTTTTTGCTAAACATTATTGAAATTGTGCGGGGCAAACCGATATCAGAAAATCATGAAGCCATGGTAGAACTGGTTGGCTTCGGTTTATTATTAGTTTTAATTATTGCTGTAACTGGTAATGATATCTACCGTTACTTTATTAAATAAAATATTAATTTTGGGAGAGAGAATTAATGCGACAATCTAAATTATTTATGCCAACTTTGAAGGAAGCACCAGCTGATGCTGTTGCTGAAAGTCATAAATTGATGCTGCGAGGTGGATACGTTCGTCAAGTTACAGCGGGTGTTTATGCGTATTTGCCTTTAGGGTACCGTGTTCTAAGTAAAGCTGAACAGATAATGCGTGAAGAAATGGCAAAAATTAACGTGCCAGAAATGGCAATGCCGGATCTTTTACCAGCAACTTTATGGGAAGAATCAGGCAGATGGCAAAAATATGGTCCGGAAATGTTTAAACTTAAAGACAGACATGGTCGTCAAAGCCTTCTAGGACCAACTCATGAGGAAACATTTACTGATATTGTCGCAAAAAATTTAAAAAGTTATAAGCAAATGCCGATAGCTCTTTTCCAAATTCAATCAAAGTTTAGAGATGAAAACAGGCCTCGTTTCGGTTTGCTTAGATCACGTGAATTTATCATGCTTGATGCATACAGCTTTGCCGCTACTAAAGAACAGCTTGATCAACAATTTGAAGATGAGAAAAAGGCTTTTACAGCTGCGTATCATCGTTGTGGCTTAAAAGTTACTCCGGTTATTGCCGATTCAGGAACTATGGGAGGAAAAAATTCAACTGAATTTCAGGCTCCAGCTGCCATTGGTGAAGATACTATTGCTACGAATGAAACAGGAACATATTCAGCTAATCTAGAAATGGCTTGCAGTATTGATACGTTCAAGCAGAAAGAGGAACCGTTAAAACAAGTTGAAGAAGTAGCTACTCCCGGTCAAGAGAGTATCGCTGATTTAGTTAAATTTTTAAATATTCCGGCAACTAGAATTATTAAGAGTGTGCTTTACGTTGCTAATGAAAAAGAAAATATCCTAGTCTTAATCCGTGGTGATAAAGAAGTCAATGAAGTAAAATTAAAGCATTTACTTGATGTTGATTCACTAAGAATCGCTACTGATGAAGAATTGGCAAACATAACCGGCGTTGGCAAAGGTAGCGTTGGTCCAATTAAAGCTGATTGGGCTAATAAAGTAGTAGCAGATAATACTGTTAAAAATCTTTATAATGTTGTTGTAGGCGCAAACAAATCTGGTTACCAAATTAAAAATGTGAATTTAAACCGTGATTTTACTCCAGACATATTTGGTGACATACGTGTTGCTAATGAAAGTGAACCAGATCCTGTTGATCACTTGCCATTAAAATTCACAACTTCTATTGAGGTAGGACATATTTTTAAACTGGGAACTTATTATACAAAAACTATGGGTGCAAACTTCCTCGATAAAAATGGTAAAGCGCAACCTGTTATAATGGGTTCATATGGTATTGGAGTTACGAGAGTTTTATCTGCTGTGATTGAACAGCATTTGACTAAAAATGGCGTTGCGTGGCCTAAAGAAATTGCACCATTTAGCCTGCACATTGTGCAAATGAAAATGAAAGATGAAGGTCAAACGAGTTTGGCTCAAAAACTTGAAGAAAAGTACAGCGCTAAGTATGATGTATTGTATGATGATCGTAATGAACGGGCAGGAGTTAAATTTGCTGATGCTGACTTGCTGGGAGCTCCAGTGCGAGTAACAGTTGGTAAAAAAGCCAGTGAAGGAGTAGTCGAAGTTAAACGGCCTACTGATGAAAAAGCAACTGAAATGACAGTGTCCGATTTAGACGGTTTTATTAATAAAGAGTTAGGATAATTTTCGTGACTGATAAAAATAAACTATTTTTAAGGTTATTGGAGCAAATCAAGTTTCCGCAAGAATTTGCAGATAATGATTTGTTGCAAAAGGGCGAAATTGAGAACGTGGATGTTTACGCTAAAGAACACAGGTGGGATATCCATGTTCTTTTTACTACGCCCTTAAAATTTGAAACTTTTAATGCTTTAAATAAGGCTATAAGTGCTAGTTTTTCCTCTTTCGTCAATATTCATTTGTATGTTCGCTCTCAAGATGGAGCAGATGATTATTTAACTGACTATTGGCAGTTCGCTGTGCAAAATTCTCAAGCATTGCAACCAGTGGCACGAGAATTTATTTCTAGTCATAAGCCTAAAAAAGAAAATGGCCGCTGGATTATTCCGGTTGACAATTTAGTGGTTGATGGACTGCTCGAGCAAAAAATGCTTGATGAACTTGCGGAAGAAATGAGAAATTTTGGTTTCTTTAACTTGAAGTTTGTAACTGAAATTGATGATGAAAATTCCAAAAATAATTTAGCCAGTCTTCAAGAGCTGCAGGAACAACATGAGCAAAATATGCAGGAAGAGTATGATTCAGCTCCAGCACAAGAAAAGCCAAAACAAGCAACCTATCCCACAAAAAAGACTCGTTATGGCAATCGCAAATTGGATGATAATTTACCTGTAACTCAAATTAAGGAAGTAATTGATGGAAGTAGAAATATTGTAATAGAAGGTAATATTTTTAATATTTCGAGTCGAGAATTAAAAAATGGATCAATTATATTTACAGGCGAAATAACTGACTACACTGATTCAATTTCATTTAAAAAGTTTGTTTCCGATAAAGAGCAAATTGAAAATATGACAAAAATAAAACCGAGAACTTGGGCTAAAATGCAAGGATCAGTAGCTGAAGACCAGTGGAGTCATGACACTGTTTTTAATATTTCTTGCTTTGAAATTGTAGAGCATGTTGGCAGAACTGAAAAATATCAGGGTGATGAAAAAAGGGTCGAGCTACATCTACATACAAATATGAGTCAGCTTGATGCTACAAATACCGCAACTGACTTTGTCATGGCAGCTAAGAAATTTGGTCAAAAAGCAATAGCTATTACGGACCATGCTGATGTTCAAGCGTTCCCTGAAGCATATAATGCAGGTAAAAAGAATGGTGTCAAAATAATTTACGGTTTGGAAGCTAATATGATTGATGATCATGCATTACTGGTTCTTAATCCGGCTTCAATGACATATAAAGATCGTGAATTTGTTATTTTTGACGTTGAAACGACAGGTTTGTCATCCGTTTACGATACCATTATTGAAATCGGTGCTGTAAAGATGAAAAATGGGGAAGTGCTGGAGAGGTTTGATAAATTTATTAATCCCCATCACCCATTAAGTGAACAGACCATTAATTTGACATCAATTACTGATGAAATGGTAGGAGCAGCTGATGATGAAGCTGTGGTTATTAAGCAATTTCAGGATTTTTATGGCGACCGTCCGCTTTGTGGTCATAATGTTCAGTTTGATGTTGGTTTCGTCAACGCAGCTTTGAAACGAGCTAACTTAGAAGAAATTACTCAGCCGGTAGTTGATACTCTAGAAGTATCACGGTTGCTTCATCCAGAACAAACCAGACATACGTTAGATTCTCTGGCCAAAAAATATAATGTTGTCCTCGAGCATCACCATAGGGCTAATCAAGATGCTGAAGCAACAGGCTATTTAATGTTTAAGCTCTTGGATGCGTTTGCCAAAAAGTATCACGAAGATGATTTAGGTAAAATGAACGATTATGCCGCTCAGGGTCAAGTGTTTAAAAGAGCACGGCCACAACATATGACTATCTTAGCAAAAAATCAAGCTGGCCTTAAAAACATGTACAGACTGGTTTCTATTGCAAGTACCAAAGATTTTTATCGGATCCCACGTACTCCCAAATCAGATTTGGTTAAGAATCATGAAGGTTTGCTATATGGTTCTGGATGCTCTGAAGGCGATGTTTTTGTTGCAATGATGCAAAAAGGCTATGACGAAGCTCGTAAGAAGGCACGCTTTTATGATTACCTCGAAATTCAGCCACCAGCAAATTATTCAATTATGATTGAAGATCATTTGATTGCTGATGAAAAAGAACTTGAAGAAATTCTGACAAATATTTACAAATTGGGTAAGGAATTAAATAAACCAGTAGTTGCCACAGGAGATGCACATTATCTGGAAGAACATGATGCTATATATCGTACTATTTTGATTTCGGCCCAACGCAGCAATCCTGACAGGAACAAAAAACAGCCTGACATGCATTTTTACACTACTCAGGAAATGCTAGATGCCTTTAGTTTTTTAGGTGCAGATATTGCTAAAGAAATAGTAATTACTAATCCTAATAAAATTGCTGAGTCAATTGAAGAAATTTCACCTATTAAAGACGGACTTTACCCACCACACATTGACAATGCTGATGAAGAAATGAAGCGTTTGACATATGACAAAGCACATGAGCTATATGGAGATCCACTGCCAAAGATTGTCCAAGATAGACTTGATATGGAACTCAATTCAATTATTTCCAATGGTTATGCTGTAATTTATTTGATTTCTCAAAGACTAGTGGCTAAGTCGAATAAGGATGGCTATTTGGTTGGCTCACGTGGTTCCGTTGGCTCTAGTCTGGTGGCTACAATGTCGGGTATAACTGAAGTCAATCCATTGGCACCCCATTATCGTTGCCCAAAATGTAAGTATTCGAAATTTTTCGAAAACGGTGAATACGGGTCTGGATATGACTTGCCGGATAAAAAATGTCCTAAGTGTGGAGCTGAATTGGTTAAGGATGGGCAAGATATTCCTTTTGCAACGTTTTTGGGATTTCACGGTGACAAAGTTCCTGATATCGATTTGAATTTCTCGGGTGACTATCAGCCGGTAGCTCATAACTTTATTCGAGTAATGTTTGGTCCCGATAATTCTTATCGAGCAGGTACAATTGCCACTGTTGCTGATAAGACAGCTTACGGTTATGCTAAACACTATGATGAAGAAAAAGAATTGAATCTGCGTAATGCTGAACTTGATCGTTTAGCAGCTGGTGTCAGTGGAGTTAAAAGGACTACAGGTCAGCATCCTGCAGGTATTGTTGTCGTTCCTGATGATATGGATATCTATGACTTCACACCAGTACAATATCCAGCAGATGATGTCAATGCTGCGTGGTTGACAACACACTTTGATTTTCATTCCATTCATGATAATATCTTGAAATTTGATATTCTAGGTCACGATGATCCAACTATGATTAGAATGTTGCAAGACCTTTCCGGTGTTGATCCTTTAACAATTCCACCCGATGATCCAGGAGTAATGTCGCTTTTTTCAAGTCCTAAAATTTTAGGTGTAACACCTGAGCAAATTCAATCAGAAACTGGTACTTTAGGTGTACCCGAATTTGGCACAAAATTTGTACGAGGTATGTTAGAGGAAACAAAGCCGACTACATTCTCCGAGTTACTGCAAATTTCTGGCCTATCCCACGGTACTGATGTCTGGTTAGGAAACGCAGAAGAGCTTGTTAACAACGGCACTTGCAAACTAAAAGATGTTATTGGTTGTAGAGACAACATCATGATGGACTTGATTCACTGGGGAGTTAAACCCGAGGCAGCGTTTTCAACTATGGAATCAGTTCGTCATGGTCGGGGAATAAGTGATGATGATATGGCAGTTCTACAGAAAAATGATAAAATTCCTGACTGGTACATTCCGTCTTGTCTCAAAATCAAGTATATGTTTCCGAAAGCACATGCGACGGCTTATATATTAATGGCTTTAAGAATTGCCTGGTTTAAAGTTTACTATCCTGAAATTTACTACACTGCTTATTTCTCAGTACGGGCTGATTTATTTGATTTAGTGGCTATGAGTCATGGTAAAAACACGGTAAAAAAGGCAATGGCTGATATTCAAAATCAAGGAAATGATGCGTCTGCAAAGGATAAAAGTCTTCTGACAGTCCTGGAAATTGCCAATGAGTGTTTAGAGCGTGGTATTAAGATAAAAATGGTTGATATTAATCAGTCTGAGGCTACTAATTTTAAAATTATTGATCAGCATACAATTTTAGCACCATTTAACGCGGTTCCTGGTCTGGGAAATAATGCAGCCAAACAAATTGTTGCTGCAAGAACTGAGCAGAAATTTTTGTCAAAAGAAGATTTGGCAAACCGTGGAAAAGTATCACAGTCAATTATGGATTATTTAGAAAATAATGAAGTTCTAACTGGAATGCCGGAGCAGAATCAACTTTCACTCTTTTAAAATTTTGCAGTATTAATATAAATGTGGTATACTTCTTAAAGAAGTTCGAATAAATAATTCGGAGTGAGCAATTATGCTCACTCTTTTTATTACGGAGGAAAGTACTTGGCGAAAGTTAAAGATTCTGTTCTCAAAGAAATTAAACCAATTATTGCAGAACGCAAAGATGAGTTTATTGATATAGAATACGTTAAAGAAAAGGGTCAAAACTATTTAAGAATTTACGTTGATAGAGAAAATGGTATTGATATGGATGAAATTGCAGGGTTAAGTGAATTATTATCTGAGAAGCTTGATCAAATACAACCTGATCCATTTCCTGATCCTTATATTTTGGAAGTTTCTTCTCCTGGTATTGAAAGACCAATAAAAAACAAAGATGATTGGGAAAAAGCTTTAAATGAGTATGTGCATATAAAACTATACCAGAAAGTTGAAGGTGAAAAAGAATATGAGGGAACTTTAAAATCTTATAATGATAGCGAAATCGAACTTGAAATAAAGATAAAAACTAAAAAGAAGGTTTTATCACTTCCCCGTAAAGCAATTGCAGGGATTCGTTTCGCAATTGAGTTTTAGAAAGGTTGATTAAAATTTATGTCTAAAGAAATGCTTGAAGCGTTCGCTACACTCGAGAAAACAAAGGGTATAAAGCAAGACGTAATTGTTGAAGCGATAAAAGCAGCGCTGGTTGCAGCATATAAGAAAAATTATAATCAGGCAACGAATGTAATAGTTGAATTTGATGAACGTAAGGGCGACTTTAAGCTGATGACTGAAAAGACTGTCGTTGAAGAAGTTCATGATGAACGTTTGGAAATCAGTTTAAAGGATGCTCTGACGATTAATCGGGCTTATGAACTTGGTGACAAAATTCGTTTCGAAGTCGCACCTAAAAATTTTGGTCGTATTGCTGCACAAACTGCTAAACAAGTTATTATGCAACATTTGCGTGAGGCAGAGAGAAATCATATTATTGATGAGTACTCTCAGTATGAAGATGAATTAATAACAGGAACTGTTGAAAGACGTGATAATCGTTTCGTTTATGTTAAAATTGGTAATGTTGAAGCAGTAATGCCACGTAATGATCAAATGCCTGGTGAAAGCTATAATCCCCAAGATCAGATTCGGGTTTTGGTTACTCATGTTGGTTCAGATTCAAAAGGCGCTCAAATTACGGTTTCACGTACCGCACCTGATATGGTAAAGAGATTATTTGAACAGGAAGTACCTGAAATTTATGATGGAACTGTTGAAGTGGTCTCAATTGCTCGTGAAGCAGGGGACAGAACCAAGATTGCAGTGAAGTCCAATGATCCTAACATTGATCCAGTAGGAACATGTGTTGGTCAAAGAGGTGCCAGAGTTCAGAATGTGGTTAATGAACTTGACGGTGAAAACATAGATGTAGTTAAATACGAGGAAGATCCGTCAGACTACATTGCTAATGCCTTGAATCCCGCTGAAGTGATTGCTGTTCAATTTGGAGATGAGGACGAGGAAAAAAGTGCTTTGGTAATTGTTCCGGATTACCAGTTGTCGCTTGCAATTGGTAAAAAAGGACAGAATGTACGTTTGGCTGCCAGATTAACAGGATATAAGATTGATATTAGACCAGAATCTGAAGTAGAATTTGTTGACGAAAGCAGTGATCAGGCTGAAAAAGAAAATGAAGAAGCTGAAACTAATAATTTAGCTGATGATGGTTCAAAGTCTTCTTTACAAGAAAACAGCGATTTTGCTGAGAGCGAAGAATCAGATGAAGATCCAGCTTCTGAAGAGGCTGAACCAGAAGATGAGCTTCAGGATAACATTTCTGATGGTGAAACAGTAGATTCTACTGAAAATTAAAGCAAGAGGTGAAACTTTTTGAAAAAAAGAAAGATTCCAATGCGAAAAGACTTGTTGACTAATACCATGCAGCCAAAAAAAGAATTGGTGCGCATCGTAGTCGACAAAGAAAAGAACATTTCTGTTGATCCTACTGGTAAAAAACCTGGTAGGGGAGCATATGTTTCGCTTGATCCAAGTCAGATCAAAAATGCTCAAGAAAAGAGCTTAATTGAGCGGAGTTTAGGAACTAAAGTGCCTAAAGAGTTTTACCAGGAGCTTTACTCATATGTTGACCATCAAAAGGCAAGAAAAGAATTGTTTGGTGATAAGTAGATTTGCAAAATAGACAAAAAGCACTAAATTTGTTGGGATTAAGTCAAAAGGCCGGAAAATTAGTTTCAGGCACTGAAATTGTTTCAATTGGGGCAAAAGCCAAAAAGGTAAAACTAATTATTTTAGCCCAAGATAGTCATGCAGATACTACTGCAAAGATCTATAAAGTTGGGGAACAAAATAATATACTTGTTATTAACAAATTTACTAGTAATGAAATTTCCCAAGCGATCGGAAAAAAGCGAAAAGTTTTAGGAATTACTGATACTGGTTTCTGCAAAGCATTGTTACAAAAAATAGACGAAGGAGTGTGATTTGATGGCTAAAACAAGAATTTATGAATTGGCAAAAGAATTAGGCATCGATAATAAAACTGTGGTCAATAAGGCGAAGGACCTGGGTCTTGATGTTAAAAATCATATGTCATCACTTGAAGATTCACAAGTAAATCAATTAAAAGATAGTTTCCGTAGCTCCGCTCCCGCGCAAAAGCAAGAGAAACCCGCAAAAAGGAGCAGTAAAATCAAAATTTCCGTTACCTCAATTCGCAAAAATGAAAAAAAGCATGAGGAAAATAATAATAACAAGAATACCAAAAGGAGCAACAACTTTCACCGATCTAACAATAGATCAAGACAAGCTCAAGATCGCAATAAGCAACGTACTAACCCAAGCCAAAAGACTTCAAAGCCAGTAGCACAAGATTTATTAAAGCAGTTAAAGCAAAAACAACGTGTGGATGAAAAGAAATTAGATCGTCAAAGTGAAAGAGTCCAGAAGTCTTATAATGAAGATCAAACGACTGTCAAAAAATCTTCTGGAGAGGATAACAAAAAAGCCACAAAATCAGAAAATAAAGTTGTCAAAGTTGAAACTACAGCTCCTAAGGTAACTGGACCAAAAATAATTAAGCCTTCGCCAGCCAGAATGAAGAATACACAAAAGGCAAGTCCAGTTAATAAACCTAAAGCTTTAGATACAAATGCTGCACCTGAACCTGCAAAAGAAGAAAAACGTCGTGGCAATGGTCACGGTCGCAATTCTGGTAAACCTGGCAGAAAAGGTAAAAATCAAACTTTTGGTACCAATAATTACTCAAAGCATCAAGAAAAGCGTAAAAGAAAGAATAAGAAAAAGCAGTTCGAACAGGTACCAAAGAAACAGCCAACCCAGAGAAAAGAACGTCCGTTACCGGAAACACTGGTGTACGAAGTTGGTATGAATGCTCAAGATTTGGGCAAGTTGCTGCACCGTGAACCTGCTGAAATAGTTAAGAAACTATTTATGTTAGGTGTGATGACTAATCAAAATCAGTCACTTGATAAAGATGCAATAGAATTAGTTGCTGCTGAATATAATATCAATGCCAAAGAAAAAGTTCATGAAGATATATCTGACATTGATACTCTTTACGACAAGAGAATGGCAGCTTCTATGAAATCTAAGCATCAAATTAAACGACCACCAGTTGTTACAATCATGGGTCACGTTGACCATGGTAAAACAACTTTGCTTGACCGATTGCGTCATACTCATGTTTCTGCTCATGAAGCTGGTGGTATTACACAGAAAATTGGTGCCTATCAGGTAAGAGTAGATAATAAGCCAATCACATTTTTAGATACGCCTGGACATGCAGCATTTTCTAACATGCGTGAACGTGGTGCTGAAATCACCGATATTGTTGTACTGGTTGTAGCTGCAGACGATGGAGTTATGCCACAAACTGTTGAAGCCATTGACCATGCTAAAAGTGCTAAGGTACCAATCATTGTCGCAATTAACAAAATGGATGTTCCTGGTGCAAACCCTGAGCATGTTACTGAACAGTTAATGAAATACAACTTGATTCCGGAAAATTATGGTGGTGACACTATTTTTGTAAACATTTCTGCCAAAACTGGTGAAAATGTTGATGAACTTTTACAAATGATTCTCTTACAAGCAGATGTCATGGAACTACAGGCGGATCCTACGCAAAAGGCAATTGGGACTGTTATTGAAGCTCGCCTTTCCCGTGGCCGTGGCCCAGTTGCTGACCTTTTGGTTCAACAAGGAACCCTAAAAGTAGGTGATCCTATTGTTGTCGGTAATCGCTTTGGTCGTGTCAGAGTGATGACTAATGATCGTGGACGCCAGGTAGAAAAAGCTACACCATCAATGCCAGTTGAAATTACTGGATTGAATGATGTGCCCGAGTCAGCTGATAAGATAGTTGTCTTTGATGATGAAAAGACTGCAAGAAGCGTTGGTGAACAAAGAGCACAACAGGCTTTACAACAATCTCGTGAAAATGTCCAACATGTTACTCTTGATAACTTGTTTGACACGATGAAAAAAGAAAACATGAAAGAAGTAGACGTTGTCTTAAAAGCAGATGTACAAGGTTCAGTAGAAGCTTTACAACAATCGCTTGAAAAGATAGAAGTCGAGGGCGTTCGTGTTAATATCATTCATGCGGGTGTAGGAGCAGTAAATGAATCGGATGTTACACTAGCCGGAGCTTCGAATGCCTTTATTATTGGCTTTAATGTCCGTCCAACCGCTACTGCTAAATCTCAAGCTGAAGCAGATGGAGTAGATATTCGACTATATAGCATTATTTACAAGGCAATTGATGATGTTAAAGCTGCTATGAAGGGTATGCTTGAACCAACTTATGAAGATAAAGTTGTTGGTAATCTGACTGTACGTGAAACTTGGAAAGTTTCTAAAGTTGGGACGATTGCTGGTGCATTTGTTGATTCTGGATATGTTTCAAAAGATTCTGAAATTAATTTGATACGTGATGGAGTTGTGATCTACACCGGAAAAGTCGCATCACTCAAACGATTTAAAGATGATGCCAAGATTGTTAAGCAAGGATTTGACTGTGGTTTAACAATTGAGGGTTATAATGACATCAAGATTGGTGATGAGATGGAAGCAGTTGAAAAGCAGGAAGTTAAACCTGAATAAATTAACTGGGAGGAAAGCATGAAACACAGAATAGGTCGTGTTGAAGGAGAAATCCTCCGTGAATTAACGAAAATTTTACGGAAAAATATTCGTGATCCACGAGTTAATGATGTTACAATTACGGCGGTTGAATGTACAAATGACTTATCATATGCTACTGTATATTACAGTATTCTTTCTGAGGACTCTAAAAAAGAAGAAGAAGCTGCTGCTGGTTTAAATAAAGCTAAGGGAATGATGAGACATTTGTTAGGACAGGTTCTAACTGTCTATAAAGTTCCTGAGTTAATTTTTAAACGAGATAATTCAGTTAAATATGGTAGTAAAATTGATCAGTTAATTGCTGAAGTAAAAAAGCAGGATGCAAATCGCAATAATTAAGAAAAGCGCTGTGAGGCGCTTTTTTCATGGTTAGGTAATAAAAATGTTAAATGGTATTTTAGTGATAAATAAGGATAAGGGCATGACAAGTGCCGATGTTGTCTATCATTTACGTAAAGTTCTGCATATTAAAAAAATGGGTCATGCAGGTACTCTTGATCCTGACGTTACAGGAGTGCTACCAATTGCAATTGGGCAGGCCACAAAGTTGATTGAATTGATGCACAAGGAAAATAAGAGCTATGTTGGGCAAGGAATTTTAGGTTTTGCTACTGATAGTTACGATACCAGTGGGAAAAAAACAGAATTTAAAAAAATTACTAATGAAATTCAAGGAGCTCAAATTCAAGAAGCTATGCATGAATTTGTTGGCAATATAGAGCAAGTACCTCCCATTTATTCTGCCGTCAGAGTGAATGGCAAGCATTTATATGAATATGCAAGACAGGGTATTAAAGTTGAGCGACCAAAACGACAAGTTGAAATTTTTTCCTATAATCTTACTGATGAACCAAATTTTGATGAAGAAAATTGTCAAGAAACTTTTGATTTTAAAATTGAATGTAGTAAAGGGACCTACGTTCGTTCTTTAATAAATGATTTGGGAACAAAACTTGGGGTACCGGCAGTAATGAAAAATTTACAAAGAACTTCTAGCTCAGGTTTTAATATTAATCAAGCCGTTAAATTGGCAGAAATTATAGAAAATCCAGATATGGTAAATGAATTGCTTCAACCAATTGACTCTTTTTTTACTAATTATGCTCATGAGGATATTGATACAGATCTGTGGGCCAAAGTTATAAATGGAGCAACGATTTCTCTGAAAACGAATGCAAAAAAAGTGGCATTACGATACAATAATAGAGTTAAGGCAATTTATCAAAAAGATGATACCATGTATCGCCCTTATTTAATGCTTTTACAAAATGAATGAGTGAATGAAGGTTTTATTATGGAAATTATCCATTTAACATACCCGTTTAAGGAAAATATTATTCCTCAAAGAATAATCCTTGCTTTAGGATTCTTTGACGGTGTACATCGTGGTCATCAGGAATTAATCAAAATTGCAAAAGAAAAGGCAGTTCAAAAGCATTTACCATTAGTAGTGATGACATTTGACCGACATCCTAAAGAAATATATCAAAATAAAGAAGTCAGCTATATAGATACATTGTCTGAAAAAGCTTATAAGATGCAGGAACTAAAAGTTGATTTTTTGCTTGTGATGCATTTTAATGAGGCATTTAGCAAACTGACTGCACAGGAATTTGTAGATAAAATTATTGTTAAATTAAATGCTGATACAGTAGTAGCTGGTTTTGACTACACTTATGGTCCCAAAGAGATTGCCAATATGAAAAATTTCCCTAAGTTTGCTAAGGGAAGATTTGCTATCGTTGATGTTCCAAAACAATCATATGATGGGCAAAAAATTGGTTCTACGGAAATAAAAAAAGCCATCACAAGTGGAAATATGGAATTAGCTGCTAAGTTACTAGGTTTTCCGTACATTATGTCCGGTTATGTCGGTCATGGCTTACGTAATGGGCATAAGCTTGGCTTTCCTACAGCAAATCTAGTTTGGTCCAAGGACAAGGTTGTTCCTAAAATTGGAGTATACGCTACTAAAACCAAGATTAAAGGCAAGTGGTATGACTCAATGACAAGCGTGGGTTATAACGTAACTATTAATGAGGGTAAAAAGCTTTTTATTGAATCGAATTTATTTGGATTTAATCAAGAAGCCTATGATGAAGAAATGGTAATTAAATGGTATAAGTATACTCGTGGCGAAATTAAATTTGATAACTTAAAAGAATTAAAAAAACAAATGAGTGGTGATGAGGCAGAAATCAAAGCTTATTTTGCCGGTATCGGTTAATTTTAATTTTAAAGGGGATAAGCGTTTTTTTGTAAAAAAGTTAGCACTCAACTTGACATTCTGCTAAAAGCTAGTATCATATTAATTGTTAGCACCTAATAAGTTTGAGTGCTAAAAGTGAGGGCGATATTTATGTTGACCGAACGTCAAGAATTAATTTTAAAAACAATTATCAATGATTTTACGCAGACACATGATCCTGTTGGGTCTAAAACAGTCATGAATCAGTTACCTATTAAAGTTTCAAGTGCAACTATTCGTAATGAAATGGCGGTTTTAGAAGAAAAAGGCTTGATTGAAAAAACTCATTTGTCAAGTGGTCGAGTACCTTCAACAGAAGGCTACCGTTACTATCTTGACAATTTAGTTGAGCCTTTACAGATTTCATCTTCTGTTTATAAAAGAATTATTAATCAGCTTGATCAGCCGTTTCATCAAGTTAACGACATCGTACAGGAAGCTGTTAAGATCTTATCTGACCTAACAAATTACACTGCATTTGCGGAGGGGCCTGAGAATAGTGATTTAACTATTACCGGATTTCGTATAGTACCTTTATTTGGCAGACAGATTATGGCTATTCTTGGTACCAGTGATGGTGATGTTCATGACCAGGTTTATAACTTACCATACAATATTCATGGTGATGACATTGAACGTGCCGTTCGTATGATTAACGATGAATTAGTAGGAAAGTCGCTAGATCAGGTTACACCTGAGTTTCTTAAGAAGACTTTAGGACAAAAGCTTAAAGCTGCTCATGTGTCTGAATTAATAGATTTAGTTGAAGATGTGATCAGTGATGCTGCCAGCGAGCAAATGTATGTCGATGGTCAGATTAATTTGCTCAATAACATTTCTTTGAGTGACGTTTCTAATTTGCGGTCATTATATGAAATGATTGAGCATAATGACTTAATTTCTAGTATTTTGGATAACAGGAAAAACTTAAAAAGTGACAGATATCCAGTTCGGGTAAGTCTAGGGTCTGAGTTATCAAATGATTTGTTAAAGGATTACAGTCTGCTTACGGCAGAGTACAGCGTTGGTCCTCACGGAAAGGGCATAATTGCTTTACTTGGCCCTGATAATATGCCGTATTCTCAAGTGATAGGATTGCTTGAATATTTCAGAAATGAGCTATCTAAAAAGTTGCTTGATTATTATGGTAGATTTAAATAAAGGAGGTTAGCCGTGAGTAAAGAAGAAATTAACAGTAAAAATTCAAAAAAAGATCAAAAAGAATCAACTGAATCAAAAGAAGTTAAAAAGCATTCTCAAGCTAAGGCTAACGAAAAAAAGAAGTCCGAATCTTTGGAAAGCAAAATGCAACACAATTTGACCCAGTTGCAAAAAGAAAAAGATGATTTAGAAGATAAGTATTTGCGCAGTCAAGCTGAAATGCAAAATATGCAAAATCGCTACAATAATGAAAGAGCGCAACTTATTAAATATGAATCACAATCTTTAGCTAAGGATGTTTTACCAGCAATGGATAATTTAGAAAGAGCTTTAGCAACAAAGGTTGATGATGAAGCATCAAAGCAGCTTAAAAAGGGAGTGCAAATGACACTTGATTCTTTGGTTAAAGCCATGAAAGATCATGGAATCAGTGAAATCACTGCTGAAGGTGTAAAGTTTGATCCTAATTTACACCAAGCTGTCCAAACAGTTGAAGCTGAAAATGAAGATCAAAAAGATCATGTTGTGCGGGTTTTGCAAAAAGGATACTTGTACAAAGATCGTACTTTAAGACCAGCGATGGTTGTTGTAGCACAATAATTGAAAGGAAGCATATCAATGTCAAAAGTTATCGGAATTGACCTCGGAACTACCAACTCAGCAGTTGCTGTTCTTGAAGGAAAAGAGCCAAAAATTATTACCAATCCAGAAGGAAACCGTACTACACCTTCAGTAGTTGCTTTTAAGGATGGAGAAATTCAAGTCGGTGAAGTTGCAAAAAGACAGGCTATTACTAACCCAAATACTATTTCTTCTATTAAGCGTCACATGGGTGAAGCAGATTATAAAGTTAAAATTGGTGATAAAGCATACACTCCTCAAGAAATTTCTGCTATGATTTTACAATATATCAAGAAATTCTCTGAAGATTATCTTGGTGAAAAGGTTACCGAAGCAGTCATTACAGTTCCTGCATACTTTAATGATGCTCAGCGTCAAGCTACTAAGGATGCCGGTAAAATTGCAGGCTTAGACGTTAAGAGAATAATTAACGAGCCAACTGCATCTTCACTTGCCTATGGCCTTGATAAAGATGCTGAAGACGAAAAAGTTCTGGTTTATGACCTTGGTGGTGGTACCTTTGATGTTTCTGTTTTGCAATTAGGTGACGGAGTCTTCCAAGTACTTTCAACTAACGGTGATACTCACCTTGGTGGCGATGACTTCGATAATAAAATTATTGATTGGCTGATCAAGAACTTTAAAGATGAAAATGGTGTTGACCTTTCTAAAGATAAAATGGCTTTACAAAGGTTAAAGGATGCCGCTGAAAAAGCTAAGAAAGATTTGTCTGGCGTGTCTTCAACTCATATTTCATTACCATTTATTTCTGCTGGTGAATCTGGGCCATTACATTTGGAAGCTGATTTAACTAGAGCGAAATTTGACGAATTAACTGCTGATTTAGTTGATAAAACAAAGATTCCATTTGACAATGCATTGAAAGATGCTGAATTAACAGTTAATGACATTGATAAAGTTATTTTGAATGGTGGTTCAACCCGTATTCCTGCTGTTCAGGAAGCAGTTAAGAAGTGGGCTGGTAAAGAGCCTGATCACTCAATTAACCCGGATGAAGCTGTTGCTTTAGGTGCAGCAATTCAAGGTGGAGTTATTTCTGGTGATGTTAAGGACGTAGTTTTACTTGATGTCACTCCTCTTTCTTTAGGTATTGAGACCATGGGTGGCGTATTTACTAAGTTAATTGAAAAGAATACGACAATTCCAACTTCAAAGAGTCAAATTTTCTCTACTGCTGCAGACAATCAACCGGCTGTTGATGTTCACGTTTTGCAAGGTGAGCGACCAATGGCTGCTGACGATAAAACATTAGGTCGTTTTGAACTAACAGACATTCCTGCCGCTCCACGTGGTGTTCCTCAAATTCAAGTTACATTCGATATTGACAAAAACGGCATTGTTAATGTTTCTGCTAAAGATATGGGAACCGGTAAAGAACAAAAGATTACCATCAAGAGTTCATCCGGTTTATCTGACGAAGAAATCAAGAAGATGCAAAAAGAAGCTGAAGAACATGCTGAAGAGGATAAGAAGAAGAAAGAAGAAGTTGATCTTCGTAATGAAGTCGATCAATTAATCTTCTCAACTGAAAAGACTTTGAAGGATGTCAAAGGCAAGGTATCAGATGATGATACTAAGAAAGTTCAAGATGCACTTGATGCTTTGAAGAAGGCTCAAAAGGACAACAACTTGGATGAGATGAAGTCCAAGAAGGATGAATTGTCTAAAGTTGCCCAAGACTTAGCAGTCAAATTGTACCAAGCTAATGGTGGGGCTCAAGGTGCACAAGGACAGGCTGGACCTCAAGCAGGACCACAAAATCCTGGTTCCCAAGATGGCAATTCAGGTAGTGGTTCCGCAGGTGAAGGCGAGTTTCATAAGGTAGACCCAGATAAGTAAAGGGTTTATAATTGAATAAATTAGAAAAGAACTGCCAAAAAGTAGTTCTTTTCTTTTGTAAAGTTAAGGAGCTTATAGATGGCACAAGAAGATTACTATAGCGTTCTGGGTGTTGATCGCAATGCCAGTGATAAGGAAATTACCTCTGCTTATCGTAAACTTGCCAAAAAATACCACCCTGATTTAAACCATGAACCGGGTGCTGAAGAAAAGTATAAGAAGGTTAATGAAGCCTATGAAGTTTTACATGACCAGCAAAAACGAGCACAATATGACCAATTTGGTTCGGCCGGAGTCAATGGTCAGGGAGGCTTTGGCGGTGCAGGTCAAGGATATAGTGATTTTGGCGGCTTTGGTGATTTTGGTGATATTTTTAATGATTTCTTCGGTGGTGCAACAGGAGCAAATCAGCGTCGCGCCAACCCAACAGCACCAACTCGTGGTGAAGATCTAGACTATACTTTGTCAATTGATTTTATGGATGCAATCACGGGCAAGAAGACTCAGGTTTCATACACTCGGAGTGAAACATGTCCTACATGTAAAGGTAATGGTGCTGAAAAAGGAACGCATCCGATAACCTGTGATAAATGTAATGGTACTGGCTACATGACAATAACTCAAAAATCTATGTTGGGAGTTATTCGTCGTCAGACAGTTTGTGATAAATGTCATGGCAAAGGCGTAATTATCGAGCATCCTTGCCAAACTTGTCATGGCAAAGGTGTAATTGATGGCAAAAACACTATTGAAGTTAATATTCCAGCCGGAATTGATAATGGACAGCAATTACGTTATGAAGGTCAGGGTGAAGCAGGTAAAAATGGTGGCCCTTATGGAGATCTTTATATCAGTTATCGCATCAAACCATCAAGAGATTTCGAACGTAAAGGAACTACTATTTATACTACTGTTCCGATCTCATTTGCGCAGGCAACATTAGGTGATGAAATTAATGTTAAAACTGTGCATGGAGAAAAGAAGTTGAAAATTCCTGCTGGTACACAACCTAATAAAGAATTTACTTTACATGGTGAAGGTGTTCCATATTTGCGTGGAAATGGTAATGGTGATCAAATAACTACTGTTCAAGTACAGATTCCGAAATCGATTAATGAAAAGCAGAAACAGGCTTTGGTTGATTTTGTCAAAGCCGGTGGTGGATCAATAACGCCACAAGAAAAAGGATTCTTTGAAAGATTAAAAGAAAAGTTGCAGTAAAATTTAATGCTATAAAATTATGCTCAAAGGGCTATAAATACTGGTGAAAGATTGAAACTGACTTAATAATTAAATCCGATGATCCCTGCTGTGTAAAAAAGGAATCAAAAATTATTTGAGATTTTTCAATGAAAATGGAATGTCAGATAAAAATGGCATTATAAGATATTAGTAGTATTATTTGCAAATTGAACTAAAGGACTAATTCTTCAAACTTGATGGGATTAGTCCTTTAATTTTGATAAAAAATTTCTTTATCTTAATTAATTTTATAGGTGTTTGGGAATTTGTTATAATAATAAAGATAGAGTAAAGGGTGCAAATTATTTATGGATATTAAAAAATTACAAGATTACCAAAAACATATTCGCAACTTTTCCATTGTTGCTCATATTGATCATGGGAAATCTACAATTGCGGATCGTATTTTAGAACTGACTGATACTGTATCTGAACGACAACTAAAAAACCAAATGTTAGATGATATGCCACTTGAACGTCAGCGGGGCATCACGATTAAAATGAACTCAGTTGAAATTAAATATCATGCCCAAGATGGAGAGGACTATATTTTTCATTTGATTGACACTCCTGGACACGTAGATTTTTCTTATGAAGTTTCTCGTTCTTTGGCAGCTTGTGAAGGTGCACTTTTAGTAGTCGATGCTTCACAAGGTGTACAAGCGCAAACTTTAGCTAATACTTATTTAGCGATTGATGATGATCTGGAAATAATGCCTGTAATTAACAAGATTGATTTGCCATCCGCTAATCCTGAGCAAGCAAAGGAAGAAATAACTGAAATGCTGGGTTTAGATGCTTCAGAGGCAGTTGAAGTTTCGGGAAAAACAGGTCAAGGAATTAAAGAATTGCTTGAGCGAATAGTAAGAGATATTCCTGCACCACAGGGAAATTTGCAAGATCCACTTAAAGCATTGATTTTTGATTCTAAATATGATGATTATCGCGGGGTAGTTTTGTCCGTCAGAATTGAGGATGGTACTGTTGCACCTGGCGACAGAATCAAAATTATGAATACCGGTAAAGAGTACGAGGTTACTGAAGTTGGGGTATCAAGTCCACACCCAGTAAAGAAAGAAATTTTAATTGCTGGTGATGTTGGTTATCTGACAGCAAATATCAAGTCTGTTCGTGAAACTCGTGTTGGTGATACCATTACTTCTGCTGAAAATCCGACAGCTGAACCACTTCCTGGTTATCGCCAAATAACACCAATGGTATATTCTGGTATGTATCCTGTTGATAATTCCAAATATGACGATCTTAAGGAAGCTTTGCAAAAGCTTCAGCTAAATGATGCTGCTCTGGAATTTGAACCTGAAACTTCGACCGCTCTTGGATTTGGATTTCGTTGCGGGTTTTTAGGCTTGCTTCATATGGATGTAGTACAAGAAAGACTGGAGCAGGAATTTGATTTAGACTTAATTATGACCGCTCCTTCTGTTGATTATCATGCCATTATGAATGATGGTACAACAAAGGTAATTGATAATCCTTCTGATTTGCCCTCAGCTGGTGAATATAAGGAGCTACAGGAACCTTTTGTTAAAGCGGAAGTTATGGTTCCAAATGATTTTGTTGGTCCAGTGATGGAACTTTGCCAGCGTAAACGTGGTGAGTTTGTAACTATGGATTATTTGGATAAATATCGAGTTAACGTAATTTATAACATGCCATTAGCGGAAATCATTTATGACTTTTTTGATGATTTAAAATCTTCCACTAAAGGTTATGCCTCACTTGATTATGAAATTACGGGTTATCGGGCAACTGATTTAGTTAAAATTGATATTCTTTTAAATAAGCAAGTTGTAGATGCTTTGAGCTTTATTGCTCATCGGGATGAAGCTCAGAACAGAGCAAGGCAAATGACATCAATGCTCAAGAAACTTATTCCCCGGCAGAACTTCGAAGTTGATATTCAAGGCGCTATTGGGGCCAAAATCATCTCTCGTGCAACAGTAAAGCCCTACCGCAAAGATGTTACTTGGAAAATTCATACAGGTGATCCTGATAGAAGGGCTAAATTGCTTGAAAAGCAAAAGAGAGGTAAAAAGCGAATGAAAGCGGTAGGTCATGTTGAAATTCCTCAAGACGCTTTTATGGCTGTTTTAAAAATGAATGATGATGACTTAAACTCGAAATAAGAAAGAATTACAAAAAGGCAAAATTTATTAATGATTGAATGGCATGAGCGCAAAAATGAAGAACTAGCCCCTGAATTAATTGAGGAATATCAGCTTAGTCCGATTACGGCTAAGCTGCTTTCTTTGCGTGGAATAAATACTGCAGAGAAAATTAACTTTTGGTTTAATGCAACTGAAGATGACTTGGCAGATCCTTACTTAATGCACGATATGAAAAAAGCTGTTGACAGGATAAACCGGGCAATTGATGCAGGAGAAAAAATAACTATTTATGGTGACTATGATGCAGATGGCATAACTGCTACAAGTATCATGATGGAAACACTTGGCATATTGGGCGCAGACGTTAATTTTTTCATACCTGATCGTTTTCGTGATGGTTATGGTCCAAATCTAGAAGAGTATAAGCGAATAGTAGTAGAAGGTACTAATTTAATTATAACTGTTGATAATGGCATTACAGGGGTTAAAGAAGTAGCCTACGCCAAGAGCAAGGGTGTAGATACAATAATTACCGATCATCATAAATTTCAAGATAAAATTCCTGAAAGCTATGCTTTGGTTCATTGTAACTACCCTGGCCAAGAATATCCTTTTGATGATTATTGTGGTGCTGGAGTAGCCTATACTATTTGCCGAGCTTTAATGCAGGATTCAATGCCAGAATTATTGGAACTGGCAATGATTGGAACAATTGGAGATATGGTCAAAGTTTCCGGAGAAGGTCATATTATCATTAAACGCGGTTTAAAAATGCTTAACGAAACTCAACGACCAGGCTTAAGGGCTCTTATAAAAAATGCTGGGTTACAAATGGGGCATATTGATGAAACAGATGTTGGCTTTAATATTGCACCAAGATTGAATGCTGTTGGCAGACTTGATAATGCTAGTTTAGCCGTTGACTTACTATTATGTGAAAATGACGAAGAAGCTAAAAAAATAGCAGATAAGATTGAAGGTCTAAACGATAAACGTAAAAATTTAACAGCTGAAGTTTATCAATCTTGTGTTAATCAGATTAAAAATAATGGTTGGCAAAGAGATAAAACCTTAGTTTTATATAATCCCAAGTTCAATGAAGGGGTTTTGGGATTAGTTGCAAATAAACTGGTTGAAAAAACTCATAAACCAACTATAGTGCTGACAAAGAATGAAGAGGGAATTATCAAAGGTTCGGGAAGATCTGTAGATGGTTTTAATCTTTTTAATGCCTTAGAGCCTTTGAAGGATAAACTTTTTCTTAAATTCGGTGGGCACGATTTTGCGTGTGGCTTGTCTATGACTGAAAGCAAAATTTCCTCGTTACGCAAATCATTTGAGGATAGTTTTACTGGTGTTTTTAATCAAAATATACGATATTATGATTGTGAACTACCTTTTTCTCATCTGGATTTGAAAATTATGACTGAAATCAAAAAGGTGGGTCCTTTCGGAACAGATAATGTCAAACCCCTTTTTAGAATTACTCATCCGAAAATTAACAGCTGTTTTTACATGGGTAAAGATAAAAGTCATATCAAATTAAGCATTAGTAAAGACAATAATAAAGTTGATGTTATAGGATTTAACAAGAAATTCCTTACAAAAATTCTTTTACCATATATAGATCAGTTATTCATAGAGCTACAAGAAAATTGCTTTCGTAATCAGATAAAATTACAAGGCATTATAAAGGGAATCATTTTTGCAGCACCAAAATTAGCAGTTCCAGAACCAGTTGTTGATTTGCGCAATGAAAAGTATGTGATGGGTTTTGCTGACAGATATTTATTATTTGATAAAAGAAATAAAAATGCTGCTTCCAGTCTGTTTGATATCGACCCTGCAAAAATTACATTGGTAAATGATTATGATAGTGAAGGTGAAGTGGCCGTCTTTCTTGATGTTCCTTGCAATCAAAAAGAGCTAGATTTTGCGTTGAACAATAATTATGAGCAGCTATACTTACACTTTCTTATGGATCAATTACCCGTACAACATTTACCGTTAAAATCTGATTTTGAAATCTTGTTGAAATATGTATATTCTCACCCTGGTCTAACACTGCAAGATTACCGAAAGGTCGGTAAATTTATAAAATTAAATTACGACAATGTTCTCTTTATTTTACGTGTATTCTTTGAATTGAATTTTATTCAATTAGAAGATAATAAAATATTTGGTGTCAATAATCCTGTTAAAAATAAACTGACAAATTCGAAATATTATCAGGCTACAAAGTCACAAATTGCTTTTATAAATGAATTGCGACAAATGCCTAGTCAAAAATTACTAATGTACGTGAATGAGCAATTAAAGCAACATTAATTTTTCTCGCTTTTAATGCTTTTAAGCACAAAATTTGTTAGAATATAAAGGTTAAATAAGCTTTAGAAAAAAAGTTAAGTTTTTGGAGGTTTTTCTTCTTATGGCAAACGATTTTGAGAAACATATTGCAAGTGTAAAGGATTTTCCGAACAAAGGAATAATCTTTCGGGATATCACTCCTGTCCTACAAGATGGCAAATTGTTTCAGGCAGCTACACACAAGTTAGCTGAATACGTTAAAAGTAAAAATGCCGATATAATTGTTGGTCCCGAAGCGCGTGGTTTTATTGTTGGTTGTCCTGTGGCAACAGAATTAGGTATTGGTTTTGTGCCAGCTAGAAAGCCACATAAATTGCCAAGGGAGGTCGAACGTGCTTCTTATGACCTGGAATATGGTTCAAATAGTTTGGAAATTCATAAAGATGCTATTAAACTTGGTCAGCGTGTTGTAGTGTGTGATGATTTACTTGCTACAGCTGGAACTTTAAGAGCGTGTAAACAATTAATTGAAAACCTTGGTGGAGAGTTGGTTGGTTCTTGTTTTTATATTGAACTACCTGATTTAAAAGGAAAAGAGAAATTACCAGGACTTGACGTATTTTCTTTAGTTAAATACCATGGTGCTTAATATTTATTAATCTTGTTTTTTTAAGCATGAAATTTTAAAAAAATAATAAATGTGCATGAAATGCTCTTTAATAGTTAGATTTTTGTAATCTTCTGCTAAGAGCATTTTTTCATGATTAAATATTACTTCAAATTATAAAAATAGCAAATGATGCAGATTATTTTAATAATATAAAGCGCTTTCTGAAATATGAAAAAAACTTTGAATTTTGAGTTGAAATTTTTTACAAGATCAGGTCAGATATATATAATAGTACGGTATTTCAAAAAAAGGAGAATAGAGTAATTTGCAATTAAGAAAAGCAACAATGACCGATTTTGACCAAATTATCACTATTTTAAAAGATGGAGCTAATCAATTAGCTGAACATGGAGTCAATCAATGGCAAGGAGATTATCCCTCAAAAGGTCAAATTAAGGAAGACATTGAAAATGGTTGGGCCTTTTTAGCAGTTTCTGAGGATAAAGAAACTGTTGGTGCAATTGCTATAGTAGATGGACCTGACCATGTTTACGATCACTTGGACGGTAAATGGCTGAGCAATACAGATCGATATGTTGTTATTCATCGTGTAGCAATTCACTCTCAACATTCTGGTAAGGGTTATGCTACTAAACTTTTACAGGCTGTAATTAATGATATAAAAACTAACCGTGACGAAGTTGATTCAATCAGAATCGATACTCACGAAGATAATAAAGCAATGCAACACTTAATTGCAAAAATGGGTTTCACAAAAGTTGGTCTTTTACATGGCGTTTATCGTGCTAATGAAATTTCGTATGTGTATGAATTAAAAAAGTAAAAAGGAATTATTAAATGTTATTTAAAGTAATAAAAAAATTGATTTAAAAGTAAAAAAAAAACACTAAATTGTTTACTTTAGTTATTTTATGTATTAATATAAACATAACGAATGTAATTTAAAGCATTTGTTATAAACGTACAACCAGTGAAAGGGGGGATTCAAGGGTCAATTAGTGAAATGGTTATCTATCTTTGCTGTTGACTCGCCTCTTATTAAATAATTAACTTTCCTGATTAATTTAACTATTTTTTCCTATTCTAAATCATTATACCAAATAGCATATACAAAACCTTTTTACCGATGTGATGGAAAAGTCAGGAACTCATCGGTAAACCTTAAAAAACCTGATTACGGAAAATTTCCGCAATCAGGTTTTTCTTTATTTAAATTTAAATTAGCGATGTTTCATTATTGGTTGATAGAATAAATCAATAACAATTGCGGCTATCAAGGCAATGGCAAAAGTAAGTAATAGGTTCGTCCAGTTTATTTTTGTCATTGCGATACCAAATAATGCCAGGATCACGGTCAGAATGACATCGCCTAGTTGTGTCAAACCAACTGCTTTAGATGGGTAATCCTGCCAAAAGTATTTCTTTGTTCTGGTAATTAAAACTATGAACATAGCACTCAAAACGAGGTAAACATAAACCATCGTTGAAATAGTGCCATGCCCCCAGCCGTGCGTGTTAAGATAGGCAATACCAGCAATACCAATAGCTGTCCAGCCGAAAGCTAGTGAAAAAGCAATTTTAGCTAATTTAGCCATATTCCAGTTTTCTGGTTTATAAGTGATGTGAGTTCTATCAGTACCAATCATCATTGTCACCATATTATTCATAATTGTGTAAATAACCATAGCGTTTAGCGCCATTGGAATATAGTTAAAGAAAAGGTAGCCAAAAGTCAAAAGCATCGTTAATTGTGCAGTTCTGGCTAACTTTGTTAAGGACCAGGTAGTCATTCTTTGGTATACTCTGTGTCCAGCATCAAGTATTTTTACTATTGAAGACAAACCGTCATTTAAAAGTACCATTTTACCAGATCGTTTGGCCACGTCGGCAGCGTTAGACACTGCTATACCAACTTCAGCTTGCTTTAGAGCAGGAGAATCATTCACGCCATCACCTGTCATACCTACTATATAACCTTTTTTCTGGAAGAATTTAACCATGCGCAATTTATCTTCTGGTAAAACGTCCGCAATACCAGCCAATTTGCTGGTATCTGTCTGGTCAGTAAAATCACGAATAGAAATTACCTCACCTTGCAAGTCAACCTGCTTAGCGACTGCAACAGCAGTTTTCTGGTTATCACCAGTCAGCATAATCGGCTTAACTCCCCGTTTTCTGAGTTCTCCGAGAGCCGCTTTAGAGTCAGATCTTACCACATCTTGCAAAATGAAAACACCGGCCAACTTGTCGTCAATTAATAAGGCTACTGAGCGTCCTGCACCAAAATCTATTTCTTTTGCCTTTTCGTTAGCATTTTTGTCAATTAGCGAAAGTTGTTTAAAAGAACCAAGTTTAATATTATGACCATCACAGTTTGCCATTGAATAACCAGTGCTTGAAGTGAAAGGCGTGAAATCTGAAGCTGATTTAATACTTAATCCTTGTTGTTTAACATATTCATCAATTGCAGTATCAATGAGTTTTTTGTTTCTTTGATCTGTAGCAGCTGATGCTAGTTTTAAAACATCATTATTATTCATTGAACTAAAATTGGTCCACTGACCAACTGCCGTTTTATTTTCCGTGATTGTTCCTGTTTTATCGAGCAAAATCAAATTAAGGTTTGCTGCATCTTGAATACCAGTCAAATCAGAAGTTAATACTCCTTCTTTGCTTAAACGGGTTGCTTCAAACGAGTTAGAAAGAGCAAATGTGGAAGGCATAGCAACTGGTATTGAAGCAATAAACATCATTGCTAAAAATGGCAGCATGTTAATCAGATTATTTAGGTCACCACCCTTAAAGAAAGAAGCAATGACAATTACTAAGGTCAGAATTCCATCAAGAATGCACAAATAGTAAATAATTTTAGTTAGCAGTTGTTGCAGGTGACCAGGAGCTGCAGAATTATTAATTAAGTTAATTGTCTTACCGGAACGAGAATCAGCACCGGTAGCAGTGACGACTGCTAAGCCATTGCCTTCTGTTACAGTAGTACCGGCAAAGGCTGTATCTTGTGGATTTTTCCGCACTGTTCTTGCTTCGCCTGTAATTGAACTCTCATCAGTAGAAATTTGTCCCTCAATCAGCTTCACATCGGCAGCCAAAACATCACCAGCTTGCATACTGATTAAGTCACCAGGGACTAAGTATTTTGAGTCAATATTCTGCCACTCCCCATCTCTTTGAACAGAAATAGTAGGAGTTAATTTATGTGAAATATTATTCAGAACTCGCCTTGATTGCTTTTTCTTAGAAGCTCCATTCCATGCAGCAAAAAGTAGCATCAATAACACAAATAATGATTGTATCCATTTTCCTAACACACACTCTAAAAGTAGGGCAGCTTCGAGAATCCATGCTGATAAATTCCATAACTTGGATAAAAATTCTTTAAAAAAGTTGAATTGAGGTTCAGGAACCTCGTTTAATCCATTTTCCTGCACTAGTTTATCTGCTTCGGCTTGACTTAAGCCAGTAATTTTTTCAGCCATAATTTTACTTCCTTAGTTATAAATACTTAATTTAAATTAGCATAAAAATAAGACTTTTGCTAGCAAATTAGAAGTTATCATTTGCAAGTTTGTTTTAATTTTGTATTTAAAATAATTATAGAAAAGTGTAAAATAGGTATAGTAGTGTATTAGTACACCTAAATTTAAATATATTATTTTAAAAAATCGAATTTATTCGCTTTTAATCTAGGAGGTGGAATTTATGTCAGTTAAAAAATTTATTGTGACTTCACTATTAACACTCACGGCTCTATTTTTCTTACCCTTCTTTGTTCACAATGAGATTATAGATTATTTCAACGTTGCGATTCCTAAAACATATAGTTATGCGCAGGTACCAAAAAATACGCAAAAATATTTTAATGTTCAAGCTTATGATTCTAAAACCGGCAGAAAGCTCCCGTACAAAATAAAAAAAGTAGGAGGCTATGATCCAAGCAGGCAATATATTAAGATTGTCCATAAAGGCCAGTATGTGAAAGAAATTAAATATGTTTCCAAAAAGGAATTTCAAAAGAAAGTTCATTCCTAAAAGTTAGATAAAAGGAGATACCATGTTCGAAAAATTTTTGGTTCCAGTTTATGTCTTTTTTCTGATTATAACTAACCAAATTCCATTAGATCATAATTCTTGGATTGATAGAGTTGATCCTGCTATTCCAGAAGTAATTAGTTATGCGCAGGTGCCAAAAAATACGCAAAATTATCTAAACGTTCAGGCCTATAATCCTGATATTGGTAAGAAATTACCATATAAAATTGAAAGAGTAGGTGGTTTTGATCCAAGTAGACAATATATTAAGATCGACCACAAGGGACAGTACGTGAGAAAAATTGACTATATCTCCGAAAGTACTTACTTAAAAGCAATTAGTCAAAAAGACGACTAGCCATAAAAATAGCACAAAAAAAGCCTGCATTATTGCAGGCTTTTTGAGTTTAAAAACTAATCTTTGTCAACACTGTCTGGGAAAGTAGCTAGACGCTCGCCTTCACCAAGATCTTCTTCAATTTCGAGCAAACGGTTGTATTTTTCAACACGTTCAGAACGAGCAGGTGCACCAGTCTTAAGCTGACCACCGTTAACTGCAACTGCGAAGTCAGCGATGAATGTGTCACCAGTTTCACCTGAACGGTGAGAAATCATGGTGTTGTACCCGTTCTTACGTGAAAGACGGATAGTTTCCAAAGTTTCAGTAACAGTACCAATTTGGTTTAACTTAATCAATGAAGCGTTACCGGCACCTTCCTTAATAGCTTTAGTCAAAAGCTTAGGGTTAGTACAAATGAAGTCATCCAAAACAATTTGAATTCTGTCTTTGTGGCTTTGAGTAAATTTAATCATGCCATCAACATCATTTTCATCGTATGGGTCTTCAATTGAAATTAATTCTGGGAACTCGTCAAGTAACTTGTCGTAGTATTGAGCTAATTCTTCATCGTTAAATACTTTACCTTCGAAGTGGTACTTGCCGTCTTCTTTGTTGTAGAAGTATGAAGCAGCACAGTCACAAGCAATAGCAATGTCTTCACCTGGCTTGTATCCAGCCTTAACGATAGCGTCGTGTAAAGCTTGTAAAGCTTCTTCAGAGTTCTTCATGTTAGGTGCGAAACCACCTTCGTCACCGAGTCCGGTTTCATAACCCATATCTTCAAGGACTTTCTTTAAAGTATGGTAAGTATTAACAATCTTTTCAAAACCATCACGGAAAGAAGTCTTCTTAACTGGAGTGATCATGAATTCTTGCACGTCGATACCATTGTCAGCGTGCTCACCACCGTTAATAACGTTATGGAAAGTTTGTGGCATTTCAAGGTCAGTTCCGCCAAGGTATCTGTATAAAGGTTGGTGACTGTCTTTTGCTGCAGCAGCTGCAGTAGCCATTGATACGCCTAAAATAGCATTAGCACCAAGCTCAGCCTTGTTAGGGGTGCCATCTAATTCGATCATTACACGGTCAATGTTTGCTTGATCATGTGGATCTAAACCCTTCAACGCTTTAGCAATTTTAGTATTTACGTTTTCAACGGCTTTGGAAACACCTTTACCGCCTACACGACTGCCACCATCACGTAATTCAACTGCTTCATTTTCACCAGTTGAAGCACCTGATGGAACTTCAGCTTTACCAACAACACCGTTTGATAAGGTTACAAAAGCCTCAACAGTTGGATTACCACGTGAATCATAGATTTCCAGTGCATGAACATTTTCAATGACTGATTTTAACATCTAAAAACCTCCTAAATAATAAATGCTGTACTAATTTTTATAAGTACATACATTAGTGGAGCACACGCTCCATATCTACATCACAAATTTTAGCCTAAGTTTGTGATTATGTAAACATTTGTAACCGATTTCTAATGTTAAAAAATATTAAAAAAAATTTTATCGCTTTTTTTTGGTATTTGATTTATTATTTAGCTATATATTTTTTTGAATATATAGTTTATTTATATAAGGATACACAAATATGGATAAAGTAAAGTTGATAATAGATTCTGGCTCAAATGACAGGGCAAATGAAAATCTGACAGTAGTGCCGTTAACAATGACAATTGCAGGACAAGATTTTGTTGATGACGAAAATCTTAATATCGATGAGTTCATCAGCAGTATGGAGAAAAATACGGAGGAAGGAAAAACTTCCTGTCCCAGCATTAATGATTGGCTAGAAGCATTAAAAGGAACTAAATTTGCAATAATGATGACAATTACTAGTGGTCTTAGTGGCAGTTTTTCATCTGCTTTTCAAGCTAAACAAATATATGAAAAAGACCATCCAGATAGCCATGTAATTGTGATTGACTCCAGGACAGCTGGTCCTGAAATTTCGATCATTTTAGAAAAAATTCGAGAATTGGTTAATAGCAAAACCCGTTTTGTAGATTTAGAACAAAAAATTTCAGATTATAAGACACACACTCATTTATTAGTTATATTAAAGTCGCTACATAATTTAGCACTTAATGGACGAATTAATATGGCCGTGGCAAAAGTGGCTAAGGTTTTAAATATTGATGTAGTAGGTACTGCCAGTGATGAGGGTAAACTAGAGCCTTTAGCAAAAGTACGTGGAATAAAGCGTGCTTTTAAAGAAGTACTCAAATTGATGAGTGAAATGAAATACAAAGGAGGAAATTTAATTATAGATCACTGTAAAAATAAAAAAGATGCTGAAAGTTTAAAAGCAAAAATTTTAGCACTTTATCCAGAAGCAGAGATCAAGATTCGCTCAATGAGGGGACTTTGCACGTTTTATGCCGAGGAAGGCAGTTTAATGGTTGGTTTTGACGATTTGTAATTTAATCGTAAATTAAATATTATATTTTTACACTTGTTCTCTATATAACAGAAAATTAAAAAAGTTGATTTAACCCTAGTTTAATATAGCTAGGGCTATTTTTTGTACATTGTTGAAAGCGCTTTATTATAAAAGTTTGTGAAGTTAAATTCATCTTCAAAAGCGCTTAACATAGTGCTATAATGAAATTAGATAGCGCTTACATCACAAACCCATATAGTGTTGTCTAATAAGTTTTATCAAGTTCTATGTTAGAAAGTGAGAGGAATCAATTTGGCATTTGTTGAGTTGATTTCATCGGAGGAATAAAAATGGATATACTTAAAACAGTCCTTGCGATCATTCCTATCGTTTGGCTGATACTTTCCTTGGGTGTTTTTCACATTCGAGGAGATTTGTCGTGCTTAATCGGCTTTGCTTTATCAATAATTCTCAGTATTGTCGGTTTCAAATTTTCGTTTTCAAACAGTATCACTGCCGGAATTGATGGCATAATTATGGCTTTATGGCCAATAATCTATGTTATTATTTCTGCTCTGTTTATCTACAATATCAGTAGAAAATCAGGAGGAATGGATACAATAATGTCTATGTTAACTTCAATTACTAAGGACATGAGATTCTTAGTATTGATCTTAGCATGGGGATTAGGCGGATTTTTGGAAGCCATTGCTGGTTTCGGTACAGCGGTAGCTATCCCTGCAAGTATCTTAATCATGCTGGGAATGAGTCCAATTAAAGCTGCCGTGGTCTGTTTAGTTGCAAACACTGCTCCTACTGCTTTTGGTGCTGTTGGTCTGCCAGTAACAACTCTGGCTAAAGTAACTGGGCTGGGGGTAACTGAATTAGGTTATTTAATTGCTATACAATTATTTATTTTAATGATGCTAGTTCCATTCGTTTTGGTTATGATGACAGAAGGTAAGGGACTTAAGTCATTTAAAGGAAAAGGTGTTTTGGTTTGCACCTTGGTAGCTGGCTTAACATTTGCAGTTCCGGAGATTTTCATTACTAAATATTTAGGACCTGAACTACCATCAATTGTAGGTTCAATAGTTTGCCTTCTATGTTTAGTAATTATTATTAAGAAATACAGCAGTATAGATGAAACTGAGTCTGCTAGTGATGAAAAAGACGATAAAGCTCCTATTTCCACTGCTGAAAAAATCAAGGCTTGGGTACCATTCATTTTGGTATTTTGCTTTATCATTTTTACTTCATCAATGTTCCCAGCAATCCATAATGCATTGGCAAGCGTTAAAACCAGTTTCCACTTTTACAATGGTGCAAATGCCAAGCCGGTTGACATTGACTGGCTGTCATCACCGGGTACTTTAATTTTATTGTCAAGTATCATTGGTGGTGCTATTCAAGGTTTGTCATTTAAGGAAATGTTTTCCGTTTTGACCAGTACGATCAAGCAATTGGTTAAAACAATTATCACGGTTTGTTCTATTGTGGGATTGTCCAAAGTAATGGGCTACAGCGGGATGATTGATGTCATCGCGGTTAGTCTCGTAACTTTGACTGGCGCATTTTACCCAGTAATTTCACCAATCATCGGTGTATTAGGAATCTTTATCACTGGTAGTGATACTTCAGCCAACGTCCTCTTTGGTGAGCTGCAAGTACAAGCTGCCCACGCGCTGAAAGTAAGTCCATACTGGCTGGCAGCTGCTAACATGGTTGGTGCTACCGCTGGTAAGATGCTTTCACCACAGAACATCGCAATTGCTACAGGAGCAACAGGTCTTGAGGGTAAAGAAGGAGTTATTCTTAAGAAAGCTTTGCCGCATTGTGCATGGTATACATTGGTATTATGTGTGATCGTGTTTGCGTTAGGAAAAGTGCTTAGTTTCCTATAATTGTTAAAAAATTATCGATAAGCGAAAAAACAACCCTAAACCAAAAGTTTGGGGTTGTTTTTAAATAACCATTAAAAGTAATTGTTGAGATATACTAAAGCAAAAGACAGCTAGAGAAGTAGCCCCGATAATATCTGATGGAAAGTGGGCTTTAAGACTGATACGAGAAATGACAACCATTAGCCAAATTGCAACTAAAATCCATAAAAGTCTATTACCTAATTGTCCAGCAAAAAGTCGCCAGATGATTAAAGCCATAACAGTACTTCCTAGGACATGACCACTTGGAAAACTATAGCCTTCTTCTAAATCTGAATGTAGGATTGGACGTTTTCTGCGCATCCATTTTTTTAAAAAGATACCAATCAGATCAGTAAAGCCCAAAGTGAATAATGCCCAAAAAGCTAGTAAACTTTCATTATTACTGATTAAAAAACTTGCCAGAAATACATCCAAAACAACTAAAAGTTTGGGATCGTTTATAAATGCAATAATCTGCCAGCCGATTCCATCGCGTCTTCTGATTAATTTATGATGAAGCCAGTGATCAAATAAATTGAAACGTCGTGAATTTCTGACATTAAAGATAAGTAGTATTAGTATTAGAGCAGACAATGTTGCTACCCAAAAGTTAATATTCAAATCGAATCCCTACCTATAATTTGTATTCGATTGTATTTTAACAGTAACGAGACAAAGCGTAGAAATTAAAATCTACTCTTGAGCAAAACTTAAGATTTGTAATTTAAAGGAAATTCAGAATTTGAACTTTACTAAAATTAGTTTTAGCAAGGTAATTACTTTTAAAAAAACTTGACTTTAATTAAAACCAACTTAAAATTATCATTATCAAGTTAGGGCGCAATTTAGGAGGTAAAAATGAATAATAATCACACTTCTAAGCAAGAGACTGTAGGTGAAGCTATACGTGATATTGCTCACCATGAACATAACTTTGCTTTAGCTGATAATTCTACTAACCATCTTGGTGATCTCGTTATTTATGGCACCCTTTATCTTTTTACACTTTTATTTTCTGATATTTGGTTTGACTGGCTGTTTGTATTGTTGGCTATTGTTGCAATCATTAGCGTAATCCGTTATCAAAACTTCTTGCGACGCAAGGTTAATTCCCAAAAAATGACTTCGTTTTTCGTAAATACTAGTTTGATTTCAACTGGTGTGAGATGTTTTGTAATAGGAAACGCACCATTACTAGCTCTTAGTATGCATACTCAGGGAAAATTTAACTTCTCCATTTCTTTGCTGGTTGGCTTAATTATTGCTTTGATTGGAACAACTTGTCAATATCATTACCTGACTAATCATCAAGTCATTGACAGGCAAAAGGAATCACCAAGCGAGACCTGCAAAAAAGCTTTTGATTTTAGTATTAAAAGTTGCAAAAAGGGTTATGTCAACCAAGGCTTTTTCTTTGATATTGCGTGTGGTTTTGCCCTTTTGGCAAATCATTTTTCTTATAAAGAATTCATCTTAGTTAAATTTGAAGCTTGGCAATTTGTTTTAATTACTATTTTAATAGTATTGGGTACAGTTCTATTTCAAAGGTTTTTACACAATAAAGTTGTTACAAATAATATAAGTAAAGGCTTTAAGTGGGGTACTTTATTAATGACGGCTGCGCGCGGCTATTTGATAGCCATTGCACCATGGGTTGCAGTGTGTCTGTTCACGGGCAATTCAATCAATTGGTTAGCGGCAAACCTGTTAGGTATATTTGTTGCACTTATTGGAACTGGATTGCAATACAAATATTTACATAAAGTCAGAGTCTTTTAAATGCAGAGCTAAGTATGAATATATTTGACCGTGAGGACACTGATACAAAGATAAGCCAGTAAAAGTAATTTCTTTTACTTGCTTTTTTAATATTGAAAGCAGATTTGCTTATAAAGTTCGATTCTATGAAGTTTTAGATAATTAGCTTGAATAAAAAGCAATTTATACAATGGTGATGTGAACCCTAAAATTAGGACACTTTATATAAGCTGCTAACTGAGGACTACCTTCCAATATTCAATTTGAGTTAGTCCTTTTAGTTTGATCCTGATTCTTTTCTTATTGTAATACTCAATGTAGTCTCTGATTGCGTCTTCCAGTTCATTCAGATTTTTAAAACTTCTTTTCAAATCCATAAAACATTTTCCGTTTAAGTATGACAAGTTAAGCCATCCAGTGCTGGATACCTGAGCGAAGCCTGCCTTAACATGTCCATAGCAAGTTTAAGAATTAAGCAACGAAATGGTATAGATACAACCGTCAAGAATAGGCGTCCAGTAAGTCTTCTGTCCCTTGATATTGAACTCTATCGCATCTGAATACCAAATATGATTGGGATAAAATACACTGAAGTTTGTTTTAAGCAAGATCAGATTGGCAAAAAACAAAGTAAAAGAAAAAGAATCAAACAGTTTATTAGCAGCTTGATTCTCTTTAATTTACTCCTTATCAACACGATCTGACAAAGAACTATTTTATATGAAATAAAATAGTTGTAAAGTTGTCAGAAGACTGTCCGATGGCAACTGACTATTTGCCCAATTGTTTCTTATAATTACCTTTAGTTTGATAAGAATAATCATGCTTTATTTTGTTTCTTGTATAGACAGAGAAATATCCCATATTGTAATATGATTTCATTACACGTTTGCCATAAATTTTTCTTTTGGATAACCAAAAAGAACCAACTTCTTGATAATGATAGTTAAACTTATTCAAGACATAATAGGGTCTGCCATTTTGCTTATAACGTGTGACATGTAATTTTTTATATCCTTTTTTATTCAAGCTACAAAGGACTTGACCATTTTGTATAAATGCATGTTTAGTAATCTTTATATGATTCCATTTGTTATGCCCTTTATATTCGTACCAAGTACCTCTTAGTTCTGTGGGAGTAGCATTATGCCCTACATATTTGGCCTCTACATTTGAAGAAAAGACCAGTCCAGTTGTTACTAATATTAATATAGAGACTAATATTACCAATGTTTTCTTTAATTTCATTTTATTCTCACCTTCCGTTAAATTTTATCACTGAAATAAAACGCCAGCAATTTATAATTTTATAATAATAAAGCCTGATTCAAACGTCTTTTTATAAATTTATCCGTATTGATTCGACTTATAAATTTAGCCCTCAGACTCAAAATTTTTATAAACTTATAGAACTTTATTCCTTGTCAAGCTAACGTTTTAGATTCTTAAAAATATTTCGAAATACTTGTTTTCTTAGGTTCCAAAGGCAAATGTCCTGATTAGAAGGGATTAACAGCAAACTTTAAAAAAAAACAAAATTAATTTATCTAGTAAACGCTCATCAGAGATTTAAGATAAAAATTATTGAATTTTTAGGTGCATTTCATAGTTGAATATGTGTTTTAATGCGTAATCTGATAGCAGTTAATGATGAATAAAGTTGTTGATTTGGCTTTTTTTATCGTACCAATCTATCTGATTAGTCAATCTATCTTTATCATATGTGCTAAAATCCATGATATTCCTTTTCTAAATAAAATTTGTGTACAAATATTATACCAATAACATAATATTTATATTTTAATGACTTTATACAATTATTTTATAGCTTATATATTTTGCACGCAACATAAAATTTGTTTCTATTTAAAATATAATGTTGTAAAAATTAAAAACAAATGTTAAGCTACGAGATAATTTAGATAATTTAACTACATTACTCATGGTAGGACTAACCACATCATTTCATGATTTTTCACAAAAGAGGGTGAAAGAATGGATACTTACTTAACCAAAAAATCTGCAATTAAAGAATCAATTCCAACAATTTTCGGCTATATTGGCATAAGTACGGCTTTTGGAATTATTGGCAAAACCAGTGGTTTTTCTACTTTGGAAGTTTGCTTGATGTCTATTCTGATTTATGCCGGATCCGTTCAATTAACCACTCTGAATATGCTGGTTGCGGGAAGCCCAATAGCTTCAATTGTTTTAGCCGCTTTCTTGGTCAACTCTCGAGTAATTCTTATGAGCACGACTGTAGCGGGTTATTTGAAACAAGAAAATTTAAAAAGAAATATTTTGATAGGAACTTTTCTCACCGATGAAAGTTTTGCTCTAGGTATGAACAAAATTAATTATACAAATGACAAGTTAAATTTTACTTGGTTTAATACGGTAAATATAGTTTCTTACATAACTTGGCAAGTTGGAACACTTTTGGGAGCAGTGTTGGGCAGTTTTATCACTGATCCTAAAAAATTAGGGCTTGACTTTGCTATTGTAGCAATGTTTATTGGTTTGCTTTATTTGCAGGTAATTGGGGACAAAAAACTAAATAAAGTACTCCAAATAATTGTGATATTGATTTCTTTTGCGCTGACATATTTACTGACAATTATTTTACCTGCCAATTTAGTGGTAATAGTTGTAACCTTAATTGGTTGTAGTTTAGGAATGGTAATAAAGCATGTCTTCTTCTGAATACATTTTAACAACAATCATTTTCTGTGGAATCACTACCTTGTTATCTAGAGTGATACCATTTGTCTTGTTGAAAAAATTCACCTTGCCGCCAAAATTAGTTGAATTTTTGTCTTTTGTTCCTATAGTAATAATGGCTGCTCTTTGGTTTAGTAACTTATTAATAGTAAAACCAGGTCATTTGCCTCAACTTAACATGCAATATGCTTTGGCTTCACTGCCAACATTTATTTCCGCAATTATTAGTAAATCTCTCTTAATCATTGTGATAGTTGGTATGATTTCATTAGCAGTTCTTCGCTTAATTTAAAAAACGAATGATACTGTGTAAATTAAATACTAAAGTCGTTCATCTTGTGAACATTTTTTATATTTTATAAATAGTTTGTAGTTTATTTATAATGTATAGAATAAGAAAAAGCATGTAAAAAAGGCATTGTGTTATGATGTGAACCCTAAAATTAGGACACTTTATATTAGCTGCTAACTAAGGACTAATTGCCGATATTCAAGCGGAGTTAGTCCTTT
>NZ_BPPA01000014.1 GCF_019972815.1 Lactobacillus huangpiensis
TATTGCGGTAGCTTTGCATTCCAGTCAATGTCATTTCGATGCTTTTCCATCCATTCAGCTGCAGGCTTTTCAAAAATTGTGAAACCCCGACCCGTTCCAGGATGAATGTTCTGACACCAATCTGGTTTGAATTTATAAAGAATATTTTCCTTAACCCAAGCTGGTCCATGTGGGTAACAATATTTTTTGGCGAATTCCTTAATACCAATAGTTTTTCCGATAATACTATCTTCAGGAACATAGCCACGGCTTTGCATAATTTTGTCAACCGTTTCTGTTAAATTTTCTATTGGTATTGATAGTTTTATTTCATTAGTCATTATCTCTTCACCTCCTTTCTCAGTTGATCTAAGCTAATCTCCAAAGCATCAGCAATTTTGCAAGCATTTTTAAATGACATTTCAGAACCGTTCTTATAATTTGCAATGGTGCTCCAAGGCAGTCCTGTTAATTTAGACAATCTGTAAATGCTAATCTTTTTAGCTTTCATAATTTCTTGAATTTTATTCCACATTTTGTATTCCCTATTTATTAAAACAGCTATATACTTATAGTGAATTGCCCCTTGATATAGTGATATATCATGTGAACCGAGTGAATTCAGGGAAAACCTAAGTCATTCTGATATGGCAACCCTGAGCCAAGCTTAATTGAAGGTGCAACGCATAGGACTATATCCCACGAGCGCTCGGCAACTCGTTTGAGTTGAAGATATATGCTGAACTGCTAGAAAACTAGTAGAAGCTAAGGATAAAAAGCCTTAACGATAACAAAATTGAAATCTGCAATCGATAAACTTATTTCATGTACAAACAATTTATCAACTAAAGTTGCAGTGCCTGCAGTATCTGCAGCAACTGCAGCAAAAGCATTAGACACGACCAATAATTTACACTCAGGTATTAAATTTGTAATTGATCCAGTAAATGCATTTACAAGAGAGGGGTTGCATGATATGAAGAATGGATTTAATAATTCAATTAGTCATATAGCGGCAACTTCTTCAAACAATAGTTTAAAGGCAGCAGTTCAAGGTAATTTAATTTACCAGCCATCCTTTCAGGATGGTTTTTATTTTTCTTTGTTAAAAAATTCCTCTAACCCTTCTAGTTTCGCTAATATGCTCTGTTCAATTTCTGTTTGATAATCTTCAATCTTGATTTTTTTAAATGCTTTCCATTCATCCGTATTTTCTACTTTTTGAAAAGCTTGTCTGCAATTTTCAC
Organism: Lactobacillus huangpiensis; assembly: GCF_019972815.1. Classification (GTDB taxonomy): domain Bacteria; phylum Bacillota; class Bacilli; order Lactobacillales; family Lactobacillaceae; genus Lactobacillus; species Lactobacillus huangpiensis. The sequence goes on from NZ_BPPA01000014.1 coordinate 1,227, forward strand.
TTCCTTTGAAGTTTTCAAAATTTGCTTCAAAACAGCTTTCTGCCTGTTCTTTGATATGAGTTTCTAACCAATCTTTATTCATAATTTCTTCTTTCTGTTTTTAGCAATTAATCATTAATTCCTAGTTTTTTTTCCATTTTTTCTCGAAGTTTATTTGACAAAGGAGAAGTATCACCTTTAATTGCTCTATTAATTTGTTGTGGTCCAGTTCCTAACATGTTTGCCATTTCACGTTGAGTAATTTGCTGTTTTAGTAAAGCAATTTTAAATTTCACCTCACATTCTTTTGCTTGTTTTTCAAGTGATTGATTAATCATATTTTTCACTTCCTTTCTGTGATTTATTCATCAAGTTCTTGCATTAATTTAGACAATTGGCTATAATTAACGTATGACAAATAAAAGAAAAAGTTTGCTTTATCAATTAAAGTCCAAAAATGTAAATTGATAGGCTTGTTTTTTCTTGCTTAATTACTTGACGATTTAATAATAAGCCAATTATCTAAATAAGTCAAGCCAATTATCTAAACTTTGGAGAAAAAAACATGTCACTTATAGATAATATTAAAGTTTTGGCTAAACAGCATGGTTTAAGCTTATTACAATTAAATGATAAAGCCCATTTGGGTAAAAATGCTATTTATAAATGGAAAAATCAGCGACCTAGCGCTGAAAATTTAGAAAAAGTAGCAAACGTATTGCATTGCTCTGTTGATGACCTAATTAATGATCCAACTGACAAAGTTAATAAAACAATAAATAATTTTCATGAAGCACAATATACAGTTCATGAAAATGCAAAAGACACTTTATCTAAAATTTTGCATTCTTATCCAATAGGTGAAAGTCCCCTTCAGCCTGCTAGTGACAAAGAGTTTAAAAAACATACTCATACTAAGCCACAAAATTATCAGGTTAGAGTTCCTATTTTAGGCAATATTGCTTGCGGAGAGCCTATATTTGCTGAACAAAATGTTGTAGATTACCGTGATTTAACATTTGACCATAAGCCATCTAATAAGCTGTTTATGCTATATTGCAAAGGCAATTCCATGCAACCTCTAATACCTGACGGTTCATTAGTAACTCTTGTAAGACAACCAACTGTTGAAAATGGTGATTTGGCAGCTGTTTTAATAGATGATGAGGCTACGATTAAACGTGTAAAGTTTGCAGGAGATGAAATCATTTTAATGCCTGAAAATAGTTCATATGATCCTATAGTTCTAAACGATAAAAAACCAGGAAAAATTTTAGGTAAAGTAATTCATGTTGAATATGATGTTAAATAATTCTAAACTATATGTAGTTATATGTTTATTTAAGGAGGAATAATCATGAAATTAAACAAAATAATTATTACAGGTATAGCTTCAGTAGCTTTATTAGGAACAGCAGTGACCACGGTCAGTGCAGCAAAGCTACAATTAATTAGAAAATCATACGTCTATAATGCTAAAGGTAAAAAAACTAAATCTTCATATCGCAAAGGCAGAAAAATCAAAGTTTTAGGTACTAAAAAAATCAAGGGCAAAAAGTATTACCGCATTGGCAAAAATAAATATGTCTTAGTTAAAAACTTTAAGAAGAAAAAGACTAATTATAAAACTGTAGTTATTCCCAATGCGGAGAATTCTAAAAAGCCTCAAACTCCAGTTTGGGAATCTAAGCATGTAGTAGACACACTGCCAAGTTTAACTGACCAAATCAAAAAGGCTCTGACCTTGTCTGGTGACGATCGACTTGAAGCTGACAAAGAAATCGCAGTTAAACTAGGCATGTCACCTGATTCAGTTACTTCAGAAAATCAAAAATCATTCGAACAAAGCTTAAATAAGTATACAGATTCAATGGATGAAGCAAAATCATGGATTGAACAGGGCGGACCTAGCCTTGACCAACATATGAAAGATGAGCAGAATAAATTTGGAGATTATATAAAGAATGGCAATTAAGTATGAATGAAAAAGAATTTGAAGAAAAATACAATAAAACAATAAAAAATTTTTCAAAAAAATATCTAAATAAAAACGAAGATATATTATTAGATGATATTGAAAAGGAAATTAGAGAAAATCATAATGATATAGATTTACAATATGCTAATATAATTGGTTCTGTTATTAAATTTTCTATGGATTTTTCTACCCAACTTTTAAAATATGTTCTTAAAGAAATGTTAGTAGATAAAAAATAATAAACAAAAAAGCTTTTAAAAACCTGTCTGGAAAACTAATTCTTAAAAGCTTGATATCACAATAGAGCAATGCCCTTTTGCATGCCTATTATAGCACATGAGAGGAAAAATAAGAATGCCGGTTAGGAAACGTGGTAAATTATGGTCCGCTAGAATTAACTGGCGTGATAAAGATGGTAAGCTTCGACAAATCGAAAAAGGTGGTTTTAAAACTAAAGTAGAAGCTGAACAGTTTGTCACTGAGCAACAGTATCTACATAATAAAGGTGTAGATATAGATAATAATCCAGTTTTTGCTGATTATTTTCATAAATGGTGGACTACATTTAAAAAACCACATATTAGACATGAAACTCAAAAAAGATATGAAACTAATGATCATATTGTTCACCAATATTTTGGAAATATTAAAATAAAAAAAATCAAGCGACTTCATTGGCAGGAATTTATCAATGAGGTTTGTAAAACTCGTTCTACTACTACTGTTAGGCTTTTAAATCGTCAATTTAGGGCTTGTGTTAAGAATGCAATAGCGGATGGCATAATTACATTAGACTTCACTCAAAACGTAAATATTAATGGAAATGATTCCAATACGCGTAGGCCAATTTTTCTTTCATACTCAGATGCTCAAAAATTATTAAAAACTGCTATTGAAGAAAGAGATCCTAAAGTTCCATCTACATATATAATTATCACAATAATTCTTACTGGAGCAAGGGTTGGAGAAATAAGTGCTCTTAAATGGCATAATTTAAATATTAGAAAGCATACAATTTCTATCCATCATTCGTATAACAGTGATACAAAAGAATTAGGACCAACAAAAAACACTTCTTCATATCGCACAATTAGAATAAACAAAAAACTTATCGATTTATTGAAAGAAATTAAAACAGACGATAAAGACGGATATATTTTCCAAGAAGCAACAACCAAATTACCCCCTGCCAATCGAACTATTAACAGTAAACTGCAAGTTATTATGCGACATGCTAAGTTAGATAAAAAGGATTTTACCATCCATAGCCTTAGACATGTGCACGTTGCTATTCTACATCATAAAAATGTAGATTGGATGGCTATATCAAAAAGACTTGGCCACAAAAATTTGTCTATGACATTAAGTGTTTATGCTTATTACATTGATGAGGATAAGCGGAAAAGCGATAAAGAAATAGAAAAAAAGCTAGACGATTTATTCATCTAGCTTTTATTTTTTGATAGCTCTGATGGGCAAATGATGGGCAAATCTGATTTTCGGCTCTCATAAACCTTGCTGTTGAGCTATTTTTATTGGGATATCCGGGCTCGAACCGAAACATGCAGGAACCAGAAACCTGTGCCTTACCATTTGGCTATATCCCAGTGTTAAATCACCCGCACGAGAATTGAACTCGTAACTCCACCTTGAGAGGGTGGCGTCTTAACCATTTGACCAGCGGGCAAAATCAACAGTAATTATTATGCTTGAAGAGACAGTTATTGTCAAGTACTTTCAGTTCAAAAACTAAATTTAACTAATGAGTATTTTTAACACAAAGAAAAACTTCCGAAAAGCTCTTCAATCCGGAAGTTTTTTTATTATTGCCCCATTTTTTACCAACTACACTTTTTTGCAGTTTTCTTCAACTACTTTGTGCAAATGAACAATTAGGTATATTTTTTCCTGTTTAGTAATCCTCAAGTTAATTTTTTTCCTAATAAACTCATCGAAAGCATTAATAATTTCAACTTCCTTGGGCATTTTTGCAGCCAGGTCTTGGTAAAGTCCCTCTTGATCTTCATCTGAAAACAGTTTGTTTTCATAAACTCTTTCACAAAAATAATTTAGATGAGTCAAAAAGCGCGAATAAGTGAAAGTATTTTGGTCGATTTTCCCCCCGATAATCCTTTGAGCTATTTTCTCAAGACTACTCACCAAATCAGCTATTTCCCTGTTTTTCTGTTGATCTTCAACATCAACTTCCGCATCCACAAAATGTAGGCCAATGCCCGTTGCTTCGCTATTTGGTAACGAAACATGCATTTTTTTATTAATCAAATTAACTGCAAATAACCCTACCTGATATTCGTTTCTATGGTGAAGTAAAACGTCAGGATAGTTGAAATTTTCGCCAATATTTCCCTCTTTAACTCGCTTTACCACAAACGAAGTATGATCAGCCAAGGATAAATAAAGGTAATCTTTTACTTTGATTTGATATTTTCTGGCGGCAAAATCTATTATTTCCCTAACCATATTTAGATAAGTTTCGTCTATCGTACTGGCTAGCTGAATAAAGTTTTTTAGCATTTTATTATCGGTTAAGACAAAAATCTTTTGAATTTCATCTTTTTTAACAGGATAACCAATTGCTTTATGGTAGCCTAGACCCTTGCCCATTAGGATACACTCTGCACCTGATTCATCTAATGCCAAAATAAGCGAATTATTCAAAACTTTTAGCACTTTCATCAGCTCACCGCCTAATTGCATACAATTGTTTAGTTGACCAATCCGTTATTTGCAATAACTTTTTGGTACCAGTAAAAACTGTCCTTGGGAATCCGACGTAGATCTTTTAGATCATTGTCAGTTCTATTGACGTAAATAAAGCCATAACGCTTTTTAAATCCCTGATGTGAACTTAACAGATCCATAACTGACCAAGGACAATAACCGATTAGCTTTACCCCATCCTGAATTGCATCATAACAAGCCTGGATATGATCTGCAAGATATTTTATGCGGTATTGATCATGAATCTTGCCATCCTTTGCCATAATGTCTGGCGTACCTAAACCATTTTCAGTAATAATCATTGGCAAACGAAACTGACGATAATATTCATTCAGTACAATTCTCAACCCCATAGGATCGATTTGAGCACCATATTCCGTTGCAGACAAGTTAGTATTTTTTTCGATCTTAAAATAGCCATACAGATCAAAATCCACATCATTTTTCCTTGTACCAAATTGGTGCTTGGCATCACTCGGTAAGTAACTGGCAACGAGCGTACGATAATAATTGACTGCTATGAAGTCAGGCCGAGCATCGCGCAATACTTGCTCATCTTGATCTTGCATTGATGGAAAAATGCCCACTCTTTTAAGGTAATTGCTATAGTACCCTGGATATTGTCCGTAACAATACATTTCCAGGGCATAATTAGTTTTAAAATTGTCATTCATTTTAGCAGCCCAAACATCTAGTGGCTTGGTAGATGCTGGATAAGTCATGGTGGATGATATTGCAGGTCCTATTTTACCGTTTGGCACCATCTTATGACAATCTTCCATAACACAGGCACTTGCTACAAACATATTGTAATCCATTTGAGCTCTGACACGTTCTTTATTCTTAGCTTCAACATGATACATGTTTAAGCGCTCGTCCACACGAACCATTAGGTTTTGTTCATTGATCACCTGCCAGTTCTTGACTCTGTCACCAAATTTTTTAAAACATATTTGGGCGTATCTTCTAAAAGCTGAAATGCAAGACCTGTTTTCCCAGCCGTTGTATTTTTCTACCAAGGCTAGGGGCAAATCAAAATGATATAGAGTTACAAACGGCTCAATCCCATTTGCAATCAGGCAATCAATCACTTTACTGTAAAAGTCTATCCCCTTTTGGTTAACCTGACCATCACCGTCAGGAATAATTCTCGACCAGGCAATGGAGAAACGGTATACTTTAAGACCTAATTCTTTCATTAAAGAAATATCTTCTCGATAATGATGATAAAAATCACTGGCTACTTTCGTATCAGCTTGCTGAGGACCAGCATGAACAAAAGAATTATAATCTGCTACTGATTCTCCCTTGCCATCTTCGTTCCATCCGCCTTCAATTTGAAAGGCTGATGAAGATGCACCCCATAAAAAGTCTGGGTTAAATTTTTCCATAATTACTCCTCTAATAATCATATCTTAGATTTCGATATTATGATTTCCATAACAGGTATAACAACTGGTCGTTATTAGTGACGTTATCCTTGTTCGTCGAACCAATGGCTGCATAGTTTTTCGAATTAGTCACTACAACGGTCGTGGTTAAGTCATAACCTGCCTGCTCAATCTTTTGCATGTCAAATGAAACTAGCAGCTGCCCCTTCTTGACATGATCTCCATCTTGAACGTGCTTTTCAAAATACTTTCCATTTAGTTTAACAGTGTCAATGCCAATATGGATCATCATTTCAATTCCACTGTCTAATATTAAACCAATTGCATGTAAAGTCGGATATATCATGCTGACTGTGGCATCTGCAGGAGCTAAAATTTTTCCTGAAGCAGGTTGAACTGCAATACCTTTACCCAAAACTCCGGATGCAAAAACTTCATCTGAAACCTGAGCTAGAGGTATCGTTTTACCTTCAAGAGGAGAATTTACAGATAAGTCGCAGTCATCTGCAACTAAATCTTCATCAATGGTTTTAGCAGGATTTTCTTCCTGATTATCCTCAATTTGATCCGTTTTTGAACTATTTTTTTCTACAAGATCATCACTAGGTAAATCATTAAAACCTAATATAACTGTTAAAATGCAAGCTCCACCAAAGGCAATTAAGCAACCCAAAATGTAACAAATAAATGCCTTAGTTCCGGCAGAAGCATATACGGGAATGGTCAAGACACCTTGATTTGCAAAAGCATTCCCATAAGAGCCTCCCCAGCCCATTAAGGCACCGCCTAAAGCACCACTAATTACTGCATAAACCATAGGCTTTTTCAGACGCAAGTTAGCACCATAAATAGCCGGCTCGGTAATACCAAACAATGCTGTCACTGTAGCTGAAGCTGCCACGGTTTTCAGATTTTTGTTTTTAGTTCTGAAGAAAACTCCCAAAGCCGCACCAGCTTGTGAAAAGTTTGCTGCACCAGCAAAGGCAAGCAGGTTTTGCCGTCCCGTTTTAGCAACATCGTTTATACCAATTGGAATGATTGCTCTGTGAGCACCAAAAATAACAAGTACACACCAAATACCACCAATAAAGGCACCTAATAAAATCGGACTTAAATTCATGATATAGTGATATGCCCAGTTAACAGCGTTACCAATATAAATACCAATTGGACCAAAAATCATTAAAGTGGCTGGTACCATAATAAGTAAAGACAGAGTTGGTACCATAATTATTTTGAGCACATCCGGCATTATTTTTTTAACAAATTTTTCAACGTATGCCAGTACAAAAACCGCTATGATGATGGGAACAACCGAGGAAACATAATTTGCCTTGGTAATTCCAATCCCAAACAACGTTACTGCTTTGTTTCCCGTCATCAACTCTACCAAAGTGGGATAACATAGCGTTGCTCCCAGAGTCATAGCTATGTATTCATTTGTTTTAAAAACTTTAGCAGCCGATCTAGCCAAAATCACTGGCATAAAATAGAATAGAGCATCTGACGCAGCATTCAAAATAATATAAGTATTAAATGTCTTTATATCAACATGGTAGACATTTAAGCCAATTAATGCTGCAACCGCCAAAATACCCTTTAACATTCCCGAAGCGGCAATGGCCGGAATAGTTGGCGTAAAAATAGCAGTTACAACATTTAAAATCTTTGTACCAATACCAACTTTTTTGTCTTGCTCATCATCTTCCGTAGCGGTACTTTCAAGCAATGGCATGATTTCATCATAAATTGCCTCTACTTTATTACCTAAAACTACTTGAAACTGACCACTGGCCTCTACAACCTGAATCACTCCCTCTATACTGGAAACTTTGTCTTTGCTTGCTTTACTTTCGTCCTTTAAAACAAATCTCAATCTGGTAAAACAATGCGTTAAACCAGAGACATTTTCTTTTCCGCCCACTCCATCTATGATTTGTAGTGCGATCTTATGATTATCCATAATTTTCCTTCTTTTATTTAAATAAAAAAGACCAAACATACGTAAATAAAACCGTCCATCTCGGTTATTAATTACATACATTTGATCTTGCCTGCATTACCAGTAACACGTCAAATAAAAGTTCTTTTATTTTACAAACTTAAATTTAACATTAGAAATCAATTTATGCAAGCGATTACATCAAATTTACCATTAAATCTATTTTTTAACATTTAAAATTTCATTCGCACTTATTTGGAAAAATAAACCAACGAATTGTATATAATATAATTAGAAATATTAACTGAAAGACAGATTTTATGATTGACTACTCAAACACCCAAAATTTAATTGAATCAATGGTTACGGAACGCATTGTACCGGGCGTAAACTATGCTTTTTTTAAAAATGAACAAGTTTTCACTTCAACCGTCGGCTTTGCAAGTACCTATCCGACAGTTACGCAACTTAGCCCGTTTGCTATTTATGATTTAGCCAGTCTGACCAAAGTAATTATTACTGAAAATATTTTGCTTAAATTATATCAAGATGGACAGCTCAATTTTACTGAACCACTGCACGATTTTATTCCTGAATTTAAAGATGAACGTGTCCGCCTTTTTCATCTGCTTACCCACACCAGCGGAATCCGTGGCTGGATTGAAAAGCGCGATCAATTATCCCATGACGAATTAATCAATGCCATCATTCATTTACCTGTTACAGACGAGTTTGAACATAAAATGCGCTATGCCGATACGAATTTTATCTTGTTGGGGTTAGTTGTTAAAAAAATATTTGGTCAACCAGTTCAAGAAGTTGGTCAAAAATTAATAATTGAGCCTTCAGGTTTAAAAAACACGACATTCAATCCCCCTAAGGACTTATGCGTCCCCACTGCTGTTTATCAAGGAAAAGTTTTGCAAGGCGAACCGCACGATCCTAAAGCACGCCAGCTTGGCAGTGATTGCGGTTCAGCAGGACTTTTCTCCACAATGAATGACTTGGTTAAATTAAGTAAAGGTTACTTGGGTTTGGATACCCACATTCTGCCCTTCAGTCAAGAACTTGTCGCAATGTTATTCGATAATAAAAATCCGGTGGGTGTCAAGCCACGCTCATGGGGCTGGGATTTGCGCTTTGACCCTCAGTTGCATTACCCCCTGATTTTGCATACCGGCTTCACCGGTGTTCTTATGCTTCTTGACCGTGTAAAAAAGTCGGGTCTAATTCTTTTGACCAATCGTATTCACCCTACTGGTCATAATCAGGTCTTTCTAACTATGAGAGAAAGAATTATCCAGAGTTTTTTAAAAGAAAATGACGAGTAAAAAACAGCTTCATATAATAGAAGCTGCTTTTCTAGCACTTTTTACGATTTGGCCAAAAATGATAGACAAGGTCAACTACTGCTTGAGCCAGCATACCGCCTGCCATCCAGTACATCCCCATCATCATATTGCCGGTAAAGGTATAATAAGCAGTAATAGCGTAAACGACTACCCACAAAATTTTGAAAAACAAATTATCACACATCATTTGTAAAAAAACTCCCTTCAATTCATTTCAAATTATACCTTTTTTTAGGCAAAAATTGGGGCTTTTTTTAGTTATTTAATCCCTGAAAAGTCGAATTGCTAAAATTATTTACAATTATTGTTATTATATAAAAATGTTTACATTCGTAAGCGTTAATAAACTTTTTTGAAAATAATTTTTTTGATGAAATCATTTTAATGCTTTTTATTCGTTATGTAATTTAATTGCTTTTCAAACTATAAAAAAAGACTTTAATTTCATCATTTTAAAGTCCTTTTATTGTTATGCAAAATAATTAGAAACGGTAATCAATGCGCATGATTGTGGTATTAGTTCAAAGTTAATCTTGCCATCTTGTATTTTTATGCTTTCCACTTTTAGAAGTGAAGTAACACAAAATTTTCCAAGCTGGCTCTATGACGTTAATTTGGATGCCACTACTATTTGGAAACGCTGGAATTCAGTCTTGCCTGAAGGCTCAAGGTCAACCTTAGTATTCCTTTTGGTCAAAGAGTAACCGTAAAATTACCTAGAGTGAAGGATAAAGTAGAAATTAACGGCAAGCGATTATCTTTGCCATTGGAATTAACTAACGGTGATTTTACAATTTCTTATGTGCCAGAAAACAGTTATATTGAATACTACAATATCAATATGCCCGTAAAAGAATTAATGAGCGATGCGGAACTTGTTAAACAGCTAAGACCAATCAATACTGTTTTTGACTTTTTGCAAGATCCCGATAATCTCAAAAAATTTGGTGAAAATTCTATGGTAGAATTGAATAGTCTGTTGCCATTTATTAATATTTCAGACGAAGATTTTAACCAAATTAGTAAAATACTTGATACTACGCCAGTAACAAGTGAAAGGAAGTTTTTAAATGAAAGGCGTTCTCTTTGATTTAGATGGGGTCATTGCAGATACATCCGTATACCATTTCCAAGCTTGGAGAAAATTAATCAAAAAACATTTTAATCTCGAATTACCGGATGAACTTGAAAAACAAACAAAAGGTGTAAGCCGAACAGATTCTTTAAAGGCAATTTTAAAATTTTTAAATATCTCCGTGTCACAAGAACAATTTAATGAAATGACCACTGAAAAGAACAACATTTTTCGTAATTTGTTAGCTAGTTTAACTCCCGCAAATATCTTACCTGGAATTAGTGAATTAATTTTATCCCTTAAAAAAAACAACGTTAAACTATCTTTGGCTTCTGCTAGTTTAAATGGTCCATTCATACTAGAAAAATTACAATTGACAGATGCATTTGATGCTATTGCAGACCCAAGTAAAGTTGCTGCTGGTAAGCCAGCACCAGACATTTTTATTGCTGCAGCTGAAGCAATTAATCTTAAAACACAAGATTGCGTAGGTATTGAAGATTCAATTGCAGGTATCACTGCTATCAACAAGTCAGGTGCTTTATCAGTTGGCGTTGGCTCTATAACGGATCTAAAAGATGCTAAATTACTTTTTCCTAAGACAGCAGCATTAAATTATGATCAAATCGAAACTGCATGGAAAAAAATTAATTTAAATTAGTAACCTGTTTACAAATAAAAACTCGTGAATAAAACAAAATTTGTTTTTCACGAGTTTTTTGATGCTTAAAATAAATTGGTGTAAATAAGTATTGGTTTTTTATGACAGATTTAAGTAATTACATTTATTCACCTAGATAGGCAAAGGCTACCTTTTCATCATAAACATGAAAGACCTTTTCAAAGAGGAAACGGCATACCATTGCTACTAGAACTGGAAATACTATCCAGACAATCAAGGCCATTACAATATTAATACTTGCTTTGCCAGCATCTAAGGATGCCAGGGGCCCTACCAGGCCAACGAGACCGAAACCAGCAGAAGCTGGAGTTCCACTAACGTGAAATAGAGCCACTGGAATAGCGGAAAGCGCTGCTGTAATTAATGTTGGTAAAACAATAACTGGATGCCTGAAAAGATTGGGCATCATCATTTTCATTGCTCCTAATGCAATTGCAATAGTAACTCCTGATTTATTAGTTCGCCAAGAATGAACGACCAATACCAGTGTCGTTGCCGCGACTCCCATTGCTGCTGCACCTGCCGAAAGACCATTTAATTGGATAGCCATTCCAATTGCCACAGTTGATATTGGTGAAATTATCAAAATTGCAAACATACAGGAAATTAAAATACACATTAATATTGGCTGTAAATTAGTAAAGGAATTAATTACTGACCCAAGCCAGGTGGTGATTTTGCTTACATATGGCAAAATCATCATGCCGATCCAACCTGCTCCACCACCAACAACAATCGGGGCTGCAACAATTTTGACAGAGCCAAAACGTTGACCCACTAATAACAAAAGCCCCACAGCCAAGCCAGCTGTAATCATGGTATTAATAAGATCGCCTGTTCCTGCCGAAACAAAGACGCCTTGAGCTTTAGTAGCAGGATTCACAATTTGTGGTACGAATTTTGTAACTCCGGAGCCAACATAAGCAGCGGCTCCTACAATGGCAACATCCAGTGGAACCATTTTAAATTGGATGGCAATTAACGCCCCAATTAGCAAAGGTGTAGCACATTGAAAAATCAGTAATGCCTGGTTAATAGATGCCGTCACCGGATTTTGACCAAATAATTTTAAAATTGCACTGACAACTGCATTTGGAATCAAGCCTACGATTATTCCAGTTGCAGTTCCTGCTAAAATGTTGTTTAGAAAAGTTTTTACTGTTAGTTTGTTAGTATTGGTTGTGTCAGCCATATTTGTACTCCTTTAATATAATAGTGATTAGGTATACATTGTCAGCAAAATAATTTGTGACAAAATCGAAATATGCTGATTGCTAATTCGCCTCATTGCTTTTTCCTCCTTAAATTTAATTATTAAGTATTTTATCATTTTATTTAAAAATGTACATAAAAATATTAAAAATATTTAATTTTATACTAGGTAATAAAAAAGTATAACTAGATACTCTTGGTGTCTAGTTATACTGCAAAAATGTATTTTATTTTTATAATATCAATGATAATATCATTAAAATTTCAAAATCAGTCTTTTTAACGAAAAACTTAAGATAACAAAATTGTTACCTGTTTAAAAGTTAACGAAACTGGTTCTCACTATTCTTAAGCAAAAAACTTTTTATAATGTACTAAATCCTCTCGAGGAATTTTCGCTATTAATTAAATCATCTCAAAAAGTGCATTTGTTGCTTTTAAAATTTTTTTCTTATTCCTGATTCATTTATATATATTTACCATTCGAGCTAATTACTTGTTTATACCAGAAGTAGCTGTCTTTTAAGTGACGTTTTCTGCTTCCCTGTCCGTTATCATCAATATCTACATAAACAAAGCCATAACGTTTTGACATTTGTTGAGAAGAACACGAAACGATATCAATCGGTCCCCAAGCGCAATAAGCAATTACTTCTGCCCCATCATGTATTGCCCTTCCTACTTGTTCAATATGCATACTCAGATATTCTGAACGATAGGGATCATATATTTTTTTGTCACTTTCCAATTTGTCATAAGCACCTAAGCCATTTTCAGCAATAATAATTGGTTTTTGATAGCGATCATAATATTGAGATAAAGTATTGTATAGTCCTTGAGGATCAATAGCCCAGCCCCAACTACTTTGTTTCAAATTCGGATTTTGTAAATTATCTGCTGGCTGCATCTTATTCTTCGTTGAGTCAACCATACGAGAATAGTAATAAGAAATAGCTAAAAAATCCATACGATTTTCGTTAATTAATTTCAATTCATTTTGCGTAATATCAAGTTCAATATTCTTATCATTAAAATAATTTAAAGCAAATTTGGGATATTTACCTCTAAATTGAACATCTGTCACAAAATATTGCATACGATTTTGCTGCATTGCAAGTATAACATCGTCCGGCTTACTACTTGCAGGATAAACAGTACCATCAGCAACCATTGTTCCAATGTGTATATTAGGATTATTCAAGGAACGTGCATAATTTTTTATTTCGGCTCCTGCCACAATTTGATTATGCATTGCTTGATAAAGAGCTTGTTCTTGATTTGGATATTGATCACTAGCTACACCAACTGAAAGCCAAGGTTCTATTTGAACCATATTAATTTGATTAACTACAATCCAATATTTTACGCGATCACCGAACCAATCCAACAATACTTTGCCAAATTTCACAAAAAGAGGAATTACTTTCTTATTAGGCCAACCCCCATATTTAAGTGTAATATTAATAGGAGTTTCATAATGATTCATTGTGATAATTGGTTCAATTCCTAATTGCACCATACAATCAATCATGTCTGAGTAATGCCTTAGTGCCTTTTCATTAGGCTTTTCATCGTCTCCATTAGGAAAAATTCTCGACCAATCTAGAGAAGTTCTAAAGGTAGTAAAACCTGCATTAGCTAAAAGCTGTAAATCTTCTTTATAAGTATGGTAAAAGTCAATACCAAAACGTTTGGGATAATAATTTTCAGTATCTTGACTGTTTTTCTTAACTTCGTTTAGCGTCATCCCTTGTGACTCCGCGGCTTGCAACTCTTTATTTGATAATCCTTGAAGATAGGGTTGCACATCTGAGGAATTTAATCCTTTTCCATCTGCCTGAAAAGCACCGTCCGCTTGACTTGCAGCTTGAGCACCACCCCATAAAAAGTTTTTGGGAAAGTATGGAAAATTATTTTTTCTCATTCAGATCACCTTTACACTGACAATCACGCTTTTCAAATATCTTTATTAAATGATTTGCCAAATTATACTCAGTGTTGATTGTCATCAAAGTATCTTGAGCATGTGTAAATAATACTGAGTATTGTATTGGCTTACCTTCAGCTTCTTCTTGAATTTTTTTGGTTTGCAGACGATGAGCTTTTACTAATTTTTCATTTGCTTTCTTCATGTTCTCTTTTGCGTTATCGTAATTCGAATTTGCCACATCATCCAGGGCTTTACTGATAAAATCACGGGCATCACCGGCGTTTAAAATAATGTTCATTGTATTTTTAACATTTTCTTCACTGAATTGATTATTATCTTCCACGTCTATGCCTCACTTTCAGTTTCTTGTTTAACCAAATTTCTGTCATAAACTTTGAAAAATGGATAATAAATTAAACCACCAACGATAAAAAGGATTACTAATAAAATCATAGAGCTGAATGCTGGACTGACAATCCAAGTAACAAAAGGAAATGGAATATACCACATTTGCATTAATGAGTGTGGTATAGGAGAAAGACCTGATTTAAACCAAAACGCAGTAATCAAAGGCAAAACAATGCCATTGATCCATAATGGAATCATTAAGTAAGGATTCCAAACTATTGTGCCAAATACAACAGGTTCATTAATATTAAAAATTGTTGGTAAAACACTGGCTTTTCCAAGTGCTTTAAGTCGATTCGATTTTGCCCAAAATAGCATCATTAAGACAAGCGGCATTGTACATCCAATACCACCAATCCAAGGAAAACTAAAAATAAGCTCACTAGTGAATATATGTTTAGCTGCATGTCCCAAAGAGTATGCACTTGCATTGGCAGCTATACCAGCCAGCATTACTGGCTTATCAATTCCAGATAATACCCAGCTGGAAATTCCCATTGAATAAATAAAACACTGTAAAAATAAATAAAATGTAAAACCCCACCAAGTATCTAAAGATGTCGCTATAGGTGAAAAAATAGCTACAATTAAGTGATAAAGATTAAAGTGTAAGATATCCGTAAGCAACCAACCTGTTGCTATTACAACAGCAATAGGCAACATTGAATCAAACCAAGCAGTCACAAAATCCGGCATTGAAGTATCATCACTAAAGAAACTAAACTTAGCAAATAGTTCCATAATCAAAGCAACAAAAACACCAACAACTAAGGCAACAAACATCCCTCCTGCACCGAGTTCTGAAAATTGGTAAGAGATTACATTACCTGTTTTATCCCATGAAGGGTTAGCAAGCATCAGAAAAAGCGCAACTGAGGATAGGCCTGCTATAATTCTTTGCTTATTGATCTTTTTAAATTCCATGAAATTAAATGTGACTAAAAAGGCAACAAAAATTGAGGTCAAGCCAAAAGTGAAACTATTAATTGGCGAAAGATTTGGCCACCATTTCCAAAAGTTTGTCGGTATATTTAATAAAGTAATTAGTGAACCGACGAAGATAAATGGTAAAACTTCCAAAATAGAATTTTTGATAGTGATAATCCATTGATTATTAGCAACTTTTTGTGCCTTAGGAGCAAATTTTGTATTTAAAAAGGTCATGAAGCCATTCATTCTTAAATTTTCCTTCTTTCTTTATTGTTCTAATTCTTTTTTCAAATGATCTATTGCACCCTTACCATCAAGGATTGCATAATATTCTGGCTTCATTAAGATTACTTTTACCTGTGAAGGTACTCTTTCTTTTATTGCATTAAATTCAGCTTTCAAGTGAGGTCCAACCATTAGTGCATCAATATCCTTAGCATAATCTGAAAGCTCTGCTTCGCTTCTTGCTTGAATTTTAAAATCCAAACCTGCTTTTTTTGCAGCTTTACGCATATTTGCTGCCATAAAGCCAGAAGATGCTCCGGAACCACAAATTAATAGAACATTTTTTGTCATTGTTTTTTCCTTTCAAGTATTTTTTGGTGATATTTCTTGACTATTTTTTTAACATACTTTTAGTTTGTTTTATGTATATGGTTTTTTCACTTTTTCTCCTCAAAACATAAAACGACTTTTCTACCAAAGCCATGGTAAAAAAGCCGTTTTAAAAACAGAAATCAATGTTTTAAATGCTGATTTATCCATAGTTCGGAATTTACGGTTCCGAGTAGAAACTGTCGTCCGTATTACGACAATATATAGATATCTATATCTCCTGTATTTTAGCAAAGCTTTATTTTAAGTGCAAGATCGCCAAAAATAGAAAAAGGGAATATTTTAGCAAATATTCCCTTAATAGTTCATTTTCAATTTTGATATTTATTTTTGATTTTAATTCAATTTCTTCTCAAGTCTAAATAAGTTTAAATAACTGAGCAAAATTATCACACTGACAAATGTCAAAAATAAAAATGCTTCCTGAGTGCCTTGGGCCGTAAGTGCTGCATAATTACCAGGTCTTTTTTGCCAAGATGAAATAATAGCTGCCATTACTGTTGTTCCCATTGATCCAGCATATTGTTGGCCAGTTTGAAAGACTGCGGTCGCATCAGTATGCAATTCTTCTGGTTGTAATTTCGATGCTTCAGCCATAGTGTTGTTAAACGCCATCTGGCGACCAATAATCATAATGCCATAAAAAACACCGACCATGAATGTACTGATTTTCAAACTAAACAAAGAAAAAAGCAAACAGGCCGTTAAGCAGAATACTGTTCCCGTAAGTAGTGGCAATGGCGCACCCTTTTTATCATAAATATGACCAAACCAGGGGTTTAAAATACCACTGATAATACAACCGGGAAGCAAAACCAAACCTCCGATTAAAGAACTGGCATGATTAACAATTTGCACATAATTAGGCACAGCGAAACTGGTACCAATATTGATAAACTGCAATAATAGATAAGATATCATGGCAAAAATAAAGGGTTTATTTTTAAAAATATTCAAGTTTATCAGTTTCTTTTTGCTGGAGCGTGACAATTTTATAAACGCGTATACCAAAATTGCCACAACAATCATGCTAAGCCAAAAACCAATATCTCTAAAACCATTACTAATTCTATTGAAACCTAAGTTAAAAATTACCATTGCACTAGCAATAACAATATAACTTAGCCAGTCAAAAGTCGGATGTTTTTTCTCATGGTATTGTTCAATTACGAATAAACCCAAAATCATAATAAATACAGCAATTACAGCTACAATCTCAAAAATTAGTGGCCAACCAAAATAGTAAACAACTGTGCCACCAAATGTGGGGCCTAGAGACGGTGCAAGAATAATGACTAAACCAGTCAAACCCATATAGAAGCCCCATTTTTCTTGCGGCATTAATTCCACTACCATATTAAACATTAACGGTATTGACAATCCTGCTCCAACCGAAGAAATCAAGCGACCTGCGAGTAAAACCCAGAAATTTGTTGCAAAACCAGCCACAATTGAACCAGCGATGAATGCAATTGCGGCAGTTAAAAACAATTGTCTTGCTGAAAAGCGGTCGTTTAGATATGAACTTGCAACCATTATTACAGAGATCATCAATAAATATCCCGTTGTAGTCCACTGAACTAATCCCAACCCAATATGAAATTGTTTCATCAATGTGGGAAAAGTAACATTTAAACTTGTTTCTGTCAAAATGGAAACAAAAGCCATTAAAGCACAACTGATAATTGCCAGAACCCTCTTGGGTGTTTCTTTCTTTTCTTCCATATAATTAAATCTCCCTAATAAAAAAGGTTAAAAGTCAAAAACTTTTACCCTTTCCATAATGGTTAACATGAATAGATACAATGTACAGGATGATATATATTTTATATTTAATTTATATCAATATAGCTTGTATAAAGTAAGCATATAATTATAATAAGCTTATTTTAAAAAAGTTTCAATAATAAAAAATTATTTTTCTTCCTTGAATCTAGCTGTCAAATCATCGTGTAATTCTTCATAACCTGGTTTATTAAGCAATCCAAACATGTTCCGTTTATATTCTTCAACACCAGGTTGGTTGAATGGATTAATGCCATTAACGTAGCCAGAAACAGCAATTGCCAGTTCAAAGAAGTAAATTAGGTAACCTAAAGTGTGTTCTGTTTGATCAGGAATATTAACTGTCATAACAGGAACACCACCATCAGTGTGAGCAAGAACAACTCCTTCATAGGCACGTTCATTTACAAAGTTTAAACTTTTGCCAGATAAGAAATTTAACTGGTCTAAATTACGATCATCAGAAGGGATTTTCACATCATTTGCCGGATTTTCGACTCTAATAACTGTTTCGAAAAGATTTCTTCTGCCTTCTTGAATATATTGACCCAATGAGTGCAAATCAGTCGTAAAGTTGGCACTGGCCGGCCAAATGCCCTTATTATCCTTTCCTTCTGATTCTCCCATTAATTGTTTGCACCATTCACTGAACATTCTTAAAGTTGGTTCATAGTTTTCAACAATTTCAGTGGTGTAGCCTTTGCGATAAAGAATATTACGCAAAGCAGCATATTGATAAGGAGTCGCGTTGCTTAAATCCGTATTAGTATACTCTGCTCTGGCATCAGCAGCGCCTTTCATTAATTGGTCAATATCAGCTCCCGAAACTGAAATCGGCAACAAACCAACAGCTGATAGTACGCTGTAGCGTCCACCAATGTCATCCGGCACAACAAATTCTTCATAACCTTCAGCATCTGCTTCAGTTTTTAAAGCTCCTTTAGCACGATCTGTTGTAGCAAAAATTCTATTCTTAGCCTCATCTGCGCCATACTTCTCAATCAATTTATCTTTAAAAATTCGAAAAGCAACAGCTGGTTCAGTAGTAGTACCAGATTTAGAAATTACATTAACACTAAAGTCCTTGTCACCGAGCCATTCAATCAAATCATGCAAATATGAACCTGATAAGGAGTTGCCGCAGAATACAACAGTAGGATATTTTTCTTTACCCTTGCCATAAAATGCACCATTTAAAAACTCAATAGCTGCTTGAGCGCCTAAATATGAACCACCAATACCGATACAAACTAAAACTTCAGAGTCACCTTGAATCTTTTGGGCTGCTTTTTTGATTCTGGCAAATTCCTCTTTGTCATAATTAACCGGCAAATCGACCCAACCTAGAAAATCATTGCCTGCACCTGAACCATCTCTAAGTTCTTTATCGGCAACGTTAACTAAAGCTTGCATCTCACCTAGTTCATTATCGTGAACAAATGGTGTCAGTTTTGTACCATCAAATTTAATTAAACTCATAAACACGCTCTCCTTACTGAATTAAATATGTATTTCACAAGAACATTTTAGCAATCTTATTTTACAAATACCAGTGCTTTTAGTTAGTTTTATGGGTCCTTCTCCTGATTATCATTACAAGCCAATAGCAGAAATATCCAATTACCGTTCCGCAACTGTTAAAGAACACATCATCAATATCTGTAACTCCAGTTTCCAGTAAAAACTGCATCCCTTCAATAAAAACTGAAAAAATGATACCAGCGAGAACAACACGCCAAAAGGTTTGTTTTTTGGAAAAAACAAATGGTGATAAAAATCCAAATGGAATAAAGCACAGGATGTTACCCAATGAATTGTATACAAAGTCTAGCCTGCTGGGTGCATGATACATTTTCCAGGTTTCCCTCAAAAAGACAAAATTTATTTCGTTTAAAGGTCTGTGCAGATTAAGGGTCAGGTTCCAGGGAAAATAAGTGTTACGAAAAGTAGTTAACATCAGCACTAAAATTAAATAAAAAGCAAATAACCATACTGACGCTTCAGATTTAATTGTACGCCGACTCCTAATAGTCATTAGCCAGATTAAGCGTATTACCATAAAAAACAGGAAATAAAAGATAGTTTTATCAAGTGCCAGTACAATCAACTTAATCAAAGCAAAATGATTTATTTTAGTAGCGTAAAGTTGCGAAAGCAGGTTATATAGTGGTCCTAAAAATATCATTCTGATTCAATTCCTAAAATATAGTTCATTTAAATTATACTCAAGTTTCTGCTATTAATTATTAAAAAAGGTCTAACAAAACAGAAAAGATTGTCTAAAAGGACAGAAACTTTTAAAATAGTCTGATAAGGGAGAGTTCATTTTGAATAAAAAAAATCTGACTAACTTCATTCAGACTCGTATAGGCTTTTTCTGCCTTCTGATTGTTTTGTTTGCGCTCAAGTACATTTTTGCAGCCTACCATGATTTCAATTTGGGTATTTCAGATCCTTATCAACATATTATCATGTGGTTAAGTCCTGTTGGTAGTGCAATTTTACTAATGAGCATTGGATTATATTTTTCCAAGCCTCTTGTTTCATATTGTGCAATGGTCCTGCTTGATGTAGCAAATTCGGGACTGTTATTTGCTAATGTTCTTTACTACCGTCAATTTTCTGATTTTATTACGGTGAAGACCATTACTAATGCTGGTAAAGTTGCACCTGGCTTAGGAAAAAGTGCAGTCGCACTGCTTCAACCTTCTGACCTGTTGTTGTGGCTTGACCTTATCATAATTATCATATTACTAATTTCGCACAAAATCAGAATTGATCAAAAATCTTTTGGCCTCCTTACACCTTTTGCTGTTACTTCAGTTGGTGCTTTAATTTTAGTGCTAAATGTTTTTTTGGCTGAATCTTCCAGACCACGCTTGTTAGGTACCACATTCGATCGTTCATACATTGTTAAATATCTTGGTATTGATACCTACACGGTTTATGATGCTGTTAAAAATGAACAAACCGAACAGGTAAATAAAAATGCCAATACTGCTGATTTAAATAAAATTTTAGCTTATACCAAAAAAAATAAATTACCAGTAAATACAGAATATTTTGGTAAAGAAAAAGGCAAAAATGTAATAGTAATTCATTTGGAAAGCTTTCAACAGTTTTTAATTGATTTAAAAATTAATGGTAAGGAAGTTACTCCCTATCTCAATTCACTTTATCACAACAAACATACATTAAGTTTTGCCAATTTTTACCACCAAGTTGGAATTGGCCGAACCAGTGACGCCGAAAACATGTTGGAAACCAGTACCTATGGTATTTCTGACGGATCATTATTCACTGCCATGGGCAGCTCAAATACTTTTCAGGCTGCTCCTCAAATTTTGCGTCAACAAGGCAACTATACTTCTGCTGTATTTCATGGAAATGTTGGCACTTTTTGGAACCGTGATGATGTTTATAAAAATATGGGTTATAACTATTTCTTTGACCAAAATTACTTTAGTCATGATAAAAATGACCATATTGGCTATGGCATCAAAGATAAAATTATGTTTGCTGAAAGTATCAAATATTTAGAAAGAATGCAGCAGCCTTTTTATACTAAATTTATTACCGTTACAAATCATACTCCCTTTGACATGGACGAAGAGGATCTGGATCCGAGCTTTAAAACCAGTGATACTTCAGACAATTCAATTAATAACTACTTTGAAACAGCTCATTATTTGGATCAATCTATCCGAGAATTTTTCAATTACCTGAAGAAATCAGGTTTGATTAAAAATACTATGGTTGTAATTTATGGAGATCATTATGGACTAACTAATTCTGAAAATGAAACTTTG
Organism: Lactobacillus huangpiensis; assembly: GCF_019972815.1. Classification (GTDB taxonomy): domain Bacteria; phylum Bacillota; class Bacilli; order Lactobacillales; family Lactobacillaceae; genus Lactobacillus; species Lactobacillus huangpiensis. Next base: position 23,057 of record NZ_BPPA01000014.1, read on the forward strand.
GCACCAATCGTAGGTGAAAGTTCTGACACTTGGAATACCTATAATAATGTTCAAATGCAACGTGTACCTTTTATGATACATGCTACGAATTTAAAGGGAAAAATCAAACAGGAAGTTGCAGGTGAAATAGATGTATTGCCGACTTTGCTCCATCTTCTGGGAATTTCAAATCGCAATTATATACAGTTTGGCAGTGATCTGCTAGCTCCAAAATATCGCCCGTGGCTTACTTTTAGGAACGGCACTATTGTTAGTCAGAAATACGTTATTATTGGAGGTAAGGGGTTAAAGGGCATTGTTTACGACCGTAAAAGTGGCAAGCAGATCATTAATTTTACTGAACAAGAAAAATATGAAATTACAAAATTAGCAAAAGAAGGCAAAATGTCACTGAAATACTCTGACTTACTAAATAATCATAATTTGTTGCGTTTCTATACTCCCAGCGGCTTTAAACCTGTTGACCCTACACAGTTCGACTATTTAACCAATTATAGACAGATGGAAGAGCTCCGGCAGAAATTGAAAAATAAATCCACAGCTCTTATAAACAAACAACGCAAATCTACTACCAGATTATACAAAACGGACGCTACTGAGCTTGAGGGTCGTGAAGATGAAATCACAACAATTCCAGAATCTGTTTCGGGCAATCATTTAACTGAAAAGCAGAATAAACCTGGAAAAAATCGTAAAAAGTCATATAATTAAGAAATAATCATAATTTTTTAATTTGGGAGGTTAAAATGAAATTTATCATAATTGTCGTGCTGATTTTGCTTTTATTATGCTCTATGTGCCGTGTTGTCCCGCAAAACAATGAAGGTTTAATAGAAACATTAGGCAAATATTCCAGAACCGTAAAAGCTGGTTTAGTACTAATCATTCCGGTAATACAGAGATTGCGCAAAGTTTCCCTGGCGATGTTTCCGGCAGAAATTTCGAAATATTCAATTATTACTAAAGACAATGCAGAAATTACTACCAGCTTAACCTTAAATTACTTAGTAACTGATTCATATAAGTATTTTTACAATAATACAGATTCAGTTAAATCAATGGTTGAACTTATCCGTGGCCATTTAAGGGACATTATTGGACGGATGGATCTAAACGATGCTTTAGGCTCAACAAGTAGTATAAATAGTCAGCTTTCGGAAGCTATCGGTGATTTAACGGACGTTTATGGAATTCGTGTAGTCAGAGTCAACATTGACGAACTTTTGCCTAGCACTGAAATTCAAAAAGCCATGGACAAACAGTTAACTGCTGATCGTGAGAAAATAGCTGCTATTGAAAAGGCTGAAGGTGAAGCTAAAAATATTGAATTGACTACAAAAGCTAAAAATGATGCTTTAATTGCAACAGCTAAGGCTAAGGCAGAAGCTGTTAAAACAGGAGCAGATGCTGAAGCATATCGTATAGATCAATTGCAAGCGAGTCTGGCTAAGGCTAGTGACGGATACTTTAAAAATCAGAGTCTGGACAGTTTCAATAATTTAGCCAAGGGACCTGACAACTTAATTGTAGTTAATAAAGATGACCTCACAAATCTGGGAAGCATCCCAGCAACTGCAAAGATTTGGCATGAGACAACTAAAGATAAAGAATAAACTCTGAAAAACAAAAAATCATTTCCAAATTTGGAAATGATTTTTTTAGTTTTCGAGATATTGTTCATATCCACGATCGAATAAAATAATAGTAAATTCTGCCCCATGATTCATTTCTGACTGCACGCTTATTTTGCCACCATGCTGTTTAACCAAAGAGGAAACTATCGACAATCCTAATCCATATTCTCCTCTTCCAGAGCGACTGCGGGATGGATCAGCTTTAAAGTATCTTTCAAAAACATATTTAATTTGTTGCTGATTCATCCCAATACCGTTATCTTCAACAATAATAGTTGTTGCATGTGCAACTCTATAGCCGCTTATTTGAATTTTGCCATCAGCAGTAAATTGAATTGCATTCTGGACTAAATTGACCATTATTTGCGTAAAACGATCTTTATCAGCATAAATTGGCAGATCTCTTGGTGCATTGACAATTATTGTGTCATTAGCCTTAGCAGCATTTTGTTTAAGCTGCATTGTCACATCATCGAGCGTTTTTCTAGCATTAAAGGTGGTCTTAACTAAGTTTATTTGATTATTACGAATTTTCTCATAATCCAAATTTTCGTTAACTAATCGAATCAGTCGCTTAGTTTCCCTATTCATCAGGTCAATAGATTTAGGCTTTGCTTTATCAGGAATAGCATCATATTGCAAGCCCTCTAAAATACCATTAATGGTAGTCAGAGGGGTACGCATTTCATGTGCTGCATCAGCCATAAATTGATCACGTCTTTTTTCCTGCTCCTTAACTTCTTGGTTTGATTTCTTTAAAACGCGAACCATTTGATTGAAGTTGTCAGCCAGCTGGGTTATTTCGTCATGTCCACTGTAATTTGTTTGTACATCAAAATCACCAGCTGCAACTTTCTTTGTAGCAAGTGACAGTTTTTTTATTCTGTCCGTTGCATAGAAGGAAAGAATGAAACTAAGCACCAGCCCAACGATTATTGCCGAAATAAGAGCATTAAACAAATTTTGCTTGGCTATGGTCACTGGCCTTTCAACTATGGCAACTCGCACGCCTAGCCAAATCGCTCCAATGAATTTACCTTTGTTTTTCCATGGTAAGAGAACACCGGTACAAGCATCTTTTTTATGTCCTAAGCTGGAAAGTGCCTCATTATTATTTTTTATATGAAGCTTTTTCCCTTTCTTTAATTGCGCAACCCGCTGTGAGGTTAGTCGGATGTCTTCATTTTTCTTAGGATAAATCTGAGCACCTTGATCATCAAAAACACTGAGATATACCCTGTCACTATGGAGAACAAATTCCAGTTTATGCAAAAATTTGGGATTCAACATAGCCGAGCCATCTTTTTTATCACTTTCAGCTAAAGTACCTAAAGCTGAGGCAAAGTCTTCCATTCTGCGATAATTATATTCATATGATTGTTTAGTTGCATTATTTATTTCAGAAAAACCGATTATTGATACCGTAGTAAGAATGATAAGTAAAAAGCTAAGCATATGCTGATAAATTAACTTCATGTTAAAACCTACGAATCATCAAATTTATAGCCAACGCCCCAAACGGTTTGGATGACATTTGCACCTACTTTTTCCAATTTTTGGCGTAGTTTTTTTATATGTGCATCCACGGTGCGATCTTCACCATAATAATCATAGCCCCAGACGGACTCTAATAATTGTTCACGAGAAAATACTTGTTTAGGCTTCTGTGCCATAGTATAAAGCAAATCAAACTCTTTAGGTGTAATATTTTCAACATATTGACCATCATAAAGCACTTCACGCCGACTTTTAGAAATTTTTATGTGATCCGTTTCGACATCAAATTTTTCAGTATTCTCTGCTGATTTTGTTTGTTCTTGTTTATCCTCAATTCTAATTCTTCTTTGTAAAGCCTTGATGCGAGCTATTAAAGCCAGGGGACTAAACGGTTTGGATACATAGTCGTCAGCACCAGCATTAAATCCTTGAATCTGTTCTTCTTCACTACTACGAGCAGTCAGCATGATAATTGGTATGGATGGTGAAATTGCACAAACTTCTTTAGCAACTTCTATGCCATCTTTTTTCGGCAAGTTAAGATCTAATGTTATTAAATCATATTGATCTGGATTTTTTGCAAACATTTTAACGGCTTGTTCTCCATCAGTCGCAATTTCAGTGGTCCATCCTTCTTTTTCAAAGAACATTTCCATCATTTCTGCAACCGACTGATCATCCTCGACCATTAAAATTTTCAATTTCATTTTCGGTCCCTAAATCCTTTTGTTCTCTCCTTTTTTACTTTGTCAGGGTCTACGTAATCTGCTGGCAATTCATGGCGTTTTTGCAAAAAGCTTTTTAAACTTTTTTCCGTAGCCATGATTGGAAAGATAATGAAAAGATAAAATGTCAGCAGCCAAAGTAAAAAATATCGATCCCATTTAAGCAAATGGATTCCAATCCCTAATACTAATTGGATTAAACCAAATATAATAAAATAGTAACTTGCCTTGTGCTGAGCAAATTTGAAACTAGCTTTATTAACTTGGGCCAAGTACGAATAATAACTATAAAATGGACGTGGTCTTTTAGGAGGCGATATCAGCCATAACAGTCCAACCACTATCATAATCGAACCGCATGCTATATAAATCATTCTTTTTTCCTTTCCACCTTAAGAATTAATCCTGATTACCAGGAGCAGAAATAACCATTTTCATATTACCTGAAAATTTAAATTCCTTAATATTATTTGGAATTATCATATTCGTGCCAATAGATAAATTGAAAGTCTTGTTTTCGCACTCAATTGTACCTGAACCATTGATAATGGTTACTAATAAAAATGGATGTTTATTTAAACCAGTATTCCATTGACCATTTAGATCTATTTGCCATAGATAAAAATGGGGAGACAATGGTGGCTCAACCAATGTCTTAATCGTGGCATCTTGTTTTTTACTAGTTGTTATTTTAAGTTTTGGGTCAACATGAGGTACCTGAGTTACGTCAATAGACTTCTGGGTATGCAGCTGCCTTTTTTTACCAGTTTTCTGATCTACACGATCATAATCATATAAACGGTATGTAACATCACTTGACTGCTGCGTTTCAATGACTAGGATTCCTTTAGTCAGTGCGTGAATCGTTCCTGAAGGAACATAGAAAAAGTCACCAGCTTTAACAGGAACCTTGCGCAATAATTTGTCCCACTCGTCCTTGTGAATCATTTCAGCAAGTTCTGAATGTGTTTTAGCAGTATGACCATATATTAGATATGATCCTGGATCTGCTTGTAAAACATACCAGCTTTCTGTTTTTCCACTGTCATTTTCTACTTTGCGAGCATATTCATCATTTGGATGAACTTGCACAGATAAATTATCATTGGCATCCAAAAACTTAACGAGGAGCGGAAATTCCTTACTCTTGGGGTTACCAAATAGTTCCGGATTTTCATAATATACTTTACGTAAACTCTGTCCTTTAAAGTCACCGTTTGTAATAGTTGAAGCGTCATCCTTATATCCGGAAATAACCCAAGCTTCACCAACTTTACCGTCAGGTATATCGTAATTAAAAATAGTTTTTAATTTTCGTCCACCCCAAATTTTGGGTCTAAAATATGGGGTAAGAAAAAATGGCTCCATTATGATCACCTCACTATTAGTTTAATCTTTTAAACTATAAATTTAAAACTATTTTTTCAAATATGAAAACAAATGTTATTATTTTAAAAGCTGATTCCATAATAAAATATTTATAATAAATAATTTAGTTTATTTTAATATAACGTTTCAAAAATACCAAAGAAAAAACCTGTCATATTGTTTTGACAGGTTTTTAAATGGGGAATAATTTACTACTATTTTTATTGTTTTCTTCTACTGTCTTTTGCTTTTTAATCCCTCCAGTCTTGATTCCGCAATCTCATGTTCCAACTCGTTTTCACATTGTTCTCTTTGGGCTTTATCCCAGCCATAATAATCAGACATGTGTTTAATCACGCCATTCTTTACCTGGTCTAATGTATCGCTCTTGAATAAAATATGATAAGTACGTCTTAATAGATAGTCAACTGGTGTTAATGTCATTTCCTCTGCAAGCGAGTAATCAAGAGCTGCAGTTTCACCAATACTCAATCCTTCTTCTGGTTTGATTGTTTGGGCATAGTCGTAAATTTGCTCCGCCTGAGAGCCAAATAAGTTTGCAATCTCTTTTGCATCATCAGCTGCAAGGCCGGCAGCCACACCATCTTTAGCAATGCGAGCAAGTTCAGCTTCTGCGTTGTCAGAATCGAAATCACCACCAGCAACTTTAATTTCTGCTGAATCTTGCAACGTAAAGTTTTTAGAAAACTCGTCATGAAATTTTTGCTGAATTTTCTTCATTGCACCATTGGCCATGATGCGGTAATCTGTCAGCTTACCTCCGGCTAAAGTGATCAATCCATCTTCTGCTTCAGTTAACGAACTACCACGTGATACTGCAGATGGTGCTGAAGTACTGTCAGAAACGCTGGCACCAGTTGCTGCATCTGCAGCTTCGTTACCTTCCACTTCAACTTCGATTAGAGGACGAACACCGGCCCAACTGGCTTCAACATCGTTAATTGTTAAATGGGCTGCAGGATACTTTTTATTGATGATATTTAACAAGTAGTCTACATCGCTTTTTTCAACAGTAGGATGAGCATAATCACCTGTAAAGTCAGTATCCGTTGTGCCGAAATAGGTTTTACCTTCCCGAGGAATAGTGAAAATCATTCGGCCATCAGCAGTACCTGAACCAAAATATGTTGGCTGTGGCACAGTCAAGCGGGACTGGTCAACTACCAAGTGGACACCTTTTGTAGGACGCAAACGCGGTTTTTTATAAACTTCTTTATCTTCTTGTCTTACCAAATCAGACCAAGGTCCAGAAGTGTTAATAACAACATCAGCATGAATTTCAAATTCTTCACCAGTTAAATTGTCATGAACGCGAACGCCATTAACTTGTTTCTGATCATTATGTAAAATTGCTATACACTTCAGTCGACTAACGGCCAGACATCCTAATTCATGAGCTTTTTTAACATTTTCTACTACCAAGCGGGAATCGTTATTTTGATAATCTAAGTAAACACCTGCACCCTGCAAGTTCTCACTATTTAATTGTGGCTCTCGTTTTAATGTTTCTTCCTTATTCATCATGTAGTTGGCATATTTAATTAAAGGTGAATCTCCTTCGATACCAGCCAAATGATCATAAAGATCCATTGCTACTTTTACCGAGAACATAGTAAACGTTGTCCCTGGTTCGTCATAAATTGGCAAAATCATAGGATCAGGTTGGGTCATATGCGGAGCAATATGCTGGATAACAGCACGCTCCTTGACTGTATCAGAAACGACTTGAACATCAAAGGTCTTCAGATAACGAATACCACCATGTACAAGTCTGGTAGACCGTGATGAGGTACCTCCACCAAAGTCTTGCATATCAATCAAGCCTGTCTTCATTTTAGCTGCACTGGCCTGAAGAGCAACACCTGCTCCAGTAATGCCGCCTCCGATAACCAGCAAATCTAATTTTTCATTTTTTAAACGTTCAATTTCTTCTTTTCTGGTTTCAATTGAAAACGCCATGATTTAGCCTCTTTCTTTTTTATAAAAATTTCTAATTATTCTTTTGATATGGCTTATATGAAAAGCTCTGAGCAGCTTTAACAGCTGATTTCCAGCCTTCATAAAGGTGATCTCTTTCTGCACTGCTCATTTGTGGTTTAAAGGTTTTACCTACTTTTTGAATTTTCTTGATTTCATCAAAGTCTTTCCAAAAACCAATGGCTAAACCTGCAAGAAACGCTGCACCTAATGCTGTTGTTTCAAGGTTAGCCGCACGTTCAATTTCGATGCCTAAAATATCAGCTTGGAACTGCATTAAATAGTCATTATTAGCAGCACCACCATCAACCTTTAATTTTGGAATTTGAATCTTGGTATCTTCGTGCATCGTATCAATAACGTCAAGACTTTCATAAGCTAGAGACTGTAATGTGGCTTTTGTAAAGTCGTCACTGGTTGTTCCACGAGTCAGACCGAAAACAGCTCCACGGACATTAGAATCCCAGTATGGCGCTCCTAAACCGGTAAATGCAGGGACGACGAAAACTTCATTGTTATCTTTTGAGCGCTTGGCGGCTTCTTCTGATTGAGGAGCATCATCAATAATTCCCAGCTGATCACGCAACCACTGAATAGCTGAACCAGCAACGTAAATACTACCTTCCAAAGCATAATTTACTTTGCCGTTTATGCCATATGCCACAGTAGTTAACAAATTATTAGCTGAAAACTTAGGCTTTTCACCCGTATTCATAACGGTGAACGCACCAGTTCCATATGTGTTTTTAACCATTCCCGGCTCAAATGCCAACTGCCCAAACAAGGCTGACTGCTGGTCACCTGCCATGCCAGCAATTGGTACTTGACTGCCATAAAAGTGATATTCAGCTGTAGTGCCATAAATTTCGGAGTTAGAACGAATTTCAGGCAACATTTTTCTTGGAATGTTTAATAACTTAAGAATCTCATCATCCCAATCAAGTTTGGTAATGTTAAACAGCATTGTTCGACTTGCATTTGTATAATCTGTCACATGAACCTTGCCGCCAGTTAACTTCCAAACTAACCATGAATCAATAGTACCAAATAATAATTCACCGTTTTCTGCGCGTTCCTGCGCACCAGGAACATGATCAAGAATCCAACGAATTTTGGTTGCTGAAAAGTAGGCATCAGGAATTAAGCCAGTTTTTTCATGAATCATGTTTGAATAGCCATCAGCAATAATTTTATCTGCAATATCTGATGTCTGACGAGACTGCCATACAATCGCATGGTAAATTGGCAAGCCAGTCTTCTTATCCCAAATAACAGTCGTTTCACGCTGATTTGTGATACCAATAGCTGCAATTTGGTTGGGTTTAATCCCTGAGTTAATAAATGAATTGGCAATTGTAGATAAAACTGAATTCCAAATTTCATTGGCATCATGTTCTACCCAGCCAGGCTTAGGAAAATATTGGTTAAACTCTTTCCGTGAGTCAATTACTTTTTTACCAGAATGGTCCAAAATAATTGCCCTTGTACTAGTAGTACCTTCATCAATCGCTAAAATATATTTTTCAGCCATTATACTTTCTCCTTTTTAGTATTAAAACTAATTTTGTAAAGGTAACTGTCGTTACAATTCAATTTTACCCTCGCTTTTCGGGAAGCGCTAACATATAATGATAATAACTTATTAGTTAAAGTTATAAGTAAAAGGACAAAGTGTGATGAAATATAGTTTATTAACATATAAGTACTTTATTGACGTCGTTGAAACACAAGGATTTACCCCTGCTGCCAAAAGAAATTTTGTCTCCCAAACAGCAATTAGCAATGCAATAAAAAATTTAGAGAAAGACCTGGGCGTTCAACTTATTGATAGGTCAACTTCTCATTTTAAGGTCACTTTAGCCGGAATTAATTTGTACCATTGTGCAGTGCCTGTACTAAACAAATATTATGAGTTTAGCGAAAAAATCAGCCAATTAAACAATTCCTTTCAAACAATAAGAATTCATTATTTGCACGCCTTCAATTATTGGGCAGTTCAATTGGCACAGTCTCTTGCTAAAAACAATCCAGGTTTACAATTACAACTTGACACTGAAAACTTTGCCGCCAGTATACCTAAACTCGATGCAGGAGATTATGACGTATTGATTGGGTTTTCCACTGCCGTTAGTAAAATTAAAAATATCCATGTTAGAAAAATCGGAACAGCCAATTTTGGCATTTTGTTGAATCAAAAGGCTATTGATCAAAAAGGAAGACTCAAAAAGGAAGTTATAAAAAAGCAGCCCCTTTTCTTACAAAAATGGACTGCTACTGATAATAATGATGTACAAACAAAAATTAAAAATATTCTGGAAAAAATGAATATTAGTTATGAACAAATTAATTATTTAGATAGCTTTGACGCTGCTTTATCAAATGTTGTTTTAAATTATGGAATGGCTATATATCCGGAAGAGTTGCCACTGCCGAAAATATATGATGAATATGTTACTTTTTTACCAAACTTGCCTAAACTAAAATACGATGTTGTTGCGATATATAAAAATCCAGCTATTTATAATATATTAGAACATTCCCTGTCTAAAAAATAAGTATTAAGTTACTTTCTATAATTAGTCCAGTTTTCCCAATTTGCCTAAACCAGTAACTATAGTTATAAGCACTGAGAGAAACATGCAAACGGCAGCAACGACGAATATTGAATGGATTTCTGCTTTAATTAGAAAGCCACTAATTAAAGACATAACAGGACCAATTATTCTTGTTAGCGAAGTTGAAATAGAAGTTATTGTTCCTTTAAATTTAGATGGGGTTTCTGCTTGAATAACAGTAAAGAAGTTGGCTTGCGACCAGACGCTACCAAACGAAACCAATGCGTAACCAAAAGTGACCCAAATAAATGACTGGACATCAAGCATAATTAGGAAACCTCCCATTATTAACAGGGCAATCATAATCATTTGAGTACCAAGTCTCATGCTTTTATTAACGCGCAAATAAATAAAATTGCCTAAAATGCTTGCAATCGCTGCTACTGTGTAAAAAATACTGACCATATTGACAGAAACTTTCATTTCTTGTTTTAACAAAAAAGTAAGCATGGGAACAACTGCTTGAAAGCCAATGTTTGCCACGAAAAAACTTGCGATCAGCCATTTAATATCATGATGTGCAAATAAAAAAGTGATTCCATCTTTTGCGCTTTTATTAAAAGACTTTTCTTCTTTCACTGACTTAATTTCTTTATACAACGGTTCATAATCTTTAATGACATAGGTTAAGTAGCCAAAACTTAAGGCATCTAGCAAAAAACCACCTACGTAATCAATTAAATTAATAATGACAGCTGCAATACCTGGACCAAAAGTTTTTTGAATCGATGAAATTAATCCCATTTGTCCTGAAACGGAAGATAGTTCTTCTTTTTTAACCGATTCGGCTATGAAAATTTGATATCCGGTCCAAGTAATTAAATCAAATGAACCAAGTATAAAGACTACTAATAAAAGCCAATATAATGAAATATTTTTAATAACCAAAAATGGTGCAATTATAATTAGCACCATTTGCATTATCAAAGAAAAGAGCATGATTGTCTTACGAGAATATATATCAAAAATGGGTCCAATTGTTAGTCCAAACAATGCTGTCGGCAGATATTCAACTGCGGTTAAAAGTCCCATTATGACTGATGAATGAGTTCTAGACAGCATCAGCAGTGGAATTGCAAAAGTGTAAAATTGATCACCCAGTCCTGAAATGGCATAGCCTAAAAGTAGTTTATTTTTTTGTGTTAAATTTTTCATTGTGACTTCTTTTTAAATTTACGACAGACTATGTACTTAACTATTACAACGCACATAATTCGCCGTTTTTAAGTTTAAATTAATTTAAGTAGTTTTATTGTTAGTAAGATAGTTTTTAAATCAGATCGTTTTTTGATTTATTTTTAGTATAATAAATATATATAAATAGAATAACAAATTTTCTTAAGATTTGTCCATATTGCCAGCGACCTAAAACCTAAGGTAAAAATTAAGGAGTGTAAAAATGAAAGCAAATTTAAAAAGTGATAAAACAGGAGTAATTAAACGGGTGAAAGCTAGGGCAAGTTGGACAGCCCTTTTCTTTGGTGCGTGGGTACCAATCTTCAGAGGAGACTGGAAGTTTGCCATTCTTTTTGGAATTATTCAATTACTTGAATTTTTTTCTTTTGGAATTATAGGATTAATTATAAGAATTGTAACCTGTGTCAAATATAATTCTTGGTATATATCAGAACTACTAAATAATGGTTATTCTCCTGCTGATAAACCTCTGAACAGGTATTAAGACAAAAAGGTCTTTACCTAATCTGATGGGATTTCAAATAAACGAATTTATAATTACAAGTAGAATGGTAAACTTTAATACAACTAACTAAAATTAAACTATTCCAAAAAACAATTATCTCAAAATGTGACCTCAAAATTCATAAAATATTTGGAGGCTATTTTTTTGTTAAAATTTTATTTCTTGATTTCACACGCACTCACAATTTCTGAGATGCGAACTTCATTTTCTTCAGAACCTCCAATAAAAGTTAATTCTGGTTCATCATCTTCTTCATTCATAATATCTTGGACAAATATTGTTTTCGTTTTGCCATTTTTTAACTTAAATTGAACAGTTCTACCATAAAAATGTTTTCCTAACTCTTGCAATGTCATTTTATGTGGATCCATTTCATCAACTTCATAGTCATCAAACAATTTTTATATAATTTTGATACGGCAATAGATAAGCTTGTAAATCATCATTTTTAAATACTCAGTTAATATCAAGTAACATTTATTTCCACTTTTTAATTTTATAACACTTACTTATTTTTTATTGCTTCCCCTTTATCATAATACTCTATTGATTCCATTGTCTATATAGTTAATAAGCATTTTTGCTACACGATTAATTGCTTCATATTATTTTTACTGAATGATCTTTCACAGAAAATGTTTATCAAAAAATGAATTGTTATCTATTAACAAACACTTCACTTTGGTTTCCATATTCAAAAAATAAAATATTTAGATTATTTATTCATTTATGCCGTGCGAAAGCAAAATAAAGCCCTATGATTGCTTTATTCATAGGGCTTTATTTAAATATCTATGGAGGTGAGGGGAATTGAACCCCTGTCCAAACGCATTCCGTCACTGACATCTACGATCATAGTTATATTATTTGAACTTCACTAGTCCAAAACGCCATATAACAGGGCTAGTATGGGCTAGCTAACCTGGAATGACTCTTTTTAACTATTCAGATGAGGTAGTTAAACGTAACTCACTAAGTTGATACTTGAATTCAGACGTGAGTAATCCGAAAACAAGCAACACATGCGCCTAAATTAGGCAGCTAATGCGTAAGAATTTTCTTTATTTGCAGTTATAAAACTGTGACGTTTTTACGTAGACGTGACCTACGAACCGCAGTCAATGCGAATCTACGCCTGTCGAATCCCAAAACACCCCCGCTTTGGGTAGAAATAATTATAGCATAATATAGCAATCTTGCCTAATATTATAAAATCACTTTTTATTTATCAAAAACAAATTTGCTAAAAGCTAAGGCTATACCATCTTGATCATTTGATGCAGTTTCAAAGTCAGCTTGTTTTTTTGCTTCTGCAGAACCATTATTCATGACTACTGAAGTTCCAGCTACTTGAAACATTGGTATGTCATTTCGTTCATCCCCAATTGCCATTATTTCTTCCGTTTTGTAATTTAACTTTTGTGCTAAGTACTGTAATGCAATACCTTTATTAACATTGGCATGCATTACTTCTAAAAAATTAACGGCTGCTCTGACAACATAATTATCTTGACCAAAAACATGCTTAACTTCAGCTTCAATTTCATCTAGTTTTTCTTTTTCATCGCCAAAAACGGCTTTGATAACAGTTTCTTTACTTGATAAATCTTGTGGTTTCCTAATCAATATTCCGGCATTATTTTCCCATGCCTGCGTTACTGTTATTCTACCCACATTCAAATTGCTGGTAATAATTTGACTGTCAGCATTCACAATATTATAAAAAACTTTGTTTTTCTGACTAAATTTGTCAATTGCTTCATAAGTTTTTGCAGACAAACATTTCTCAAGTAATTTTACGTGCAACCCTGTTTCAATTACGGCACCATTAAAAGTTATTACATATTGATTATTGTTTTTCAACGCTAATTCATCAATGAATTTTTTAACTCCAGCATAGGGCCTTCCTGAACATAAGACCACTTTAACATTTTTGCTAATTGCTTTTGTAATTGCTTCTCGAGAGGATTCTAGAATCTTACCTTGACTATTTAATAAAGTATCATCAACATCAACAGCTACTAATTTAATCATTTATGTTTCTTTCTATGGTTCTTTCCAATAGTTAGTTATTGTATAGCCTGGCTTCCAAGCTTACTTTTCATTATACAGAAATTTTCAAAATAAAAAATTGTATATCTATAGGGTTTTAAACATTTATTTATGTTAACTGTTAACTCAAAATATGTAAATTCTATAACTAAGTCACTTCTAAGATCAGCAAATCCACCTCATATTAGCTCATTTTCAAAATAAAAGAAAACCGTTAAGAAACTTTCTTAACGGTTCATAATTTTTTGTTTTTATTAATTCAAATGTGCTAATCGAACGACATCACGCTCAATCATTAATTCCTCATCAGTTGGAATAATTAGAGCTTTAATCTTTGAATCTGGTTTAGTAATAAACTTCTCGCCATTGGATTTATTTGCTTCCAAGTCAGGCTTTAAGCCTATAAATTCAAAAGATTTCATTACATTTTCACGAATGCCGGAATCATGCTCACCTACGCCTGCTGTGAAAATAATTGCATCTGCGCCCTTCATTTCCACCATATAGGAGCCAATATATTGGATAACACGATTTACAAAAATAGCTCTAGCGAGATCAGCTTTTTTATCAGAATTATTCTCTAGATCACGCATATCAGAAGAAATTTCAGAAATTCCCAGCAGACCAGACTTATCATTCAAAATCTCAATCATTTCATTGATATCAATATGGTCTTTATTCATGATATATTGCAAAACAGATGGGTCAACATCACCTGAGCGTGTACCCATAGTTATACCAGCCAATGGAGTAAAGCCCATTGATGTATCAAAGGACTTACCACCTTTAACTGCAGTGATGGATGCACCTGAACCAAGGTGACAAACAATTAACCTTAAATCTTTAACATCTTTACCCAACATCTGAGCAGCGCGTCCTACAATATAACGAACAGAAGTACCATGAGCACCATACTTACGAACGCCATATTTCTCATAATAATGATAGGGAATCGAATACATATAATGCACAGGATCTAAAGTTTGATGGAATGAGGTATCGAAAACGCCTACTTCAGGAACACCAGGTAGCAATTTCATAAAGGCCTCAATGCCCTTCCCTTCTGCCGGATTATGAAGTGGAGCATATTCCTTCAAATCATAAATCTTTTGAAGTTTTTCCTTGTCAATTAGAGCAGAATCAGTAAAGTCTTCTCCACCTGCAACTATTCTATGGCCAACACCTACAATTTCACTCAAATCGTTAATCACATGGTATTTCTTTAATGCTTCAAGTAGTAAATTAACTGCAGTTTCCTGATCTGGAATGGCAACATTCTCTGAATGTTTTTCACCATTCTCCAGTTCAATTTCAAAAGAAGAACCGTCAATACCAACTCTGTCAGCAATTCCATTTGCTAAAACCTTTTCTTCAGGTAAAGCAAACAACTTATATTTAAATGAAGAACTGCCTGAGTTGATTGCTAAAACTTTTTTCATAAATGTAATTCCTCCATAAACTTGACTTTGAAATTTTCACAAATCAATCAATGTTTTTAGTATACCACTCATTTAGTTTAACATTAAGCTTTATTAGGTCTTGTTCACTTTTAAATGAATCTAACTTTGTGAGAAAAACTTCACTATTTCTGATATTTTTTCCATGATTTTGAAAGGCCAAAATTGATTTTTGATTAAATTTATTCTGAAAAGCACTGTCTGGTAACTCAATTATTGCACGCAGAAAAACCTTATCAGTTAGCCATGGCATAAAGTCACCACCACCTTTGCCAGACAAAATATTCTGTGGCACAATCAGGAAAGCATAGCCACCGGCTTTAAGATTTTTAATGGTCTGTTCAATAAATAAAAGATGAGCAAGCGAATGTCCATTCTCAGATTTGGTAGCAAAATTTTTAGCGTTTTTATCAATTGGATAATAACCAACTGGTAAGTCACTTACAACAACATCAGGGCTTTTAAACATCCAGGGAGTTAGAGCATCCTGACAAAACATTTCAATATCAATATCACTCAAATGAGCTTCAATATCAGCAAAGCTCAACATTTCTTCATCATTATCAATACCATAAAGTTCAAAATCAGACTTTGAATGATTAGCACTTTTCAACTGATTGACTACAGAAAACAATAAATTTCCAGTTCCAATAGCAGGATCGGCAATTATCAACCTTTCCTTTGGTAAAAGTTTTAACATAAACATTGCAATTACTGTTGAAATCGCAGGAGGCGTCGGCATCTGATTAACATCCAACCCGTCTTCATTAATTGCTTTTAAAGTTAAATAAGTAAAAATTTGCAGCTTTAGCTTATTAGAAAGTCTGCTATAATCTAATTTTTCATATTTTTGACTCAATTCTTGAACCGTTTTTTTGTCGGGAGCTCCCAGTTCAACCTTAATTTGACTATTTTCAAGATTATCAAAAGTTTCTGTCAGAGCTTCACCAAATGAGACATTCAATGCCTCTTGCAAGCATTTAATACAGTCCAAGAAATTATTAAACAGTTTTTCAATATTATCCATTGCTTATTCCCCTTATCTCTTAAATATTTTAATAGAAGAAAGGTAATTAGAGCAAGAGAATCAATTATTAATTAAATACTCAATTAATAAAAAATCATTTTCCATGCTCTCTTGATAAACATCTAGATAAAATTGAATAAAAATTAAGCAGGTGATTAATACCAAAATACTGCTAAGAAAAGCATTAGCTTTTAGTCTTAGTCTTTTGTTTTTGATCATTTAATACCTTCTCTTTCTCTTTTTTTGTCGGTCTAGAGCTAAATTTAAAATATAATTCTGATTTTCTGCCGTCTGTTTCTGTAACTTCTATTTTCACCATTCTATCATTGGTTGTAAAGCTAGACCTTTTTACATCTAACAATAGGGGCATATGTCCGCCTTCAGGAGTGGTTACGCGCAACATATTTTTATACTGAGTCAAACGATATATTGTATCTTTCCCTTGCGCATCAATTTTCTTAAAAACAGCCTTTTCAGAATTAGATCTCTCTGGTAAGGTAAATACTTTTTCATTCTGTTTCTCTTTAATAAATCGATTTAGTTGCACATATGAAAATACAATGTCATCAGTCCGATGTTGAACTTTATTTACTAAAGTAAGGCTTTTTACTAAATTCTGTAAAATTAGAACTACCACCAATGTCACAAACACCGCAAATACTGCTTCCGCCAAAATGAAGCCTTTAGTTTTTAATTTTGTATGTCTTTTTTTCTGCCATATCATAAATGCTATTACTACCATTAAGCTCATAAATATGATCGTGGATTAATATTCTTTTTAATCCATGCTTTTTCAAAACACTCCAAGCATATGTGCGATCAGTCTTTTGTTCTACTTTACGCTCAATTATTCTACTTTCTCTGACTGTTAAAGCTAACGTTATGACACTGATTGTTGCGATCATCAAACCAATCATGCTTTCTGCCATTAGGAACCCACTCTTTTTCCTATTTATCATCAATTGCTCGTCCCCAAGTCATTTGCAACTTCACTTTTCGTGTATAGTGATGGTTAGTAACAGTAATTGTGTGAGGTGGTAACGAACCACTAATTGAAATTTTTAATAGACTTAAGTTACTTATACTTATTTGTGGTTTTATTTTTATTGTCTGCGGCTTTTTTCCACCAATAATTATCAATTTTTTTGACGGAGGATAATATCTGACTATACTTGTGCGGTTTTGTATAGCTGATCTTCTTGCTGCATGTTCAATAGAGCTTTTAATCTCTTTGACCGTGTTTTCCAATATCAGCTTTTCCCTATATTCATTTATTTTTATAGTGCCTAGACCCACTAATCCAAGCATAATAGTGAGGGTAACAACCATTTCAGCCAGAGTAAATCCTTGCAACTTGAACTTATTTAGCATTTTTTTCAACTACACCATCATTTACAGTATAGTTTTTAGACTTTGAGAATTGCTTCTTCGTTAAGTAGCCATCATCAAACATATTTTGAAAGTTAATTTCTTTACCATTACGGTCTTTATCATCCTCATAAAGTGTGGCTTGAGTTTGCAAAGTCGATTTAAAAGCATCATTAGTCCTGTCACTAGCATTATTTTTCTGCTTAGTTAAATTTGGTGCGATGATTATAAGCAGCATCACTATGATTGCAACCACTACTACCATTTCAATCAAAGTAAAACCTTTTACCTTACGTTTATCAGTTGTAGATTTTGTTATGATGTTTTTCACTTTTTCCTCCTATATTTCCTGCATCATTGCATACATTGGCAATAAAAGTTTCAAATATAATCCAATAATGCATAAACCAATTAAAATAAAACAAATGGGTTGAACATTTACTATTAGTTTTTCTATTTTTTGTGTTAGATCGTTAAAAAAAGAACGTCCTAATAATAAAAACTTCTTACTCAAGTCATCTCTTGTTGATCCGGCTTTTAATAGCAATAAAATTTCATTAGGCAAAAATTGCTCTTTTTCTATGATTTCTTCAGGATTCATCCCCTTAGCCAGCTGTTTTCCAACCTTTTTTCCTACATATTGCTGTAAAGATCCCTTAACTTGCATAGCTGAATAGTCACAAATCTTTTGCAAGGAAAAGCCACTAGCCAGTAGTAGTCCGGTGTCATAGATCAAGATATATTTCACATAAATTTGAATTAATGGCCCAACAATTGGAAAGCTACTAAGTCTCTTCAAAGAGCGATAATCTTGTTTTCTCAATAAGAAAATCATTCTACACATGAAATAAACTAAACTTAAACTCAAAATTAATAAAAGCAATAACAGGTAGTCTCCAGTATGTTCACCAGATTCAGCAAACTGATTGGATACAAAAGTCTGCATAAACAATAAAAGAAAAATCATCATTAACACTAAAATAAAAGGGTATGTCATTTCAGATTTTAACTTTTTTATTTGTTCATGTTTCAAACGAGTTAGAGTCGCAATTTGGGTAAGACATTCAATTAGGTTTCCCTGTACCATTGACAGCTCAATCTGAGTAGCAATAGTCTTAGAAAAGCCCAAATTAAGCATTTCGAAACTTAGTTTTTTTCCTGACTGAATGCTGTTACTTAACCTATTAAATAAGTTCTTTCTTTTAGGCCATATTATTGGCATCATTTCTAAACTGGTATTTAACGAAAAGCCATTTGATAAACTATTTTGTAAATATTCTAGAAATTCAATCCGTTCTTTATTTGTTAGCTTATCCTGCCTGAAATTGTTCAAAGACCTGTTCACTAATTCTTTTCCTTTCCTTTAGCTTGACCAAATTTTGGTGCCAACTAACATAATCACCTCGTTTATGCTTGCTTATGTCTGCCTGTAATTGATGTCCACTATCAATATCCATTAAGCAGGCAAAACCCGTATTAGTTGGCAGTAAGCGTTGATAGCTAACAGCGGTCAAACAATTATAAAGATCAGCCGCATTAATATTTAGACTTTCCAATCTCGAAATAGTCTGCAAAGTACTTTTGGCATGAACAGTTGCAAAAACAAGATGGCCACTTAGAGCAGCATCTACTGCCAGCCTTGCAGTTATTGCATTTCTAATTTCACCGATTATTAGAATATCTGGTCTATGACGTAAAGCTGCTTCAAGCAACCTGGAATATGTGATTTCCGCTGTCATGTTAACCTGCGTTTGTAAAAAATTTATTTCATGTATTTCAACAGGATCTTCAATCGTCATAACCATCTGATTTTGACCTATCATTTTTGCCAAGTTATACATAGTTGTAGTTTTACCCGATCCTGTAGGACCACTTGTAACTATTAAGCCTCTTCTTTGAGCCAAAGTTTTCAGATTCTCAATTTGTTCATCAAAAAAATATTTACCTGTACTTATCTGATAAATAATTCTAATTACCAAAGATTCATGATCATTGAAATCTCCAATACTTGATAACCGCAAGTAATATATTTGTCCCTTAAAATCATATTCGAATGCTCCTACTTGTGGTCTACGATGTTCGGCTATATCCATTTGAGCAGCAAATTTTAGAAAATTGATCATTTCTTTGCCTTCTCTTATTGAATATTCAGCCTGATTTTCTATACCCATAATTGTGCGAAATCTCACAACTAGATTAACTCCCCGCATTAAAAAGAAAATGTCACTTGAATGCTTATTTATTGCATCTTCAATTAAAGAATTAACAGCTTCTTTGATTTTCATAAAAACCTCCTTATCTTGCTACCATTATTAATTACGCAAAAAAAAGAATTTTTCTCATATAACAAAAAAGCTCACACAATTGTGTGAGCTTAACTAAAATAACTAATGAGAAAGAAAGCTATTTGTTGCTTAAAATATAGTCAACATATCTCTCAGATTCTTTTTTTAACTGTTCATCTGTTAGATTTTGCATTACTCCTTGGAGGATAAAAGGTTTCAGAAATTTTGTCCCAATCAAGTTACTTGTAGCTTTAAAAGGAATAAGCATTTCATCAATGGTATAATAAAAATCACCGTAAATATGATAATTTTTAGCTGGAGCACCAGTAGAAACAGCAATAATCATCTCTTTGCCTTTAAGAGCATTTCCGCTACTTCCATAAGCCCAGCCATGTAGAAGAACTTTGTCTTCCCATTTTTTTAATAAGCTGGGGGAACTATACCAGTACATTGGAAATTGTAAAACTATTCTACCGGCTTTTTCTAACAGACTTTGCTCTAATTCTACATCTATTTTTTCATTTGGATACTTTTCGTATTCATCCCTTACTATCACCTCCTTTGAAGAATTTTTCAGAACTTCTTGTTTCAAAGCTTTATTTACTCGTGAATTATTTATATGAGGATGAAAAATTAAAACTAAAGTTTTCAATATGGTTTCCTTTCTTTTTATGTTTAATATCCTAAATCATGAAGCCAAGAATCTACTTTGGCTTTGGCAGAAGCAGCATTTTCTCCTTTAATTTCAAAGCCTTTTTTCAATTTTGCTTTTGGAAAAACATTATGAATAGTATTTAATGACTTGCCCCAACCTGAACTCGCATTTGTAGAAAAGGGTATTATTGTTTTATTATTAAGGTCGACCTGATCCATAAAAGTCCTGACAATCATTGGAATATCATCCCACCAAATTGGGTAACCCAAAAAGATGGTGTCATATTTAGAAACTATAGGCAGCTCCCCTTCTATTTTTGGTCTAGCCTTATTTTTTTGCTCCCTTTCTGCTTGACTTACTGTTTTATCATAAGACTTTGGATAAGCTACCCTGGGTTTAATCTCAAAAATTTGAGCACCAGTAACTTTTTTAATTTCATCAGCGATACGCGCAGTATTTCCTCGCTTTAAATTAACTCCAGGATAATTTTGACCAGATCTTGAAAAATAAACGATTAAAACGTGACTTCTGTTTAAACTTTTTACTTTTTTAGTTGAAACCTGTTCATTTCTTTTGTCATCAGCTTTTTCCTGAGCCTGATTTCTATTTATAAACCAGTACATGCCTAAACCCAGAAACACTAGTATTAAAAGTAAGACCACAATAACTGTAGTTTTCTGCTTTGAAAATTTTTTCATTGATATTCTCCCAAAGTCTGCTTATAAAATTAATGATTGATTCGTTTATCAAATTATAAAAGCTAATAAATATAAGTTAGTTTTTTATATTTATTATTTCTCATTTACATAAAATTTATAGTTTGCCTGGCTTTATTGCCGTTCACCACCTTTTACAATAAAAGTTTAAAGTCACGGTTAATAATTGTCTAATACTTAAAAAGCATGCTTAATCATGCTTTTGTCGCAATAAATCAGAAAATTTCACAAATAAAAAAACATACAATAGTCTGTATGTTCTTTATTTTATTTTTTAAAAACGTTTATATATAATTGGAAATTTCAATTAGATTCTGATCTGGATCTCTAACGTAAATTGATTTTATTTTTCCCTCAGCACCAGTTCGCAAAACTGGCCCTAAAACGATATGTAAGTTATTTTTTTGAAAAGTCTTCAGTAAATCATCAATTGGCTTATCACTGATCAGACAAATATCTCCAGACCCTGGCGTTGGAAATTCAGCTTTAGGATCAATTTCATGTCCCAATTCATGTAAATTAATTTTTTGATGTCCAAGTTTTAAAGCAGTCCGGCCATTTTGAAAATTAATTGTTTCTATACCAAAATATTTATGGTAAAAATCAGTAGTTGTTTTAATATCTTTAACTGTAAGCACTAAATGATCAAGTCCAATTATAGCCATATTTGCCTCCCCTTTTTTGCGATTATTATATAATGACACAGAGAAAAATGTTTGGATTTGGTTTTGAGTGTTTGTTTCAAACAAAAAAAGCAACACTTTCGTGTTGCTTTAATCCATTAAATACCTATTCTTACTGCGATTTTAAAAACATACTTATTTAGATAGAAAAATTTTTTATTATATGAATAAACACTAGGAATAATAAAATTAGATCTTCACAGATAATGAGTTGATATTTAAGGTTGAAACTTATTGGCATCACTCCCCTTTCTATTTAATAATTTCAGAGGTAAGCATAATTAAGTCAAAAAGCAATAAATTTTTGTTCTTAAATTAAAATTACTATTGGTTTTTAACTGAGTTAAAGAAAAAACTCTGTCAGAATCAAGTCTTTTTTGTAGTCTCAATTACCAATTTCTCATAATAATATAAGTTAGTGCAGCTTGCATATAAGTTTTTTATTAAAACCATTATTTAAGCATTATCAAAAGTTAAATAGGGTTATCCCCAATTTTCAATTTTTCATTATGGCAAACTATTTATTAATATTTAAAAATATATTATTTTATTATTAATTTTAACCAAAAACAAAAGACAATTTTATCATTAACTTAATTTTACATTTTTCCTATATGTATCTATAAACTTCACTTAAAAATTAAACCCATCACCGGTTATTACGCCAAAAAAAGTTAATCCACTTTTTCATAGCATTCATTTTTAATGAAGATAGCATCTTAATGTCTCTTTATTCCCAAATTTTTACCTTATCATCTACCGTTATAGGTGTTATAAAAAAGAGACCGATAAATTTTAGCTATAATAAATACATATATAATATTTTTTGATAAAATATTGATTAGCAATCTAAGTTGTAATCAAATAAACCTGATTACAGCCTAAGCCAACTATTAGAATTGTTACAATTCAAAAATTATATGCTAGGTAAAATGAATATGTAAAAATCCATTAGTTGTGATTGCTAATCAATACATTGCAACAAAACATTTTTTATTGCTATTTTGTCTCTTTGTATATATCATTAACAAAGAAGTAAAAACTACTAAAAATGTTTTCTTTAGCCCAGATATTATTAAATATGAACATTTTAATTGAACATATTTTATTTAGGCTACTACTAACCTCCCGTTTTTTTAAAATTGCAACATTTGATATTGCTTTTTCTACTACCACAAGTGATACTATATAAGTATATAAAAAAGTAGTCGATGTTGAACGCAGACTACTAAATTAGTTAACACGATGATAAAAATCATGCCGACCACTATGTGGATGCTTTTATTATATTACCATTTATGATAGCGGTCAAGCACAAATACAATCATTTGTGATACTTTTTTAAGGAAGAATTTGAATGAATGTATATTCGCGTATTTTTGATACCGCTAAAAAACATGGCATGTCTATTAAAGAACTTGCTAGAAAAGCCCAAATTGGTGAAAATAGTATTTATAGGTGGAAAACTATTAAACCTTCCACGCAATCTTTGACTAAAGTAGCTCGAGAATTGCACGTTTCTACTGATTATTTATTAGGTCAAGAAAAAGGTAGTAATAAAAAAGACTGCCTAGATATAGCTAATAAAAATGCTCAGTTATTATATGAAGGTCAACATGTACCCGAAAAATATGTCAACATGCTCCGCTTTATTATGGAAGAAGATCGCGCAGAAAAAACTAAAACTCCCGAAAATTAAGAAAAAAAATTCCCCAGAATTGACCAGTCAATTCTGGAGAAACAATTAAATAAGATTTTTCTTATTCTTCGTCAGCTGCAGCCGTATAAACATTCTGAACATCATCATCATCTTCTAGAGCATCAACCAAATGGTCAAATTGCTCTTTTTTATCATCTGGAACAGGTGTTGTGTTTTCAGGTATCATTGTCAATTCTGCGTTGGCTAACTTATAGCCATCTTTTTCAAGTGCATCACGAACTTGCGCAAATTGTTTTGGATCTGTATAAATTTCATAAGCATCATCGCTGGTTTGCAAGTCATCTCCACCAGCATCCATTACGTCAAGCAACATCTGATCCTCATCAGCATCAGTAGTTGTGCGATCAATGACAATATAACCTTTACGATTGAACATATAAGCAACTGAACCAGTTGCTCCTAAAGAACCACCATTACGAGTAAACGCTACTCTGACAGCAGAAGCAGTCCGATTCTTATTATCAGTCAGTGCTTCAACAAAGATAGCCACACCACCCGGTGCGTATCCCTCATAAGTGATTTCATCATAATGCTCTTCTGAATTGCCCTCTGCCTTTTTAATAGCCCGGTCAATATTTGACTTAGGCATATTGTTAGCATGTGCCTTGTCCATAACCATACGCAAGTTAGGATTTCCGGAAGGGTCAGGACCACCATTCTTTGCAGCCATGTATATTTCACGAGATAATTTTTGGAAAATCTTACCCCTCTTTGCGTCTTGTGCATTCTTGCGGCCTTGGATATTGTGCCATTTTGAGTGTCCTGACATTTAAGAATCCTTCTTTCTTTTCTTATCATTAACGATATTATCTTACCGCAGAGGACTATAAATTTCAATACAAGCAACTATTTCTCCCGCTTTTTTAATCAAATTTGAATGTGCTTTCATTAAAATAAGTTTGTCTAGCCTCTGGTCATCTTTTTATTTAATTAGTAAAATAAAAACATTAGTTGTTTTTCAAAGGAGAGAACTTTAGTGGAGGAAATAAATTCAAACAAAAAGTATATTTCTTGGCCCGTTTTAACATTGATGGCTTTTTGTACTGTTATTGGGTTAGACGATATAATGTACAACTTCCAGAATCAAGGAATGCCGGTTGTTACTTCGTGGATTATCATGTGTTTATTTTATGTTATTCCTTATTCTTTAATGGTTGGGCAACTGGGATCTGTTTTCAATAATGAAGGTGGAGGCTTATCTTCTTGGGTTCGTGGGACTAATGGCGAATTTCTGGGATATTTTACTGCCTGGACATACTGGGCTGCATCTATTCCCTATGCTGTTGATTCTGCTAATGAAATTATAGTTGACATTGGTTGGGCACTGACAGGTTCTGAAAAGTTTCAAAGCCAAATTTCTAACACAAAATTTGCTTTAATGACATTCGCCATGTTTATTATTTTCATTATTGTTGAACATTACTTTTCTCACTCAATGGAAGTCTTATCTACTATTGGTGGTGGACTCATGCTTATTATGACCTTGATGTTTGTTTTCCTGGCATTTCTAGGACTGGCAAAATCAGGTGGTCATATGGCTACACAACCATTTACCTGGCGGACATTAATTCCCAAGTTTGACATGCATTATTGGACGACTATCGCAATGCTCATTTATGCTTTAAATGGCTGTGAACTTGTTGCTCCTTATGTGACCAAAATGAAAAAGCCTAAGTCTGACTTTCCAAAAGCAATGATTGCACTTGCTTTAATGACTATTTTTTTAACAGTGTTCGGTTCATTTGCTTTGGGAATATATTTTAACAGTTACCATATTCCAAACGATTTAAAAATGAATGGTGCCTACTATGTCTTCGATATGGTAGGGCATCAATATGGTTTGGGCAAAACTTTGCTTTATGTATGGGCTTGGACTTCTGTCTTTTATAACGCTGCTTTATTAGCAGTACTGCTTGACGCAATGACCAGAATGCTCATTTCTGATACTGGCGACAAGTACATGCCTAAATTTTTACAGAAAAAAGATAAAAACGGCCTTCCTATCAATGGTTACGTATTAACCGTTTCTTTATCAGCATTTATCATGCTCTTAGGTATCTTTTTACCAGACATGAACGACATTTTTAATTGGCTATTGAACTTAAATGGCATCATCTCACCGGGAGTAACTTGCTGGATATTTTTCTCGTTTATGCAAATTAGGAAAAACTCTAAAAAGTTTACTTCAGACTATGTCTTTATTAAAAACGATAAATTAGGATATCTTGCGGGACTATTTTTACTAATAGTTACTGCTGCGGCTACAATTTTAGGCATTGCACCACAAGATATTAAAAAATTCAGCGGTTATTGGTGGTATGAACTAATTATCAACATAATTGCAATTATTGTCTTAATTGGCTTAGGAGTCATATTACCAAGCATCAGACGTCGTGAAGAAGAGTATGGCATTGCATTTAACCGTAAACAATGGATCACTATGTTCATCTTAATCATTGGTTCAATTATCTTTGACCTTTATTTAGGCGAAAAAAATGCTTTATTTAATAATGCGGTCATTAATTTTGGTCAGGTAAAAATTGGTATAAATATCTTTTTGATTCTTATCGAAACAGTATTCGCAATTTTAATCTGCTGGCTAGTTGGCAAAAGAAAACCCATTACAACTAAAGAAATATAGATAAAAGCAGGAATGTTGCTAATAACATTTCTGCTTTTGCTTTTATTTTGCTTTTAAATTAATGAATATCTGGAGTTAAACCTGACAATAATTACTATATAATATACCTGAGAACTTATATTAAGGAGATTAAAATGACACATATTCCCTTTAAAGCTGTAGCAGTAGATATGGACGGTACTTTTGAAAATGATGACAAACAATATGATCATCAACGCTTTGAAAAAGTTTTAACTAAATTGAGACAACACCACGTTCATTTTATTGTTTCCAGTGGCAGACCATTATCACGTTTGCGTCAAGATTTCTATGATTTCTTGGACAGGATAGATATTGTAGCTGATAATGGTTCAATTCTCACTCAAGACAATAAAATAATTGTTCGTCACGTTTTTACCTATAAAACGGGTATTAAACTGATCAGTTTTATTGAAAATAATTATCCACAAGTACATATTGCCGCTAGTGGGTTAGATCATTCTTATATTAACAAAAAAGCCCCGACTCAATTTAAAAATATGATGCATTTCTTTTACCCCAATGTAGTAGAGATTGCGAAATTAGTTGATATACCTACAAGCGATAGTTTAACAAAGCTAACTCTAAACTGTTCCTCCAAGCTCGCTGGCGAACTAGAAAAAAAGTTCAATCAAACAAACCCTGAACATATTCACTGTACTACCAGTGGCTTCGATAATATTGATGTTATGCCCAACAATGTTAATAAAGGGCAAGGTATTAAATATTTTTTGAGATATTTCAATGTTAAACCAGAAGAACTCATAGCGTTTGGAGATGGCATGAATGACCGTGAAATGATTGAATTGGCTGGGTACAGTTATGCGATGAAAAACGGTCATGAAAAACTTAAAAAGATTGCAAAATATGAAGCACCATCAAATAATGAAATGGGCGTTTTACAAGTATTAGAAAGTTTTCTAGATTAAAATAAGTTTATATCAGTTATTTTAAAATCAATAAGGACAGATTTTCATGAGTTATATTGACGTAAGACACAACTATAAGCGCTATCAAACTGGAGATACTGAAATATTAGCCAATAATGATGTCAGTTTTACCGTGGAAAAAGGTGAATTGGCTATTATTTTAGGTGCATCAGGAGCAGGTAAATCCACGATTTTGAACATTCTGGGCGGAATGGATACTAATAGTTCCGGGGATGTTATTATCGATGGCAAAAATATTGCTAAATATAATAAAAGACAACTAACCAACTATCGCCGCACTGACATTGGTTTTGTTTTCCAATTTTATAATTTAATTCAAAATCTAACTGCAAGAGAAAATGTAGAATTGGCATCTGAAATAGTTCCAGATGCACTTGATCCGGTCAAAGCTTTGATAGATGTTGGTCTTAAAAATCGCATTAATAACTTTCCTGCAGAACTTTCAGGGGGTGAGCAACAAAGAGTGGCAATTGCTCGAGCAATAGCTAAAAACCCTAAAATTTTACTTTGTGACGAACCAACTGGCGCACTTGATTATCAAACTGGTAAAAGTGTTTTGCAAACCATTATCAATATGAGTCGTGAGAATGGTACTACAGTAGTCATAGTTACTCATAACAGTGCTTTAGCTCCCCTTGCAAACCGTGTGATTCACTTTCATGACGGCAAAGTTACGCAAATTGAAGAAAATAAACATCCAGCAGATATTGCCAGTGTTAAATGGTAGAAAAGGCTAATCATGAATAAAGTTATTCTGAAAGATTTTTGGCGATCAATTAAACATACTAAGGGACAATTTGTTTCTATCATGGGGTTAATGATGATTGGTGCATTTGCTTTAGTTGGATTAATGGTGACAGGACCTGACATGCGTGATACCGGCAATCACTATGCGCAAAAACTAAAAACAGCTGACCTTACTGTTATCTGTAATTATGGTCTAGACCAAAAAGATAGCCAAAAAATCAAACAAACTAAAGGTTTGCAAACCGTTGAATTTGGCTACATGACAGATACAGTTGTCAAAAATAGCCAAGAAAGTTTTCGTATTTTTTCAAAACCAAAATCAGTAGGAAAATATGAATTGCGTAAAGGTCGTTTGCCGGTAAAAACAAATGAAATTGCTTTGGCAGACCATTATTCACATAAATATAAAATTGGCCAAAATATCAGTTTTACAGAGAAGAAGAATATTTTAGGAAGCACTCTGCTAAAACGAAAAAGCTTCAAAATCACAGGTTTCGTTCGTTCCAGTCAAATTTTATCAAATGTAAACTTAGGGCAAAGCAACAGTGGTACTGGAGAACTTAAAGGTTATGCAGTAGTCAGCCCTGATGCTTTTAATCATACGGTTTATACAGTGGCTAACCTAAGATACAAAGACTTGCGTGGCCTTGACTCTTATGGCAAAGTCTACACTAGTAAAGTTAAGCAGCATAAAAAAGTTTTACAAGATAACTTAAAAAACACCGCGCATCAAAGGCAAAAAAGAATAATAACTGCCGCTAACAAAAAAATTGCACCTCAAGAAAAGAAAATTCAACAAGCAGAGCAGAAATTACAGGCTGCAAGCGAGCAAATTAGTTCCGCAGAAAAACAACTAACCCTCCAAAAAAGTAAATTAAATGCGCAAATATCACAGACTGAAGCTGCAGGAGCTAATTTACCTCAAGCAGCAAGATTGCAATTAGAGCAGGCTCAGCAAGAAATTGCTGCAGGCGAGCAAAAATTAAAAGAAGAAAAAAAGATCTTTGCTCGTAAATCTGCGAGAGCCAATAATAAAATTAAAAGTGGCAAAGAAGAAATCAGAAAAGCTAAAAAGCAATTGCGGAAATTGGCTCTGCCAAGCTATAACGTATACAATAGGCGCGAGGTACCAGGCGGTGAAGGCAATTTAGTTTACACAACAGTTGCGCAAGTAGTCGAAGATTTAGCTAAAGTATTTCCTATTTTTCTTTATTTTGTTGCCGCTTTAGTTACCTTTACTACAATGAACCGCTTCATTGATGAAGAAAGAATCAATTCTGGTACAATGAAAGCCTTAGGCTATAATGATCAGGTCATAATTAATAAATTCATCGCTTATGGCTTTATTTCAGGTACAATCGGCACTATTTTGGGCGTTTATTTGGGACACACTTTGATGCCACAAATTGTTTATCATGCTTATTACAAGTCTCTGACCATCCCGCCCATTGAATTACATTTTCATTGGCAAATCAGTCTGATCGCTTTATTATTGTCTTGGATCAGCTCCGTTTTGCCTGCATACTTAACTGCTAAAAATGAATTTAGAGAAAAACCGGCCGCATTACTATTGCCTAAGCCTCCTGCAGCAGGCTCTAAAATCTTACTGGAAAGAATTCCTTTTATTTGGAACCATCTCAGCTTTACTCATAAAGTTACTGCCCGTAATATTTTTCGTTATAAAAAGCGCATGCTAATGACTATTTTTGGTGTTTGTGGTGCTGCTACTATGCTCTTTGCCGGTTTTGCTGTAAAAAATTCGATTACTAATATGAATAACAGGCAATTTAATGATCTTATTCACTACAACATGATCGTTGCCCAGAAGCCTGATATTTCAATGCATCAGCACAAAGCTTTAAATAGCAAATTAAAAGAAGACAGTATTAAGTCAGAAACACCAATTTATTATGAGTCAATGTCTAAAACTGCTGGTAAAACTGGTGATACACAAGATATTACCTTAATTGCTCCTTCTTCTAGCAAGGTACTGAAGAACTATGTTCATTTAAATAATCGTAAAACCAAGCAGACATTGCACTTATCAAACAACGGGGTTATTATTTCAGAAAGATTGTCCACATTGCTCAAAGTGAACAAAGGTGACTATATATCTCTAACGGATAAAAATAATCAATCTAGGAAAATGAAGGTAGCTGGCATCACTGAAATGTACATGGGACATTTCATTTTCATGAACAAAACGCAATATCAGAAAATTTTTAACAAACGCTTCACGTCAAATGCATACCTTGTTAACTTAAAAAATTCCACTCGCAAAAACACGAGAAAAATTGCTGCAGAATTTATGGCTCTTAATGGTGTGGCAGGAGTGGTGCAAAACACTGCAGTTAGCCAAGAGCTGGACGTGGTGGTAAAATCTCTTAACTTGATCATGGTTGTTTTGATTGTAGTTGCTGGACTTTTAGCAATTGTAATTCAATATAATTTGACCAACATCAATATTGCCGAAAGAATTCGCGAACTCTCAACCATCAAAGTTTTAGGTTTCTACGATAATGAAGTAACGATGTATATTTATCGCGAAACTATTCTTTTAACAGGTATTGGCATTTTAGTCGGTTACCTCACAGGAGATTTGCTTTACCGCTATATTCTTTATGTGGTGCCACCTGACAATGTCATGTTTAATCCGGCATTATCTGTCTCAAGTTTTTTGTGGCCGTTAGGAGTTATCGGTAGCATTACAATAGTTCTAGGATTTATTGTTAACAAAAAATTAAAAGACCTTGATATGCTTGAAGCTTTAAAATCAGTTGATTAAATAAAATAGAACTGCTCTAATAAGAACAGTTCTATTTATTTCTGCAAAAATTAAAAACTAAATAAAAATATGTTATACTTTACTCATTAGATTTAATGCTCACAACAAGATCTTCAAATTAACGTGTATAAAGAACTTGATCATCCTTCCTTTTTAATTGATGAAGTTCCAACAAATTAATTTTGGAGATAAAATTGAATAATATTTTACAAGTTAAACATTTAATAGAAACATATAAAGATAAAAACCAAAAGTTTCAAGCTTTAGACGATGTTTCTTTTACAATTGATCAAGGAGAAATATTAGCTCTATTAGGACTTAATGGTGCGGGGAAAACTACCACTGTCTCAATTATAGGTGGCTATTTGCTCCCTACTTCTGGTCAGGTAATTTTAAACGGACAGGATATACTACTGCTCGTAAAAGACCCAATATAGGCGTTTCTTTTGGTGGAGATCTAGGGTTTTACCGTAACGCCACAGCAAAGCAAAATTTACAATTTTTTGCGGATCTGGCCAAAGTACCCTTTCGTAAGCAAAAAAAAGAAATACAGCGTGTTCTGTCTATTGTTGAGCTGGATAATGTCGCAAATAAAAAGGTAGGGAAATTTTCTAAAGGAATGACGCAGAGACTGCATATCGCTCGTTCCTTGTTAAATAGTCCAAGTTTATTACTTTTAGATGAACCTACTAGTGGTTTAGATGTTGAAATAGCGCAAAGCGTTCAGAAGACTATTAAAAAATTAGCAGATTCCGGCATTAGTATTTTATTAACAAGTCACACCATGTCAGAAGTTGAAAAGCTAGCTAAAAATGTAGTTATTCTAGGTGCAGGAAAAGTTTTTTTCACTGGCACCGTTTCTGCTGTTTTGGGTTTGGCTGAAAAAGAAATCAACCAAAACCCTAAAAATTTGGAAGAAGCTTATTTGGCAATAGCTCCTAAACTAAGGAGGAATTAGATATGCGTTTTATTCGTCTTTTCCTCTTTCATGTAAAAGATTATCTTTCCGATCAGTACTTTGTCTGGTTAACAATCACTAGTACTGTTTCCATTTTTTTGATGCAATATATTATGGCCTATGCTTCTCACGATTTGAATAATCCACAATTGTGGCTACAAAGTGGTATTTTTGGCATGTGGACTTCGTGTACAACCGTTGCCGGTTGTATCGGTTTTGAACGTTACAAAGGAACGCTGCCATATTTGCTAAACAGTCAATATGACGAGCGAGCTTCTTTAATTACTTTACTTTTACCTGCTTCGAGCTATGGTTTATTTTCATTTCCTATTGCTTATATTCTTGCAAAAATTTTAGGAGTAGCTACTGGTAAAATTTTTCTGTACCAGATTTTGCTAATTTTTCTACTGTGGATCGGATGCTCAGTAATGGGAATTTTAATTTCTTCATTTCTTACTCTTTCACCTAATGCAATGGTTTATGAGGGCTTAATTGGCACTCCTATTTTGTTATTAGCAGGATTATTTGGCAATGAGACCATTTTGAATCCCTTAACCAAGTTTTCTCAGTGGTTTATTCCTATAACTGGACCAATTGCTTCTTTGTCCCATAATAAAAGTCTCAACTGGACTGCTTATTTTTGCAGTTTACTTCTTTGGCTTTTGTTAATTGTGATTATTGTGAGAAAAATTAACGACCTTGTCAGAAAGAAAGGAGCTCTGAAAATTATCTAATGTTTGCTACACAATTCTCTGGCCTTTCTTTTCTCAATAATTGGCGTACAAAACTAACTTATTTCTTTATCACACCAATGATAAATCTGGCCCTGTTAGTATTAATCAATATGCAGTATTCTAATCAATTTAACTGGGATGTTGCGATCAGTTCAATTGCAATAGATGCTGCGGTACTTGCTCTTGAAACATTTTGTTCTGCTGTGATTAACGATGCAGATTTAAAAATTGACTTTGAATTAATTGCCAAAAGACCTTTCAGTATCATGTATTGGCTTTCTAAATGCATTGTTGCCATTATTATAGGTTGCATTTTAGCATTAATTAACCTATTTCTATTGTACTTAGTCGGTGCTCCCATAGTCATTATTGAACGAACTTTACTCATGCTACCGCTTTTATGTATTTATGGCTGCGTTTTAGGTTTTGTATCTTGGGCCATCTCATGGCAAATGAATGATCCCTACTTTTTGGAAAATATTTTTAGCAGTTTAGCCCAATTAGTATCAGGAGTACTAGTTGTAATTTCAGCTTATCCTGAATGGTTAAAAGCAATTTCTTTATTATTCCCTTTTGCAGAACCTGTTACTTACATCAAAACTGGTAGCGCCAACTTAATGTTCAGTGCATTAATTACATTTATTTGGTTCATTATTGGAATTTTAGCTTATATTAGCCAAATCAAGCCAGTTCTGGCTAAAGGTAAACACCATTATTAAAGCTTACACAGTAAAATAGCAGTCGCAAGATTTGCGACTGCTATTTTTTATATCTATATTTTTGTTTTTCCTAATAAAACTGAACTGATTACAACCGATAATGAACTAAAGGCCATTGCTAATCCTGCTATTTCCGGACTAAGTGTGAGACCCACACCCGCAAAAACGCCAGCGGCAACTGGAATACCCAGTACATTATAAATGAAAGCCCAAAACAGATTTAGCTTTATCCTATTAAAAGTCTTGCGACTAAGTTTCAAAGCGCGAACAACATCTTCCAGGTCATTTTTGATAAGCACGATACCGCCTGCATCGATGGCAACATCCGTACCCGAACCCATGGCAATTCCAACATCTGCTTGGGTTAGAGCTGGCGCATCGTTGATCCCATCACCAACAAAGGCGACATGGTGCTTCTCTTGCAATTTTTTAATAACTGCTGCTTTATCAACCGGCAAAACCTCAGCAATTACCTGATCGATATCCACCTGTTCTGCAATAGCGTGGGCTACTTGTTGATTATCTCCAGTTAACATGACAGTTTTCAAGCCTAAACGATGTAAGTCGTTTATTGCATTTTTGGCATTCACTTTAGGAGCATCCTGAATTGCAATTAGACCCAGCACTTGATTATCTTGAACAACAGACACTACTGTTTTTGCCTCATTTTGCAATGCCACTATTTGCTCTTCTAAATCTGGAGCAATTTTAATTTCTTTTTGCTTTTTGGGGCTGCCGACTGCAACATTTGCATCAGAAATTTTACCAGTGACACCCCATCCTTCAATTACAGTAAAATTTTCTACCGTTTTTAGCTGCAGCTTTTCCTTTTTAGCTGCAGCTAATATGGCTGGAGCGAGAGGATGTTCAGACAATTTCTCTAAACTGGCAGCGTATTGTAGAACTTTTTCTTTATCTCCCACAATATCTGTTACTTGTGGTTGACCTTTGGTAATCGTTCCCGTTTTATCAAAAACTATAGTATCAATGCTATTTGCAGCCTCTAAAATTTCTCCGTTTTTAATTAGGATCCCCATTTTGGCCCCACGACCAGTTCCAACCATTAATGCAGTTGGTGTTGCCAGCCCTAAAGCACATGGACAGGCAATAACCATAACCGCAACAGCAAAAACTAATGCAGTTGCTATGCTTTTACCTAGGAAAATATACCAAACTAAAAATGTCACAATTGCAATAATCAAAACTGTGGGAACAAAAATATTTGCAACCTTATCAGTTAATTTTTGAATCGGTGCATGACTGTTCTGTGCCTTTTTAACGATCTCAATAATTTGCGCCAGCATCGTTTCATTACCAACTTTTTGGGCTTGCATCACAAATGATCCCGTTTGATTGATTGTTGCTCCTATTACCTGATCGCCTGCCATTTTTTTAACCGGCATACTTTCACCAGTTACCATAGATTCATCAATGCTTGAATTGTCAGAAACAATTTTGCCATCAACTGGTACTTTTTGCCCAGGCATTACTTGTATGTAGTCACCCTTCACAACTTCAGTGACAGGAATACTGACAAATTGATCATCGCGCTTTACTAAGGCATTTTTTGCACCTAAATTAAGCAATTTCCCCATAGCGTCGGAAGCAGTTGCCCGCATTTTTTCTTCTAAAACCTGCCCTAATAAGACGAAAGTAATAACAAAAGCAGCACTTTCAAAGAAAACAGGTCTTTTAGTAAACATCGCATAAATACTGTAGATATAAGTTATCGATGTTCCTAAAGCAACGAGGGTATCCATATTTGAATGGTGCTTTTTAAAGGCAGACCAGGCACTAGTAATAAATGGACCTGCTGAAATCAACATAATTATTGTTGTAAAAATAAGCATGGTCCATTCGCCACCTGGCAACATCCATCCAGTAAAAGGATGAATAATCATTTCCAGAAGCATTGGCAGTGATAATATTAGCGACGTCCAAAAACGTGTTGTAATTTTCATTGTTTTTCCTTAGCTATTTGACAATTACCTTACCATGAAACATGTTCATACTGCATTCCCATTGATATTCACCTGGTTTTGAAGTATCTATTTTAACCGTTTCTACTTTGCCTTCAGGTAATTTCTGATTTATGCCAAAATCTGAAAATACAACATGATCTAAACAATTAGAGGAGTCTGTTCTCTTAAAGTTTAAAGTAGCGGGTACTCCCCTTTTAAGAACAACTCTTTCTGGTGAATAACCACCTTTAACTTCAATATCAACACTCTGTTTGTTTGACTTCATAGTGGCTTTCTCCTCTTCTACTTGATGGCTACCAAAGAACCACCATGCAATAAAAGCTATTAGTGCAAGACCCAAAGCTAAGATAATAATTTTATTCATGATAATTCCTCCCCGATTAAGCTTATTATTAATGTCTACATTTGTAAACTAAGTTTAGTATAAATTATGTATCTACAAATGTAAACATAAATGCTCAAAAAAAACTTACTGCTTTTTTTCAGTAAGTTTTATCTTATTAATCTGCATCTAATCGCTTTAACCAATGAGTCAGATCATTTTTGTCCACCATTATTTGCTTAAGTTCGGCCTTATTATCAGCGGCCAAAAACAGCATTAACTGTAGATACTTTGCCACAGAAAGTCCATAATTTTCCAGATTAGCCTTAGCTGCTTTTACTACTGTATCATTTAAACTAATTGTAAGAAGTTCGTCTTTCAAAGTCTATCCCATTTCCTATATTCTAAATAAAAACTAACAGGATTATTTTAGAAAAACCTCTAATGCTATGCAAGTATTTAATTCAAAATCATAATTCTTTTTATCTACCTGCTCCATTATATTTCCTCAAGCCGAAATTCCATACCCAATGGTCTAAAAATAAGAATACTAAGGCTATCAAAAGTTGCAATAACATTATTTGCCATTGCCGTGGCCTTATTAAAATAATTGTAGCAGGACAAGCAATTAGTCCAAAAGGCAGGATGAAATTAAAAATAATATTACCCAGTCCCCGATAAATACTTGCAGGGTAGCGACTCATTTGTATCATACTTAAAAATAAATCATTTCTGCCAAAATTTGTTGGAAACCAAAATGCCGAAATTGTCCATAAATACCAAAGAGAATAGTATAAAATGCAGCCAAAGACGCAAGAAAGCAAAAAGAACAACACCTGGCCTATATTAACACTTATACCCTGACATGCATAAATAATTACAAATAGTCCCAGCACCGAATTAATTAATTGTGTAAATTCAATTGCACTAAAAAAGTAATATACCTTAGCGTTAATTGGTTTTAATAAAATTGAATCTAAGGTTCCTTCTCTAATGTCTTTTTCCATTTTAGGCATTGATTTTACCAAGAAAGCCATTAATAAGCCGTCAAGCATAGTATAAACGCCAACCAACAGCAGACATTCTTTGTAAGTCCAACCACCGATAGTATCAACATTTAGATAAATTACCTTAAAAAAAGCTATAGGAATGCCTAACCACAATATAGAAGAAATTATCCCAAACAATGTGTCTAACCTGAAACTAATGGTTTGCAATAAGGCAATTTTAATTAACGATTTGACTACTTTAAGTTTACTTTTCATAATCAACCCATTACATCAGAGTATCTCTGAAGCCCTTCTTTATTAACTATTTTTACTATTAAATAAAAAACTATCATCCATACAATTTCAATGAATGTGTTTTTAAGCCATATATTTAATGATAATGCTTTAACAAGCGTATCAATTGGAAAAGAGCTGAAATACTGAAATGGCAGTAGTTTAATTATTTTTACCAAAAAAGGCGGCAAAATTTCTAAAGGAAAGTAAAAACCTGCCAGCAGGTTGACTACAACTTCTTTTACCAGTAAAACAAAGAAAAGATTGTCAAACCAGTAAGCTACACTACCAATAATATAAGAAAAAAGAAACCATAATATGGCTGCCATAATTAAACTAAATGCAAATTCAAGTAGCACGAGTAAAGAAATATGAATTAAATTACGCGCAACTATATAGATAAATCCAATAATTAAAATCGGAGCAAGCAAAATTAAATTTGCCAGTCTATCGCCCAGCATTTTAGCAAAATAATATTTTTCAATTGTAATTGGTCTATGTATGATATTAGACAATTCTCCTGAATGGATATCATCATTCAATTCCCAGTCAACTGCATACCATACAAAAGAATTAATAAAATTAACCCCAATATAATAAATTACCATTTGATTTTTGCTAAAACCACCAATAGTTTGACCATGATTCAATATTAATGACCACAAATAAAACATCACTAAACTTGGTACCAGTGCTTGCAGAAGCAAAATTATGACGCTGCTCTTATTGGCTAATATAGACTTCAATGAGATCTTGCTTACTGAAAAATAGGTTTTTATCATTTTTCTTTCTCCTCAGCAAATAGCTCTAAGATAATATCTTCAAGCTTCAGGTCATTTATTTGATAGTCGGAGCCTTGATTATCCCGTGCCAACTGAGCGATTTGGTCATCTACCTTTTCTACATGAACTTTAATTGTCACGGTCAAATCATCCTGATCAATAATCTTGGCGCCCAATTTACTTTCGTTGAAGTTCTCCGATTTAATAAAAGTAATATATTTATTCTGATTAAATCTCTCTAATAAATCTGTTTTTGGTCCATCCCACATTATCTGACCGCTATTTACAATTATCAGGTGATCACAGATAGTGGCAATATCTTCCATATCATGAGAGGTAAGAAAGACAGTCAATTTTTCTTCCTGATTCAGCCTTAACAAAAACTTGCGTATATCCCTTTTTGCCAAAACGTCTAAGCCAATAGTCGGTTCATCTAAAAAGAGTATTTTTGGTCTAGTCGCTACGCCGGCCAGAAATTCTACTTTCATTCGTTCTCCCAGTGATAATTTGCGGGTTTGTACATCTAATTTTGAAGTTACATTCAATATTTGAGCCAGATCATTGACCGTTTTTTGAAAAATTTCTTCCGGTATATCGTACATTGACTGCAATAATTTCAAATAATCTCTAGGGGTTAAATCAGGAAAAAGTTGCGATCTATTTCCCATAACGACTGAGATTGACTTTTTGAAATCATTTATCCTTTTTGTAGGATCATAGCCATTTACTCTGCAAGTTCCAGCTGTTGGAAACAAAGTTCCAGTCAGCATCTTAATGGTCGTGGTCTTACCTGCCCCATTTTTGCCAATAAAGCCAACTTTTTCACCGTTCTTGATAGTAAAATTGAGCGATTTTACTGCTTGCACTGCCGTCTTTTCAGGCTTAAAAATATTTTTAACAACTGCACGCCAGTTTTCACCCCTGCTGCTAATAAAATAATCCTTAGAAAGATTATGAACTTCAATCGCATTTTCGTTCATTTTTGACCTCATTTAGTTATCTAGCCAGCACAAAAAAGCAATTTTTAAAAAGGACAATCCTTTTTACAAAATTGCTTTAAGTTTTGAACACCTATCATCATACATTTAGAAACTGTCATTGGTTTAACCTTATTACTTATAGTTTTTAAATCAGCAACAATTAGATAAATTCTACCACATTTTTAACAGTTTTTAAATATAATTTAATTTTTGGCACAAAATATATTTTCTATTTAGAAATATCACCTTTTACTTGAGATATATTCATCTATTTGGGAAAGATAGCTTTCTTTTTCCTGCTGACTGATCCAAGATGTTTTAAATGAATTTTGTGCTATTCGAATCAGTTCTTTTTCACTCCAATCGCACTTTTGGGCAAATTTATAGTAAACATCATTAATATAATTACTACCCTTATAAGCCGGATCATCGGAATTAAAACTAATCAGTGCACCGCTATTAAAAAGCTTATTAATGGCCTCTTGTTCCATAACTTTGCGGGTGTAAAAATAAGCCATGGGACATGCTGTAATACCAATTTTTTGGTCTATTAAAAATGCCATTAAATCCGCATTTTCAACTATATTTAAGCCATGATCCAAACGATCTACCGTGATAATTTCTAAAGCTTGTTTAATATGATCGCCTGAATCAACTTGGTGTAGATCACAATGCATTGTTAAATAGTAACCTTGAGCTCGGGCCTTAGCAAAAACCAGCATAAACTTCAACGGTGGGTTATGATGTTCATCTGAATCAAGACCAACACCTAATATCCAGCCTTTTTTATGATATGGCTCAGCTTCTTTTAAAGTTTGCATTGCTGATTCTTGTGAATACTCTCTTAAAAAGCACATTATTAACTGTACATCAATGTCTAATGATGCTGCATCAACAATCGCTTCATGAATGCCTTCAATTACTGTAGCAAAAGGGATGCCCCGACTAGTATGAGCTTGAGGATCAAAAAACAATTCAAGGTGCTTAACATTGCTGTCAGCTTCTTTGCGCAAAAAAGCTGCAGTTAAATCATAGAAATCTTGCTTAGTCCGCAAGACCTGCATCCCTTTATAGTATGCCTTTAGAAATTCCGGCAATCCTACTCCATAATTTCTGTCAATATCCGCTGGAGTTTTAGCACCGATATCAATCTGGTTTCTCTTGGCGATGGCAAATTCCATTTCTGCTTCTAGTGTTCCCTCTATATGAACATGCAGTTCAGCCTTAGGCAATCCGTCAACAAACTTACGAGATAATTTTTGGATCATCTTTTTCTCCTTAACAAAATCACTATAAATACGAACATTTTAAGCGAAATCTAATTACCTTCTTTATCATCAAAGCTTTTATATAGCTACAAATCAATATTAAAAATCATAACATTTTTATTTATTACTTACAATATCTATTGATATTGTTATTTTGTTCGATTTTTACATTGAAATACTTCGGTAGTAATATTATAATTTTAACAATACGATCTATAATTTTATCTTGACCAAGGTTAAAATCACTAGTAAAGTGTAATCAATTTAACTTTAATATTTTTGAAAAGGAGAGTGCATTAAATGTCAAATTGGACAACAAAATTTGTTAAAGAGGGCTTAACGTTTGACGATGTGTTATTGATTCCAGCGGAAAGCCATGTATTGCCAAATGAAGTGGATCTTCATACTCAATTAGCGCCTAACCTGAAACTTAATATTCCTATTATTAGTGCTGGAATGGACACCGTAACTGAAGGCGCAATGGCAATAGCAATTGCTTTGCAAGGTGGTTTAGGCGTTATCCATAAAAACATGTCCATCACTGCCCAAGCTGGCGAAGTTGCAAACGTCAAAAATGTTGTTGTTCCATCTAACATTACCAAAGCAGCTGTCGATGACAACAATCACCTGCTTGTTGCTGCTGCTATTGGAGTCACAAGTGATACATTTGAACGTGCTGAAGCACTTATCGAAAAGGGTGCTGATGCAATTGTCATTGATACTGCTCACGGTCATTCAGCTGGTGTTTTGCGTAAAATCAAAGAAATTAGGGATCATTTTCCTCATGTTACGTTAATAGCCGGAAACATTGCAACTGGAGATGCTGCTAGAGCTCTTTTCGATTCTGGAGTTGACATTGTTAAAGTAGGTATTGGTCCTGGCTCCATTTGTACTACCCGTGTCGTTGCTGGTGTCGGAGTTCCGCAAATTACTGCAATTTATGATGCCGCTACTGCTGCCAGAGAATACCACAAACCAATAATTGCAGATGGTGGAATGAAGTACTCAGGAGATATAGTTAAGGCACTGGCTGCGGGCGGAAATGCGGTCATGCTTGGAAGTATGTTGTCAGGTACAACTGAAGCACCCGGTGAAGTGTTTGAAAGCGATGGTCAAAAATATAAAACCTATCGTGGTATGGGATCTGTCGGAGCAATGGCTCAAGCCCATGGATCCTCTGACAGATATTTCCAAGGTGGTGTCAATGAAGCTAATAAATTGGTACCTGAAGGTGTAGAAGCACGAGTGGAATATAAAGGTGATGTTTCTGATATTATTTTCCAAATTATTGGTGGTTTGCGTTCAGGCATGGGTTATGTGGGTGCAGCTACTATTGATGAATTACGTGAAAATGCTCAATTTGTGAAGATTACCAATGCTGGTTTAAGAGAATCTCATCCACATGATGTTCAAATTACAAAAAAAGCACCTAATTACGAAAGATAAAAATTTAAATTAAAAAATAGTTATTGCATGAAAGCAATAACTATTTTTTTGATCTATTTTTCAGATATGGCTTCATTCAGCTTCTGTAGATTTTTTACCAATTCTTTTTTTGTATCAGTTCCTAAAATTTCGGCATAACTATTCTCAGAATTGACAAAATAATTAGTTATTTTCGGTCTTAGCTTGACAGCTTTCTCAGTTAGGATTATTGCCTTTAATCGTGTATCATGTTGATCAACTTTTTTGGTAATTAAGTCTTTTTCTTCCATTAAGCGTAATACATTAGTAGCAGTAGACTTCCTAATGTTAAATTCATGCTCAATATCCTTCTGATAAATTGACTTGTTTTGGGCAAATGAAGCCAAATATTCAATGATCAACATCTGTGTTCCAGTTAAGCCAATTTTTCTGGCATAGTAATCAGCATTACGATTAAATGTATTTTGTACACGCTGTAAGGCTAATCCTAATCTGTTCATTAATCTTACTCTATTCCTTTGTTTTTACCGATTTTGTAGCTTGATAAAGTAAGTATACACCAACAAGAACAATAATAAGAATAAAAATAAAACCTACCTGAGCAGCTTCAATGTATTTTCCAGTAGTAGAGCTTTGACTACTCATCTGTTCTACAAATTGCATAATAGCTGAAATAATTGCCGTGCCGACAGCTCCAGCAAATTGCTGTGCCATATTGAACAGCCCATTTCCATCTGTATTTTCTTTTTCATCTAGTTGACCAATGGAAGCAGTCATTGTGTCCCCCATTACCAGGCCTATACCCATCATAGTAATAGCATAGAACAAAATAATTTTGCCAGATGACAGTGAGGAAGCAAATAAACAATAAAGAATGCCGCCTATTATTTCAAAAAAAGCACCAGTCATAATTGGCTTTCTAGGACCGTAATTGTCGAGCAATCTGCCACTAATTGGTGAGAGCACCGCTCCAACAAGTCCACCGGTTAAAAGCAGAAGACCTGCAGTCATTGCTGTAGAATGATTAACAATTTGAACATAATTAGGCAAGATAAACGACAATCCTAAAGTATTGACTTGAAAAATAAAATAGGCTGTTATGCCTTGAGTAAATTTAGTGTTTTTAAAAACTCTAATATTAATTAACGGAGTAGCGGTATTTAATGAATGCTTGATAAAAATAATTAAACAAATAACACCAACTGCCAGAGGCAAAATGAACATTAATGGTTTTTGTAATATGGTAGACAAATTGCTAAAGGCAAAAATAAAACCTATGAATGTTAAAGCAATACTCAGAAATCCTGCTGTATCGAGTTGAGTATGTGAAATTTTTTTGGATTCATCATTAATTGAAGCTATACCCATTAGCAGAGAAATAATCATTACAGGAATGATAAAAATAAATATGTAGCGCCAACCTAAGGTGTTGACGACTAATCCACCAAAAGTTGGGCCTAAAGCCGGAGCGACCGCTGTAATCATTGTTCCTATTCCCATAAGCAATCCAATTTTATCTAATGGTGTCCGTTCCAAAATAATATTAAACATTAATGGAATAGCTATTCCTGCACCTGCTCCTTGGATGACACGACCAAGTACCAGAAAAATAAATTGATTTGCTACTGCATCAATTACTAAACCACAAATAAATAAGGTAGCGGCTGTCACAAAAAGTTTTCTTGAACTAAAATTTCGTTTTAAATATGCAGATAATGGCATAAT
This sequence comes from Lactobacillus huangpiensis, assembly GCF_019972815.1. Lineage (GTDB taxonomy): Bacteria > Bacillota > Bacilli > Lactobacillales > Lactobacillaceae > Lactobacillus > Lactobacillus huangpiensis. The sequence goes on from NZ_BPPA01000014.1 coordinate 65,878, forward strand.
AATAGAAGCAACTAACAAATAACCAGTTGTCATCCACTGTACGGTAGCCATATTAACATGAAAATCATTCATTAAAACAGGAAAAGTAACGTTTCCCGCTGTTTCAATTAGCACACCTGAAAAAGACATTAATCCGGCTGCGAAAATTGAACAAATTAATTTTGCATCTAATTTTCTTTGCATTCAAATTCCTCCTAAAATTTAGTTAGCAAGCTAACTAATTAACCATAGTAACTCACATTTTTTTGAAATGCAATAAATTTAAAAGAAAGAAAAACCCACCTTGAATTTCAAGGTGGGTATTTTTAAAAATATTTACTTATCTTTATCAATCACATATTTTTGCCAGTAGCGCCAAACACTTTCGCTTGAAAAACGCTTAGCATTTTCATATGCACCATCGTTCAGTTTCCTGCGTATTTTAGGACTGGCAAAAAATTCAGTAATTTTGGCAGCTAAATCATCTATATGGCCATTTGGTACGATAAAGCCACTCTGGCCGTCAGCGATTAAATCCTCTACTCCATAATTAATATTATATGAAGCTACTGGAACCCCGTGAGATTGAGCTTCAGGTACAGAAAGGTTAAAGCCCTCATACCGGGAAGTAACAACAGCAAGCTGCGCATCATCATAAATATAATTCATATCTTTCGCATAACCCATAAAATTGACTACATCTTCCAAACCCAGGTCCTGCACTAATTTTTTTAACTTTTTTTCTTCCTTGAAATTATCAGCGCCATTTCCGTAACCATAAATGTCTAAAGTCAACGAGTCGTTATTTTGATAAGCCTGATTGAAAGCTTTGATGGCATCATCAATCCGTTTTTCATAAAATATTCTAGCCACTACTATTATTTTACCTTTTGTACGCTCACTCATTGGTATATGTTCAGCATGTAGCTGCTCATCTGGCACTATTCCAACAGGAATAGCAACGATTGGTACTTGCGTCCTCAGCCTTTTACGCATGTCATCAGCTTGTTGTTTTGTAGGAGTAATTACTAAATCGGTTTTACTAAGTAGCTCATTATTAGAAATTGAGTTGTAGGTAAGAGGTGAAGTAGGATCCCAGTAATCTCTAAAATGAATACTGTGAAAATGCTCAATTTTTCTGGCAGGCGTCTTCATATTAATCATTGGTACATTAGTAATATTGCTACGGTCCGAAATAAATGTTGATCTTTCATCCCCATCTTGTTCGTTCAATTCATCAAGCATAATGGTAAAGGCTTGACCATTATTCATTAGTGAGTGGACATTGCCATTAGTGTCTGTCATTTGAATGTTAGTAGCTGGATAGACATTTGGTTTTCTTTCATATGAGATTTCATAGTAAATGGTATTATTTGGACGAAAGAACAATTCATAAATCAAATGACCGTCAACTGTATCATAAATTTGGGTCATACTCTTAAATCCGCGTGTATCGTAAAATTCCTGCTTAATACAGTGGACATCAGCATTAAAATATTTTATTGTATCAATGCTGCCATTAGGCAACATATTAACGGTCATTGTTTTACGTTGACCTTCATAGACTTCATAACCATTGTCAATTTGTTTCACATTATTATCACTCGGAATCGGCAACTCTTTTATAGTTACAATACGACTAGTAAATTTTACTGTGCCGGCAAAAAAGTCGAACTTATTGACATAATCATCATCTGTCATGTTATACAAAGGTAAATTACGATGAGCAAACCGGTTATATTCTGATGTCACTATTTTTGCCTTAACGTGATTGCGTTTGAAGAGCATTAATCTTTTGACTTCTGCGTGCTCTATTCCCGAACTATTCGCATCTAATCTATTATCTAAAAAGTAATACATAAATTATCCTTTATTCCTATATTCAAACTATCATAGTCAATTTTAGCATAGATTTTTTAAATATAAATAATGGATTTAAATGCAAAAAAGTATTAACCGATCAATATTCGGCTAATACTTTAGTTGAATTATAAATTAATTACTACTGCTTTTTAGTTAATTTTAAAATTAAAGGCCAAATAATTGCAGCAATTATCCCTAAGGCTAACCCGGCCCACAAAATCGGAGAAGTAGTTAATGAAATTCCACTGACAACATTGTTCTGTAGCCATTGAACTAATTGATTTGCTAAAAACTGTAGTGCTCCAAATGATCCTATGGACGCAACTAATAAAATAATTGAAGCCCAATATTTACCAAATAACATCAACAAAGCAGCTAGAATAAAAACTAATATTGTTGCAAAAAGACAATAATGAAAAATACTAATAGTTTGGTTAACTTTATCCTTGTTTTCATCTAAACCATTGTTAATTTTATTTAGCAGCAGATTGCTTACAGCTTTTTGTACTTCATTATTTTCTGGGAAAGACAAATTCTTAGCAGATACTTCTCCATTTTCTTGATAAGTAACACCGAGATTATATAGACTAACATAAGACATATCATTATGATATTTTTTGGGTAACTGTTCTAAAATTTTGTCTTCAACACCAAAATCCTTAGCCAATTTTAGAGTACCTTTTAGTCTTGAATCACCAGTATCATTTACGCTTTTTTTAATTACAGTTTGTGCCATGCCACGAACATTTTGCACATTAACAGTTATTGGAGATTCCAGTAGCAGAAAGCCAGAAATACAAACTGTCGCAGTAAAAATCAGGCGGAATAAAATACTAGCAAATTTTTTCATTAAATTGACCTCCCACAATAATATTAACTATTTAATCTAACAGTCATGTTGACCCGAAGCTAAACAGTTACAATTAACCATTTCGGGAGCACTCTCTTTTTTACAAGCAAGTTCTTTTTCTATTTTAGCAATGTCACCCTGAGCAAGAGGCATATCTTTAAGAATAGCTATCATTACCTGACCTTTATGCATATCACACATATGACTCATCATTTCTTTTGTGACCTCAATCATCATTTCGATTTGAGTAACAGTAGCAGAATAAACAAAACGGCGACCATCTTTATGAGTTTTTAACAAACCCTTTTTGACCAAACGTCCCATTAAAGTTTTGATTGTAGATTCAGACCAATTCTTTTTTGCCTGCAGCTGCTGAATCACTTCTCCAGTGTGAATTTCTCCTAAAGTCCACACTATTCTCATAACTTCCCACTCAGCTTCGGAAATATTATGTTCTCTATTTTTTTCTACCATAATAATCAACTCAACTTTATTTTACTACAGAACGAACTTTTTTATTGCTTTCGCAATTCCATCATGATCATTGTCTTCTGTCACATAATTTGCATAATCTTTTATTTCTTCAATTGCATTACCCATGGCAATTTTCATAAAGTCAGGATTCGTAAACATGGAAATATCATTGCCTTGATCGCCAATTACCATAATTTGGCTTGGCTTAATTTTTAATCTTTCTGCCAATTGCAAAACAGCATTTCCCTTGGAAGCGTCTTTAATATTAATTTCAATGATGCTTGAAAAACTACGAACAATATCATATTTTGCAAAAGCCCACTGAGGAATATTATTCCACAATTTATCAACTTCTCGCTCATCATCAAGTACGCTAAGCCCCACTTTATTAAAAGTAAAGTCTTGTGTTATTTCTTCAGCTTTACGTACTTTAAGCACATTATTTGTAAAGGTAGCATTCCTCGCCAGATTAACACCTATATTACGATCACAAGTCCAGTAACACTCAGGAGTTTCAAAGTGAAGGTTAACATGTGCCAATCTTTGCAGTTTTCGCATATTAGTAAAGTCACGATAATTCATTTCTTCATTCATTAATATGTTTCCTGCCAGATCCTGAATTACAGCACCATTAAAAACAATATCATACTGTTTTTTACCCTCCAAACCTAATAGCTTATTAAATTCCTTTACACCAGATAAAGGTCTTCCTGAAGCCAAAACAATTTTAATTCCCTGGCTATCTGCCTGCTTAAGAACCCGTTCAGTTTCCGGTAAAATCTGCTTTGTAGTTGTCAGCAAAGTGCCATCTAGATCAACCGCAATCAACTTTATTGCCAAAATAATATCCTCCTGCACATTTTCACTATTTTCTTTATTATACAAAAAGTCGTAATTACTTACGACTTTTTCAAGAATTATTCTGTTTTAAATAAAAATTTTTGTTAAAAAAGATGATTTAAAATATTACTCTACCGTTACGCTCTTAGCTAAGTTGCGCGGTTTGTCCACATCCAAACCTTTATCTTTTGCTGCAAAATAAGCAAAAAGCTGTGCTGCCACTACACTAACAAGAGGAGATAAATAATAATTTACTTCTGGCAAAACCAGGTCATCATTTGTTTTAGCTAATGATTTACGAACTATTGTGATAACGTTAGCTCCGCGAGCAATCACTTCTTGAATATTGCCACGCATGAGGTCCGCTGTAATCGGATCATTAATCAATGCAATGACAGGTGTACCCTTTTCAATCAATGAAATTGTCCCGTGCTTTAGTTCTGCTGCCGCAAAACCTTCAGTTTGGATATAAGAAACTTCTTTAAGTTTTAATGCCGCTTCTAAAGCAACTGGATAATCGATTCCCCTGCCGATATAAAAAGCATTGCGACTTGGTATAATATATTTCTGAGCTAGCTGCTCGATTTTTGCCTGACTGGAAATTACCTGTTCAATTCCTTCAGCAGCCAAAGCAAAATTCTCTTTTAAATCAAACGCCGTAGCGTCTTTATTTCCTAATTTCTCGCCCAAAGCTTTAGCTACAATAGCTTGAACTGCAACTTGAGCTGTATACGCCTTAGTTGAGGCAACAGCTATTTCGGGCCCTGCTTCAAGCGACATGGCATAATTAGCTTCGCGCGCCAAAGTAGAGTTAGGAACATTCGTTAAAGTTAAACTAGGTATGTTCCTTTTTATTGCTTGTTGCAGCACAACTCGTGAGTCTGCAGTTTCGCCGGACTGGGATAGGAAAATAAAGAATGGGTGCTTTGACATCATAGGAAAATGATATCCTGCTTCTGATGCAAATCCAACTTCAGTTGGAATTTTAGTCAACTTTTCAAAAAGTTGTTTGCCAACTAAACCCGCATGGTAACTTGTACCAGCAGCAAAGATATAAAGTCTGTCTGCCTTTGATAAAGCATTAATAATTTTAGCATCTACTTTAGGATCACCATTTTGATCAAGATAATATTGATCTAAGTGGCGTAAAACAGTAGGTTGTTCACAGATTTCTTTAAGCATATAAAACTCATAAGTGCCTTTAGAAGCAGCACTTTCATCAATATTTAACTCATAGTGCTGATGATCAACCTTTTGACCTGCAATAGTTTCAAGCTGATATCCACTTTTAGTAATATCTCCGACTTCTCCATCCTGTAAATCGACAAAAGTTTTAGTTTGATCTAATACAGATAGTGCATCGGATGCAATAACATTAAAGTCATTACCAAGTCCAAGCATCAAAGGAGATTTATTTTTAGCAATAAAAATATGGTCAGGATTTTGATTATCTACCAATAAAAGGGCATAAGATCCTTTTATTAATTGCAATGCTTGCTTTAAAGCCGTAAAAGCATCTTCGTTTTTTTCACGAGCAAACTTACTAATTAATTGAACTATCACTTCAGTATCGGTGTCAGACTTAAAAGAAACATCTCCAAGGTATTGCTTTTTTAATTCCTGGTAGTTTTCAATTACACCATTGTGAACCAAATAAAAGCGCTCAGTTTCATCAAATTGGGGATGAGCATTATTTTCAGTTGGTTTTCCATGAGTAGCCCAACGAGTATGCCCAATTCCAACTAATCCTTGTTCATCAGGTGTCATTTTATTTTTTAAATCCTGAATACGACCGGCTGTTTTAGTTAAAAATTCTTTTCCAGCTAAATTATTTAGATAAATTCCAGCCGAATCATAACCACGATATTCAAGCTTAGACAATCCGTTTATAACAATTTCCCTAGCAGATTTTCCAACAATTCCAACAATTCCACACATATATTTCTCCTTTGGTCTAGTACAATAATATAATTTTGGACTAATTAAATAATTCAACTCACGTATGGAATATTAGCTTTTTTAAAGCAATTGGTCAAGCTATATTTTTATAATTGGTCTATACTTTAACGTGAAACTACTGTTGCTAACACAAAAAGAGGGCAAAAATAAATGATGAAAATTTTAAACTGAGAACAGTTAAATACTTTGAACAAGCATGAGTCGTCAGATAAAAAGCAGAACTCTTTTATGAAGTTTTAGATTCACCTTCATCAGTGTTAAACTGTGATTTTGTAAAAGTTTCAACTGCTAAATATCTCTTTGGCGAGCATTTAAAACCAACTAATACAGCAGCAGATGTAACGCCAGCCAATATAGAAAAAGATGTAAAAAAAATAGAATAAGACCCCCAAATTTGTTGTAAATTTGGGGGTCTTATTATTGTTTACCTGTTTTTTAGGTCAAAAACACAGTGGGGCTAATTTATTTATACGCCCATTTCCGCTTCAACTACATCAGTTATTCTCTTAACGTAAGCATCTGTTTCTTCTTGAGTAGGACCTTCAGCCATTACCCGCAGAAGCGACTGAGTTCCTGAAGGACGAACTAATACTCTTCCCTCATCTCCCATATCACTTTCAACTTCTTTTATTACATTCATAATCGGTTCATGATTTTTCCAAGAATTCTTATCTTTAACCGGAACATTTACTAAGCACTGAGGATATTCTTTAAAGTCAGTTAACAATTCTGTTAAAGTTTTGCCTGTTTTTTTCATTACTAACATTAGATGCAAGCCAGTCAACATCCCGTCACCAGTATTATGATAATCACTCATAATAACATGACCAGACTGCTCCCCACCTAAGTTATAGCCATTTGCTCTCATTTCTTCTGAAACATACCTGTCGCCAACTTGAGTACGAACATTTTTAATCCCACGCCTTTGTAGTGCCTTCGTAAAACCAAGGTTGCTCATTACAGTAGTGACAATGGTGTCCTTTTTTAGTCGACCACCATCTTCCATGTAGCTTCCAAGAATATACATGATATGATCCCCATCAACTTCATGACCGTTTTCATCGACAGCGATACAACGGTCTGCATCCCCATCAAAGGCTAGACCAAGTTGAGCACCCTGTTTAACCACTTCTTCCTGTAGTTTTTTAGTATGTGTGGCACCAACATGATCATTAATATTCAAGCCATTGGGATTAATAGCAATAGTAGTGAAATCAACGCCACAATCAGCAAATAACCGGGAAATCAAGCTGCTGGAAGCACCGTTGGCACCATCAATAACGACTTTGATGCCGCTAAGATCTTCAGGAATTGTATTTTCGATAAATTGTAAATACTTTGCACTGCCTTCATGAAAATCAGTGACAGACCCCAAACCTTTAGCAGAAGGTCTAGGCAATTTGTCCTCAGATGCATCAATTAGTTGTTCAATTTCCCCTTCCATTTCATCAGATAACTTCAAGCCATCACTACCAAAAAACTTAATACCATTATCTTCGACAGGATTGTGGGAAGCAGAAATTTGTACACCTGCATCAGCTCCTTGGGCACGCACTAAATATGACAAGCCAGGGGTAGTTATTACTCCGACTTCCAAGACTTCAATTCCAACAGATAAAAGACCTGATATCAAAGCATATTCCAACATTTGGCCAGAGATTCTTGTATCACGTGAGACTAAAACTTTAGCCTGTTCTTCTTTGGCTTTATTTTTGGTTAAGACATATCCACCGTCACGACCCAATTTAAATGCCAATTCTGGTGACAGGTCTTGATTAGCCACTCCACGAACTCCATCAGTGCCAAAATATTTTAACATTAGTAAACAACCTCTCTATCTTAATTATTTTTTCCTTTTGAATCGTTTGCATTATCTACTTTTACTTCTACAGCAATTTGCGTTGGATTAGACTTAACAATACCATCAGGTAAATCAAGAGTAATAGTCTTAGTTGTAGTAGAAGTAACCGAACCTATATCAACAGGAACCACTAGATTTTTAATTTTTGCTAAATCTTTTTCATTACCATATAACGTAACATACTTATTTTTTACAGTAAGCGAATACACTTTATCTGTTTTTTCATGTTCAGGCTTCAGCTTTATTTTAACTGCTTTTTTAGAAGTGGTAATGGGAATTGTCACTTTGGCTGTAGCTGGATCAATCACAACGTTAAGTTGTCTGCCCTTACGATCTTCAGCTATTAAACTTACTTGACGTTCATAAGTGTGATCGATTCCATTAGGTAGAACAACTTTGGCAATTATTTGATCAATCTGATCAACCTCGGAACGAGCTCCAGTAACCTCTACTTGTTGTGGGTATACACTGGAGTGTCCCAACTGATAACCCTGTCCAACTGCACTCTTATTATACTCTATTTGTATGGGCATAGTGGTGGACTTTCGCCGTTGAATATTAACTTCAACGCTACGTGGATTAACAGAATAGGAAATCTGCTTATTAATACCGTTTACATGTACTCTAACATTGTGTTGACCAATGCTTTTTTTCGTTAGATCGATATATGCCCTGAAATTTTGGGTATTGATAGTTGATGTAACCAATGCAGTGGATCCTTCAAGGGTAACGCTTACTTTTTCAGGATAACCCACAACATAAAATTTGTCTGTATCTACAGAAACTTGTAAGGGAACTTTAATAGTTTGAGTTTTATTTGCAGTCTGCTTGGTTTTATCAGTCTGTCCCTGAGACAAAAATCCTTCCTGGGTAGAATTAACATAAATTACCAGTAAAACAGCAATTAAAAGGGAAACTAACCGGATAAACCATGATTTTTTCCAAAACTCTTTCATCGATCGGCACCCCATTTCCATATCTTACGTATAATTTTTTGATACCATTTGTCGTTATCACTTTTCTTGGGAACCAGTTCTGCATTAAGGTACTTTAAGTATTCATCTCGTGTCATGTCAACTAAAAAGCGACCATTACGTGTGATCGTTACCCCACCTGTTTCTTCTGAAACGACAATGGTAATTGCATCAGTCACTTCTGAAATACCAACAGCTGCGCGATGACGGGTTCCTAGTCTCTTAGGAATCATACTATTATCGGACAAAGGTAAATAAGCTGCCGCCACTGCAATTTGGTGATCTTTATTAATAATAACTGCACCATCATGTAAGGGAGTATTAGGAATAAAAATATTAATCAGCAGTTCTCCGGTAACATCGGCGTTAAGCTTAATCCCAGTTTCAATATAGTCTTCCAAGCCGGTTTCTTGTTGAATAGTAATTAACGCACCTATTCTTCTTTTCGACATATATTGAATAGCTTTATCAAGTTCATTAATAAATTGAATTGATTCAGTACGGGCACTTTCTTCTCGACCACCAAAAATTGGCAAGCGACCTAAATGTTCGAGACCTCGTCTAATTTCTGGCTGAAAAATTACTATTATCCCAACAACTGACCATGAAACTATTTGATCAATAAGCCAGATCGTTGTGTGTAACTGAAAAATGCCAGCAAGGATACGAACAATAAAAATCAAGACAATTCCTTTGGCTAACTGAACAGCCTTGGTTCCTCTGATCAAAATAACCAGGTGGTAAACCACAAACCAAATAATCAGAACATCAAGAATTATTGAAAAGTTTCCCCATGTAAAAATGTGTGCTCCATTAGTCTGCATAAATACTCCCTTCTATCATAGACAAACTTAATAATTTTTTCGGGTTAATCATTAGGTTTACCAATAATTCTAACTTCAGTGTGTAAATCCAGACCAAATTTCGTTTTGATTTTTTCTTGAATCAAATGAATCAGGTCAAGATAGTCAGTTGCAGTGGCATTACCCTTATTCACTATAAAACCAGCATGCTTTGTAGAGTCTTGAGCACCACCAATTTGTTTTCCTTGTAAACCGGCTTGAATAATCATAGGACCTACATAATGACCAGTTGGCCGTTTGAAAACACTGCCACAAGAAGGGTATTCCAGTGGTTGTTTATATTGACGCAAAGCATTTAAATAATTCATATCCGCCAGAATGCGGGTTTTTGCAGATTTTTTTAATGCAAAAACTGCTTCTAATACAATGTCGCCATTCTCTTGAACCAAAGAATGACGGTAAGAAAACTTCATTTCCGACTGAGAATAATTTTTAAAGTTGCCAGAACGCGTCATTACCCTGACACTTTCAATAACGCTGCTAGTTTCACCTCCATAGGCACCAGCATTCATGAACACAGCACCTCCGACACTGCCAGGTATCCCAGCAGCAAATTCTAAACCACTAAGACCATGATGGGCTGCTGTAAATGCGGTTTCGACAATAGTCGCTCCCGCTTGAGCAATAACTTTGTTTTTATCAACTTTAATTTGATTCATTTTGGTTAAAATTAGGACTATACCTGAGATACCACCATCACGAATTATTAAATTGGAAGCATTTCCTATTATAGTCAAGGGAATATTGTTATTATGTGCGGCAATTACTAAGTTTTTTAGCTCACTTTCATTTCGTGGAAATGCAAGAAACTCAGCTGGTCCCCCAGTTTTTGTAAATGTATATTTACTAAGCGGAACCTGCCTCTTTATTTCTATGCCATTTTTGGTTAAATCTGATAATTTCAAATCAAAAATCCCCTTTGTCTAATCTTTTTCTATTTTACCGCATTCAGTTAATTGCTTCATCATATGTTATACTAAAATTAAAATTTAAAGGTGAGAAAATGAATTTTATTGCGATGGATTTTGAAACTGCCAACCGGCATCCAGAAAGTGCTTGTTCACTTGCTTTAGTAATGGTTCGCAACAACCAGATCGTAGATCGATTTTATACGGTCATTAATCCCCAAATGCCTTTTGATGCACGTAATATTCAAATTCACGATATAACTGCTGAAGATGTCAAAGATGCTCCTACAATGGCAGAGGTATGGCCTAAAATAAAAGATTTGTATCAGCCAGGAATGTTAGTAACTGCTCACAATGCCCGTTTTGACACAAATGTGATGCGACAGAGTTTAGCCCGTTATGACATACAAGAACCACACTATTTTGTCATTGATACGTTGCAAACCAGTAAATTGCTTGAACCTAAGTTGCCAAACCACAGACTTGACACAGTTTCAAAAGCTCTTAACGTTGAACTTTGGCACCATCATAATGCATTAAGTGACAGTGAGGCATGTGCAGGTATATTAATAGTTCAGGATGAGCAATACGGCGACGACGCATTGAAAAACTTGGTTTACCAAATATAATAGAAAAAACAGGACCTAATAACATAACCCTAAAATCTGAAAAATTCTGGGTCACATTATAAAAGACCTGTTTTTTAATTTAATAATTGCAAAATACTTTTAGACCACTGTTTGTTTCTTGCACCCTTTGCATCAAATTCAACTATTCGCTTAGTAGAATCCCAACTATCATCAACACGCTTAATAGTGATTTCTAGAAAAGTTTCTGGCAATTGTTCCTGCACAATTTCTGGCCATTCAATCACCACTATACCGGGTTCAGCCAAATATGCATTCAAATCAATCGAAGATAAATCATCATCTTCCAAGCGATAAAAATCCATATGATACAATGGCAACCTGGCCTCAGGATATTCGCGGACAATTGTAAATGTAGGACTTTTGACCGGTCGCTTAATTCCCAGTGCTCTGCCAATTCCTTGAGTGAGCGTCGTTTTTCCAGCTCCAAGATCACCATTTAATAACAATAGATCATGTGCCTGGGCAGTCTGAGCAATAACTCGACCTAAATCCTGCATTTGTTGCGCTGAATTGACATTAAGCTTCATTTTCTTCATTCCTTAGTAATACCTGTGCAGCAGTCAATATGGCAATATTATACACATCCTGAGTACTTGCTCCGCGCGATAGGTCATTAACAGGCTTACGAAGTCCTTGCAAAATCGGACCAATAGCGGTGAAATTTCCTAGTCTTTGAGCTAATTTATAGGAAATATTCCCAGACTGTAGTTCAGGAAATATAAAAACATTGGCCTGGCCTTTTAAAGGAGAATCAGATGCTTTTTTTGCAGCTACATCAGGCACAAAGGCTGCATCAAATTGCAATTCACCATCTGCCAAAATTTCAGGATGGTTATTTTTAAAAATTTCAGCAGCCTGTTTTACTTTAGTAACCATCTCACCCTTAGCTGAGCCTTTAGTTGAAAAACTTAGAAATGCTACTTTAGGATCAATATCAATCATTTGGGCAGTTTTAACTGACTGGTACGCAATCTCAGCCAAAGTTTCACTATCCGGATCCAAATTAATTGCACAGTCAGCAAAGACATACTTTTCGTCTTTTCTTTCCATAATAAAACTGCCAGAAACTCGTTTCATTCCCTTTGACGTATGAATTAACTGTAAAGCAGGTCTGACAGTTGCAGCTGTTGAATGGGCAGCTCCTGAAACCATACCGTCAGCTTCATCCATTTCTACCAGCATAGTGCCAAAATAATTTCGGTCTTTCAGTGTTTCTTCAACTTCACTCTGTGGAATATCTTTTCCGCGTGCTTTAACAAAACTCTGAATCATAACTTTTTTATTTTCATAATTACCAGGATTTACTATTTTCAAATCTTCAAAATCTAAATTTTCCTTTTGAATTAAGTCGATAATTTTTTCCTGGTTCCCCAATAAAACCGGTGTGACAACCTTTTCAAGTGACAATTTACTAGCAGCTTTTAAAATGCGGGAATCACTTGCTTCAGGAAAGACTATTTGAATATTTTTTTCTGTTTTTTTTACTTTATTTTTTAATAAATCAAAAACGCTCATTTACTTCCTACCTATGCTAAATCTTCTTTTGTTATATTTGCGGGCAATTGCCAATCAATTGGAATTTCGTTAAAGTTTTTCAGTGCTTCATTGCAACGTGAAAAAGGCCTCGATCCAAAAAATCCTCTATCCGCAGAATATGGACTTGGATGAGCTGATTTAATCACAAAATTTTTATTCTGGTCAATTAAAACGATTTTATTTTGAGCATAGCGTCCCCATAATATAAAAACTACCTTACCGCGATCACTAAGAGCCTTAATAGCAGCATCAGTAACGTCTTCCCAGCCTTTTCCCTGATGACCATTAGCGTGACCATAAGGGACTGTTAAAACGGCATTTAATAGTAAAACACCTTGATCTGCCCATTTTTTTAAATAACCATGATTAACTGGTCTGCAACCAACATCATCATAAAGTTCCTTATAGATATTTTGAAGAGAAGGAGGCAATTTTACCCCCGGATTAACCGAAAAGCTCATCCCTGTTGCCTGACCAGGATTATGATATGGATCTTGCCCTAATATTACAACTTTTGTATTTGCAAACGAAGTTAATTTAAAAGCAGTAAAAATATGATACATGTCTGGATAAATTTTTTTGGTGGCATATTCTTTTTTTAAGAATTCATGTAATTGCTGATACTTTTCACTTTCGAAAACAGGAGCCAAAATTTTATCCCAGTCATTACCTATAAACTTTTTCATTACTTCAACAGCCTCTCTTTCTCTAACTTTTATGTTATCATGAAATTAATTATCAAAGTGAATCAAATTGGTACTTTTAATTTCTTCTTACTTTTTACCCAAGTTCAACAAAATTAAAAGTAAGGTTTTCTTCATATATAGTAATATGATAAGTACCAAAATGTTTATCAAGCTTGGAGGAGGAGTAATTTTACCATTGATTAAATTAGTAGCTTGTGATTTAGACGGAACTCTTTTTAATAGCGATATGGCTATTTCAGAAGAAAATGTAGCTGCAATTCGTGCAGCACAAAGAAACGGTATTGAATTTTTAGTGGCAACAGGACGAACACCACGCCAATCTCGCAGAACCATTGAGAAATATGGCCTTAAGACTGGCTTTATCAATATTAATGGCGCCTTAGTCTACGATGCCGACAATAATTTAAAAGTTAAACATAAATTGCCTAATGATAAAGCGAGCGCAATTTCAAAAATTCTTAAAGAAAATAATATATACTTTGAATTAGTAACTACTGATAAAATATATTCAAGTGATATTAGTAAACGTGTAGTTAATCTTGCTCGAGCATTAATGATACTTAATCCAGGTGTTACTTTTAAAAAGGCTGTTGCCACAGCTGCTGGTAGTGATGCAATGTTAAGTATGACTTTAGTTGATAATCTTGATCAATTATTAGCTAACGATAAAATTGAAATAATGAAGATCATTGCATTTGATGCTCACGGACAATCTGCCTTTGCTAAAGCTAAAAAAGAAATCAATGCATTAGGAAATGTCGTTGTTACTTCAAGTTCTGCTGCTAACATTGAGATTAATGATATTAAAGCTCAAAAAGGACCTGCACTTCTTGATTATGCCAAAAAGAAAGGTCTTAAACGTGAAGAGGTGGCTGCTATCGGAGATAATTTAAATGACGCCAGTATGATTAAAGACGCTGGAACCGGCGTGGCCATGGCAAACGCAATACCGACAATCAAAAAGTTGGCACAGGTCAAAACTAAATCAAATAATGATAATGGAGTTGCTTACATATTAAGAAAATTTATTAAAAATAACGCTAAAGAATAGAGGTGCTTAGATGCGCTACTTATTGGAATTAACTCAAAAACAGGAATATGGTCAAATACCTGTAGCAAATGAAAACAATAAAATTCAGTATATTATTCAAGGCAATTTAGATAATCCTAACCATACCCTCTATCTAAAAAAGTATACCGGTAAAGAAATTGGTCGACTTTATACTGACGGCAATGGAATTATTTCTTCATATACAATTGATGTTGTTAACCACTCATTAGTAAAGGTTAAAAGACTAAACAATAAAGTAGCTAATCTTTTCTATATCACAAGGTTAAATTACATAGTAACCGGCAGCATAAAAAAGGGCAGTTATAAATTTCTCTCTGGAATTAAAAAAGTTGCCACAGTTAAAACCGTTATACAAAATGAAGGAGTAGTCCTGATCTGTGAAGTTGAGCGGCCTGAAGATGTTCCATTTATTTTATTATGTGCTACGCTTTTCACTCAGTGGCATACAACTCCGCTAAGATTGCCAACTTTTCCACCTATTGGCCGTAAATATAATGTTAACTTTAATTAAATAGTTACCAGTAAAACAGACTGATTTTGCTGGTAACTTTTTTATTTTTTGAAAGTCCTCCCTAATCTAGTGATAAAATTTTAAAATTGAATTGAGCAATTTCCTCATTTCGATGTGAAACTACTATTACTGTTTCAACTCTTTTAAGTAATTTTTGTAATAATTCTTGCGCTGTTTTCAAGTCAATACTGGAAAAACTTTCATCAAGCAAAATTATTTTACCTTTAGTATCAATCAGCCTAGCCAATGCAACACGCTGCTCCTGCCCACCCGAAAGAGAATCAAATTGCCATTCATCGCTAATATTAAAATCTTTCTTTACTAAGTCTAGAGTTTTTTCATTATAGTTGCGACCGAGCAAAATATTATAATCAATTGAGCGCGGAAAAATTGTAACTGCCTGTGGCATATAAACAATCAACGAATTAATTATGCCTCGCGGTATGGCATTAATATCAACTCCATTAAGCAGTATTTTTCCCCGGCTGGGCTTTAGTTGACCAGTAATCAGCTTCAATAAGGTCGACTTTCCTCGTCCCGACACACCATTCAGCTTATAAAAATCTCCTTTTTTAAAAGTAAAAGAAAAATTATGCAGTATTTCTTCTTTTGCTTGAGGATATGCAAAAGAAACATTGCGAAATTCCAAAGTTCTAAAATCCAGAGGAAAAGTTGTCTTATCAAATTTTTCAACCTTATTTTTACTTTTTTCTTTCAAATTATTAAACTTGGCAAAGATACTTGATGTAGAAAGAAGTTGGGCAAAATAACGGTTAATAATACCTGCTGAGTCGAACACTTTAGTAGCTAATTCGGCAGTGGCCAAAATAGCCCCAGCACTGATTTTTCCTTGAAAATGCAGAATTCCGGTAATTCCTAAAATAAGCAGTTGACTGCCTATATTAATCACACCAGTTATAATATCAACAGCTGAACGTCTAACAGTGTTATGTACATTCGCCTCTTTTAGTGATTGTGAACCAGCAGCTACTAATTTCTTTATTTCGCTGAGAACATTAAAGGCATATAAAGTATCATAACCGTGCAAACCGCTGCTTGTAAATTTTAAAAATTTTTCATTTGCCTGAGAAATCCTAGCAACTCCTGTAGTTAGAAACTTTTTACAAAAACGCGGAACTAAGACAATTATCAAAACAAAAATAATTGCAGCAAGAAAAAGAATATAACTATAAAGATATAGTGCTGCTAAAGCAAAAATCGCATTACCGCTAAAACGTACAATTAGAAAAAAGGTATTTAAGCCCTCTTTTTGAATTAAATTGACATCATTTTGCAAGTAAGACTCATAATAATCAACTGGATTTTCTTTAAATTTATTTTGAGGAAGTTTAATTAAACTGGTAACAATGTCATTGCGAATATCACTTAGAATATCCTGCGTTGCGGTTTCTTGAATATAATTTTCAAAAAAGGAAACAATAAATGTTAAAAACCAGAGCATAAATATAATGACTAACATTTTAATAAAGGAGGCAATTTTACCCGCAATAAGATAATTTGCGAGTACAGCCATTTTGGTAGCAGCCAAAACCTGCAATATTGAATTAACTAGTAGTAATAAACAGGCTACTATAATTAAGAATGCATGTTTTTTGAAATAATGGTACATTTTGGCCTCCTAAACTATCATTAAGATAATAAATAGTTTTTTACAGCTGATTTAATTAATTTATAATTTATTAATAATATTAACAAAAGAAATTTGGTCATACAAGCTGTCGTTACAAACCTTTTCTATCAGTAAAATATAAAAAGCCCTCCTAAAATGAAGTGCAACTAAAAAGTTAGACATTTTAATATTACGCAAGACTCAATGCACGATTTCGATATTTGATCGGG
>NZ_BPPA01000015.1 GCF_019972815.1 Lactobacillus huangpiensis
TACAACTTTGTCCTGTTGGCTATTTGTGTGCTGTTTTGATAACGGAAAAACCTCCGAACTAATCTTTCACTTTAGTTCGGAGGTTTTTAGCTTTAATCTCTTGAATTATAACTTAGATTTGTTATACTAAGTATTGAATTCAAGAGGATTAAAGCTAATTTATTCGCCCGCCAAAGTGAACATGGATTAGCTTTTTTTCTTTGCCCTGACTGCTCAGCAGCCAGGGCTTTTTTAATTCATACTGTTGTCATCATAGCATAAAAACTGCTTTTTTTTAATAGTCAATTTTTTAATTTCATAAATATTATTAACAAATTCATCTCTATACTTAAAAATAACCAATATAACTATCAAAAATCACCCACAATTATAATCAAATTACCTCGCTATTTAATTGATAATCATTTAGAATTATTAATAACTAAATATAAAAACAAAAAGGAAAAGGAAAACAACATGAAAAGAAATAAAAAAAAATCATTAACAATTTATTTGACCTAATACTAACCATAAGCCTATTATTCCTCGCCGTATATCAATGGCAAACAAATATTTTCGGCTCGATAATAGACATAATTACAGCGATAATTTTCTTTGCTATAGCATCTGTAAACGATTTTTTTAATAGCAGTATTAAAAAAAATCACAAATCATCAGCAGAAGATATTGATATCCAAAATAAGCTTGCTATAGCACAACAAAAAACCCTAAAGTTTATCAACATATTATCGCTTATAGCTGGAATTAGTCTAGTAGTTTTATATTATACTATATTAAAATATCCTGTAATTATTATTATAGGATATATTAATTTAGCATATTGGTCTATATGTCAAATAGTTCCTGTTATTATATTACTAGTTAATTATTCGAAAAAATGATGAAAAATTTCACCTGTTATTATAAACTATATAAGAGGTGAAAATATGAAAGTAATCAAGAAAATATTTATAACATTTTGTACATGTTTGGCACTATCTCCTGAAATTGCTAATACAGCCATACAAACAAATACAGTTGTTGTAGCTGCTTCAATGAAAAAAGCAAAAACAAAACGTGCTAAATTGAATAGAGCTAGAAAAAATTTAGAAACTAATTTTAATTTTTCACATAAAGGAGTTATGCTGTTAACAAACATGGTTCAACAGACAAAATATACATTAGTGGTGCAACTGTAGGTAAACTATTTTTAAAGGTACTTAGAAGAACTCCTAAACCAATTAGAAAAATTGTATATAAAATGATTAGAAAGCATACAACCTTAGGAATTTTTGTTAAAGTCCTCGACGCATATACAGGAACGACTCACCATATACTTTACTCTGCATTTAGGCACATACATATTAATAAAACCTGGTCAAACAATTTAGCAAATATTGTATCTGCATTTTTACCAATTTAAATAGCCTATACCGCATGTAGCTTTACATAATGCATATTTCTTTCTTCATTACTTCTTGGTTACACCGGCCGTAGTGACCATTTAACACTCCCGACAGACTCATTACCTGTCTGCTTGCGTCCGCGAGTTTGCGTCGGTGCGGATACCTACTTTTATTTTTTGACAAACCACTTAAAAAGTGCATTAAAAAGTGTAACTAGCTATTACAAAGTATCAATAGGAGTAATTATATTGCATTGACAAAAAATATATGGTGTTTTATAACTAAAACCATAATTTATATTATTAAATTATTCAAATATACTGGGAGTAAAAATGAATAAAAAACTTAATAAGTTTGCTGTTTTATCATTGTCTTTGACGCTGTTTTTGAGCTATACGCCAATTAATGTATCAGCTAAAACTAAAGCTACTACACCTTATGGTTGGAGATTCCCTGAACAGCATTCAACTTATGTGATAAATAAACAATCTAAAAACTACAAATATATATGGAAAAAAGCAATTAATGGTTGGAAAAAAGCGGGATTTAAGTGGGAAAAAGCTAGCTCATCAAACACACACTTAATAGCACTTACCCAAAAACAGGATAAGAGTCTAAAGGGTTTAGCTGGTATAGATCACATGCGATATAACGTAAGTAATCACTTAATAGTCAGCAACAAAGTAGAACTAAATAAAACTTCATTAAAAAAATATAAATATACAACTAAACAAAAAATTAATGTAGCAGAACATGAATTAGGTCATGCATTAGGACTAAAGCATAATTCAAAAGGCAGTAAATCTGTAATGAATCCAGCTAATAGAACTTATTCTATTAGCAAGCCTGATATTCGAGGAATGAAAAAAGCATATTCTAAATCCGTAGCAAATTTAGGAGACGCCATTGGTAATAATATTGTTTCGATTGATTTACCTATTAAATTAAATCCAAGAATTTCGAAGCTTCATATGAATTATTCTGGTAAGACCCATAAGTTAACACTTAGCGGTAATACTTATGATATTTCTGAGTTAAATATTAAATATAATAAACAAACTATTAAAAATTATAAAGTAAAGAAAAATGGAGCTAAATTCAAAATAATTTTACCATTTAAAGGATATAAAAACTTTACAATTTACAGTGGTAAGCACTTAATTAAAACAATTTCAGCATCAAAATATACTACCGATAAACCAACCATACTTGATGCTAAAAGAAACCAAAATTCTATTGAATTAAATATTTTAACTAAACCTGGTAACATCATTAAAATTTGGGAAAATAACAAACCTATATTTTCAACAATAAGTGATATTCCCGAAGATAATATCACCTTAAACACAAATACAGTTAAGAACTATAATGATTTAAGGTTAACTCAACATAAGAGAGGTAAAAAAACCAGTAAAATGATAAAGCTACCTAAACTAAATGTAGGTGAAACGTATAAAAGTATCAGCTAAACTAACTACGCTTTTATCTATACCGCATGTAGCTTTACATAATGCGCATTATCGGAAGTAGTCGCTTAACCCTTATAAACTAAGGCTCAAATTGTGCAAATTTTGCACACTTGTGAATTTAAAACCGTATAGTATTAAAAAAGCTTGTTATTGCAGGCTTTTTATTTTGCACCTTTCTGCAATTTCACAATTAGACCAATCAAAAAAGGCACGAGAAATTCTTGTGCCTTTTCCCTGCATTATTTAAGCAGTTTGTCTAGAATCATAAGTAAATCATCTAGCACTTGCTTAGCCTTTGACAACACAGAATACAGTAAAAATAAGATAATAATATCGTGCACGATTCTCACCTCCTTAGAAGAGCTAGCTAAACTCTCCAAGATGACACATAACGTGCATATTTATTTTACCAGATATGGGCTTTCGTGCTACAATTAGCTTAGAAATAAGATAATATATCGCATGTACGATATAACGTGTGGCAAGTTAGCTACTTGTAACGCGCGGTTGGCGGCCTAGTAGGTCGTCTTTTTGTTTCTTTTTTAAAAAAAGAAAATCGTATCCTTGAGGATACGATCAGACGAAAAAACAAGCACTAGTCTTTACGACTTTTGCTTGTTTTTTTCGTTATGAAATTTTGGCCATTACGTAGTTTTGGCAAAATTGAATTAAGCAGAAATTACGTTAGTTTTTCTTCTTCGCCCCCTGCGTAAGGGCGTTTGATGTAGTGACTTTTGCTGTAAGCAATTGTCACTACATCGAAAACGTTACTTTTTGGAAAAGTAACAAAAAAGAAGTAGAATAAAATCTACTCGGAGGTACCTACTTGATGAACCAAAAAATGACTATTTCATTCGCTAAAGGTAAGGCTAGCGAAACTTCAATTAAACACAACAATCGTTCTTTAGATATTGAACATTTTGATTTTGATAAAAAAGGCCATACTCATATCCAACGTGAATTTACTAAATTAAATCAAGTTTTAGTTCATCGTGATATTAAAGACGTTTATCATGAACAATTTGATCCCGCAATCGAGCTCTATAATGCCAAACAAAAACGTGCCGATCGTAAAATCAAAAATTACTATCAGCAAGTGCTTCATAGTAAAAACCAACAAACTCAACGGGAATTTATTGTTCAAGTTGGTAATCAACAAGATTATCTGAATAAAGACCGTGCTAATTCAAAAAATTGGCGTGCAGCTAAAATGATTTTGACCGAATTTGTGCATGACTTTATGCAAGATAATCCCAATTTTATTGTTTATAATGCGGTCATTCATATGGACGAGCCGGGATCGCCCCATTTACACCTTAACGTTGTTCCTGTGGCTCATTTACCGCACGCTAAGCGTGGCTTAACTATCAAGCCTAGTTTTGATAAAGCTTTGCTTGAAGAAGGCTACAAGAACGATCCTAAGGACAGTCGGGCGCTTTTTAGCAATTTTCAACACCACCAAACTGAAAAATTAAGTCAAATTGCCCTGAAATTTGGTATTGAGCGCGAAGTTGGCTTTACTAATCGTTTAAAAAACGTTCATGAATACAAACAAGCTATGCGTAGAGTAGAGCAAGTTCAAGAAATTACTAAAACCCAGCAACAAGAAAATGCCGAAGTACAAGTTAAATTAACCGATCAAGAATTAAAAAACGAGCAACTTAGCCTAAAAGTTAATGAAAAACAACAAAATTTAGCAAATTTAGCCGCTCAGAGCGTTTTTAATTCTAAAGCCGATAAATCATACATCAGCAATTTGAAACGCCTTGAAAATGTTAATAAGGGCAAAAATGCCGATTATTATTTACCAACTAAGACTTTTGGCATACTCGACAAACCACTGGCACAAAAACGAATTGCAAAATTAATTAGACAAGCCGATTTACCACAAAATTTGGTACAAATTATCGGGCAAAACAAGCAATTGCTAACGGAGAATGTCCAATTAAAAGCCCAAAATGAGCAGCTTACAGCGCAAAAGGAAACTGCAGAACTTAACGGCTACTCTCAAGGTCATACTTTCGGTGTTGAGGAAGGACGAAGAGAAGAACAGCAACGTGTCCACAAAAATGCTGGTCAGCCATATCAAGAAAAAATCAAAAAGTTACAAGCAGAAATTCAAAATCTTAACAAAATGATTACACAATCCATTGCCAATGATCATAAACAAGAAAGTGAACGAATAACCCTCAACGCTAAAATTTACGACCTACAACAAAAATTGACTACTGGCAGCGAGCCATACCAGCACCAAATTCACGATCTGCAAACTAAACTAACCGAAAAACAGCAGGAAAATCAAACTCAAGCTAAACAACTAAAACAGCAAGAACAATTACTAGCTGAACAAAAACAGGCTCTATCAACACGCAATCGACTCATTCGCCAACAACAAACACAAATTACTAAGCTAGATCAATTCGCTAAAAACTTAGTTATCGCCGTCAAGGACTGTAAACCACTAATCAAAAATATTTGGGATCAAGTTACCAAACAAGTTGGCCAACATT
The DNA here is from genome assembly GCF_019972815.1 of Lactobacillus huangpiensis. GTDB lineage: Bacteria > Bacillota > Bacilli > Lactobacillales > Lactobacillaceae > Lactobacillus > Lactobacillus huangpiensis. The sequence continues at coordinate 5,365 of NZ_BPPA01000015.1, forward strand.
TTCAAAAAGACCCAGAACCAGCTTTAAAATATTTCGCCCGTTATTGGGACAAGAAAGATGTTAAAAAATTAAATCCCGAACCAAGTCAAGAAAAATTACAGGTTAAATATTTTCAGCAACAAGCACCAAGAGAACGTAGTCGTGGACTTGAACGTTAAACATTTCTCAACCACCTTTTTTAAGCAAAAAACACATCCAATCATCCTAGACACCATTAAAAGCTCTTAGAACTCAATTTTGAGCGATCTGCAGACATTACTATTCTTCACTAAATATTTTCTGATACTCTTTTTCTAACTTAAAATCTGAATACAATGCTTCATCATTTTTCCATTCCCACTCTTTAATCCACTTCTATTCCAGCACCTTACCCTCCAATATCATTTTTTACCTAACTCTTTTATTTCTTTCTCTTCCCTGCTTGATCTCTTACTCTTTTGGGGCAGACTCTCCCCATACCTAACTCTCTACTAACCGCAAAGCGGTTAGTTAGGTACTTTCCCCTTGCGAAAAGGGAATAAAAGTATCTAACTAACTTGCTTTGCAATTGTTGGTTATAACTCCGGCTTTCGCCGACACACGCTTTTTATTGGTTAATCAACGCCCTAACACCGCTTGTACCCGTTGTTTGTTTTCTCTTAGTGATGATCTAGAAGTTGCTGGACAACGTCATTACTAACCCCAGTCAATAGTACGGCGTACTATGTTCTGATACTTACGGCCATGTGCACCACTGCTGCATATTCTCCTTACAGATGTGTAATTCTAAACCTGCAGTAGTCGTCGGAACCACCCTGACCTTGTTTGCACTGCTGGTCGTCACCGCCACTTGCCCCACTGTCTCGTTACTGACTTTCGGAAATAGATTTATTACTTGAGATGGCTCTATTAAACCTGTCACTTTTTACAACTTTGTCCTGTTGGCTATTTGTGTGCTGTTTTGATAACGGAAAAACCTCCGAACTAATCTTTCACTTTAGTT
>NZ_BPPA01000017.1 GCF_019972815.1 Lactobacillus huangpiensis
GAGTTAGTACATTGAAAACTGAATATAATCCAAGAAAAAACCGAGAAACAATCAAAAGAGAAGAGATTGCCAAAGAGCGACCGAGAGAGTATCTTGAGTAAGGTCAAGTAAAGAAGGGCGCACGGTGAATGCCTAGGCACAATGAGGCGAAGAAGGACGTGACGAACCACGAAAGGCTTCGGGGAGCGGTAAGTACGCAGCGATCCGGAGACATCCGAATGGGGGAACCCAATGCATGCAGATGCATTACCAGGCGGTGAACAAATAGCCGTTTGGGGCAAGACGCAGCGAACTGAAACATCTAAGTAGCTGCAGGAAGAGAAAGAAAAATCGATTTCCCTAGTAGCGGCGAGCGAAGAGGAAAGAGCCCAAACCAGATGATTTATCATCTGGGGTTGTAGGACTGCAATAAGGCAGCGCAAAGGATAGCAGAATTATCTGGGAAGGTAAGCCAGAGAGGGTGAGAGCCCCGTAAGCGAAATCCGGAGCGCGCCGAGCAGGATCCTGAGTAGGTCGGGACACGAGGAATCCCGATTGAAGCAGCGAGGACCATCTCGCAAGGCTAAATACTACATTGTGACCGATAGTGAACCAGTACCGTGAGGGAAAGGTGAAAAGAACCCCGGGAGGGGAGTGAAAGAGAACCTGAAACCGTGTGCCTACAAATAGTCAAAGCCCATTAAAGGGTAATGGCGTGCCTTTTGTAGAATGAACCGGCGAGTTACGTTAGCTAGCGAGGTTAAGTCAGAAAAGACGGAGCCGGAGCGAAAGCGAGTCTGAAGAGGGCGCAGAAGTTAGCTGACGTAGACCCGAAACCAAGTGACCTACCCATGACCAGGTTGAAGGTGCGGTAAAGCGCACTGGAGGACCGAACCCACGTAAGTTAAAAATTGCGGGGATGAGTTGTGGGTAGCGGTGAAATTCCAAACGAACTTGGAGATAGCTGGTTCTCTCCGAAATAGCTTTAGGGCTAGCCTGGTGCCAGGACGATCATGGAGGTAGAGCACTGTTTGGACGAAGGGCCCGTCAGGGGTTACTGAATTCAGATAAACTGCGAATTCCAGAGATCGAGGCACTGGAGTCAGACTGCGAGTGATAAGATCCGTAGTCGAAAGGGAAACAGCCCAGATCACCAGTTAAGGTCCCCAAATCTATGCTAAGTGGAAAAGGATGTGGAGTTGCGTAGACAACTAGGATGTTGGCTCAGAAGCAGCCATCATTAAAAGAGTGCGTAATAGCTCACTAGTCGAGTGACGCTGCGCCGAAAATTTACCGGGGCTAAGCATAGTACCGAAACTGTGGATGTGCAGTAATGCACGTGGTAGGAGAGCGTTCTAAATGCGGCGAAGCTTAACTGAGAAGATAAGTGGAGCGTTTAGAAGTGAGAATGCCGGTATGAGTAGCGCAAGACAGGTGAGAATCCTGTCCGCCGAAAGACTAAGGTTTCCTGGGGCAGGCTCGTCCGCCCAGGGTAAGTCGGGACCTAAGGCAAGGCCGAAAGGCGTAGTCGATGGACAACAGGTAGAAATTCCTGTACTGCGCAGCTTCGTTAATAGCGAAGGAGGGACGCAGGAGGCAAAGAACGCATGGCGCTGGAAGCCATGTTCAAGCGTTAAGTGTGGTAATGAGTCAAATGCTTGTTACCGGTAAGCACGAGGCGTGATGAGGAGCGAAATCAAAGTAGCGAAGGTTCAAGCGTCACACTGCCAAGAAAAGCTTCTAGTGAGAAGCTGCGTACCCGTACCGCAAACCGACACAGGTAGTCGAGTGGAGAACACTCAGGTGAGCGAGAGAACTCTCGTTAAGGAACTCGGCAAAATCGCCCCGTAACTTCGGGAGAAGGGGTGCTGGTGTAAGAGCCAGCCGCAGTGAATAGGCCCAAACAACTGTTTATCAAAAACACAGGTCTCTGCTAAGTCGTAAGACGACGTATAGGGGCTGACACCTGCCCGGTGCTGGAAGGTTAAGGAGAGCTGTTAGCGCAAGCGAAGCAGCGAACTGAAGCCCCAGTAAACGGCGGCCGTAACTATAACGGTCCTAAGGTAGCGAAATTCCTTGTCGGGTAAGTTCCGACCTGCACGAAAGGTGTAATGATTTGGGCACTGTCTCAACGAGAGACTCGGTGAAATTATAATACCCGTGAAGATGCGGGTTACCCGCGACAGGACGGAAAGACCCCATGGAGCTTAACTGCAATTTGATATTGGGCAGCTGTTAAACATGTACAGGATAGGTAGGAGCCGGAGAAGATAGCACGCCAGTGTTATCGGAGGCAATGTTGGGATACTACCCTTGTTTGATGGCTGCTCTAACCAGGGCCTCTAAGCGAGGCATGGGACAGTGTCAGACGGGCAGTTTGACTGGGGCGGTCGCCTCCTAAAGAGTAACGGAGGCGCCCAAAGGTTCCCTCAGAATGGTTGGAAATCATTCACAGAGTGCAAAGGTATAAGGGAGCTTGACTGCGAGAGCGACAACTCGAGCAGGGACGAAAGTCGGGCTTAGTGATCTGGTGGTACCGCATGGAAGGGCCATCACTCAACGGATAAAAGCTACCCTGGGGATAACAGGCTTATCTCCCCCAAGAGTTCACATCGACGGGGAGGTTTGGCACCTCGATGTCGGCTCGTCGCATCCTGGGGCTGAAGTCGGTCCCAAGGGTTGGGCTGTTCGCCCATTAAAGCGGCACGCGAGCTGGGTTCAGAACGTCGCGAGACAGTTCGGTCCCTATCCGTCGTGGGCGTAGGAAATTTGCGAGGAGCTGTCCTTAGTACGAGAGGACCGGGATGGACATACCGCTGGTGTACCAGTTGTCTTGCCAAAGGCATCGCTGGGTAGCTAAGTATGGCCGGGATAAGCGCTGAAAGCATCTAAGTGCGAAGCCCCCCTCAAGATGAGATTTCCCATACGTAAGTAGTAAGACACCTCAAAGACTAAGAGGTAGATAGGCTGGGAGTGGAAGAGCCGCGAGGCTTGGAGCGGACCAGTACTAATCAGTCGAGGACTTGACCAGAGCTTAATGGCAATTAAGGTTTTTTCAAGAGGATTATATTTAGTTTTGAGTGTAAAAGCTCAAAGAAAGAGAAAAAGTACGGTGGCAAGAGCAAGAAGGAAACACCTGTAACCATGCCGAACACAGCAGTTAAGCTTCTTCACGCCGAGAGTAGTTGGTGGGAGACTGCCTGCGAGGGTAGGACGCTGCCGTGCTT
>NZ_BPPA01000018.1 GCF_019972815.1 Lactobacillus huangpiensis
GCAATCCGGCTTAGCTCAGTTGGTAGAGCGCTTGACTGTTAATCAAGATGTCGTCAGTTCGAGTCTGACAGCCGGAGTTTAAATTGGAGTGTTGTCCGAGTGGCTTAAGGAGCATGATTGGAAATCATGTATATGGGTTAATCCTGTATCGAGAGTTCAAATCTCTCACACTCCGTAAATAAAAGCCCATAATAGTTGATGTTATGGGCTTTTTGCTTACCTATGTTCGCCAAAAGTTCGCCATGCTTCTAAATTTCGTCAAGTATCTTTACAATTTGCTGATCAGATTTTTGTTTCAGCTCATCAAGCATGTAGGCATAAACACCTGCCGTAATACTCATATTTGCGTGTCCCAAGCGTTTAGAAATAGAATATAGGTCAACTCCCTTGAATAATAATAATGCTACGTGAGTGTGACGTAAACTGTGAAAATGGAAGCCTTTTTTATTTATACCGATTTTTGCTAAATGCTGTCGCAAAGTTTTATTTACAGCATTTGAAGTAGGAATGGTTCCTCTATTCTCGATAAAAATTCTTTCATGGTTATTTACTTTTAATTTGCTTAAAATATCTAGTAATTTTTGATCAACTTTAATTATTCTGGTCGAAGAAATATTTTTTGTACTCTTGTTAATTTCATTTGAATCATAGTTGACAATATTTTTATTATCGTAATCCCATGACTTATTTATTGTTATTGTTTTATTTTTAAAATCAATATCATGCCATGTTAAGACTTTTATTTCACCAGGACGCATTCCAGTATAGATAATGGTTAATAACATATATCTGCTGGTGTAACGAGTATTTAAACCGTTTAGTAATGACTCTTTTAGTTTTTGAACTTGCTTAAAATTTAAATAGTCGATTTTACGCGTACGTTCAGAATTCCAGGTTAAGTTAATTCTATCTGTAAAATTTGTTGTTATTAGACCCTCACTGATGGCATCTTTAACACAGCTACGAATTGTACCATTTGTTTTTTGAACAGTTACTTTAGCATGTGTTTTTCCATAAGAGTTAAAAAAATCCTGATAACGCGCTCTGGTCATTTTGGAAAGTTTAATGTTGCCAAAATTTTCTTTAATTAGATCATAAGCTCTACGATAGCGTCTCTTTGTGCTATTGGATTTACCTGGCTCTTTATAACGCTTGTACCACTCGTCAAAATATTCAGCAAAAGTTGGATCTTGATCTGATATTAAATTTTTATCTTTGGCTACTTCAAATTCATTAGCCCATTTTTTAGCCTGCATTTTGGTAGCAAAGCCGCTTTTAGTCTTGTATTTGCGTTTATTTTGTTCGTCATACCAAGATACCTGAGCCTGCCAAGATATACCACGCTTTTTAATATAAGACATTTTAAATTTTATCTCCTATGCTATAATAGGGTATGCAAAAGGGCATAACCCTGTTGTTTTTAAGCTATTAAGAACTAGTTTTCCAAGCAGATTCTTAATAGCTTTTTTGTTTTGTATTCGTTTGTAACTATTATTTTTGTCTTCTTTGTAAATCACATTAGATTTGTAGCTTACTTATTGGACAATGTGTTTTCTTTAGAATCTAAATTTTTTACCACAGTTCATGCAAATCATATCTACCTTTTTGGTATTTTTACCTGCAAATCCTGCTATAGCACCAAGTCCTCCAGATAATGCAGTACCAGCAACAGCTTTACTAACAGAAAAACTTTTACGATGTTGACCTACGGCTTGAACATTTGTTGATCTGCATTTTGGACAATGTGGTTGTCGCATGGAGTTTATAACAGATCCTATCATGCTTGTAACTTTTATGGTCTTTTCTAACTTGCTTGCTTTTTCTTCTTGTACTGGTTGTTCGGTAACGTTAGCTGTTTCGTCAGGCTGACTGCTATAAGTATTGTTTTCTGATTTGAGCTCTTGGTTAGCGTTATCCACGATTTCAGGCTCAGGTTCAGAAACAGGTCCTACATTTTTAGGAGCAGAGGTAACGACAGCTTCTTTTTTAACTATCTCGGACTGCTGTCTTAATTGATTTAAAGTTTTCTGGTGTTCAATGGAATCTTTTAGCTTTTGTTGTTCAATTAAATTTTTGGCTTCTTCGAAAGGTAATCTCCCTTTATCAAGTTCAACCTTTACAGTATCTTTTATGCCCAAAGGTAATTTATAACCTAGTGCTTTGATTAAATAGTTATTGTCATCAGAACATATTTTTTCTTTACCAACGGAATATCCTTGATTATTGAAAGATAGTTTTTGACCACATATTGCACATGTCTTGCTCATAATATTCCTCCTAAATTAAGTTTTATATATTATAACGTTTTCATTGAGATTAAAATACTAGATCATCATTTTCTTTAAACAGTCTGTACACATCGCCTTTCATACGATAAGGGATGCCAAACTGTTCCATAAAAATGCCTGGCTCATCAAATGTTTCAAACTGACTGGATGCATACTTGTATATTAGATTAAGCGAATATAGATCAGCCTTACGTTCCTCAGATGTAATCGGACTGCCACAATAGTATTCAATATCATTATTAGTATCGCCATTCATGATGTGACCAATTTCGTGCCCGATAATGAATGGAAGTTCTTTCTGGTTTTTCCAGTTTGTATTAATAATAATTGTTTTTTTAGTTTTATCTGCCAGTGAATTATATTCTTCGCAAGTGCTAATTAATAGAACACCGATGTCGTGATCAAAAGCAAAAATAAAAAGATATCTAATTAAATTATTCACGCCTTTTGCCCCTTTCAATATCGGAGTCCATTAGTTTTTTAATAATATCTAGATAATCATCTGGAATAGGACGACCACGATAAGATAACAGTTCATCGTTTTCTATATCAATAGCTGAATGACCTTTCTTAGAAGAAGGAGAAGGATCATCAGTATTTCCTAGTAAGTAGTCTGCTGAAGTGTGTAATACATTAGCAACTTTTTTTAAGTTTTCCATTCCTGGCTTACTGGTTTTCCAACTGTATATAGAGTTCTTTCCTAAACCAGCTTTATCATTAACTTGCGCAAGCGTTAAATGTTTTTGTGCGCATAATTTTTTAACAATTTCAAATGTATTCATATCAAGGTAACTCCAGTCCTTGACAAATTAAATTAGAAAATTTCCGTATTTTAGTTGACAAAATTAGGAAATATTAGTAATATGTAATTGTCAATTGAATTATTTAAACTTTTGTATAAACAAAAAAGTATTGAATTAGTGGGATAGCCAGTTCAATTGCTTTATTTATTATGTCTTCATATTAGGATATTTCCTAATACATGTCAACAAAATTTAGTAATTTATTGACAAAATTATTTACACTTTTGTTTTAGGAAGAAGGGAGTGAGCTATGTTGCCAGCAGAACAGGCTTTAGCAGAGGCAAAGTCAAAGATTTTTAGTGATATCAAAATTGAAATGATACGACAAGGGTACACAGTTTCAAGTTTGGCAGATCTATTAAATGTCAATAGGCCGACACTTAGCTATGCCATTCATGGTGGTACCACACCACGTGATATATCAGTTAGGAAAAAAGTATATAAGGTGTTGGGGATGGAGGAAATAATTAGCTAATGGATATTAGAGACGCAGCACTTAAGGCACAAAAATTAGGTCGAGGTATTGCCAGAAAAAGTGATGGTACACGACCAGCAGTTTTTATCTGCACCAACTTAACTAAGGGAATTTTTGTTATTCCCAAAAGTGATCCTAACAGAGCTTATGCAGGATGGATGCCGACTTTGGAAGACTTAATTGCAACTGATTGGTATGTAATGGGCGACCAAATTAAGGAATTATCAAATTTTTAATTTTAGTTGCATAGTCAAGAACGATATCAATTTTATCTTTGAAAGACATTTGTAACATTGCGACCGCATCAGTTGTAAGAGTTATATCCAAATAACCACCTAATACTGGTTGTCCTTTTAAAAGACCTTTGTCAATTAGTTCCTCGACGGTGTAATCGGTGTCTTCTTTAGACCATTCAGGCATTAATCGGTGAATTGATTCTGAATTTCTAAAGAAAACAGCTGATCGTTTGGGTGAATTGTCTTTTAGACGAGAAAGATATTCTTTATACATTGAACTAATTAAGAATTTAGCGTCATTGGTCAAATTATAATCGTCTATTTTCATATAATCATCTCCTTTAAGGATGATTATATCAAGAAAATTTAAAACAATTAAATGTATTTATATTATTTAAAGGAGCGGATAAATAATGATGAAAGTATTAGATTTGCCAATACCTGTTGAGTCTTTGGCAAGTTTAGTTGATCAAATTATGGAAAAGCGGGGTTACGTCCCGCAGAGTCCTTAGTAGGAAAAACAATAAAAATGAAAGAGTTTTCCGAAAAATACTGCGGTAAGAAAGCGCCAAACTGGATAAGGTTATTTATTTTTGACGAATATCCAGAAGTTAATATCAAAAACGGTGGTTGGGTTGTTAATCCCAGAAGAACTGAAGAGGGAAGTAAAACAATTATTTTTGAAAAGCCTGCAGCTGAATGGATGGAAAAGCATCGAAATGACATTGACTGGAATGCAAAGCTACCGCAATA
>NZ_BPPA01000019.1 GCF_019972815.1 Lactobacillus huangpiensis
CCGCAAAGCGGTTAGTTAGGTAATTTCCCCTTGCAATAAGGAGAAGAAACTATCTAACTAACCGCTTTGTCGATCGTTGGTTACTAATCTGGTCACAAAGGACCAGCATACATTTAAGCTAAAAAACGCCCTGCACAGTAGCCGAGCCGTTGTTTTTTGTCGCTCCAAAATATGATCTGAAGGTCTGGGCAACGCCATATGCTAACCCCAGCCAATAGTACCTCGTACTATGTTCTGTCCTTGCTACTGCCGTATGTTCCACTGCTGCCTGCTCGCCTTACACATGAGTAATTCTGACCAGACAGTAGTCGTCTGTACCGCCCTGACCTGGTTCGCTTAACTGCTGGTCGTCACCGCCACTTGCCCCACTGCATTCGTTACGTGCTTTCGGAAATAGATTTATTACTTGAGATGGCTCTATTAAACCTGTCCCTTTTTACAACTTTGTCCTGTTGGCAATTTATGTGCTGTCTTGATAACGAAAAAGACCTCCGGGCTAATCTCTTAGCTTGGAGGTCTTTTTAACTTCATCTCTTGAATTTTTAAGTATTTTTGTTATACTTAATCCAGGTGATGAAGCTAATCTGTGACCGTGCAAAAGTTTGAGATTAGCTTTTTTCATGTATTTAATTGTTAAAAATATTGTATAACAAAATCTTAAAATAAGAAACCTGTTTCACGAATTTAAAATTATAAAATTCAAAAACATATTAGTCATAGTAACTAATTAAAGAATAATATTAACTATTCTAGCTAATATGTTGGCCCATTTTCTTGATATATGTACTTTTTTACAAAGAAAATGAACCAATTTACTAGATGTACCACTAATTCTATCAATTACCTGTATTAACTTTTTAATACCATAGCGTCTAATCTGCTTTTTAACACTTTTAGGTGCTAATTTATAAAAATATCGAACCGACTTTGCACATGTTTTTACTCCTCCCCAAAATCCATAAATCCTATCTTATAAAAATATTTTATCTAAAGATAAAATATTTTTATAAGATAGTGAATTCAGTTCCTTATCGGTAAAGCCATAAACTTTTAAATCACTCTTAGCTTTTTTTAATTTTAACCTTTTACTAGATAGAGCAGTTATACTTGAAGCTGATGCCACATTATATGTAATATCTAACGCTGGCTGTATAAATAAAACCATGCTACACAATAATATCAAACATTTTTTTAGATTAATCTTCATGATTTTTCCTCTAAATTTACTTATGTTTATTATTCTTTTTAATAGCTTTATATTCGCCAATAACAATGGATAGGAACGTAGATATACTCCATATGATCACACATACTACAGCAATGCCAGAAAAAATAAATGATTTTTTATACAAAAAATATAAGCACATAAAAACAGCTGCTATTCCAAGCAATAATATATCTATAATGTCAAAAAAATTATATGTTTTAGAATCATTATCTCCATCATCGTCACCACTTGTTACTACAATATAAATAATAAAAAGTATTACAACTAAAGATAAACACTCTCTAAGCATTGCCCATACATCATGTCTATCTATAATTATTAATCCAATCGATGCTGCAATCAGCATAAAAACATATATAATACCTAATATATGTTTCAATTTCTTTTTCATTAATCTGTACTCCCTTATTGTAAGCATATTTATATATATTATATATAAACAAAAACACATGTTATATTATATATATTTTATATTATATATGCAAACTTATTTTTGCTTAGTATCCTCTATACCAGTAACAACTTTACATAATGTACATTAAGCGAAGTTGCTACGAAACATAGTGCTACAAGGCTTCAAACTGCAGCAAAAAAATGTTTGTGAATTTAAAGCCGTATAGCAAAAGGAAAGGCTGTTAAATCAGTCTTTCCTTTTTTCATTTCTAAGAAATTTCACAATTAGACCAATTGGTATATTTGAATTTTTCAATATCCAATTTCAATATATATTACATTCTAGCTTTAGTTTTAGTCAAAATTATAATTGCTTATATGTCCATATAAGCCCCTACACGCAATTTTTAGGGGCTTAAGTATGTTTGCCCATAAATTTCAATACAACGATTGCATTACCTGTAGTTTTGACCTATATCCCATCAAGATCATTCTCGTGTATATCTTCGATTTTATTAGTTTTTGCATTGTAGTGGATATAATCACCTGGTTCCAAATAAGCCTTTTGCACGTCAGTTAACTGTACTGTGTGGTCGGCGTCATTCTCTACTTCAGCTATTTCAGCAGTCTGCTTCTCAGCATCTATTTGCAATACAACAGCATTAATTTCAATGTCTTTTTTCATCTTAATAACTCCTCTGGGCTAATATAACTCACGCAAATACGCGATAAAGTCTCACTTATATTGTCTAAAAAAACTTTATCTGCTAATTGAATTTTATCCATAGAGTCGATGTATATTCAAGCCTAAAATATATACAACTTCTGAGTCTCTTGCTTTTTAATATAGTTAATTACGTCAACAGTAATCTCTAAAGTTTTGAGTACATTATTAGTTCCATTTTGCTTTGCAAGTTGCCGTAATTTAATACTCGTTTCTTCAGAAAAAACAACATGTATTTCTACAATTTTTTTGATTTCATGCTTTTGTTTTCCTTAAAAAATAAAAATAATTGGCTTGTAAAGTGGTGGTATTTTCTACACTTTTAGGTGGTACAAGGTGGTAAAATCATCATTTTTAGGTGGTATACGGTAGTAATATTACCATTTTTAGGTGGTATTAGAGACTAATATTAAGTCTATTTTTGGATAAAGTGCTTTACCCGTATTAACCTTGCCGCATAGGCATTTCAGAACATCGCCACTGGCGATTCCAACTAAAGTTGGACCGTTCTGTCTTATGCTCATTACCTTAATATTAGTAATTACAAGCTATTTTGTCGATATTATTAAGTTACTGCATACTATTTCTTAAAAATTACTGCAAAAAAGTTGAACTTATGACTTGGTTTTTCCAATTTTTTGCCACCAATGTAATTTAGACTTCATCACTCTAGAATTTTCAACTGGTTTATCGATAAATTTTTTCTGCCTCAACGGCTTATCGACTAAATTCAATCGCTGAGCCTGATCTGCTAACTGTGCAAATTTTTTTGCAAACTCAACTAACTCATTATTCTGCAGCATTATCTGCTCATCTTTTTCTTTAAGTTGTTCTTCTTTATCTTTTAACAACTGTTTCAATTCATCTATTTCATGCTGCTTTTCGGAAACGGTTTGAAAAACAGTCAACGAATTAATTAGATGATTTTTCCCCTTAGTATCAACTTTTTTAGACTTTTGATACCGTTCAATAACCGTTTTATCATAATATTTACGTTGACCTTTTAACTGTTTTGGAGAAACAGCATTGGCTTTCAACCACTTACTCAATGTACTCTTGCTAACACCTAATATATCAGCAATTCTATTCTGGCTATACAACTGTTCATGCTTCTTCATAAATTGTTTCCTAACCGTTTCAATCCATTTGAACACTACAACAACAATCTAACATACAATTAACCATACTAACAATGACCTTAACTTCCACTCAACTTCTATTCACTACATATATCATTTTCAAACAGCTAAACATAACTATTCAAAATAAGATCGTCCCAGACTACACCAGAAACACCACAACCTCCAAACAGCGGACACACTAACCCCATAAGGTACCTAACATAACCGCAAAGCGGTTAGTTAGGTAATTTCCCCTTGCAATAAGGAGAAGAAACTATCTAACTAACCGCTTTGTCGATCGT
>NZ_BPPA01000020.1 GCF_019972815.1 Lactobacillus huangpiensis
AAAATGAAGTGCAACTAAAAAGTTAGACATTTTAATATTACGCAAGACTCAATGCACGATTTCGATATTTGATCGGGGTCGTGTATTTTAGTTTGTTTGATCTTCTAATATGATTGAACCAGTAAACGTAATCATGCAGTACTTCCCGCATTTCTGCTAGTGAACTGATCTTAATGCGGTTGAGCTTCTCCCGTTTCATTAGGTTGAAGATGGTTTCTCCCGGTGCATTATCGTGGCAATTACCCTTGCGCGACATGCTTTGCTTAATCTTCATCTGTCTTAGTTTGGTCTGATAGCCGCTGTGGCGGTATTGAAAACCCTGATCTGAATGCAAAATAGGCTGGGCTGTTTTAGGCAGCTTGTGCTTAAGCTCTGCCAGCATATCATAAACCAGCTTCATGTTAGGCGAATAGCTGACTTGACAAGCCAGTATTTCCAGTGAGGCCTCATCAATGACCGGTGAAATATAAACCTTTTTGCCTGTGGTCAGCTTGTATTCGGTAATATCCGTGTGTAAGACGTGGTAGGGTCTGGTTTCATTAAACCGCTGCTTTAAAATGTTTTCCTTGATTACGCCTGCAGGGCCCGCATAAGAACTGTAGCGTGCAGTGCGCCTACTGTAGACTCTGGTCTTTAGTCCCAGCTGCCGCATCAGCTTGCGCACGGTATTGGGCGCATAGCTAAAGCCTTGATCTAAGAGTGCACCATGCATACGTCGATAACCGTAAGTCTCATCACTTTCTTGGTAGAAGATAGACTTGATTACGCCTTTAACAGCAGCGTATTTATCTAATCGGTTCAATCGGTGACTGCGGTTGTCGTAATAAGTTTTGCGGTTAAGGTGCAGCTTGGCAAGCAAAAGCTTTAACGGCACCTCAGGTCGCTCAGCCCGAATCTCCACGACTATTCTGGTTTTTTGCCGGTTGGTGAGCGTGGATATCGGGCAGCCACTTTTTTTAGGATTAAGTTATCCAATTCTAAGTCGGCTTTTTGTGCCTCTAGCTCAGCAACCTGACGACGCAATTGTTCTACTTCGGTTAGCTTCTTAGTGGGTTTAAGCTTCTTCTGACGCTTCTTTTTAGTCATGGTTGGTGGTCTCCCCTTGGATTTTGGGAGCAGCCCAGAGTAGCCTGCAGCCTGATAAGCCGCCAGCCATTGTCTTACTACTGACCGCGAAAGATTAAAAACTGCAGCTACCTGGAGTACTCCCATGTGATGTTCATGATAGAAGCGTACCACATTTAGCTTGAATTCAGGCAAATAAGTTTGTCGGGTGTGAGTAACCTTTAAAGCGGCTAAGCCATGTTTACGGGCACGTTCTGCCCAGGCCCTAATCTCGGTATGATCAATGCCGTATTCGCGTTCTAGTTTAGCTAAAGAGGTTTGGTGGGATAAGTATTTACTGCAAATTTCCATTTTCAAAGTAGTTGAATATTTAGTCATGAAAAAAGTGCTCCTAATAGTCAGATTAATGTCTAACTATTATGGAGCACTTCAA
>NZ_BPPA01000021.1 GCF_019972815.1 Lactobacillus huangpiensis
AACCCTAAAATTAGGACACTTTATATTAGCTGCTAACTAAGGACTAATTGCCGATATTCAAGCGGAGTTAGTCCTTTTAGTTTGATCTTGATTCTTTTCTGATTGTAATATTCAATGTAGTCTCTAATCGCGTCTTCCAGTTCAGTGAGATTCTTAGAGTGCTTTTCAAAACCATAAAACATTTCTCGCTTGAGTATCCCGAAGAAGCCTTCCATTAGCCCATCATCAAGCGAATTGCCCTTGCGTGACATTGACTGGCTAATGCCATGATTTTTCAGCCACGCCTGAAACTGGGCATTTTGGTATTGCCAGCCTTGGTCTGTGTGAAAGATCAAACCATTCAGTGCCGGATGCTTGTCCCAGGCCTTTTTTAACATATCCATGGTCTGCTTAAGATTAGGGCTGCGGGAAATAGTATAGGAAACAATCTCTTGGGTGCAGCCGTCAATGATCGGTGATAAATAGGTCTTTTGCTCCTTGAGCTTAAACTCCGTCACATCTGAATACCATTTGTGATTGGGATAAACCGCACTGAAGCTGCGTTTAATCAAGTCAGGCTTAATCGGACCCTGAGTGCCGCGATAGCTGCTGTATTTGTGCCAGCGTTTACTGACTATGCCAAACAATTTCAGCTTGTTCATTAAGCGCTGCACTTTTTTATGATTGACTAATAAACCGCGACGCCTAAGCTCTGCAGTAATACGGCGATAGCCATAGCGGTGCTTGTGTTCTTCACAGACAGCTTTGATTTCAGCCATTATTTCTCGATTATCCCAATCTTTGTCCTTCTTCTTTAAACTGTAGTAATAATTGCTACGGGATAGATGGGGCAGGTCAGGATTGGCATTAATGGCATCAAGAATAAAAGTTACGCTGACTTTAAGCTCGCGCCTTAGTTGGGTAACTGCCTGGGCTATTTCCGCGGCTTGCGGTTCTTGGTCCGCTGGTCGACTAAGGCGCTCAATTTTTTTACGAATTCGTTCTCGATTTTCAGCTTTAAGTTCTGCTGGCGTAAGCGTTCGTTCTCTTGCTTGAGCCGATGGTTTTCCTGTTTGATCAGCTGCTCTCTTTTGGTCATGGGGTTGCCGTCCTCTCTGCTTGTTAACGATATTATACCCATTTTTACGGTATTCGCGCAGCCAGTTGTACAACATGCCATGACTTTTTAAGCCCAAGTCAATAGATACTCGACGGGCAGGCTCATGTTCAACTATGATTCGCCTAAGGGTCTGCTCCTTAAAATTACTTGTATAAGCAGTGAAAGGCTGATCTAAAACAGCTAGACCGTGACGGCCAATTAAAGCCAACAAGTAATTAATATTAGTCTTGCCAACCCGATAACGCTGACTTAGCTCAGCAGGGCTTATTTGATAATCGTGCCAAAGATGATAGATTTCAATTTTATCTTGTTTAGATAATTTAGACATAAAAATAACCCCCAAATTTGTCCTAAATTTGGGGGTCATATCA